>NZ_JBIWFV010000013.1:0-188321 GCF_044763255.1 Streptomyces sp. NPDC096176 | reverse complement strand
CCATCCGAAGATGGACGGGGTATCAACATATCTGGCGTTGATTTTTGGCACACTGTTGAGTTCTCAAGGAACGGACGCTTCCTTTGTACTCACCCACAGAACACTTTCTGGGGCTTTCCTCCGGGCGCTTCCCTTCGATCTTGCGTTTCCGACTCTATCAGACTCTTTCGTGTCCGATTCCCGGCCGGCGGGCTCTCTGCTCAGCAGAGAATTTCTTGCTTGCCTTCCGGTTCTTCGCTTTCGCGTTTCCCTTTCCGGCGACTCCGACTTTATCAGAGATTCTGAGTCGGAATTCCCCGCCCCCTTCGGGCGCCACGAAGCACACATGAGTGTGCGGGGTTCCCGTTCAGGCGGAGCCGTAAACGTACTGGAGCGGGGCGCCCCGATGCAAATCGGGGGCCCCGCGCCAGTGTTGGGTGTCAGACCTCGACGACGACCGGGAGGATCATCGGGCGCCGGCGGTAGGTGTCGGAGACCCACTTGCCCACCGTGCGGCGAACAAGTTGCTGCAGCTGGTGGGGTTCGGCGACGCCGTCGGAGGCCGCCTTGGCGATCGCGTCCTCGATCTTGGGCATGACGGCCGAGAACGCCGGGTCTTCGATACCCGAACCCCTCGCATGGATGTTGGGCCCGCCCACGACCTTGCCCGTCGTGCTGTCGACGACGAGGAAGACGGAGATGATGCCCTCTTCGCCGAGGATGCGGCGGTCCTTCAGTGCGGGCTCCGTGACATCGCCGACCGAGAGGCCGTCGACGTACACATAACCGGCCTGGACCTTGCCGACGATTTTGGCCTTGCCGTCGACGAGGTCGACGACAACACCGTCCTCGGCGATCACGATGCGGTCCTTGGGAACACCGGTCAGGGCGCCGAGCTCCGCATTGGCTCGCAGGTGGCGCCACTCGCCGTGAACCGGCATGAGGTTCTTCGGCTTGCAGATGTTGTAGAAGTACAGCAGCTCGCCGGCCGACGCGTGGCCGGAGACATGGACTTTGGCGTTGCCCTTGTGGACGACGTTCGCGCCCCAGCGGGTCAGGCCGTTGATCACGCGGTAGACCGCGTTCTCGTTGCCCGGGATCAGGGACGACGCCAGGATGACCGTGTCCCCCTGGACGATACGGATCTGGTGATCACGGTTGGCCATCCGGGAGAGGGCCGCCATGGGCTCGCCCTGGGATCCCGTGCAGATGAGAACGACCTCGTGGTCCGGGAGATCGTCCAGGGTCTTGACGTCTACGACCAACCCGGCCGGAACCCGCAGGTATCCCAGGTCGCGGGCGATGCCCATGTTGCGAACCATCGAACGTCCGACGAAGGCGACCCGCCTGCCGTACTCGTGGGCGGCGTCGAGGATCTGCTGGATGCGGTGCACATGGCTGGCGAAACTCGCCACGATGATGCGCTTCTGGGCGTTCGCGAAGACCGTCCGCAGGACGTTCGAGATCTCACGCTCCGGCGGGACGAACCCCGGGACCTCCGCATTCGTCGAATCCGAAAGCAGGAGGTCGATGCCCTCCTCGCTCAGACGCGCGAACGCGTGGAGGTCGGTGAGGCGCCGGTCCAGCGGCAGCTGGTCCATCTTGAAGTCGCCGGTGTGGACCACCATGCCCGCGGGGGTGCGGATGGCGACCGCCAGGGCGTCCGGGATGGAGTGGTTGACCGCGATGAATTCGCAGTCGAAGGGGCCGATCCGCTCGCGATGCCCCTCTGTCACCTCGAGGGTGTAGGGGCGGATGCGGTGCTCCTGGAGCTTGGCCTCGATCAGGGCGAGGGTCAGCTTGGAGCCGATCAGCGGAATGTCCGGCTTCAGGCGGAGCAGGAACGGGACGCCGCCGATGTGGTCCTCGTGGCCGTGCGTGAGCACGATGCCGTCGATGTCGTCGAGGCGGTCCTTGATGGTGGTGAAGTCCGGCAGGATCAGGTCGATCCCGGGCTGCTCGTCCTCTGGGAACAGGACGCCGCAGTCGACGATGAGCAGTCGGCCGTCGTATTCGAAGACGGTCATGTTCCGGCCGATCTCACCGAGACCGCCGAGCGGGGTGACGCGCAGGCCGCCCTGAGGCAGCTTGGGCGGCGCACCGAGTTCAGGATGCGGATGACTCAAAAGACTCTCCTCACCATGTACGCCACGTACCGCGGGGGCACGTGGCGTACATGACATACGTGCACTTGCTGTGTCTGTGTCCGGCCGGGTCCGTGCGGCCGACCGGTGTCGGTCGGCCTCGTGTCGGTCTCATCAGCCGGTTCTGCGCTTATTCAGTTGTGAAGTCTGTTCAGAGCTCTACCCCACCGGCGGTCAGGTCGACCTTGAGCTGTGCGGTTTCTTCCGGCGACAGCTCGACGAGGGGAAGGCGCAGCGGACCGGCCGGTAGTCCCTGGAGCGTCAGCGCCGCCTTGGTGGTGATGACGCCCTGGGTGCGGAACATGCCCGTGAAGACCGGGAGCAGCTTCTGGTGGATCTCCGTCGCCTTCTGGACGTCCCCGCCGCGGTAGGCGTCGAGCAGCGCACGGAGCTCAGGAGTGACCACGTGGCCCACGACGGAGACGAATCCGCAGGCGCCGACCGAGAGCAGCGGCAGGTTGAGCATGTCGTCGCCCGAGTACCAGGCGAGGCCGCTGCGGGCGATGGCCCAGCTGGCGCGGCCCAGGTCGCCCTTGGCGTCCTTGTTCGCGACGATCCGCGGGTGGTCGGCAAGGCGCACGATCGTCTCGGTGTCGATCGGGACGCCGCTGCGTCCGGGGATGTCGTACAGCATCACCGGCAACTCCGTCGCGTCGGCGATGGCCGTGAAGTGACGGAGCAGGCCCTGCTGAGGGGGCTTGTTGTAGTAGGGGGTCACAGCGAGCAGGCCGTGCGCGCCGGCGCGCTCGGCCGCGCGGGCGAGTTCGACGCTGTGGCGTGTGTCGTTGGTGCCGATGCCGGCGACGACGTGGGCACGGTCTCCGACCGCTTCCAGCACGGCCCGTACAAGCTGGTCTTTCTCCGCGTCGCCGGTGGTGGGCGACTCGCCGGTGGTGCCATTGATGACCAGGCCGTCGTTGCCTGCGTCCACCAGATGGGCGGCCAGCTGCTGGGCGCCTTCGAGGTCAAGTGCGCCGTCCGCCGTGAAGGGCGTGACCATGGCGGTAAGAACCCGCCCGAAGGGGGTCTGCGGAGTGGAGATCGGAGCCATGGGTAACACGCTACTCGCTGCTCAGCGCAGGGGGTCCCCTCGGGGGACGTGACGTACGACGTGGCATGCGGAGCCCGGCACTGCCTGCTCGGGGGTTCAAGCAGTGCCGGGTCCGTTTGATCAGCCTAGATGAACTTCTCGAAACGCCGCAATACGGACACTTCTCCAGGCTGACCGTACATCTGTGCCCTAGAGAGCGATCCTACGGAGCGACCCGCCCGTTGGCGTTGAAGGCGGCGGAGGTGAGCGGCATGAGCTTCGCCCAGTGCTGCTCCATCTTCTCGCCGACCATCTCGATCTCACGCTGTGGGAAGGACGGCACCTTGGCGTCGTCGTGCTGGGTGCGCAGGCCGAGGAAATGCATCAGCGAGCGGGCGTTGCACGTCGCGTACATCGACGAGTACATGCCGACCGGCAGCACAGCCCGGGCGACCTCGCGGGCGACGCCCGCGTCGAGCATCTCCAGATAGGCCTCGTACGCCTGGCGGTAGGAGTCCTCCATCACCCGCCCGGTGAGCTCCTGCTGGGCCGCGGTGCCCTCGACGAAGACGTACTTCCCCGGGCGGCCCTCCTGGACGAGCTTGCGCTCGGCGTCCGGCACGTAGAACACCGGGTCCAGGCGGCGGTAGCGGCCCGACTCCTCGTTGTACGACCAGCCGACGCGATGCCGCATGAACTCGCGGAAGACGAAGATCGGGGCACTGATGAAGAAGGTCATCGAGTTGTGCTCGAAGGGGCTGCCGTGGCGGTCGCGCATCAGGTAGTTGATGAGGCCCTTGGAGCGCTCCGGATCCTTCGAGAGCTCGTCGAGGGACTGCTCGCCCGCGGTGGAGACACGGGCCGCCCACAGCACGTCGGAGTCTCCGGCCGTGTGCTTCACCAGCTCGACTGTGACATCGCTGCGGAAGCTGGGCTTTACGTTCTCTGCGGGGGTCTGGCTCACCGGCGCGGTCCTTCCAGTTGCATCGCTCGGGCGGCGTCCACTCTACGGGGCGGCACTGACAGCGAAGACCATGACGCCACTCGGGTGTCCTTTGGTCAATTCGGGGAATTCGGGCACCGAATGGCCGTGTTGCTCGTCTATACCAGTAGCGGCGTCCAGTCCCGCAGCTTCCGTGACGATTTTCTAGGAGAGTCCCTGATGTTCCGCCGGCGAGAAGCCGTCCCCTTCGCGTTCGTCGCCGAGGCCGACGCCTTCCGCAGTAACGTCGCTCCCCCGCCCCGTACCCGACCCAGCCGCTCGCAGCTCGCGGGCCGGGTGCTCGTCGGGCTGACCGTCGTCGGCGGACTCGTCGGCTCCCTGCTCTTCGGGCTTCCCGCCCTGGAGACCGGTCGGACGCCGGCTCATTCGCAGCAGTCCGAAGCCTCCCAGGGGCGCTGACCCTCCGCCGGCTGCCCGGTGTCCTGGGACGCGCCCCAGGGCACCCTGGGGTGGTCGCGCTCCGGCGGTCTCGGTAGCCTCACCCGGGCACAGCCCAATCGAGTGTGCTGGTGAGTGAGGATCCGTCGTGCCCCTGCCCTTCCTGACGGCCGACCGTGCTTTTGACACGCAAGCGGATGATGTCGCGCTGCCCTTCGACGATCACGACGAGTGGCGGCGTCCGTACCGCCCGGGGCCGTGGCGGGTGGGGGCCGCGGCTCTCATGCTGCTGCTCGCCTCGTTCGTGCTGATCGCAGCGATGATCATCGCCTTCGCGGGCGCCCTGCCCGGCGCCGGTGCGTGCTTCGCCCTCGGTGCCGTGGTGATCGCGGCCGCACTGCGACTGCTCCGTATGGGCGTCTGGGTCAGCCGCCACGGCCTGCGGCGCGTGGCGTTCCTGACGACCGGCACGACGCACTGGCAGCGCACCTCGGAGCTGCGCACCGTGCAGCAGCCGGTGCGCTGGCTCGGGCTGCCCCGCACCGTACAGGGGCAGGCACTCGTGATGGTTCGGCACGGCGCGGAGCCGCTCACGCTGCTCACCGACCACAACGCCGATTTCTTGTCCCGCCCGGAAGCTTTCGACCGGGCGGCCGACACCGTGGAGGCGTGGGGCTCGGAGTACCGCGCCGGCTGACTCCTGCGGGGGCCGGCTCGCTGATCGAACCGGAGCCGGCTCCGAAGCGTTCGGCGAGCAGGTCCGAGGTCGACAGGAACGTCTCCGCGCTCCAAGACCGGACCGGCTTCGGGACCGTTGCTGCGCCCCGGACGAGTCAGCTCGGAACGGGCCTGCCGTCGTGCAGCGCGATCGCGCGCTGCATCGCCCGGCGGGCCCGAGGTGTGTCGCGGGCGTCGTGGTAGGCGACGGCCAGCCGGAACCAGCAGCGCCAGTCGTCCGGTGAATCCTCCGTCTCGGCCCGGCGCTTGGCGAACACGGCGTCCGCGGAGTCACGGTCGATACGGCCGCCCGGGGTGCGGACCAGCTCGTCGACGGGCAGCCCGCCCTCCGCCTCCAGTTCCGCGGCGAGCTGGTTGGCCCGGCTGACGAACTGCGTGTTCTTCCACAGGAACCAGACGCCGATCACCGGCAGGATCAGCACCGCGGCGCCGAAGGTGACGGTGATGGCGGTGCCCTGCTGTATGAGCATCACGCCGCGGCTGCCGACCAGGACGAAGTAGACGACCAGGACGGCTGCCGTGACGAAGTACGTGATCTTTGCGCGCATGATTCCGCTTCAGCTCAGGTCGAGGAAGTTCTCCAGGCCGAAGGTGAGGCCGGGAGCGGAGACCACACGGCGGACGCCGAGCAGGATGCCGGGCATGAAGCTGCTGTGGTGCAGGGAGTCATGACGGATGGTGAGCGTCTCTCCCTCACCGCCCAGCAGAACCTCTTGGTGGGCGAGCAGCCCGCGCAGCCGCACCGCGTGCACCGGGACCCCGTCGACATTCGCGCCTCGCGCGCCGTCCAGAGCGGTGACGGTGGCATCGGGCTGGGCGGCGCAGCCGGCATCGGCGCGGGCCGCGGCGATCAGCTGGGCCGTGCGGGTGGCGGTGCCGCTCGGGGCGTCGGCCTTGTTCGGATGGTGCAGCTCGACGACCTCGACGGACTCGAAGTAACGCGCCGCCTGCTGGGCGAACTTCATGGTGAGGACCGCGCCGATGGAGAAGTTGGGCGCGATGAGCACACCGGTCTCGGGGGACGCGGCGAGCGAGGTGTTGAGCTGCGCGAGGCGGTCATCGGTCCAGCCGGTGGTACCGACGACGGCGTGCATTCCGTGGCGTACGCAGAAGTCGAGGTTCCCCATCACCGACGCGGGGGTGGTGAGCTCGACGACGACCTGGGCACCGGACTCCACGAGGGACTCCAGCTTGTCGCCGCGGCCGAGCGCCGCGACCAGTTCCATGTCGTCGGCGGCCTCGACGGCTCGTACCGCTTCCGAGCCGATACGGCCCTTGGCACCGAGGACGGCCACGCGCAGCTTGCTCATCGCTAACTTCCCTTGCTTTTAGAAGACCGCTTCTAGGAAACCGCTTCGTGGAGACGGTCCGCCTGCTTGTCCTTGAGCGGGCCGATCACCGACAACGACGGGCGCCGGCCCAGTACGTCCGTGGCCACCGCGCGTACCTCGTCAGGGGTGACGGCGGCTATCCGGGCGAGCATCTCGTCGACCGACATCTGCTCGCCCCAGCACAGCTCGCTCTTACCGATACGGTTCATCAGCGCGCCGGTGTCCTCCAGACCGAGGACCGTGGAGCCGGAGAGCTGGCCGATCGCGCGGCCGATCTCCTCGTCCGACAGCCCGTGGGAGGCGACCCGGTCGAGCTCGTCGCGGCAGATCTTGAGCACGTCGTGGACCTGGCTGGGCCGGCAGCCCGCGTACACACCGAACAGGCCGGTGTCGGCGAAGCCCGAGGTGTACGAGTACACGCTGTAGGCGAGGCCGCGCTTCTCCCTGACCTCCTGGAAGAGACGGGAGGACATACCGCCGCCAAGGGCCGTGTTCAGCACGCCGAGCGCCCACCGACGGTCGTCGGTGCGGGCGAGGCCGGGCATGCCGAGCACGACATGGGCCTGCTCCGTCTTGCGGTTCAGCAGGTCGACCTTGCCCGCGGTGCGCAGGGCGCGGCTGCCGTCGCGGGGCGCGGTGGGCACCGCGTCCGTACGGGTCAGAGCACCGGCCGAGTCGAACGCGCGGCGGACCTGACGTACGACCGTGGCGTGGTCGATGTTGCCCGCTGCGGCGACGACCAGGTGGGTCGGGTCGTAGTGCTTCTTGTAGAAGCGCCGGACGCGGTCGGCGGTCAGGGCGTTCACGGTGTCGACGGTGCCGAGGACCGGGCGGCCCAGCGGGGTGTCGCCGAACATGGTCTGCGCGAACAGATCGTGGACGCAGTCGCCCGGGTCGTCCTCGGTCATCGCGATCTCTTCGAGGATGACGCCGCGCTCTGCTTCTACGTCCTCCTGGAGGATCAGCGAACCGGTGAGCATGTCGCACACCACGTCGATGGCGAGCGGCAGGTCCGTGTCGAGCACCCGTGCGTAGTAGCAGGTGTACTCCTTGGCCGTGAAGGCGTTCATCTCGCCGCCGACCGCGTCGATCGCCGCCGAGATGTCGAGGGCGGAGCGCTTGCGCGTGCCCTTGAACAGGAGGTGCTCGAGATAGTGCGTGGCGCCGCCGAGCGAGGGGGTCTCGTCGCGGGAGCCCACGTTGGCCCAGATGCCGAAGGTGGCGGACCGCACGGACGGCAGGGTCTCCGTGACGACGCGCAGGCCGCCGGGGAGGGTGGTGCGCCGGACGGTGCCGATGCCGTTCTGGCCCTGGAGGAGCGTTTGGGTACGGGCGACGGCCCGCGCCTCCGAGGAGGTGCGGGCCGTCGCCTGTGAACTACGGGACGTCACTTGTCGGTGTCGTCCTTCGTGTCGTCGCCCTCTTCGCCCTCGATCACGGGGATGAGGGAGAGCTTGCCGCGGGAGTCGATCTCGGCGATCTCGACCTGGACATTGGAGCCCACCGCGAGCACGTCCTCGACGTTTTCCACACGCTTGCCACCGGCGAGCTTACGGATCTGCGAGATGTGCAGCAGACCGTCCTTGCCCGGGAGCAGGGACACGAACGCACCGAAGGTGGTCGTCTTCACGACCGTGCCCAGGTAGCGCTCGCCGACCTCCGGCATGGTCGGGTTGGCGATGCCGTTGATCGTGGCGCGGGCGGCCTCGGCCTGCGAGCCCTGGGCGGCACCGATGTAGATGGTGCCGTCGTCCTCGATCGTGATGTCGGCGCCGGTGTCCTCCTGGATCTGGTTGATCATCTTGCCCTTGGGGCCGATGACCTCACCGATCTTGTCCACGGGGATCTTGACGGTGATGATCCGCGGGGCGTTCGGGGACATCTCGTCCGGGACGTCGATGGCCTCGTTCATCACATCGAGGATGTGGAGGCGGGCGTCGCGGGCCTGCTTCAGCGCGGCGGCCAGGACCGAGGCGGGGATGCCGTCGAGCTTGGTGTCGAGCTGGAGCGCGGTGACGAACGTCTTCGTGCCGGCGACCTTGAAGTCCATGTCGCCGAAGGCGTCCTCGGCACCGAGGATGTCGGTGAGCGCGACGTAGTGCGTCTTGCCGTCGATCTCCTCGGAGATCAGACCCATGGCGATACCGGCGACAGGGGCCTTCAGCGGCACACCGGCGTTCAGCAGCGACATGGTGGAGGCACAGACCGAGCCCATGGACGTCGAACCGTTGGAGCCGAGGGCCTCGGACACCTGACGGATCGCGTACGGGAACTCCTCGCGCGTCGGCAGCACCGGCACGATGGCGCGCTCGGCGAGAGCGCCATGGCCGATCTCACGGCGCTTGGGCGAGCCCACGCGGCCGGTCTCACCGACGGAGTACGGCGGGAAATTGTAGTTGTGCATGTAGCGCTTGCGGGTCACCGGGGAGAGGGTGTCCAGCTGCTGCTCCATGCGGAGCATGTTGAGGGTGGTGACGCCCAGGATCTGGGTCTCGCCACGCTCGAACAGCGCCGATCCATGCACGCGCGGGATGGCCTCGACCTCGGCGGCGAGGGTACGGATGTCCGTGATCCCGCGGCCGTCGATGCGGACCTTGTCCTTGATGATCCGCTCGCGGACCAGCTTCTTGGTCAGCGCGCGGTAGGCACCGGAGATCTCCTTCTCGCGGCCCTCGAAGGCCGGGAGGAGCTTCTCGGCGGCGAGCTCCTTGATGCGGTCGAGCTCGGTCTCGCGCTCCTGCTTGCCGGCAATGGTGAGCGCCTGGGCGAGCTCGCTCTTGACGGCGGCGGTGAGCGCCTCCAGGACGTCGTCCTGGTAGTCGAGGTAGACGGGGAACTCACCGGTGGGCTTGGCGGCCTTGGCGGCGAGGTCCGACTGTGCCTTGCACAAGACCTTGATGAACGGCTTCGCGGCCTCGAGACCGGCGGCGACGACCTCCTCGGTCGGCGCCTCGGCGCCGCCCTTGACGAGCTCGATCGTCTTCTCGGTGGCCTCGGCCTCGACCATCATGATCGCGACGTCGCCGTCCTCCAGGACGCGACCGGCGACCACCATGTCGAAGACGGCGTCCTCGAGCTCGGTGTGCGTCGGGAAGGCGACCCACTGGCCCTTGATCAGCGCGACACGGGTGCCGCCGATCGGGCCGGAGAAGGGCAGGCCGGCCAGCTGCGTGGAGCAGGAGGCGGCGTTGATCGCGACCACGTCGTACAGGTGGTCGGGGTTGAGAGCCATGATCGTCTCGACGATCTGGATCTCGTTGCGCAGGCCCTTCTTGAAGGAGGGGCGCAGCGGCCGGTCGATCAGGCGGCAGGTGAGGATCGCGTCCTCGGAGGGCCGGCCCTCACGACGGAAGAAGGAGCCGGGGATCTTGCCGGCCGCGTACATGCGCTCCTCGACGTCCACCGTGAGGGGGAAGAAGTCGAGCTGGTCCTTGGGCTTCTTGGAAGCGGTGGTGGCCGACAGCACCATGGTGTCGTCGTCCAGGTACGCAACGGCGGAGCCGGCGGCCTGCTTGGCCAGGCGGCCCGTCTCGAAGCGGATGGTGCGGGTACCGAAGGCGCCGTTGTCGATGACAGCCTCGGCGTAGTGGGTCTCGTTCTCCACCAGCGGTTTCTCCTACATTCGTCTTTTCGTCCCCGCGCCCGTGTGGCCGGGGACCGTGGCGGAGAAGCGCGCCTTGTGTGCGGGCCGGTCTTCGATCGAAGCACCCGGGTGATTGCGTCCGGGGGCCACTACCGAGGACCGGCGGCGAGGAGGCGGCTTCTCGCGCGATGAGTGTGGCGTTGTGCAGACCAGACTAATTGCCGTCCGGCACATTGCGCACGTACAGCAAAGGGAGCGGCCCCCTAAGAGTGGGAACCGCTCCCTTCACGGCGTCTTACTTGGCACCGCCGGCCGCACCGCGGCGGATACCGAGCCGGTCCACCAGCGTACGGAAGCGCTGGATGTCCTTCTTGGCCAGGTACTGCAGCAGGCGGCGGCGCTGGCCGACCAGGATCAGCAGACCACGACGGGAGTGGTGGTCGTGCTTGTGCGTCTTGAGGTGCTCGGTCAGGTCCGAGATGCGGCGGGAGAGCATCGCAACCTGAACCTCGGGGGAGCCGGTGTCGCCCTCCTTGGTGCCGAACTCGGTGATGATCTGCTTCTTCGTAGCGGCGTCGAGAGACACTCGGTACTCCTCAATGGTTTCGATGCGCCCGCGAGTGCCCCTGGTCTCTGTCTCAGGGGAGCTTCCGTGACTCGGAGGCGGAGGTCCGTCGAGCGCTCCTCCCGGGTGATCCGGGGGGCGCGAACACAAACGGCCGTTGCACAGCGTACCAGCCCGGCGGAGCTCAGCCGCAGCGCCCGCCCGGCTGCGGCGGCGCCCGCCTAGCTGGTGAGCGAGCGCGCCGCGTTGTAGACGTCGAGAACGGCGAGGCAGAGCGGCACCAGCGCGAGCAGCACCGCGCCCTCCGCGATGTCGAGGAGGCGGCCCCAGAAGGGCGAGAGGCCCTTCTTCGGGATGACCAGGCCGATCGCGGTGATCAGCGCGGCGCCCGCGGCCACCGTGGCGGTCAGCCAGATCGTACGGATGTCAAGGCCTCCCCGGTCGCCGTACATCAGGAGGTCCTTCACCAGGTCGACCGGGGGGTTCAGGGAGAGACCGAGCACCAGCAGGGCGATCGCGGCGATGCCCGCGACCAGGGCGCACGCCACCTGGGAGGTGTAGCGGAAGAGACGGGCGCGCAGCAGCATCGCGAGGCCGGCTGCCAGCGCCAGCAGCTGGCCCCACACGTTGCTGGAGAAGCCGAGCACGGCGGCGCAGCCGACAACGACAGCGGCGCAGCCGCCGACCAGGCCGAGCAGCATCTCGTGGCCCCGGCGGGCCTGCGCGGCGATCCTCTCGGCGTCGACCGGCTCCGCCTCGGGCGTCTCGTTCGGGTCGGCGTAGGCGTCGTCGTCGAACTCGTCGGCGGCGCTGCGGGGAGAGGCGTAGCCGATGGGCAGCCGGGCGAAACGGGCGGAGAGGCCGGGCAGGAAGGCGACCAGGCCGATGGCGACGGGAACGACGACGGCCGCGGTCTCCGTCGCGGACGACTCGGTCACGATCGCCACGAAGGTGGCGACGGTGCCGGTCACGGCGAGGAACGTGGCCGCGACGAAGGGGGCGTCGCCACTGGGCGTGAGGGCGACGAGGACGACCGAGGCGACCAGGACGGTCACGCAGCCGAGGAGGAACTGCAGTCGGCCCGGGCCGTGACCCGCGTCCGGGCCGATGATCCCGGAGCCCGCGATGAGCAGCAGCGGCAGAGCCCCGAGTCCGAGACCGACGGCTGTGGCACGGTCGGCGTAGACGCGTGCCCGTACGCCCGCGAAGGCCGTGAGGAGCACTCCGGCGGCACCCGCGATGATGCCGGGCAGGCTGTGCATGTCGTGGCGGACCGGATCGGCGAACCAGAGAACGAAGCCCATGAGGACGAGCAGCAGGACGCCACCGACGAGGCCGGCACCGCGCAGCAGGTCGTCGCCCCACAGATGCCGGTCACGGACCACCGCGGAGGCCACGGCGTCCGAGACGTCGTCGAAGACGGCGGGGGGCAGCGACTCGGCGAAGGGACGCAGGCTCAGCACTTCTCCGTCGAGTACCTGCTGGGCGGAGAGCGAGCGCGCGCCGTCCAGGACCGTGCCGTCCCGTCGGACCAGGTGGTAGCCGGTCGGTGCGCCCGGCGTCTGGGTCTGACCGGTCAGGCGCAGGATCTCCGGGTAGACGTCGGCGACGGCGATGTCCTCGGGGAGGGCGACATCGATACGGCTGTCCGGCGCCACGACTGTGACGCGGCAGAAGCCGGTCGCTGCGGTCGTACTCACGTGTGTGGACCCCCTGATTCGCGGTTGCGCACGATGCGCGCGCCACCCTACCGGGACACACCCGATGGGTCTGCAAGTAGGATCACCGTCGCGCGGAGGGGAGCGCGCCGAACACCCGGTCCCGGGAGTGTCGGTGGCGGAACCGGCCCATCCGTCTTCCGTCCGTCTCGAGGGATTGATGCTCCGGTGAGCCAGATCGTCGTGAAACGCCCGCCGAGGTCCCTGCCACCCGAAGTTCCCACGGGGGAACTGACACTGGAGGCACCTCCGGAGCTGCCGCGTGGCCAGCAGGAGGGCATGCTGATGCAGATCCTGCCGGTCCTCGGCATGGGCTCGTCGGTGGTCTTCTTCTTCTCGCCGCAAGCGCCTCCGTTCATGCGCATCATGGGTGTTCTGATGCTGGTCTCGACCGTTGCGATGGTCGTGGCCCAGGTCGTCAGATTCCGCAGGGGTACGCAGGGGCAAATGGCCGATGTCCGGCGGGACTACCTCAAATACCTCTCCCAGACCCGCCGTACGGTGCGCAAGACCGCGCGCAAGCAGCGTGACGCACAGCTCTATCTGCACCCCTCCCCCGAGCAGTTGTGGTCGGTGGTGGCCGAGGGGTCGCGCCTGTGGGAACGACGGGTGGGCGACAAGGACTTCGCGCAAGTTCGCGTCGGCCTCGGGGCGCAGCAGCTCGCGACGCCCCTGATCGCACCGGAGACCGCGCCGGTCGACGAGTTGGAGCCGCTGGCGGCAGGCGCGATGCAGCAGTTCCTGGCCACCCACGGCTCGCTGGACGGGCTGCCGATGGCCGTCTCGATGCGCGCCTTCTACCACGTGACCGTCTCGGGCGAGCCCGAGTCGGCGCAGTCCGCGGCGCGGGCGCTCGTGTCCCAACTGGTGACGCTGCACTCGCCCGAGGACCTGATGCTCGCCGTGGTGGCTGCGCCCGGCGCGGTCGCGCGGTGGGACTGGACGAAGTGGCTGCCGCACACACAGGTGCACAGCCAGGTGGACGGTGCGGGCACCAAGCGGCTGTTCGGTGACGACCTCGGAGAGCTGGAGCAGCTGCTGCACAGCCGGCTCGACGGCCGGCCGCGGTTCAGCCGTGAGAACCAGCCCGTGATGGACCAGCCGCACATCGTCGTCGTGCTCGACGGCGGGACAGTCCCGCCCGATTCGCTGTTCGCGGCGGCCGAGGGGCTGCAGGGCGTCACCATCGTCGAGGTCGTCTCCGGCAATCTGGACGAGCCGCGTGGCGGGCTGTCCGTGGTCGTGAGGCCGGGCCGGCTCCGTCTGGAGTCCGGGTCTCGGGTGGCGTACGAGGGCGTGCCCGACGGCATTTCGCTGCCGGCTGCCGAAGCCCTCGCGCGTCAGCTGGCTCCGCTGCGGATGGGCGGAGGCGACGACGACGAACCCCTGCTCGCCAACCTCGACTTCACCGATCTGCTCAACCTGGGCGACGCCGCCGGAATCGACGTGGCCCGCACCTGGCGGCCCCGTTCGGTCGCCGAACGGCTGCGGGTCCCGATCGGTGTCGGTGAGGACGGGCAGCCCGTCATGCTGGACCTGAAGGAAGCCGCGCAGGAGGGCATGGGCCCGCACGGCCTGTGCGTCGGCGCGACCGGTTCCGGAAAGTCGGAACTGCTGCGGACCCTGGTACTCGGCCTTGCGGTCACCCACTCCTCGGAAACGCTCAACTTCGTCCTCGCGGACTTCAAGGGTGGTGCGACGTTCGCGGGCATGTCGCAGATGCCGCACGTCGCCGCCGTCATCACCAACCTGTCGGACGACCTGACGCTGGTCGACCGCATGGGCGACGCGATCCGCGGTGAATTGCAGCGCCGTCAGGAACTGCTGCACAAGTCGGGCAACTACGCCAACATCCACGACTACGAGAAGGCACGCGCGGCCG
Source organism: Streptomyces sp. NPDC096176 (assembly GCF_044763255.1). Lineage (NCBI taxonomy): Bacteria > Bacillati > Actinomycetota > Actinomycetes > Kitasatosporales > Streptomycetaceae > Streptomyces > Streptomyces sp. NPDC096176. Next base: position 173,970 of record NZ_JBIWFV010000013.1, on the reverse strand, counting down.
GCGCCGCGCTGGAGCCGCTCGCCTCGCTGGTGCTGGTGCTCGACGAGTTCTCCGAGCTGCTCACCGCCAAGCCCGACTTCATCGACATGTTCATCCAGATCGGCCGGATCGGTCGTTCGCTGGGTGTGCATCTGCTGCTCGCCTCGCAGCGTCTGGAGGAGGGCAAGCTGCGGGGTCTCGACACCTACCTGTCGTACCGGATCGGTCTGCGGACCTTCTCGGCGGCCGAGTCGCGCACGGCGATCGGCGTGCCCGACGCCTACCACCTGCCGTCGGTGCCCGGTTCCGGTTACCTCAAGTTCGGCACCGACGAGATGACCCGCTTCAAGGCGGCTTACGTGTCCGGTACGTACCGGACCGGCGGGCCGGACCTGTCGGTGGGTCAGCTGCCCATCGAGCGGCGGCCCGCGGTGTTCACCGCGGCGCCGGTGCCGGTCGTGTACGCGGCTCCCGACCCGGCCGCGAGCACCGGACCGAGCAGGTCGGACGACGAGGCTCTCGCGGACACCGTCCTCGATGTGATCGTGCGCCGCCTGGAGGGACAGGGCGTGCCGGCGCACCAGGTGTGGCTGCCGCCCCTCGACCAGGCGCCGACGCTGGACCAGCTGCTGCCCGATCTCGCGCCGACCGCGGACCGCGGTCTGACCGCGGCCGAGTACACACGGCCCGGTGGTCTCGTCGTCCCGCTCGGCCTGATCGACAAGCCGTTCGAGCAGCGCCGCGAGGTGCTGTACCGGGACTTCTCCGGGGCCGCGGGCCACATGATGGTCGTCGGCGGACCGCAGTCCGGCAAGTCGACGCTGATGCGGACCTTGATCTCGTCGTTCGCCCTCACGCACACGCCGAGCGAAGTTCAGTTCTACGCACTGGACTTCGGCGGCGGCGGCCTGTCGTCCCTCGCGGACCTGCCGCACGTCGGTGGCGTCGCTTCACGTCTCGACCCGGAGCGGGTGCGGCGTGCGGTCGCAGAGGTGCTGGGCGTGCTGAACCGGCGCGAGGAGTTCTTCCGGGCCAACGGCATCGACTCCATCCAGACGTACCGTCGCAAGCGCGCCGCAGGCGAACTGCCCGGCGAGGCATGGGGAGACGTCTTCCTGGTCATCGACGGCTGGGGCGGGTTCAAGAACGACTACGAGATGCTCGAGACGATCGTCTCGGACCTCGCGGCGCGTGGCCTCGGCTACGGCATCCACGTCGTGATCACCGCGGCCCGCTACATGGAGGTGCGCGCGGCGCTCAAGGACCAGATGCTCGGCCGGCTCGAGCTGCGCCTCGGTGACGTGATGGACTCCGAGTTCGACCGCAAGGTCGCGGCGAACGTCCCGGCGGGCGTTCCGGGCCGTGGCCAGGTCCCGGAAAAGCTGCACTTCATGACGGCGCTGCCGCGCATCGACTCCGTCAGCAGCTCCGGCGATCTCGCGGAGGGCGCAGAGGCGCTCGTCCAGGCCGTCAAGGGCCACTGGTCGGGACCGGCGGCACCGACGGTCAGGCTGCTGCCCCGCAGGCTGCCCGCGGAGCAGCTGCCCAAGGGCTTCGAGTACCCGCAGCACGGCATCGCCATCGGCATCGACGAGACGAACCTGGAGCCGGTGTTCGTCGACTTCGAGACGGACCCGTTCCTCATGGTCTTCGGCGAGAGCGAGTCGGGGAAGACCAACCTGCTGCGGCTCGTCGCCAAGCAGATCTGCGAGCGGTACACACCGGAGCAGGCGCGCATCGTGGTCGGCGACTACCGGCGCACCCTGCTGGAGGCGGTCCCGGCGTCCCACCTGCTCGAGTACGCGCCGATGGCATCGGCCATGGAGATGCACATGGACGCGATCTCCACCGTCATGGAACGCCGCGCGCCGAAGCCGGACATCACGCCGCAGCAGCTGCGCGACCGGAGCTGGTGGAGCGGACCGCAGCTGTTCATTCTGATCGACGACTACGAGCTGGTCGCCACGAACTCGGGCAACCCGCTGGCGAAACTGGCGGAGCATCTGCCCTTCGCACGTGACGTCGGTGTCCGCTTCATCGTCGCCCGCAACGCCGCGGGCGCCTCGAGGGCCATGTACGAGCCGTTCATGCAGCGTATGAAGGAGCTGGGCGCACAGGGTGTCGTCCTCTCCGGAGACCCGAGCGAGGGCGACATCATGGGCAACGTGCGCGCCCGTCCGATGCCTCAGGGCCGAGGCACCTTCGTGTCACGGAAGAGGGGCAACCCGCTGGTGCAGATCGGCTGGTACCCGGGGCAGTGAGCAATAGAGGAGAAATGGACTTCGACGAGGTATGGGGCCGGCTCAGAGGCGAGGCGACGGAGCGCGTCACAGCAGTCGGCAACGGCCGGCCTCTCCAGGAGGCGCAGCCGGCGGACACGTTCGACGACGACGCGGTCCAGGCGGCCAAGGACGAGGTTCTCGAGCGCCTCGCCCACTTCCGAAGCTCCGCCGTCCTGGTGCCACTGGATGACGCAGGAGGGCTGTGGACCGTGGACTTCGGGGGCATCAGCTGGATCTGCGCGTTCGCCGACGAGCCTGCCCTGGCCCGGTTCACGCAGGCGCGCGGCGACGAGACCCGCGAATGGCCGTACCGCAGGGTGCTGGGCTCGCGACTGCTGGACGAGGTGGTGCCCGCCGTGCCCTTCCCCTGCGGGGTGGCACTGAACGCGGGCAGTCCCGGCGGGGCAGTGTTTCCGCCGGTGAAGGAGCTCGTGCCGCACACGGCTGCGGTCGACATCGATACGTACGGGGGCAGTACGGAATGACGGATCCGGATCTCGCGGCAACCAAGGCAGCCCTGGACCTGGTCACCCAGGGCATCACCGGTGCGCTGGCCCAGCTCAAGGAACTCGGCATGGTCGGTGAGGCCAGCATGGGGCGCGGCTTCTCCGACCTCCAGCTCTCGGGCCTGGAGACCGGGCACGACGGACTGACAGGCACCCTGCAGACTTACTGCGAGCGCTGGGAGTGGGGCGTGCGCGCACTGGTCCAGCAGGGCAACTTGTTCGCCGAGCAAGTCGGTCTCTCCGCCGGCGCGTTCCATGAGCAGGAGCAGTACATCAACGGCGCCCTTAAGGTGCTCACCAACTCGGCGATCGGCAACCCGTACGCGACGGAGGACGAGATCACGGGCAAGGACTGGGGGGAGGTCCTGTCGAGCAACCCCTACACCCATATCCGCGACGCCGACTACAGCATGGAGTCGTTCCAGACCGCGCACCAGAACAGCGTCCAGGCGTGGAAGAACACAGCCTGGGACGTGAGTACCTCGACCATCTCACCCGCGACGGCGATCGTCGATGCAGCCGGCTACCGGGACGAGATGAACCAGGAGATGCGGGAGACCTTCGGCCCCTCTCCGGAAGAGCAGGCAAAGGCGGCTGAGCGGCAGGGCGGGGGCCAGGGGTGATGGGTCTCGGCGACCTGATCGACGGAGGCAAGAACGTCCTCAACTCGGGCCTGGGCAAGCTCGAGGAAGGCTGGGAGGCCGGCAAGGAGCTGGTCGGCGAGGGCGTCGACCAGGCGACCGACGTCATCGGTGACGGCCTCGAGTACGTGGGCGCGGAAGGCATTGCCGACAGAGTCGAGGATTGGGGCGACGAGTTCGCCTCCGACATGGGCGCGCGGGTCGGTGAGCAGCAGCTCGGTGAGACGAACGAGGCCAACGAGCTGATCCACGGCAAGCCGGACAGGATCCGGAAGTCGGCCAAGCACCTCGATGACTTCCGCGCGGCCTTCGACAAGGTCGGCCAGGGCATGCGCAAGTTGGACTCGTCCCACTGGAAGGGCGAGGCCGCCGAGTCCTTCCGCGAGAAATTTGCCATGCAGCCGACGAAGTGGCTGCAGGCGGCCGACGCATGTGAAGCGGCGGGCAAGGCGCTGGAGTCGTACGCCGACACCGTCAAATGGGCGCAGACCCAGGCTCAGGAAGCCATCGAGCTCTACAAGCAGGGCAAGGACACCTCGACCAAGGCGGCCGACGCGTACGACCGGAAGATCGACGAGTATCGGGCGGCGGTCAGCGCGGACCGCGACCCGGGCCCTCAGCCCGGGCCCTTCCACGACCCCGGCAAGGCCGACCGGGAGCGTGCACACGAGATCCTGAACGAGGCCCGGCGGCAGCGCAACGAGGCCGCCACCACGGCGCAGCGGCTGGTGGACGCGGCAATGGCACACGCGCCGAAGGAGCCGCCGCCGTTGGACAGGGCGACTGCGATGTACGTGGACGGTATGGGCGCCATGGCCATCGAGACCACTCACCTGGTGGGCGGCGTGGTCAAGGGCACGGCGGGCGTCGTCAACTTCGCCCGCGGACTCAATCCGCTGGACATTTACAACCTCACACACCCCGCCCAGTACATACAGAACGTCAATATGACGCTGGCGGGCCTCGTGTCGACAGCGGCGCATCCGGAGCGGGTTCCGGGTGCGCTCATCGAGAGCTTCAGCAAGGACCCGGCAGAGGGCATCGGACGGCTCCTGCCCGAACTCATCGGGACCAAGGGGCTCGGTACGCTGCGGACCGTGGGGCGCGTGGCGGCGAAAGAGGGCATGGAGACGGCCGCAGAGAGCGCGGTGAAAAAGGGGCTGGACGACATTCCGGCCCAGCGGGTCCCGGATCCGCCGAGTCACCCGCCCACGGTCCACGACAAGCTGCACGCGGCCGCCGACCGGTCCGTCGACGTCTCGAAGATCCCGGACCACGCACAGTGGCGTACGACGGACGAGCCTCTGTGGCGCAACGACGACCGAGGTCCTGACGAGATCTTCCGGGACGGCTTCAAGCCGTGGAACAACCACAACACGGATCTCGACGGCTACGTGCGGCACAACGAGCACTCGGTCTACGTGGGCACCACCCGCGACCCCGATCTGGGCTGGGGGTCGCGCTACCGGTACGACGTCGACGCTCCCGGCGGTATCGACGTCAACGCGTCCATTCCGGACAACATCTTCGCCAACGAGAAGGAGATCGCGTTCCCGGGCGGCGTGCGGACGGAGAACATCAAGGGCGCCTGGGAGAAACTGCCCGACGGAACGACGCAGTACACGCCCAATCCCCACTACAACCCCCATGCCGGGGCAGGCGGCTCGGCTTCCCCGCCGCCCCCTGCACCACCGAACAGTCTGCTACCCCCTGGATGGACGCAATGAGCGAGAGGCTGCTGGGCAGCCGCGACGACGCCACCGCCGTGCACGGCACGGAGCAGGTGCGGTGCACCGTGCGGTGGTGGATCGACGACGCGCTGGCCATGCCGTACGGCGTCGAAGCGGCTGGGCCGTGGGGGTCCGCGCTGGCCCGGGGCAGAGACCTGTCCGGGGCGCTACGGGACGTACGGATCCGTCTGGAGGGCAGTGGCTGGCTGCTGGCCGTCAACGGGGCCCGGGCGGAGGTGCGGCAGAGTGGGATGCTGGCCGGCAGCGGGAGCGACCGGGCGTATGTGCTGAGGCCCGGTGAGCCCGCCGATCCCCAGAACACGGTCGGTCTCTTCGACGACGCTCCGGTCGAGAGTGTGCTGAGCGTCGAGCAGCAGGAGGCCGCGTACCGAAGGCTGATGGACGAGTGGGACCGTCGGGCGGCGGAGCGGCTTGCCCCGGCCAAGCCCCAACCTCAGCCGCAGGCCCAGCCCCGACCCCAGCCGCAGGTCCCGTCGCAGCCGCAGCCCCAGCGTGAGGCGGAGCGGCCCGTGCCGGAGCTCTCCGAGGAGCTGCGGGCGCAGGCGCGGCGGGCGCCGGGCACGTGGCTGTACTCGATCGACCCGATGTACGACCCGGCCGGGCAGGTGCCTCCCTTCGCCGTGATCGGGGCCTGGCAGGTGGACGCCCAGGGGGAGCCCGGAGCGTTCCAGCACAACCCGAACTACCGACCCTCTCCCGTGAGTCTGGGCTGGCCGCGGCCGACCGACCCGGTGGACGCGTCCCTGCAGCTCGCGGCGAGCGGGCACGGACCCGACGAGGCGGTTCCCGAGGCGCTCGCGGCGGCGACGGTGTACCTGCCGGACGAGGGCGCGGACATCGCCGTCTACACGGACGCCGACGGCCGGTTCGTCCCGGTGCTCACCCACCCCGACCACGCTCCGGCGAGCGTGCCGCGGCTGCGCCCGGTGAGCGGAGCGGAGTTGGCCCGCCTGCTCCCGCCCGATCTGGCGCTCAAGCTCAACCCCGGTGGTCGGGTCTCCGTACGGGTTCCTGTCTCCGATGTACGGGCCGCGGCGGAGCGGCTCGGCCACTAGGCTGATCCACACGCTTGATCACAGCACGAGGCTCGTTCACAGCACAGATAAGGATCGCGCCGATGGCCGACGCCAGTGAGAAGGAACGACAGAAGGAAGAGCTCTACGCGCTCGACATCTCCGACGTCGAGTGGCAGGGCGCTCCCGGGACCTCTCCGGACGAGGAGCGGGTGGAGATCGCCCAGCTGCCCGACGGGGCGGTGGCGATGCGGTCGTCGCTCGACAAGGAGACCGTGCTGCGGTACACGAAGGCCGAGTGGGACGCGTTCGTCCTGGGCGCGCGGGACGGCGAGTTCGACCTCAAGTAGGCCTCACGGCGAAGGGGCTGCCCGCGGTGTCGCGGGCAGCCCCTTCATGGTGAGATCGGCCGGTCAGCCCATCATCATGCGGAACCGGGCCGCGTTGCCCTTGTCGGTGTCCTGGTAGCCGACAACGGCGTCGCGGAGCAGGCGGGCGATCGTCCCCAGGTCCTGGTTCATGCCGTTCATGTCGGTCGCGAGCTGGCGCTGGATGGCCACGTAGGCCTCCTTGGCCTCACCCTGCCACGTCTCGGCGACGCGGCTGACGTGGCCCAGCAGGGTGTCGAGTTCACGCTCCAGGTCCGACGCGGTCTTGAGCGTGTCGCGGGCGGCCTGGGTCACTGTGTCGTAATTGACGGCAGTCGTCATTGTGTGCTCCTGGTGGCGAAGTTCGGCGAAACGACGGTCGGATCTGCCGGATCAGACGTCGAGAATGGCGCTGGTGTTGCCCTTCGCGTTCTCCATACCGGCGAAGGACGACAGGCGCTTGCGCTCTTCCTCGTCGAAGCCATCGGCGCTGATCTTCACCATGCGCTCGAGGTTCTCGAGGCTCTGCTGAAGGTTGCTCAGACGACGGTTCACCCGCGTCTGCACCGCGTCGTACTCCTGGCTCGCCGCACCCTTCCAGCCCGCCTGAATGGTGTCCACCACGCGGTTCAGGGATGTGATCCGGTTGCCCAGCTCGATCTGGAAGCTCTGGATCTTGCCACCGAGTTCGGTGATATCACCGGTGGTTACGTCGAGATTCTTGTCCGACATCGTGCCCCTTCTTCCTGCGACAGTGACTGTAGACGGAAGCCGTTCGGATGCCGCCCCCGTGCCGGACCAATGGTCCGACGGTCACTCTATCCACTTGGTACTACAGTTCCAACTGCAAAGCGGCCTACGGATGTTCGGCTCAGCGCGCCCGTTTTTGCGTGGTGTCCCTGATGACCGTCGCCGTGCCGGCGATCACCGCCACCAGTACGACGCAGATACCCACCGCGTAGGTTGCATAGCGCGCGTTGCGCTCCTGCACCGTCTCCGTCATGGCCAGATGGGCCGGTTCCGGCGCCGGCGGTTTGGCCGGGCCCGGGTCCGGGCGGGGTGCGGGCTGCGGCTTGTCGTCACCACTCAGCGCGCGTACGGGGTCGATCACGCCCCAGCCGACAAAATTGTCGTGGCCGTTGATGCTGCGGGTGGCCGTCTGCTCGATCTCGGTAATGATCTCGGCCGGCGTCCACTTCGGGTGCTTGGCTTTCAGCAGCGCCGCCACACCGGCGACATAAGGCGCGGAGAAACTGGTGCCGTTGTCGATGCACTGCCCGTTCCCGGGGACGGTGGAAACGACGTCGACACCCGGGGCGGCGACTCCGACGAACTCGCCGGCCTGCGAGAAGACGGCGCGCTCGTTGTTGCGGTCGGACGAGGCCACGGCAAGGACGCCCGGAAAGGCGGCGGGGTAGGTGTTCTTGAGTTTGCCGTCCATGCCGTCATTGCCCGCAGAGGCGACGACAACGGTGCCCGCCTTGATCGCCCGCTGCACCGCCCTGTTGAGGACCGAGTCGAGGCCGAGCGGCTTGGTGGTGTCCTGGGAGATGTTGATGACGTCCGCACCCTTGGCGATGGCGTGGTCGATCGCCGTGGCCATGGTCCGGTCGTTGCCGCTGTTGTTCTCGTCGTTCTGGCGGATGGGGATGATCGTCGCCTCGGGCGCGATCCCGACGAAGCCGGTGCCTTCGCGGGGGCGTGCCGCGATGATGCCGGCGACCTTGGTGCCGTGGCCCACCAGGTCGACTGTCCCATTGGTCTTGCCGCGCTTCTCGTCCCCGATCTTCTTGTCGGGTTTGAGGAGGTCCCGGCCTGCGGAGGCGTCGACGGCCGGTTTCAGCTGGACGTTGTCGTTGTCGACACCGGTGTCGATCACGGCGACCCGAACACCCTTGCCCTTGGTGTCCTGCCACAGCTCGTCGAGCAGGACCCGCTGGAGCGGCCACGGAGTTCCCTCGATCTGCTCCTTCATGGGGAAGGTGCACTCGCCGCTGCCGTTGACGGCGAGTTCGTGCGGGGCTTCGGCCGCCAGTGCGGCCGAAGGCGCGAGTGCGAGCGCGGTGAGCATCGAGGCGGCGGCGAGCGCTGCGGCTTTACGGAGCGGTTGCGACATCGGCCCCCCTCACGAACCCTGCGGCTGGCGTGCGCTGTTGGTGTCCAGACGTGGCCCCTTGGACACGAACTCCGACCAGGTGATCGGCACCAGCGAAGGGACGATCTTGCCGTATCCGAGCCGGATCTGCGCCTGGCTGGGCTCAGGACGGCCGTCCTGCTGCTGCCCTCCCTGCTCCCCCGCGCCGATGTCGGAGCGGTCGGAGTCGCTGTCGCCGTTCGCCTGGACCGCGTACCGCAGTCCCGTGTCGGTCACGAGGAAGAGAGAACCGTCGGGCTTGGTCTGCTTGCCCTGCACCTGGGTGTAGAGCAGACCGGACCCCGGGGTGACGTACGTGCTGGTGCCGCCCGCGGTGATCTCCGCGGGGTAGGCGGACCCGGCCCAAGTGGAGAGCGTCGTACGGCCCTTGTCGTCGACCTTGCGGAGCACGCTGCAGACGGTGTCACGGCCGCCGATCGCTGAGTTGACCTGTTCGGCCTTCTCCTTCGGCCAGCGCTTCTCCGCGGCGAAGTCCTCCGGTTCGGGGGCGAAGGAGGCGGCGTCGACGACCGTCGCCGCGCCTCCCATGTCGAGCTTGTCCGTCTGGGGAGAGTTGATCAAGAGCCAGGCGGTGAAGTCCGACACCGGCTGGACCTTGCCGGCGAGGACGACGTAGTGCTGCGGGCCGGCACCCGTCTGCGCCTGGAGCACCATGCCCACCTTGTCCTGCCCGGCGGTCAGCCCACCACCGACGCCGGCCGCTGCGCCCACGTCGCCGGGGATGACGGGGAAGTCGATCGGGCTTCCCTCGTGCAGAGTCGCGAGCCAGTCGTCCGTCACCGGCTGCGGCTGCGTCCGGTCGTCGACCAGTGCGCGCGTGAGGAAGTCCGCATCGGCCTCGGTGCCCCGGACGAGGTACTTGGTGCCACTCGCGTCGACCAGGTAGCGCCCGGTCTTCCCCTCGACGTACAGAACCTGACCGCCAGTCAGTTTCCCCTTGCCCTCGGTCCTCTTGAGGTCGCGGTCGGCGAAGATGAACGTCGCCTTCTGCACGGAGGCGCCTTGACCTGCGCCCGGCTGCTCGCACACCGCCCAGCGCTTGGCCTTGCCCGCTTCCTTCTCGCTCGGCAGCCGGTCGGGTGCGTAGGGGATGCCGAGGATGGGACCGCGTGGCGGCTTGCCGGAGTCGAGGATGTCGTCGGCGACCTGGATCACCTTGAACTGGTCCGGTGTGAGGAGCAGTCGGGCGGAGGCCAGATTCAGCACCGGGTGCAGCAGGGCCTTCTTGTCCTTGCCCTTGCCGGTCTGCAGCACCACGTAGCGGGTGGTGGAATCCTTGCCGACGATCACCCTGGTGCCGGGCGTCGCCCAGTCCTTGGGCGCCTTGGGCTTGAACATGCCGAAGGCACCGAAGCCCGCCAGAATCAGCACGCCCACGATCAGGCCCGGGAGGATCGCGCGCAACGGGCGGGGCGCGCCCTCCTCCGTGCCGGACACAGAGGGTTGGAGGAATGCCGCCACCGTGCGCTTCTTCGCAAAGGTGTACGCGTTGAGCTCATCCCGCCGTGATGCCATGAGTCCCCATTGGTAAAGAAGGCACTGTCTCCCCGCGGGGCCCTTGTGGTGAGTGCGGTCCCCGGGCCCTGCCTGTCGGACCGGCCCCCTACTATGCCTGTTGATCGATGGTGCTTGTGGGGCGGGTAGGGTGATCCAGCCGCCGGAAGCCTTGCTTGGCGGGGCTGGACAGGGGTGATCGGGATGAATTGGGGCCTAATGAACCGGGGGGTGCCGGAATAATGGCTTCCGCGACGCGCGCGCGGCCCACGGCTCGCAGACAGTCCTCCGCACCGCCCGCGACCGCTTCCTCCGGGCCGGGCGCCCCGCGCCTGCGTGCCCGGCCCGGTCACTTCGGGACGTTCCGACTGCAACAACTCGTACTGGTGGAGATAGCCGGCGCCCTGCTGCTGGTGGCGTGGGTGGTCAACCCGCTGCTTCTCCTGCCCGCGGGCGTACTGGCGGCTCTGCTGGTGCTGCTGGCGGTGGTGCGCAGGCACCGCCGTTCACTGCCCGAGTGGCTCTCCACGGTGTTCGCGCTGCGCGCCCGTACGCGACGGGCCAAGTCCCTTGTCATCGCACCGGACACGGAGCCGGGCCTCGCTCCTGTCGTCGAGTGCGACCCGGCGCTGCGGACCTACACCTACGGCGACCGCGACCGGCGTCCGGTCGGCATGATCGGCGACGGCACGTTCCTGACCGCCGTGCTCCAGATCGAGGCGGACGCGACAGCGCTGCGGCCCGATCGCACAGCGCGGCCACTTCCGATGGCCCTGATCAGGGACGTCCTGGATGTGGACGGCATCCGGCTGGAGTCGGCCCAGATCGTCCAGCACACACAGCCCGCGCCCGCGCCCCACCTGCCGCAGCAGTCGATCGCCGCACGCAACTACGCGCCGCTGCAGGCCCAGACGGGCTCGCCGGCGCTGCGGATCACCTGGATCGCGCTGAAGCTCGACCCGGAGCTGTGCCCGGAGGCGGTCGCCGCTCGCGGCGGCGGCCTCGAAGGTGCGCAGAAGTGTGTGGTGCGCGCCGCCGACCAGTTGGCCAGCCGCCTCACAGGAGCCGGGTTCCGTGCGACCGTGCTGACGGAACAGGAACTGACGGCGGCCATCGCCACCTCGTCCTGCGCCAGCCCGATGGCCATCGCCCAGGCAGGCCGGTCCGACGTGCCCGTACGGCGCACCCAGGAGACCTCCCGCACCTGGCGCGTCGACGACCGCAGGCACACCACGTACTGGGTCGGCCGCTGGCCTCAACTCGGCGGCGGCGGCGCTCCGATGCCGCAGCTCGTCGCGCTCCTGACCTCGATCCCGGCGCTGGCCACGACCTTCAGCCTGACGCTCGGCCAAGGGGACCGTCAGGGCGTGAGCATCACCGGCCATGTCCGGATCACAGGGCGCAGCGACGAGGAACTGGTCGCCGCCCGCCATGAACTGGAGCGCGCCGCTCGTGGCGTCAAGACCGGGCTGGTGCGGCTCGACCGCGAACAGCTGCCTGGGATGCTCGCCACACTGCCGCTCGGGGGTGCCCGCTGATGTCCGCGTCCGCCGCGAAGCCACGCCTTGGTTTCGGTCTCATCGGCCCCCGCCGCGACCGGCATGCGATGTCCCTGGAGCAACTGGCGGCGCTCACCCTGCCGGTCGGCGACGACGGCATGGTGATCGGTGTCGACGCCGAGGGCAGGCCGGCCGTCCTCGGCATCAATCGCCCCACGCCGTACGACGTGACACTGATCGGCGGGCTGTGGACGGCACAGGTCATGGCGCTGCGCGCGGCTGCGACCGGCGCCCGGGTCACGGTCGAGACGGGCCGCGCACCCGCGTGGACGTCCCTTGCGCAGGCAGCGGGCGGCGGGCAGCAGTGCATCTCGCTGCACGACGTGGGACGAGTGCCTCCGCAGGGCGCCTCCGCCGGCAGCCCGGTCGTCGTGATCCGTGACTGCGGAATGCGGCCGCCGCGGGGGCGCGTCGTCTCGGCACCGTGGCAGTCGGTGCTGACGCTGCTGCCCTATCTGAGCCCGGTTGCACCGCGTTTGATGGAAATGTCCGGCCTGGTCGGCATCCAGCGCGTCTCGCCGGACGAGGCCCGGCAGATCGGGCGCATCATGCATCTGCCGCAGGCGGAGTCCGAGGCGCTTTCGACGCTGGCGGACGGGGTCACCCTCTGGTGCACGCCCAAGGACAGGCGGTTCGTCATGACACAGGCCACCGACGCCGAGACCGGATTGTTGGGCAGCGCCCGACGGATGGACTGAGCTACCCCGGTCCGTACGCAGTTGTACTGGTTTGACGCGCCGGATTCCTCACGCTCTGCCGTACCAGGGTCACCTGGGGGCAGGCCGTGACGTACGGGACAGCAGCCCGGCGCCGGACGGGCCTGCCGGAGCGGTGTTGTTGGCGATTAGGCTGGGTCGGGGCGCGGCAGGAGAACCTACGGGAGGGCCGTCCGCGTCCCAGGGGGAGAGCCGGGCCGATCCGAAGAAGGCGGTGGCCCCCACCCACGACGGCACAAGGGTGCTCGACCACACCAGGAGGCAAAGTGAACGGCGATCGGGACGACATCCACGGGGGCTGGAACATTCCCGTCGACGAGTCCGACGCGGAGCCCGCCGAGCTGACGGGTGAGTTCACCATCGACTACACCCCGCCTGCCTGGTACACGCAGAACGCGTCGGGTGACACCTCGGGCGGCGGCGCAGGGCAGACGCCCCCGCCGCCTCCGCCGCAGGGTGCGCCTGTGGCGGTGCCGGGGCTGCCGACGGGCAGCGGCTACGAACCGAACTGGGCGCCGTCTGTTCCTGCACAGGTGCCTGCGCCGCAGGAACCTGCGCCCGCGCCGCAGCACCTCGCGCCGCAGCAGCCCGTTCAGCCGCAGCAGCCCGTTCAGCCGCAGGAGCCCGCTCCGGTCGCTGAGACCGGGTCTGCCGCCGAGCCTGCTCCGGCCGGTGAGAGTGCGAGCGCTCCCCAGGCCCCGCGGGAACCGGAGTTGTCATGGGAGTCCTTCGGGGGCGGAGATCTGGAGAGCGGCGCCACCATGCGCTTCTCCCCCGCCGCGCTGAGGCGCGAGATGGCCGAGCGGGCCGCCGCTGACGCTGCCGCAACGGATGCCGCAGGAACGGATACGGCCGCCGCCGAAGGCACGTCGGAGCCGGACCCCGTGGCGCCCGCGCCCGTGGTCGCGTCCTCCGACGTTGCTGCCAGCGACTCCGGCCCCGCAGCCGCGGACAACGGCGACGGGACCGAGGACGGGACCGGCGACGAGGAGACCGCGGCTCCGGCAGCGGACATCGAGGGCGACAGGTCCGAGGACAGCCCCGACGCCCCCCAAGGGGCCGCCCAGGCCGAGGCGTCCGCCACATCCGAGGCTTCCGCGCCTTCCGAGGAGACCGCTGACGCCGGCGGGTCCACCGAGACCTCAGTGGCAGGTGACGACGGTAACGACGGCGACAGCACCCCCGAGGACAGCGATGTCGCTGCCGCCACCGGTCCGTCGGCGAGTGAAAGCCCCTCCGACGCCGCTCCCGTGGCCGCCATGCCCCAGAACGCCGTCCCCGCAGCGGGCGAGCCGCATGACGCTCCCGCCGGCGGGCAGCCCTGGGCGCCTGTTCCGCCGCCCGCAGCACAGGGCGGCGGACTGCCGCCACTTCCCCCGGCATTCCAGCCGGCCGCGCCGACCACCGCGCCGCAGTGGCCCGCGCCGAACACCGACCACGCCGCCCCCGCGCACGCGCAGCCGCAGGCTCCCGCTCCGGCACAGCCGCCCGGCTACGGCTTCCCGCAGCAGCCGGGCCAGCCTGCCCCGACGCACGGCGGGTACGGGTTCCCGCAGACGGGCCAGCCCGGCCCCAATGCCCCCGCCCCCCAGGGCGGTTACGGCTTCCCGCAACAAGCCGGACAGCCCGGACAGCCCGGCCCCGCCCCACAAGGCGGCTACGGCTTCCCCCAGCAGGCCGGCCCGGTACCCGCACAACAGGCTCAGCCCGGACATCTCACCCAGCCCCAACCCGCCCCCAACGCCCCCGCCGCCCAGGGTGGTTATGGCTTCCCGCAACAGGCCGGCCCGGGACAGCAGGCTCAGCCCGGACATCCCGCACAGCCCCAACCCGGCCCCAACGCCCCCGCCCCGCAGGGCGGTTACGGCTTCCCGCAACAGGCCGGCCCCGTGCCCGGACAGCAGGCCCAGCCCGGGCCCCACGCGGCCGCGCCCCTGCCGCCCCAGGCCCAGGTGCCGCAGGCGCCCAACCCGGCCGCGCCCGGCAACCCGCAGCTGCCGCCGCAGCAGGGACACCCGCAGGCCGGGCAGATGGCGCCGCATGGCCAGCCGCAGCCGTCCGGTCCTCCGGTCGACCCGCGCACCGGTGGTGCCTGGCCCACGCCGGTCACGCACGACCAGCGCGAGCGTTCCGTTCCGGGCGCTCCCCTCGGTTACACGGCCGCGGTCGAGCTTTCCTCCGACCGGCTGCTGCGCAACAACAAGCAGAAGCCCAAGTCGAGCCGTAACCCCTCCAGTGCCGCCCGCTTCAAGCTCGGCGGCAAGAAGGAGGAGGCGGAGCGGCAGCGCAAGCTCGACCTGATCCGTACGCCGGTGCTGTCGTGCTACCGGATCGCCGTCATCTCCCTCAAGGGCGGCGTCGGCAAGACGACGACCACCACGGCGCTCGGTTCGACGCTGGCCACGGAGCGGCAGGACAAGATCCTGGCGATCGACGCCAACCCCGACGCCGGCACGCTCGGCCGCCGAGTGCGCCGTGAGACCGGGGCGACCATCCGTGACCTGGTCCAGGCGATCCCGTACCTCAACTCGTACATGGACATCCGCAGGTTCACCTCACAGGCTCCCTCCGGTCTGGAGATCATCGCCAACGACGTGGATCCGGCCGTCTCGACGACGTTCAACGACGAGGACTACCGGCGCGCGATCGACGTGCTGGGCAAGCAGTACCCGATCATCCTCACCGACTCCGGTACCGGTCTCCTCTACAGCGCGATGCGCGGGGTGCTCGACCTCGCCGACCAGCTGATCATCATCTCGACGCCGTCCGTGGACGGCGCGAGCAGCGCCTCGACGACGCTGGACTGGCTGTCGGCGCACGGCTACGCCGATCTGGTGCAGCGGTCCATCACGGTCATCTCCGGGGTCCGCGAGACCGGCAAGATGATCAAGGTCGACGACATCGTGCAGCACTTCCAGACCCGCTGCCGCGGCGTGGTCGTCGTTCCCTTCGACGAGCACCTCGCAGCGGGCGCCGAGGTCGACCTCGACATGATGCGGCCCAAGACGCGTGAGGCGTACTTCAACCTCTCCGCGCTGATCGCCGAGGACTTCGTGCGCGCCCAGCAGCAGCAGGGGCTGTGGACGGCGAACGGGAACCCTCCGCCCCAGGCAGCGCCGCCGATGCCGGGCCACGACCAGGGTCAGGGCCAGTGGCAGGGTCAGTGGCAAGGGCAGGGTCATCCCCAGGGACAGCCCCAGCCGTACCCGCAGGGGCAGCCGATGCCGGGACAGCCAGGTCCGGGCGTCCCCGGACAGCCGATGCCCGGCCAGCCGTATCCGCCGCAGCAGCCGTACGGCGCGCCGCAGCAGGGCCAACCGCCACAGGGATGGCAGCAGTCTCCTCCGTCGCAGGCCCAGTCACCGGCGAATCCGTCGGGTCCGCCGCCCGCGGCGGGCGGCGAACCCGACGCTCAGGGACATGTTCCGCCGGGACATGTCCCGCCGGGTCAGGTTCCCCCGCCGGGCTGGCAGCAGCAGCCTCCGCAGGCACCGCCAGCCCCTCAGCAGTAACGCGACAGAGGTCTGAACCAATGAGGGCCCGCACCGTTCTGACGGTGCGGGCCCTCGTCGTATTCCCGCAGCCCACACGGGGTTTGAGCGGCCGTTGACGCGGCATGACCACCCTGATAAACCTTCGCTTCACCAGCTGGCGAACCAGAGATCACAAACCCGCCCTCTCCGTGCGAGTAATGACGCGAGGTCACTGTCCATGGTCACAACGGCATCTCCCCAGAGCACCCGGCAACGCCCCCGCTTCCGATTGGTCCTCGCCAATGGCGCCGCGGCCTCCGCAGTGGTGATGGCGGGGGTCCTCGCCCCCCAGGCCCAGGCCCAGCCAGAGAACCGCTCCCTGGCCGGATCACAGGCCCGGCCGGCCGCCGACGACGGCAAGCAGGTTCTCACCGTCGCGGTGTCGCAGAGCATCGACTCGCTGAGCCCGTTCCTGGCGCAGCGTCTGGTCAGCACCACGATCCACCGTCTGGCCTACGACTACCTGACGAACTACGACGTCAAGGACGGCCGCGCCGTCCCCGGTCTGGCCACCGCGTGGCAGCCGTCCGCCGACAAGCTGACGTGGACGTACACCATCCGCGACGACTCCAAGTGGTCGGACGGAAAGCAGGCCACCGCCGAGGACGCGGCCTGGACGTTCAACAAGATGATGACCGACGAGAACGCGGCCACCGCCAACGGCAGCTTCACGGCCAACTTCAAGAAGGTCACGGCGCCCGACCCGAAGACGCTGGTCATCGAGTTGAAGAAGCCTCAGGCCACGATGACGGCACTCGACGTCCCGATCGTGCCCAAGCACGTGTGGGAGAAGGTCGACGACTTCTCCAAGTTCAACAACGACAAGCAGTTCCCGATCGTCGGCAACGGCCCGTTCGTCATCACGGACTTCAAGGTCGACCAGTATCTGAAGCTGAAGCCGAACAAGGACTTCTGGCGCGGTGCGCCCAAGTTCGACGAGCTGGTGTTCAAGTACTACAAGGACGGCGACGCCGCGGTCGCGGCCCTGCAGAAGGGCGAGGTCTCCTTCGTCCAGGGTCTGACCCCTGCCCAGGCCGCTGCGCTGAAGAGCGCCAAGAACATCAAGGTCAACGACGCGCCCGGCCGCCGTTTCTTCGCGCTCGCCACCAACCCCGGCGCCCAGTCGAAGGACGGCACGAAGTTCGGCAACGGCCACAAGGCGCTGCTCGACCCGGCCGTGCGCAAGGCGCTCTTCCACGCCACCGACCGCACGACCATCGTCGACAAGGTCTTCCAGGGCCACGCCGTCGAGGGCGAGGGCTACATCCCGCCGCGCTTCCAGTCGTACTTCTGGAAGCCCGACGCGAGCCAGAAGATCGCCTACGACCCGGCGAAGGCCGCGCAGATCCTCGACGACGCCGGCTACAGGAAGAACGGTCAGGGCAAGCGGCTCGGCAAGGACGGCAAGCCGCTCGACTTCCGCATCCTCTGCCACGCCACCGACCCGAACGACAAGGCGATCGGCAAGTATCTGCAGGAGTGGTGGGGCGAGCTGGGCATCGGACTGAAGGTCGACTGCCTCGACAACGTCTCCGACCCGTGGCTCAAGGGCGACTACGACCTGGCCTTCGACGGCTGGTCCGTCAACCCCGACCCGGACTTCGTCCTGTCGATCCACACCTGCGCGGCGCTGCCCGCCACGTCCAAGGACAGCGGCGCGACGGACAACTTCATCTGTGACAAGCAGTTCGACGCGCTGTACGCGAAGCAGGCCGTGGAGTACGACGCGGCCAAGCGCGCCGACGTCGTCAAGCAGATGCAGTCACGGCTGTACGACACGGGCTACATGAACGTCCTCGCGTACCCGAACGCCGTCGAGGCGTACCGTACGGACCAGATCAAGTCCATCACGACGATGCCGGAGGCGGCCGGCAACATCTACGGCCAGGACGGTTACTGGAGCTGGTGGTCGGCCGAGCCCGCCGCGGCCGAGAGCGCCTCCGACAGCAGCTCGTCCGCCGGCGTGGTGATCGGTATCGGCGCGGCCGTGGTCATCGCCGCCGCTCTCGGGCTGTTCGTCGCGATGCGTCGCCGTTCCACCGCGGAAGACCGTGAATAGTCGATGAGCACCACAAGTACGACCAGTACGACCGCTGTGGCGCGGGCCCCGGAGGCCCGCGCCGCGAGCGGCAGCGCACGCGCCTATCTCCAGTACGTGGCGGGGAAACTGGGCGGTGCGGCGATCTCGCTGCTCGCCGTCCTCGTCACCAGCTTCTTCCTCTTCCGGATCATCCCGGGCGACCCGGTCAGGGCGATGACCCACGGCATGCCGACGTCGGCCGAGCAGATGGCGACGCTGCGCCGCCAGTTCGGTCTCGACAAGCCGATGTGGCAGCAGTTCACGGACTACTGCGCCAGTGCCCTGACGGGCGACCTCGGCATGTCGTACCAGTTCCACGCGCCCGTCGGTGACCTGATCGCCCAGAAGGTGCCGGCGACGCTGCTGCTCACCGGGGTGGCGGTCCTCGTCTACTCGGCGATCGGGCTCTGGCTGGGGACTCGCTCGGCCTGGCGGCACGGCAGCCTCGGCGACAGGCTCAACACCGGTGTGGCGTTGACCCTGTGGTCCGTGCCGGGTTTCTGGCTCGGCCTGCTGCTGATCATCACCTTCTCGGTGGGGATCGGCCCCGTTCCCGGCATCTTCCCCACCGGCGGTATGGAGTCGGGCAACGAGAGCGGCTTCGCCTACGTGGCCGACGTGGCGCACCACATGGTGCTGCCCGTGCTGACCCTGGTCGCCGTCGGGTACGCCCAGACGCTGCTGGTGATGCGTTCGTCGCTGCTCGACGAAATGGGCAGCGACTACCTGACGACGGCACGCGCCAAGGGGCTGCGGGACGACGTGGTGCGGCGCAGGCACGCCGTACCGAACGCGCTGCTGCCGACCGTCACCATGGTGTTCATCAACCTCGGCCATGTGGCGGCCGGTTCGATCCTGGTCGAGACGGTCTTCTCCTGGCCGGGGCTCGGCGGGCTGTTCTATCAGGCGCTCAGCGTGCCGGACCTGCCGCTCGTCCAGGGGCTGTTCGTCGTCTTCGCCGGGGCGATGATCATCATGAATCTCCTCGCCGACCTGCTGTATCCGCTGCTCGATCCCCGGGTGGGCCGATGACGACGACACCGACGCCGCCGACGAAGACCACGGCCGCGCCCGAGGCGGCGCCGGCCGCCGAGGCCGGGCGGACCGCACAGACGGCGAGGTCCCTGGCGTGGGCGCGCCGCCGGCACTCCGTGGCACGCTTCTGGAGCGCGTACCGCACCCACCGGGCGGGCCTGTTCGGCCTGGCCGCGCTGGCGCTCATCGCGTTCACCGCGCTCGCCGCGCCGCTGCTGGTCGGTGGTGACGTGCAGAGCGTGACGAACGCGCCCGGAACGGCGATGGAGAAGCCCAGCGGCGAGTTCCCGCTGGGCACCGACCAGTTCGGACGCTCACTGCTCGGCCTGCTGGTGTGGGGGGCGCGGATCTCGCTCACCGTCGGTCTGCTGGCCGCCGCGCTGTCGGTGGCCATCGGCACGCTCGTCGGCATCATCGCCGGCCACTACGGCGGCTGGTTCTCCACGGTCCTGATGCGGATCACCGACTGGTTCCTGGTCATGCCGACGCTCGTGCTGGCGATCGTGCTCGCGACCGTCATGTCGCGGAATGTGTGGACGGTCATCATCGCCATCGGCGTCGCCAGCTGGCCCACCACGGCACGGCTGGTGCGGGCCCAGACCATCGCCGTGGAGTCGCGGCCCTATATCGAGCGTGCCAAGGCCCTCGGCGGAGGACACGGCCACATCATGAACCGGCATGTCCTGCCCAACGTGATGCCGCTGGTGCTGGCGCAGACCACGCTCGGGATCTCCAGCGCGATCCTCACCGAGGCGACGCTGGCCTTCCTCGGCCTGGGCGACCCGACCATCGTCTCCTGGGGCGGAATGCTCCAGGACGCGCGTGAGGCGGGCGCGGTGTCCTCCGGCCACTGGTGGTACCTGGCCCCGCCCGGAATCGCCATCGCCCTCGTGGCGCTCGCCTTCACCCTGTGCGGGCGTGCGATCGAGTCCGTACTCAACCCGAAGCTGGGAGTGGCGCGTTGAGCCTGCTCGAGGTCAGGGACCTCCATGTGACCTACGGCTCCGGTGCCCGCGCCGTGCCCGCCGTACGCGGCGTCGACCTGTCCCTCGCCGCCGGGCAGAAGCTCGGCGTCGCGGGCGAGTCCGGTTGCGGCAAGTCGACACTGGCGCTCGCACTGCTGCGGCTGCTGCCGGCCTCCGCGAAGCTGACCGGCGAGATCGTCCTCGACGGCGAGGACGTCCTCACCATGAAGTGGGGGCGGCTACGGGCTGTGCGGTGGGCGGGCGCGTCGATCGTCTTCCAGGGGGCGATGCACTCGCTCAACGCGGTCCACCGCGTCGGCGACCAGATCGCCGAGCCGATCCTGCTGCACCGCGGATCGACCCCGGCGGAGGCGAAGCGGCGCGTGGGCGAGCTACTCCAGCACGTGGGGCTGCCGGTCTCCCGCGCGAACGCCTACCCGCACGAGCTCTCGGGCGGGCAGCGGCAGCGAGTGATGATCGCCATGGCGCTCGCCTGCGACCCGCGGCTGATCGTCGCCGACGAGCCGACGACTGCGCTGGATGTGATGATCCAGGCGCAGATTCTGCGGCTGATCGAGCAGCTCGTCGCAGAGCAGGACATCAGTCTCCTGATGATCAGCCACGACCTGGGCGTGCTCGCCGACACCTGCGACCGCCTCGCCGTGATGTACGCGGGCCGCGTCGTGGAGGAGGGCCCCGCCCGGGCGGTCTACGACGCCGCACAGCATCCGTACGGGCGGGCTCTGTCCGCGGCCTTCCCGCGCATCGGCGACCCCGCCTCGCGCCGGGCACCGCGCGGGCTGCCCGGCGACCCGCCCGACCCGGCGTCTCTGCCGGGCGGTTGCACGTTCCACCCACGCTGCCCCGTGGCACTCGACACGTGCCCCGAACAGGACCAGGAGCTGGTCACGGCGGGCGAGAGCCACCGGGCGGCGTGTGTGCTGGTGGGCGGCCCGACGGACCGAGCAGGGGCCGGAGCGGGGACGGAGAAGCAGCTGTGACACAGGAGCACGTCATGACCCCGACCACCACGGCCGCACCGCTGCTGTCCGCATCCGGGCTGCACGTCACCTTCCCCGGGCGCCGGGGCGAACCGACGGCGCGCGCCGTGGACGGCGTCGACCTCGACATCGGCGCAGGGGAAATCGTGGCCCTCGTCGGCGAATCCGGCTGCGGCAAGACCACGCTGGCACGCTCGCTGCTCGGCCTGGTGACGCCGAGCTCCGGGCGCGTCACCTTCGTCGGGGAACCTCTCGGTTACGGCTCACGCGCGCTGAAGACGTACCGCAAGCGCGTGCAACTGGTACTCCAGGACCCGAGCGGATCGCTCAACCCCCGGCACACGGTGTACGACGCCGTGGCGGAGGGCCTGCGGATCCACGGCTACGCGGGTGACGAACGCGCCGCCGTCGCAGGAGCCCTGTCCCGGGCAGGTCTGCGTCCACCCGAGCGGTTCTTCCTCCGCTACCCGCACGAACTGTCCGGCGGACAGCGGCAGCGCGTTGTCATCGCGGGCGCCCTGGTACTCGAACCGGAACTGATCGTCGCCGACGAGCCGGTGGCGTCGCTGGACGCCTCCGTTCGCGGGGAGATCCTGGCGCTGCTGCTGCGGCTACGGGACGAACTGGGCCTGTCCGCACTGGTGGTGACGCACGACCTGGGTCTCGCGTGGAACATCGCGGACCGGGTGGCAGTGATGTATCTGGGGCGAATCGTCGAGTCGGGGCCGGTGGAGGATGTGCTGACGTCGCCGCAGCACCCCTACACGAAGGCGCTGTTGTCGGTGCTGCCGGAGTCGGAGGAGTCGCCGGTGGTCCTCACCGGCGAGCCGCCGGACCCGTCCCGCATCCCGGCGGGCTGCCGATTCCACGCCCGCTGCCAGATCCTGTCGTCGGGCGAGGCGGACCGGGCCGGCGTGGCGGACCTGTGCCGCACCCGCGACCTCCCGGTCCTCCCGAACGCCCCGACTCCGCAGGTGGCGTGTCACTGGGCGACAGCGTCCGGCTGAGGGGACACCCACACGGCCGGCACGTGCCCCCTTGGGGGAGTGAAACCGTCGGCCGGGGTGCGCCGGGGGCGTGTACGGGACGTGAAGCGGCGCATGCGCGGGCAGCGCGGTGAGGCAAGCACTCCCGGACACGACCCGATGAGCGGACCGCCCCCGAGCGGGCCGGGGGCCGGGCCACGCCCGCACAGGTCACCCGGGCCGGGCCCGGATCGTCAGCGACGCGCGTCGTACGCCGCCGTGAGCTCCCGGCACTTCTTCACGTCGTCCCCGATCGCCACCAGCAGCGACTCGATCGAGTCGAACTTCTCCTGCCCCCGCACATACGCCAGGAAGTCGACCTCCACATGCAGGCCGTACAGGTCGAGCCCCACGCGGTCGATCGCGTACGCCTCCACCGTGCGCTCGGTGCCGTCGAACTGCGGGTTCGTGCCGACGGAGATCGCCGCCGGCATGCGTGCGCCGGCCGCCGTGAGCCAGCCGGCATAGACGCCGTCCGCCGGGATCGCGGTGTGCGGCAGGGTCTCCACGTTCGCCGTCGGGAAGCCGAGCTCGCGGCCGCGCTGGGCGCCGCGGACCACGATGCCCTCGACACGGTGCGGGCGGCCCAGGATCTCCGAGGCGCCCTCGACGTCTCCCTCGGCGATCAGCCTGCGGGTGAGCGTCGAGGAGAACGGCTCGCCGCCGCCCGCCTCGCCGCGCACGTACAGGTCGACGACCTCGACCTCGTAGTCGTACGTCGCGCCGAGCTCGGCGAGGAACGCGACGTTGCCTGCCGCCCGGTGACCGAAGCGGAAGTTGGGACCCTCGATGACCGCGCGCGCGTGCAGCTTGTCGACCAGGACCTTGACGATGAAGTCGGCCGGCGACAGCTGGGAGAAGTCGGCGGTGAAGGGCAGGACGAGCACCGCGTCCACGCCGAGCTCGGCCATCAGGTCGGCGCGGCGGTGGTGCGGCGCGAGCAGCGGGGGGTGGCTGCCGGGACGGACGACCTCGCTGGGGTGCGGGTCGAAGGTGACGACGACCGACGGCACCCCTAGCTCGCGCGCCCGCTCCACCGCGCGACCGATGATCAGCTGGTGTCCGCGGTGTACGCCGTCGTAGGAGCCGATGGTGACGACGCTGCGTCCCCAGTCCTGGGGGATGTCCTCCAAGCCACGCCAGCGCTGCACTGTGACCGCTCCTCGCCCGAACCTGTGTACGTGATTGCCGATAACGCAGGTCTAAGACTGCCATGCCCGGCGCTCCCGGTCGGCATCGGCACCGGGCTGCCCGGTGTACGCAGGGCCCGCCGGGCGCCCGGGCCCACGACTGCGGCCCATTCCTGGGGGTCGTCGGCCAGCCAGCGCCCTGCCAGGGTGGCGAAGCCGGGCACGTCGCGGGCGAGCTCCACCAGCCGCCTGTCGAGGCAGGCGGCGCCCTTGGGTGTGCGGGCGAGCAGCAGGCCAGCACGGTGCACCAGCGCACGAGTGTGTTCCTCGGGGCGCTGGTGGCTGCCGTGGGCGGCGGCGCAGAGCAGCGCGTCGAGAACGGCCACCTCGCGGGCCTCGTACCGCTCGTAGCGCAGCATCACGTCGAGCAGCTCCGCCCGCAGCACCCGCGAGGACGCGCCGCCAGGTGCGGCGAGGACGGGTGCGAGGGCGCTGCGTACGTGTGCAGGCCGGCCTCGTAGCAGGTGGGTGACGAGGGGGAAGAGCACGTCGCGGGCGTCGGGGCCCCCGTCGAGGCGGCGGTGGACGTAGGCGGCGGCGTGCGCCGCGCCGTCGGGTCGGTGGTCGACGTACTCGCAGACCAGGGCGGCGGCGCGCCGCGCGGTCGCGGGGTCGGTGACGGCTTCGGCGAGCGTGGCGAGCAGCTCCCCCGCGTCGGCGCCGCCGTCCGGCCGCAGCAGCCGGGCCCGGAAGGCGGCGAGCACCGGGGCGGCGTGGGTGGTGAGTGCGTCCGCGACGGCGCCGGCAGGCAGGTGCGGGTCGCCCGCCACGAAGAGGTCGAGCGCCCGGTCCAGATGCCGGGGGCGGCTGACCGGGTCGCGGACGAGGAGGGCGAACGCAGTGCCGTGGTGCGCGGGGTCGGCGAGCAGCGCGCGTGCCGCGCCCCGCAGGTGTTCCCGGTCGCGGTCGGTCGTGGGCCTGGGGGCAAGGGCGTGGGCGGCGGCCGCGGCCCGACGTGCGGGCCGCGGGTCGCGCGCCCAGCGGTCGACGGCCCTGCACACCACGGACGGCTCGTCCTCGGCGAGCGCGTCGAGCAGCTCGGTGGCGCGGGGGTGGGCGGTGTCGACGAGGGCCTCGGTCAGATCGTCCGGCGCGAGGCCACGCCGTGCGTACAGCAGCGCCTGCGCGGCAGCGCCGACGGTGGGCCGTACCCCGGAGTCGGGGTCCGCGGCCAGGGGGGTGTCGTCACCGAACCAGCGGCACAGCAGGGGCTGCACGGCTCTGGGGTCGGCCGCCAGCCGTTGGTCGGCGAGCTCCAGGTAGCGGGGCGTGGCGGTGGCGCCGTGCGCGGGCGGGTCGGCGGGGACCAGGCGGCGCAGAAGGTCGAGACGGGCCGGGTCGTCGAGCGACAGCCGTTCCCAGAAGCGGGGCCCGAATTCCCTTTCGCGGTCGGGTCGTTCGGCCAGACGGTGCAGCACGCCCAGATGCCGTTCCGCGTCGGGTACGCGCGGCAGAACCTCATGGAGAAGCCGGGCCGCCCACCAGCGCGCGTCCACGGGCCGCTCGTCAGGGTCAGGCTCGTGGAGCGCGTCCACGAGGCCGGTGAGCCGGTGCTCCAGCGCCGACGCCTCGTGTCGCCGGCCGAGATGGAGGAGAGCCTGTACGACGGTGCCGACGCGATGCCGCGGTACGGGCGCCGCCTCCGGCCCTTCCTGGCGGAGGTGCAGCAGGGAGCGCAGTGCGGCGTCGAGATCGAGGTGACCGCCCTGGATCCAGTCCGCGAGTTCCTCGTGTGCGAAGCGGTAGCCGCTGCCGGCCGGGACGAGCAGGCGTTCCATGAGGACGGCGGACGCCCATCCGGCTCGCCACGGGAACAGCTCCTCGAACGCCGTCCCGTCCAGTTGCCCGTGCCCGGGGCCGAGGCAGCGTCGGCCAGCCTCGTGCATGCGGCCGGCGACCGCGGCGACGAGCCCGCGGAGCGCGGAGCCACGGGGCTCGGGGGCGGCGTCGGAAGCGATGCGTACGGCGATCCGCAGACAGACGAGGTCCAGATAGGCGCCCAGGACCTCTTCGCGCCCTGGTCTGCTCGGCAGGGCGCCGGGCAGTGCGCGGTGCACCTCGGCGAGCAGCCGGAGCGTGAGCGGATGCCGCTCGTCGACGGTGGCGACGGCCCCGGGTGGCAGGCCGTACGCCTCCCGCACCCGGCGGGCCTGGTGGGCATCCAGCTCTCCCATGCGCACAGCCGGCGGTGACTGGGTGTCCGTGCCAGGTCCGCGCCTGGCAACGCAGTGGGCGGGCACCCTGGCTTCGGACGCCGCCCAGGACGCCTCCGCACCACCAGCTGCGCCGCTGCCGCGTCCTGCACGGACGTCGGCGGGGTACGTCGGGCCCGGCGCCCGGTCGTCGCCCGCGCCGCCGACTCCGGCGAGGGCAGCCACGGGCGCCGAGGTCCGGGGCCCCGCCTCGGGTGGGAGCGCCGGGCCGCCGGGGCGGTGCAGTAGCCCCGGCGGGAACAGCGCCCCGGCCTGGTCCCAGTACTCGGGTCGGCACGCCACCGCCAGCCGGGTCCCGCAGGAGGCCAGCCACTCGGTGGTGGCCGTCGTCCACTCCCGCAGGTTGTGCGCCTGCGCGGGCGGCATCTCCTCGGGGCCGTCGAGCACGACGAGCAGCGGCCGTCCCGCGTCGTGGGCCAGGCGGGCCACCCGGGCCGGGCCGATGTCCTGCTCCGGTGCGGCGAGGATGCGGGCGGCCCGGTGCAGCGTCCGGGCCACCGCGTCGGCCAGGGAGGTGTCCCCGGCGCGCAGGTCGGCGCCGCGCAGCCACAACGTGGGGGCCGGTTCGGGTCCTTGGGCGCGCCGGGCGGCGAGCATGCGCAGTTCCGTCGTACGGCCTGTTCCGGGGGCGCCTACGAGTCCGAGGACCAGGGGCGCCGCGTGGCGCTCGGTGAAGTCGGCGAACTCCCCCGCGATGTCCGGGCGTTCGATGTGCTCCGGCCCGCTGCCCGAGGTGCCGGTCCGTGCGAGCGAGCCACCGGTGAGCTCCAGTACGGCGGCCAGGTTCAGGTCCTGCCCGTAGGCGGGCGCCAGTTCCGCGTTGCGGCGCAGCAGGGCTGCCAGCGGCTCCGGCAGAGCGGCGTGCAGGGTTCGTGCGCAGGCGCCTGCCGGAGCACCGGTCGGCGGCACTGCGCCGAGCACGGCCAGGACCGCTCCGGTCGCCGCGTCGAGCACGGGTCCTCCGGCGGCTGCTCCCGCGAGGCGCAGTGCGTCGCTGCCGTCGGTGCCGATGGCGAGCTCCAGCATGCCGCTCGTCGTGGCGAGCACGCGCGCCTCGCGCCAGCCTCCGGCCACGAGCCGCACATAGGTTCCCGGCGTGACACGGTCACGCGCGCCGATGGGCAGCGCGGGGACGCTCAAGCCGGTGGCGCGCAGAAGCGCGAGTCCGTGCTCCGGGTAGGCGGTCACGGAGTCGGCCTCGAGGACGGAGCCGCTGCCGTCCTGTGGCCGGAGGAGAGGGCGGGTGAGCCCGGCGATCACGTGGTGGCCGGTCACGACCGTGCCGAGATCGTCGGCGACGAAGCCGGTGCCGTGCGGCCGACCGGCCGGATCGCAGATCCGTACCAAAGTTGCCTGGTCAGCGCGTCCCATGGCGACGACGTTATGTCGATCATGATCGGCGGGAGAAGTCCGCATCACGAACGCGCCCCCCAGTGCACCCCGGTTCACTCCGAGCGCCTGCTCGTTGGGGTGAATCCCGGGTGCGCAGTGGATAGACCTATTGCGGGGGAAACGAGGGGGGATCGTGGGGCGGGCAGCATGGCTGCCCGCCCCACGACGTGTCACGGCCCCGGTCAGCCGAAGACGGCAAGGCTCTTCGCCTTGCCCTTCTGCTCCTCGACGAGCGCCAGGAAGCGGCCGTCGGGTCCGAAGACGGCGACGGGCGCGCGGTCGTAGGTCGGCATGTCCAGCCGTACGCCGTTGGTGAGCAGCTTGGCCCGTCGCTCGTCCACGTCCCAGCGTGGGAAGGCGGCCGCGGCCGCCTCGGCGATCGGCATCACGGTCAGCTCCTCCTGGAGCTGGTCGAGCGTCTTCGCCGCGTCGAGGCCGTAGGGCCCGACGCGGGTGCGCCGCAGCGCCGTCAGATGCCCGCCGACGCCCAGATCGGCTCCGAGATCGCGCGCGAGCGCCCGGATGTAGGTGCCGGACGAGCACACCACTGACACGACCAGGTCGACGACCCGGAGCCCGTCCTGCGTCGTGGTCTCCCGGACGTCGTAGACCTGGAAGGAGGAGACGGTCACCGGCCGGGCCGGGATGTCGAACTCCTCGCCGCCGCGCACCCGCGCGTACGAGCGCTTCCCGTCGATCTTGATGGCGCTGACCTTGGACGGCACCTGCATGACGTCGCCGGTCAGCTCGGCCACGCCCGCGTCGATCGCCTCACGCGTGACACCGGAGGCGTCGGTGGAGGACGTGACCTCGCCCTCCGCGTCGTCCGTGACGGTGTTCTGCCCGAGCCTGATGGTGCCGAGGTACTCCTTCTCGGTCAGCGCCAGGTGCCCGAGCAACTTGGTGGCCTTCTCGACGCCCAGCACCAGCACACCGGTGGCCATGGGGTCGAGTGTCCCCGCGTGTCCGACGCGCCGGGTCCGTGCGATCCCGCGCATCTTGGCGACGACGTCGTGCGAAGTGAAGCCCGACGGCTTGTCCACGATGACAAGGCCGTCGGGCGGAGTCGTGCGCTGCGTCATTCCGAGGCTTCGTCCTCGTCTTCCGGCTTGCGATACGGGTCGGCCTCGCCGGCGAACTTGGCGCCGGAGGACGCCTCCCGCACCTTGGCGTCGGATGCCCGCGCCTTGTCGAGGAGGTCCTCGATCGTCTTGGCGTTCTCCGGAAGGGCGTCCGCCACGAACGTGAGGGTGGGCGTGAACTTGGTGCCCGCGGCCGCCCCGACCGCGGAGCGGAGGACGCCCTTGGCGCTCTGCAGGCCCGCGGCCGCGCTCGCCCGGTCCTCGTCGTCGCCGTAGACCGTGTAGAAGACCGTGGCCTCCCGCAGGTCACCGGTGACGCGGGTGTCCGTGATGGTCACGTGCGAACCGAGGCGAGGGTCCTTGATGCCGCGCTGCAGCTTCTCGGCGACCACCTCCCGGATGAGGTCTGCCAGTTTCTTCGCCCGCGCGTTGTCGGCCACTGGTCTTCTCCTTCTTTGCCTTGCATTCAGTCTTCGTCGCTGTGGAGCCTGCGTCGAACCGACAGCAGCTCCACCTCCGGCCGGGCGGCGACCAGGCGCTCGCACCGGTCCAGCACGTCCGTGAGGTGCCCCGTGTCGCCGGACACCACGGCGAGGCCGATCTCGGCCCGCCGGTGGAGGTCCTGGCCGCCCACCTCCGCCACGCTCACCGCGTACTTCCGCTGGAGCTCGGCGACGATCGGGCGGACCACGGAGCGCTTCTCCTTCAGCGACCGTACGTCGCCGAGAAGCAGATCGAAGGACAGTGTCCCCACATACATGTCTGTCCGGATGTCCCGCCGGTACGGGTTTGTTGTGCCGGGGGTCCGAAGGCTCGCCCCCCGAGCCGGCACAGTTCGGTCCCCGCCCGTACTTGGCAGGGACATCCAAACCGTACACGCAACGGCCGGGGCCGATCGACGGAAATACTTCCGCCGACCGGCCCCGGACTGGTGCCGTGCGTCAGCCGCGCGGCTTCTCGCGCATCTCGTACGTCGCGATGACGTCGTCGATCTTGATGTCGTTGAAGTTTCCGAGGTTGATACCGCCCTCGAAGCCTTCACGGATCTCGGTGACGTCGTCCTTG
The DNA here is from genome assembly GCF_044763255.1 of Streptomyces sp. NPDC096176. Lineage (NCBI taxonomy): Bacteria > Bacillati > Actinomycetota > Actinomycetes > Kitasatosporales > Streptomycetaceae > Streptomyces > Streptomyces sp. NPDC096176. The sequence continues at coordinate 144,925 of NZ_JBIWFV010000013.1, read as the reverse complement.
AAGCGGCGCAGACCCTCGATGTTGAGGCTCTCCGCGATGACCTTGCCGTCGCGGATGAGCCGGGCCTTGGTGTTGCGCTTGACCTCGCCGGAACGGATGAGAACACCCGCGATGTTGCCCAGCTTGGACGAGCGGAAGACCTCGCGGATCTCCGCCGTACCGAGCTCGACCTCTTCGTACTCCGGCTTGAGCAAGCCCTTGAGGGCCGCCTCGATCTCCTCGATGGCCTGGTAGATCACCGAGTAGTACCGGACGTCGACGCCCTCGCGCTCCGCCATCTGCGCGGCACGGCCGGCCGCACGGACGTTGTAGCCGATGACAATGGCGTCGGAGCCCATCGCCAGGTCGATGTCGGACTCGGTGACCGCACCCACACCGCGGTGCAGGACCCGGATGTCGACCTCTTCACCGACGTCGAGCTGGAGCAGCGAGGACTCGAGAGCCTCGACCGCACCGGACGCGTCGCCCTTGATGATGAGGTTGAGTTCCTGGACCAGACCGGCCTTGAGCACCTTGTCGAGGTCCTCGAGGGACACCCGGCGGACGCGCTTGGCGAAGTTGGCGTTGCGCTCGCGCGCCGCGCGCTTCTCGGCGATCTGGCGGGCCGTACGGTCCTCGTCGACGACGAGGAAGTTGTCGCCGGCGCCCGGAACGTTGGTGAGACCCAGGACCAGAACGGGAGTCGACGGAGTCGCCTCCTCCACGTTGTTGCCCTTGTCGTCGAGCATCGCCCGGACACGGCCGTACGCGTCACCGACGACCATCGTGTCGCCGATGCGCAGCGTGCCTCGCTGGACCAGGACGGTCGAGACGGCACCGCGGCCGCGGTCGAGGTGGGACTCGATCGCAATACCCTGCGCGTCCTGCTCCGGGTTGGCCCGCAGGTCGAGCGAGGCGTCGGCGGTGAGGACGACGGCCTCGAGCAGGGAGTCGATGTTCAGACCCTGCTTGGCGGAGATGTCGACGAACATGGTGTCGCCGCCGTACTCCTCTGCCACCAGACCGAACTCGGTGAGCTGACCGCGCACCTTGGTCGGGTCGGCACCCTCGACGTCGATCTTGTTGACCGCGACCACGATCGGCACGTCGGCCGCCTTGGCGTGGTTCAGCGCCTCGATCGTCTGGGGCATCACACCGTCGTTGGCCGCCACCACGAGGATCGCGATGTCGGTCGACTTCGCACCACGGGCACGCATGGCGGTGAACGCCTCGTGACCCGGGGTGTCGATGAAGGTGATCGCGCGGTCCTCGCCGTTGACCTCGGTCGAGACCTGGTAGGCACCGATGTGCTGGGTGATGCCACCGGCCTCGCCCGCGACGACGTTCGTCTTGCGGATCGCGTCGAGCAGTCGGGTCTTACCGTGGTCGACGTGACCCATGACGGTCACGACCGGCGGACGGGAGACCAGGGCCTCTTCGCCGCCCTCGTCCTCGCCGAACTCGATGTCGAAGGACTCGAGAAGCTCGCGGTCCTCCTCCTCCGGGCTGACGATCTGGACGGTGTAGTTCATCTCGTCGCCGAGCAGCGTCAGCGTCTCGTCGGAGACGGACTGCGTCGCGGTGACCATCTCGCCGAGGTTCATCATGACCGCGACGAGCGACGCCGGGTTGGCGTTGATCTTCTCCGCGAAGTCGGTGAGCGATGCACCGCGCGACAGGCGAATGGTCTCGCCGTTGCCGCGAGGCAGCATCACACCGCCGACCGACGGGGCCTGCATGGCCTCGTACTCCTGGCGCCTCTGACGCTTCGACTTGCGGCCACGACGCGCCGGGCCGCCGGGACGGCCGAAGGCGCCCTGCGTGCCACCACGGCCGCCGGGACCGCCGGGACGACCGGCGAAGCCGGGACGACCGCCGAAGCCGCCGCCACCGCCACCGGGACCACCCCCGCCGGGACGACCGGCGAAGCCGCCGCCGCCACCAGGACGACCGCCGCCGCCACCGCCACCGGGACGACCGGCGAAGCCGCCGCCGCCACCAGGACGACCGGCACCGCCGGGACGACCGGCACCGGCGGGACCGCGACCGCCGCCGCCACCGCCGGGACCGCCACCAGGACGGGGACCGGCAGCAGGACGCTGCGGCATCATGCCCGGGTTCGGACGGTTGCCGCCGGGGCCGCCGGGGGCGCCACCGGGACGCGGGGCCTGCGGACGAGGCATGCCACCGGGAGTCGGACGGGCACCGCCCTGACCCTGCGGACGCGGAGCGCCGCCGGGGCCGCCCTGCGGACGCGGAGCGCCGGGAGCAGCGCCGCCACCGGGACGCGGAGCGCCACCGGGACGCGGCGCCTGCGGGCGCGCCATGCCGGTGGAGCCACCGGACGTGAAGGGGTTGTTGCCCGGACGGGGACCGGCCGGACGACCGCCGGGACGCGGGGCGCCCTGGCCGCCGGCGGGACGCGCCGGACGCTCGCCGCCACGGCCGCCGTCACGCTGACCGCCGGCCGGAGCCGGTCGGGCCGGGCGCGGACCGGGGGTGGCACCCGCGGGACGCGGGGCCTGCGGTGCGGCGGGCTGGGCCGGAGCCGGAGCCGAGAACTCGGCTGCGGGCACCGGTGCCGCGGGCGCGGGCTTGGCCGGTGCGGGCTTGGGACCCGGGGTGGGACGCGGGCCCGGTGCCGGGGCCGCGGAGGGGGTGCTGCTCGCCGCGGCCGGCTTGGGGGCCGGTGCGCCGGGCTTGGGGGCAGCGGGACGTTCCCCCACTGCCTTGGCGGCAGGAGAGGTGCCCCGAGCCTGCGCCGGGGAGGGCGCCGCGGGCTTCGAGGGCGTCGCCTTGCGGGGCGCGCCAGGCTTGGCAGCGGACTTGCCGGCGTTGCCGCCGGGCCCCTGCAGTGCGTCAGTCAACTTGCGTACAACCGGCGCCTCGATCGTCGAGGACGCCGAACGGACGAATTCACCGAGTTCTTGGAGCTTGGCCATGACGACCTTGCTCTCCACGCCGAACTCCTTGGCGAGTTCGTATACCCGGACCTTAGCCACTTCGCTCCTTTTAGGTCCGGGTTACCGCCGGACCGTCGCTACTTCATGGGCGTACTCATCGCGTACTCATCGAGTGCTCATCGCAATCTCGACCTACTTCCAACTCGCGAGGTACCTGACCGCACGGGGTTCCGTGCCGTACTTCTTTCTCTTACGGTGCTGCCTGTTCGACATGCCGCCGCAGCGCGGCGGTCTCGAGCGCCCCTGTGACCCTGAAGGCCCTGGGGAATGCCCGGCGGCGGACCGCCAGGTCGAAACAGACCGAGGCGGGGTGCAGGTACGCACCCCGGCCGGGCAGCGTACCGCGATCATCGGGGACACACTCGCCCTCGATCACCACGATCCGCAGCAGATCGCTCTTGGCCGCTCGCTCCCGGCATCCCAGACAGGTTCTCTCAGGGCACGCGCGGTCGTGCGTCCGGCCAGACACGGTTAAGTCTACCTCCCCGCACCGACCTCACCCCTTTGGGGCAAAAATCGAACGGTTGTTGTCCTGATCCTGGTGGGATCTTGCTCGCCCCTCGGCACGGGCGCAAACGGGATTCCGCCCCGAGGTGTTCCTCAGCGCTGGTCGGTGCCCTGTTCCGAGCCCTGCTCGGTGTCAGGCCGGATGTCGATACGCCAGCCGGTGAGGCGCGCGGCCAGACGGGCGTTCTGCCCCTCCTTGCCGATCGCCAGGGACAGCTGGTAGTCCGGAACGGTGACACGGGCCGAACGGGCGCCGAGGTCGACGACCTCCACCTTGCTGACACGGGCCGGCGAGAGGGCGTTCGCCACCATCTCGGCCGGGTCGTCCGACCAGTCCACGATGTCGATCTTCTCGCCGTGGAGCTCCGCCATGACATTGCGCACCCGGCCGCCCATCGGGCCGATGCAGGCGCCCTTGGCATTCAGACCCGAACGGGTGGAGCGAACGGCGATCTTGGTGCGGTGACCGGCCTCACGTGCGATGGCCGCGATCTCGACACTGCCGTCCGCGATCTCCGGGACCTCCAGCGCGAAGAGCTTCTTCACCAGGTTCGGGTGGGTCCGGGACAGCGTCACGGACGGGCCGCGCACACCCTTCGCCACGCGGACCACGTAGGTACGCAGCCGCAGTCCGTGCGTGTACTCCTCGCCCGGCACCTGCTCCTGCACCGGCAGGATCGCCTCGAGCTTGTCGTCGAGCCTGACCAGGACGTTCTTGGGGTCCTTGCCCTGCTGCACCATGCCCGAGACGACATCGCCCTCACGGCGGGCGTACTCGCCGAAGGTGACGTCGTTCTCCGCGTCACGCAGCCGCTGCTGAATGACCTGGCGGGCGGTGGTGGCGGCGATCCGGCCGAAGTCCGAAGGGGTGTCGTCGAACTCCTTGGGCTCCTGCCCCTCCTCCAGGTCGGCCGGGTCCTCCTTGGCCCACACGGTCACATGGCCGGTGTCCCTGCTGAGCACCACACGGGCGTGGCGGCGGCTGCCCTCGGTGCGGTGGTACGCGATGAGGAGGGCCGACTCGATGGCCTCGACCAGCAGGTCGAAGGCGATCTCCTTCTCCTGGGCCAAGCCCTTCAGGAGCTTCACGTCGATGTCCACGGCTACGCCTCCTCTTCCTTCTCGTCCTTGTCGCCTTGCTTGTCCTTGCGGCTGAACTCGATCTCGACGCGCGCCTTGGCGATGTCGTCGAACGCGACCCTGCGGGCCTTGGGCTTGCGCCCCTTCACACCCGGGATCTCGAGGTCGAGCCCTTCGTCGTCCACCTCGAGAATGCGGGCGACGAGTTCCTCGGCCGCTCCGTCGGCGTTCAGCTGCAGCTTCACCAGGCGGCCGGTGGCGCGCACGTAGTGGCGGTGCTGGGTCAGGGGGCGGTCGGCGCCGGGGGAGCTGACTTCGAGGACGTACTCGCCCTCGCCCATCACGTCCGTCTCGTCGAGCTTCTCGGAAATGGCGCGGCTCAGCTCCGCACAGGCGTCCAGTTCCACGCCCTCGTCGGAGTCGACGATGATCCTCAGCATGCGGCGTCTGCCCGCCCGGGAGACCTCGATCTCCTCCAGATCCAGGTCCGCGGCGCTGACGAGCGGTTCCAGCAGCCCGCGCAGCCTCTCGCTCTGGGTGGTGCTCATCCGGGTGACTCCTCGGCCGCGTGTGCTGTTGTGGGATCGTCGCGTGTCGAAGAAAGGGTATCCGGTCCCGGGGGGTGTTGCCGTCCACCCACGCTGGGCCCGCAGGTACGCTCGCCTGCGGCGATGATCACTGCGAGCCCGAGGAGACACGTGTGGGGCGCACGGGGACGACACGAAGACGTGCGCTCTTGGCGACGGGGGTGGCCGCCGCCGGCCTGTTGACGGGCTGTTCGAACGACGAACCCGCTTCCCGGCGCGAGCCGGGCCGCCCCGCCGACTCCGCTCGCGCCGAGGCAGCGCTGCGCCGGCGGCTCGCGGCCACGAGCGCGGCGCTGCGCGACGAGTACGACGCGGTCATCGCCCGCCACCCGGCGCTCGCCGACCGGCTGACGCCGCTGCGTACGGCGGTCGCGGAGCATGCCGTGGCGCTGGCGGGGCTTGCGGCGTCGGCCGCCCCGTCGCCGTCCGTTTCGGCCACCGCTTCACCCACTGCTTCATCCACTTCCGGCCCGGCCACGCCTCCGGCCGAGCCCGGCGCCGCGCTGAAGTCACTCGTCGCGGCTGAGCGCCGTACCGCCGACCGTCACACGGCGGCCCTCGCCGACGCGGAGCCGGAACTGGCCCGCCTGCTGGCCTCCGTGGCGGCTGCCGGTGCCGCGCATGCGTACCTGCTGGCGAAGGGGGACGCGTGATGAGCGCTGTGGACGCGGCAGGACAGCTGGACGCCGTACAGGCGGCGCTCGCGGCGGAGCACGCCGCCGTGTACGGCTACGGGGTGGTCGGGGGACGTGTCGGGGACGACCAGGAGAACGAGGCCGCCGCCGCGCACGCCGCGCACCGGGCCCGGCGCGACTCGCTGGAGCGGACGGTACGCGACCTGGGCGGAGAGCCCTCGGCTGCCGCCGCAGCGTACGCGCTGCCCTTCTCCGTGCCGGACGCCGCCGCCGCGATACGGCTCGCCGCGGTCCTGGAGGACCGAGTTGCGGGCGTCTACGCCGATCTCGTGCGGGCCACAGACGGCCCGTTGCGGCTGGACGCCGCGGGTGCACTGCGCGAGGCGGCCGTGCGCGCGGTGCGATGGCGGGGCAGCGGCGTAGCCTTTCCTGGGCTCGCCGAGCGGGCCGCCGACCAGGACTGACGGGGAAAGGGAACAACGGACGTATGGCTTTCGAACCGCCGCAGCGGCTGGTACGGGCACTCGGTGAGGACGACAAGTGGCTCAGGCAGCTGCCCGGCGCCGTCCAGGGGACGGTGGACCGGCGGAAGCTGGACGTCGAACGGACGGTCGTGCCGGGCGGCCGCAGCAGCCTGGTACTGCTCGTACGGCAGCCGGACGGCACCCCCGCCGCCCTGAAGGTGGCCCCGCCCTCCGCCGCGCCGGCTCTCGAGCGAGCCGCACTGGAGCACTGGAACGGCTGGGGAACGGTACGGCTCCTGGACGCCGGGGACGACGGGCTCCTGCTGGAGAGGCTGCACCCGGAGATGTCGCTGCGGTCGCTGCCCGAGGCGAAGGCGCTGCTGGAGGCGGCGGGCACGGTGCGGCGGCTGTGGACGGAGCCGCCCGCAGGCCATGGCTTCGAGACGGTCACGGAGCGCACGGGCCGGCAGGCGGAGGCGATGCGGCTTTCCGACGAACCGCTTGTCGCCGCGGCGCTGGCGGCGCGGGAGGAGTTGGTCGCGCTCGCCGCCGAGGAGATGCTGCTGCACGGCAACTTCCGGCAGGGGAAGGTACTTTCGGGCGATCGGACGCCGTGGCTGGCGGTGGGTCCGGAGCCGCTCGTGGGCGAACGCGCCTACGACCTGGCACGTCTGGTCCGCGACCGGGTCGAGGACCTCGTCGCCGCCTCGGCGGGCGCTGCGGCGGCACGCCGCAGGGTGAACAAGCTGGCGGACTCCCTGGAGGTGGATCGCGAACGCCTGCGGGGCTGGACGCTGTTCCGGGCGGTCGAGTCGGGCACGCGCGCGATTGCCACGGGCCGACGCGCCGAAGGTGAACTGGCGCTGGAGTTCGCGAGCTGGCTGTAGCGGGCGCGACGCTGCTACGCGGGGCTGCGTCCCCGACCTGCCCGAACGGGGCCTCTCGGCCCCGCGGTCGCCGCTGCGCCGGGCCGTCCCACCCGTGCCGGGCCTCGACCCCCGAACCGCACCCGCACGGTGCCCTCGGGCACCGGCACGCGGAATCCGTCCCCCGACCTGCCCGAACGGGGGCCGCCTCGGACCCGTACGGCGTCTGCGGTTACCGCTTCGCCGGGGCCACCCCACCCGGCGTGGGCCTCGACCCCCGAACCGCACCCGCAGATAGCGCCGCTGCGCCGGGGCCGTCCCACCCCGAACCGAACTGCCCCAACCGGACCTCACGGACCCCGCGGCCACCACTGCGCGGGGTACCCCCACCCGGCGTGGGCCTCGACCCCCGAACCGCACCCGCACGGTGTGCTCCAACGCCGGGCGGCTCCGTCGGAGCCGCCCGGCGTTGCAGGCGCAGGAACCCGGGGGCAGCGCCCCCGGGCCCCTGCCGCAGCAGCGTCAGCCGCGCAGGCGAGCCACGGCCTCCGCCACCGGGAGCTCCTCGCGCTCGCCCGTGCGGCGGTCCTTCAGCTCCACGACGCCGTCGGCCGAGCGGCGGCCGGCCACCAGGATCTTGGGGACGCCGATCAGCTCCGCGTCGGTGAACTTCACGCCCGGCGACACGCCCGCACGGTCGTCGACCAGCACGCGTAGGCCCGCCTCGCCCAGTTGGCGGGCGACGTCGAGGGCCAGCTCCGTCTGGAGCGCCTTGCCGGCCGCGACCACGTGGACGTCGGCGGGGGCGATCTCGGCGGGCCAGCACAGGCCCTGCTCGTCCGCCGTCTGCTCGGCGAGCGCCGCAACCGCGCGGGAGACGCCGATGCCGTAGGAGCCCATGGTCACGCGGACCGGCTTGCCGTTCTGGCCGAGCACGTCGAGCTGGAAGGCGTCGGCGTACTTGCGGCCGAGCTGGAAGATGTGACCGATCTCGATCGCGCGGTCCAGCTTCAGGCCGGTGCCACACGAGGGGCACGGGTCGCCGTCCTCGACGACCACGACGTCCAAGTGGTCGTCGACCTCGAAGTCCCGGCCCACGACGACGTTCCTCGCGTGCTTGCCTTCCTTGTTCGCCCCGGTGATCCAGGCCGTGCCGGGCGCGATGCGCGGGTCGGCGATGTAGCGGACCTTCTCGAGTCCCTGCGGGCCGACGTACCCACGGACGAGGTCGGGGCGGGCGACGAAGTCCTCGGCGGTGACCAGCTCGACGACCGCGGGGGCGAGGTGGTCGCCCAGCTTGCCGAGGTCGACCTCTCGGTCGCCGGGCACGCCCACGGCGACGATCTCGCCGTCGACCTTGACCAGCAGGTTCTTCAGCGTCGCGGAGGCGGGCACGCCCAAGTGGTCGGCGAGCGTCTCGATCGTGGGGGTGTCGGGGGTGTCGAGCTCCTCGACGGGGCCGTGGGCGGCGCCGTCGACCGGGGCGAGGGCGAAGGTGACGGCTTCGGTGTTGGCCGCGTAGTCGCAGGAGGGGCAGTGGACGAAGGTGTCCTCGCCGGCCGCGGCCGGAGCGAGGAACTCCTCGGACGCCGAGCCGCCCATGGCACCGGACACCGCAGAGACGATCTTGTGCTCGAGGCCGAGGCGCTCGAAGATCCGCACGTAGGCCTCGCGGTGCAGGGCGTACGACTCGGCGAGGCCCTCGTCGGTGGTGTCGAAGGAGTACGAGTCCTTCATCTGGAACTCGCGGCCGCGCAGGATGCCCGAGCGGGGACGCGCCTCATCGCGGTACTTCGTCTGGATCTGGTAGAGGATCACCGGCAGGTCCTTGTAGGACGTGCACTGGTCCTTGACGAGCTGGGTGAAGATCTCCTCGTGGGTCGGACCGAGCAGGTAGTCGGCGCCCTTGCGGTCCTTGAGGCGGAACAGCTCGGCGCCGTACTCCTCCCAGCGGCCCGTCGCCTCGTACGGCTCCTTGGGCAGCAGGGCCGGGAGCAGCACCTCCTGAGCACCGATCGCGTCCATCTCCTCGCGTACGACGCGGGTGACGTTCTCGAGGACGCGCTTGCCGAGCGGCAGCCAGGACCAGATGCCCGCGGCGTTGCGGCGGACGTAACCGGCGCGGACGAGCAGCTTGTGGCTGAGCGTCTCCGCGTCCGCCGGGTCGTCGCGCAATGTCTTGACCATCAGACGGGACATGCGCTGGACCTGGGCCATGGTGAACTCCTGCTCGGAACGTGTGATGTGCAGGAGGTTAGCCGGGGCGCACCTGCGGGCGGAAATCAGTTCCCCTGTCCGCTCGCCCGCCGCAGCGGCAGTGCGGCGCCCATCACCGCGTACGGGCTCGGTGCGCTCGGGAACAGCACGTGGCCCGCGAGGTCCTGGTAGCCGAGCGCGCGGTACAGGGCGCGGGCCGGGCTCTCGATGTCGATCGCGGAGAGGATGGAGCGCGGCTGGCCGACGCCGTCGGTGATGGTGGTGATCAGCCGGCGCCCGATGCCGCGGCCCTGGAAGGCGGGGTGCACGTGGAGTTCGGTGATGACGAAGGAGTCGTCGAGCCAGTGGTCGGTGCCGGTGCGCCGCAGGTACGGCTCGACGACGGTGGACCACCAGTGCGTGCGGTCGTTGGGCATGCCGTAGACGAATCCGACGAGTCGGCCGGCCGCGGTGGTGGCTCCGAGGGCGTGCGCTCCTGGGCTCTGCAGATGACGCAGCACGATGTAACGGCGGATGTCGATCTCGTCGTCGCCGAGACCGAAGGCGAGCGCCTGGACGGCGAGCGCCTCGTCGACGTGTGCGGCGAGTTCGAGCGGTCCGATCGCGACCTCGGGGTACTGCGAGCCTTCCCCGGTGAGTGCTGCCATGTGCCGAACCCTACTTGCCGTCGTGGCCGCTCAGCACGGTCCGCCGGGAATCAGAACAGCACGCTCATGAAGGCGCCGACCTCGCGGAAGCCGACCCGCCGGTAGGAGGCCCTGGCCGGGGTGTTGTAGTCGTTGACGTACAGGCTGACGACCGGTGAGACGTCCGCGAGGGCGTAGCGCAGGACGGCTGCCATGCCGGTCTCGGACAGGCCACGGCCGCGGTATTCGGGGGCCACCCAGACACCTTGGATCTGGCAGGCCTTCGGGGTGGCCGCGCCGATCTCGGCCTTGAAGACGACCTTGCCGTCGTCGATCCGCGCGAACGACCGTCCGGCGGCGACGAGTTCGGCGACCCGGGCCTGGTAGAGCAGTCCGCCGTCGCCGGCCATCGGCGAGATGCCGACCTCCTCGGTGAACATGGCGACGCACGCCGGCATGATCACGTCCATCTCGTCCTTGCGGATACGGCGGACGCCGGGGTCGGGCTCGATGTTCTTCGGCAGCTCCTCGGTGATCATGAGGGGCTGGTGGTTTCGTACGTCCCTGGCGGGGCCCCAGCTCGGTTCGAGCAGTCGCCAGAGCTGGGTGGTGGGCTCGGCGGGGCCGACGATGGACGAGCAGCGGCGGCCGGACCGGCGCGCGCGGTCGGCAAAGGCGCGCACAGCTTCGGGGGTGGCGCAGATGGGGACGAGGTTGGCGCCGGAGTAACACAGGGAGCGCAGGTGTCCGTCCGCGTACCAGCCCCACATCTCACCCCCGAGACGCCATGGGTCGAGACCGGCGACCTGAACACGTGCGGTGACGAAGGCATTCGTCACCGGCTCGCTCTCGAGGATGGCGAGCGCTGCGCCGAGTTCGCCGGGGTCGAGGACCCGGGTGGTGGTCTGCGTCAACACGAGGGCGCCTCATCACACGGTTTACTGGTCTGTGAACTGTACCTGGCGGGTCGGTGGCGTGGCGCGCTCACGCGAAGGCCCCGCGGACCCCGGGGAGGGGTCGGCGGGGCCTTGGACCGGCCGGGCGGTCAGGCGCCGGGTTCGCCCACGGCGACGACGTCCGGTGTGCCCGAGGCGACGCCGTCCTTCTCCATCTGCTCCGCGATTTTCAGGGCCTCTTCGATGAGGGTCTCCACGATCTTCGACTCGGGCACGGTCTTGATGACCTCGCCCTTGACGAAGATCTGGCCCTTGCCGTTGCCCGAGGCGACACCGAGGTCCGCCTCGCGGGCCTCGCCGGGACCGTTGACGACGCAGCCCATCACCGCGACGCGCAGCGGCACCTCCATGCCCTCGAGGCCGGCGCTCACCTCGTCGGCGAGCTTGTAGACGTCGACCTGGGCGCGCCCGCAGGAGGGGCAGGAGACGATCTCGAGCCGGCGCTGGCGGAGGTTGAGCGACTCCAGGATCTGGATGCCGACCTTGACCTCCTCGACCGGCGGGGCCGAGAGGGAGACGCGGATCGTGTCGCCGATGCCCTCGGCGAGCAGGGCGCCGAAGGCGACGGCGGACTTGATCGTGCCCTGGAAGGCGGGCCCGGCCTCCGTCACGCCGAGGTGCAGCGGGTAGTCGCTCTGGGCGGCGAGCTGGCGGTAGGCGTTGACCATGACGACCGGGTCGTTGTGCTTGACCGAGATCTTGATGTCGCGGAAGCCGTGCTCCTCGAAGAGGGACGCCTCCCAGAGCGCGGACTCGACGAGCGCCTCGGGGGTGGCCTTGCCGTACTTCTCCAGGAGGCGGCGGTCGAGGGATCCCGCGTTGACCCCGATCCGGATCGGGGTGCCGGTCTCGCCGGCGGCCTTGGCGATCTCCTTGACCTTGTCGTCGAACTGCTTGATGTTGCCCGGGTTCACCCGCACCGCGGCGCAGCCCGCGTCGATCGCCGCGAAGACGTACTTCGGCTGGAAGTGGATGTCCGCGATCACCGGGATCTGCGATTTCTTGGCGATGGTGGCCAGCGCGTCCGCGTCGTCCTGCGTCGGGCACGCCACGCGCACGATCTGGCAGCCGGAGGCCGTGAGCTCCGCGATCTGCTGGAGCGTGGCGCCGATGTCGGACGTCCTGGTCGTCGTCATGGACTGCACCGAAACCGGTGCGTCGCCGCCGACCGCGACAGAACCGACCTGGATCTTCCGGCTGACCCTCCGGTCGGCGAGCTTCGTCGGAACGGACGGCATTCCGAGAGAAATTGCAGTCATCTGCTGTGCAACCCCAAGGTGTGGATCGAGGTCCCGAGATCGGCGGGCTCCAGCACCCGAGATTACGGCACTGGCGTTCGCCCGGGCACATCGCACAGCGAAGTCCACTCAAAGGGGATGGCCGGACACGAACCGTGTCCGGCCATCCCCAGAGGCGGCGGCCGGGCCGCCACCCGCAGGGCTCAGCTGATCTTCACCGGGTTGACGATGTCGGCCACCAGCACGAGCAGCGTGAAGCAGATGAAGATCCCTGCCACCACGTAGGCGACCGGCATCAGCTTCGCCACGTCGAACGGGCCCGGGTCGGGACGCCGGAAGACCTTGGCGATGTTGCGCCGCACCGACTCCCACAGCGCTCCCGCGATGTGCCCTCCGTCCAGCGGCAGCAGCGGCAGCATGTTGAAGAGGAACAGGGAGAGGTTGAAGCCGGCGAGCAGCATCAGGAAGGTCGCGACGATGTTGGTCGTCGGTACGTCCAGATTGAGCACTTCGCCGCTGAGGCGCGCGGCGCCGACCACGCCGACCGGCGAGTCGTCCTTGCGCTCGCCGTCACTGAAGGCGGCGTTCCACAGGTCCGGAACCTTGGACGGCAGCGCGACGATGGACTCGGCGCCGTTCTCGATCATGCCGCCCATGCGGTCGACCGAATCGACGAACGACAGCGGAAGGATCTCGGTCTTCGCCGCGAAGCCCAGGTAGCCCGCCGGGACGAACTTCCCGGGGACGACCTCCCCGTCATCGTCCTTCTTCGCCACCGTGTTCTCGATGAGGGTGGCCTCGAGGGCTTTCTGGGCACCGTCGCGCTCGACGGTGATGGTGGCGGGGCCGATCGTCTCCCGGATACGGGTCGACAGGGTGGACCAGTCCTCGACGGGCTTGCCGTTGAACGCGACGATCTTGTCGCCCTCCCGCAGCCCGGCGGCGAACGCCGGCGACTCGGGGTCTCCCTTGGCGCAGGTGTCGCGGTTCTCACTCTGGGCGATGACGCACTTCTGGACGCCGGCGACCTCTGTGGTCTGGGTCGGGGAGCCGAACGTCATCATCACGCCGAGGAAGATCGCCACGGCGAGGACCAGGTTCATGAACGGTCCCGCGAACATCACGATGACGCGCTTCCACGGCTTGCGCGTGTAGAACAGCCGCGTCTCGTCGCCCGGCTTCAGCTCCTCGAAGGCCGCGGAGCGGGCGTCCTCGATCATCCCGCGCCACGGCGAGGTGGAACGGGCCTCGATACGGCCGTCCTCCCCCGGCGGGAACATCCCGATCATGCGGATGTAGCCGCCCATGGGGATCGCCTTGATGCCGTACTCGGTCTCGCCCTTGTGCCGCGACCAGAGCGTCGGACCGAAGCCGACCATGTACTGGGGCACACGGATGCCGAAGAGCTTGGCCGTGGAGAGGTGGCCGAGCTCGTGCCAGGCGATGGAGAAGAGCAGCCCGACGGCGAAGAGCGCGATGCCCAGAATGGTCAACAGAATCGTCATGCGCGAGCCTCCGCCGTTGCTTTCGCTGCCGTCTCACGGGCCCTGGCCCTGGCCCAGGTCTCCGCTTCGAGGACGTCCGCCACCGTCAGGGAAGTTCCCGACGCGGGGGTGCCGTGCTCGGCGACCACCTCGGTGACCGTATCCATGATGGCGTTGAACGGCAGCCTTCCGGTGAGGAATGCCTCCACGCACTCCTCGTTCGCGGCATTGAACACCGCCGGCGCCGTTCCGCCCAGCTCTCCCACGTGGCGGGCAAGACCCACCGACGGGAACGCCTCGTTGTCGAGCGGGAAGAACTCCCAGGTCGAGGCCGTCGACCAGTCGAAGGCGGGGGCCGCGTCCGGGACACGTTCCGGCCAGCCGATGCCGATGGCGATGGGGCCGCGCATGTCGGGCGGGGTGGCCTGGGCGAGCGTCGAGCCGTCGGTGAACTCCACCATGGAGTGAACGTACGACTGTGGGTGGACGACGACCTCGATGCGGTCGAAGGGGATGTCGTAGAGCAGATGCGCCTCGATGACCTCGAGCCCCTTGTTGACGAGCGTGGCGCTGTTGACCGTGATCACCGGGCCCATGGCCCAGGTCGGGTGCGCGAGGGCGTCCTCGCGGGTGACGTTCGCCAGCTCCGCCTTCGTGCGGCCGCGGAAGGGCCCGCCGGAGGCCGTCACGATCAGCTTGCGCACATCGGCGCGGGTGCCCGCGGCGAGCGCCTGGAAGAGCGCGGCGTGCTCGGAGTCCACGGGGATGATCTGCCCGGGCTTGGCGAGCGCCTTGACCAGCGGCCCGCCGACGATGAGCGACTCCTTGTTGGCCAGGGCGAGGGTGCGTCCGGCTTCCAGGGCGGCGAGCGTGGGGGCGAGACCGATCGATCCGGTGATGCCGTTCAGCACGGTGTGACAGGGGGAGCCGGCGAGCTCGGTGGCGGCGCCCGGGCCGGCCAGCACCTCCGGCAGAGGCTCGCCGCCGTACTGCTCGGCCAGTGCCTCGCGCAACGCGGGCACGGCGCCCTCGTCCGCTACCGCGACCGTGTCGACACGCAGCCGCCGCGCCTGCTCGGCGAGCAGACGGACCCGTCCGCCTGCGGCGGACAGCGCGGTGACGCGGAAACGGTCGGGGTTGCGCAGGACGAGGTCGATGGCCTGCGTGCCGATGGACCCGGTGGAGCCGAGGACGACGATGTCCCGGCGGCCTTCGGAGGCGTCGAAGACGAGATGCGGGTCTGCGAGGGGTGATGGGCTGTCGCTCATCCCCCCATTGTGGCGGCACTGCCTTTCGGCCCGGACAGGGAGCCCCGGTGACCGGACGGGTGCGGCGCACGGGAGCGGGGCACGTCCGGCGTGTGGACGTGCCCCGCTGCGGTTTCGTTCAGCGGATCGGGCGGTGGACGTTCTCCCGCTCGGTCGGGCCGGGCGTGGCGTCCGCGATCCACGGGCCTTCGCCGCTGGCGTCGACGATGCCGTCCTCCAGCCAGGTGTAGGTGCCGGACAGCACGCCGTTCACGACCTTGCGGTCGAGGTCGTCGGTGTTCGACCAGAGACGGGTGAACAGCTCCTCTACGCGGATGCGGGCCTGCCGGCAGAACGCGTCCGCGAGCTGGTATGCCTCACGGCCGTGGTCCTCGGAGGTGCGCAGCAGCTCCGCACGCACGCAGGCGGCGCTCATCGCGAAGAGTTCGGCGCCGATGTCGACGATCCGGCCGAGGAAACCCTGCTTGGTCTCCATCCGGCCCTGCCAGCGGGACATGGCGTAGAACGTCGACCGTGCCAGCTTGCGGCTGTTGCGTTCCACGTAACGCAAGTGCGTGGACAGGTCCCGGTGACCGGCGGGGTGGAACTCCGCGTACGTACGGGGAAGTTGGCCGGGTCCGGTGACGAGTTTGGGCAGCCAGCGGGCATAGAAGGCCGCAGCGTTGGCGCCCGCCTTCGCCTTGGCCGACATCGGCTTGTCGGGGTCGATGATGTCGCCGGCGACGGCGAGGTGCGCGTCGACCGCCTCGCGGGCGATGAGCAGGTGCATGATCTCGGTCGAGCCCTCGAAGATGCGGTTGATGCGCAGATCGCGCAGCAACTGCTCGGCGGGGACGGCCCGTTCGCCGCGCGCCGCCAGCGATTCCGCGGTCTCGAAGCCTCGGCCGCCGCGGATCTGGACCAGCTCGTCGGCCATCAAGCAGCCCATCTCCGAGCCGTACAGTTTGGCGAGGGCGGCCTCGATGCGGATGTCGTTGCGGTCCTCGTCGGCCATCTGGGAGGACAGGTCGACGACGGCCTCGAGCGCGAACGTGGTCGCGGCGATGAAGGAGATCTTGGCGCCGACGGCCTCGTGCCGGGCAACCGGCTTGCCCCACTGCTCACGTACCTCGGACCACTCGCGGGCGATCTTCAAGCACCACTTGCCGGCGCCGACGCACATCGCGGGCAGCGACAGCCTGCCGGTGTTGAGGGTGGTCAGCGCGATCTTCAGGCCCGCGCCCTCGGGGCCGATGCGGTTCTCTGCGGGGACCCGGACCCGGTGGAAGCGGGTGACGCCGTTCTCGAGGCCGCGCAGACCCATGAAGGCGTTGCGGTTCTCGACGGTGATGCCCTCGCTGTCCGCCTCGACGACGAAGGCGGTGATACCGCCCTTGTGCCCCTCCGACTTGGGGACGCGGGCCATGACGACGAGCAGGTCGGCGACGACGCCGTTGGTGGTCCACAGCTTCACGCCGTCAAGGACGTACGAGTCGCCGTCGGGGACGGCGGCCGTGGCGAGCCGGGCCGGGTCGGAGCCGACGTCCGGCTCCGTGAGGAGGAAGGCGGAGATGTCCGTGCGGGCCAACCTGGGCAGGAACCGCTGCTTCTGCTCGTCGGTGCCGAACTGCTTCAGTGGCTGCGGGACGCCGATCGACTGGTGCGCGGACAGCAGCGCGCCGATCGCCGGGCTCGCGGTGCCGACGAGCGCCAGCGCCTTGTTGTAGTACACCTGGGTGAGGCCGAGGCCGCCGTACTTGGGCTCGATCTTCATGCCGAGCGCGCCGAGCTCCCGCAGGCCGTTGATCACCTCGTCGGGGATCCGTGCCTCCCGCTCGATGAGCGCGCCGTCGATCTTCGTGTCGCAGAAGTGGCGCAGCTTCGAGAGGAACTCCTCTCCGCGCCGGGCCGCCTCACCGGTCGGCATCGGATGGGGGTGGATCAGGTCGAGACGGAAACGGCCCAGGAACAGCTCTTTGGCGAAACTGGGCTTCCGCCAAGCCTGTTCGCGCGCTGCCTCCGCGACCTGTCGTGCCTCGCGCTCGCTGATCTTCGGGGTGTGGGTCTGATGCAGGGGCTTGTCCGTTGGAGCGGACATGAGGCTCACCTCGCCGCGAATCGGGGGGGCCCGCCGGGGCATTTACCGGCCGGTGCTACCCGTTCGTACTACCCGATTCCCGGCACTCCCACCAGCCCGCGTACGGCAGTGGGAGCAACGACAGGACGGCCGGAGCCCCCGCACAGTGGGCTCCGGCCGTCGGTTCGTCGCGTACGGCGTTACAGCGCCAGTCCGGTGAGGACCAGCACCCGCTCGTACGTGTAGTCGTCCATCGCGAAGGCGACGCCCTCGCGGCCGACGCCGCTCTGCTTGGCGCCGCCGTACGGCATCTGGTCGGCGCGGTAGGACGGGACGTCGCCGACGATGACACCGCCGACCTCGAGAGCGCGGTGGGCACGGAACGCGGTCTGCACGTCGTGCGTGAACACACCCGCCTGCAGGCCGTACTTGGAGTCGTTGACCGCCGCGAACGCCTCGGCCTCGCCGTCGACCTTCGTCACGGTCAGCACCGGCCCGAAGACCTCCTCGCAGGCGAGGGTGGCATCGGCGGGCACGTCCGTGAGGACGGTGGGCGCGTAGCTCGCGCCGTCCCGCTTGCCACCGGCGAGCAGCTTCGCGCCGCCCTGCACGGCCTCGTCCACCCAGGACTCCACACGCTTGGCGGCGTCCTCACTGACGAGCGGGCCGACGTCGGTGGCGGAGTCGGACGGGTCGCCGGTGACCTGTGCCTCGACGGCCGCGACGATCTTCGGCAGCAGCCGGTCGTAGACGGTCGCGTCGGCGATCACGCGCTGCACGGAGATGCAGGACTGGCCGCCCTGGTAGTTGGAGAAGGTGGCGATCCGGGTCGCCGCCCAGTCCAGGTCCTGCTCGGACGCGAAGTCGGCGAGCACGACCGCCGCGCCGTTGCCGCCGAGCTCCAGGGTGCAGTGCTTGCGCGGGACCGAGTCCATGATCGCGTAGCCGACCTTGTCGGAGCCGGTGAAGGAGATGACCGGCAGGCGCTCGTCCTTGACGAGGGCGGGCATCTGGTCGTTCGGGACCGGGAGCACGGACCACGAGCCGGCCGGCAGATCGGTCTCGGCGAGCAGCTCGCCGAGGATCAGCCCGGACAGCGGGGTCGCCGGAGCGGGCTTGAGGATGATCGGCGCGCCGACGGCGATCGCCGGGGCGATCTTGTGGGCGCAGAGGTTGAGCGGGAAGTTGAACGGCGCGATGCCGAGCACGACGCCCTTGGGGAAGCGGCGGGTGAGAGCGAGGCGGCCCTGGCCGCCGGCGTCGGTGTCGAGACGCTGGGCCTCGCCGCCGTTGAAGCGGCGGGCCTCCTCCGCGGCGAACCGGAACACCGAGACCGCGCGGCCGACTTCGCCACGGGCCCACTTGACGGGCTTGCCGTTCTCCGCGGAGATCAGCTGCGCGATCTCCTCCGTCCGCTCCACGAGACGCTTCGACACGTGGTCGAGGGCGGCCGCGCGGACGTGCGCCGGGGTGGCGGAGAAGTCGTCGATCACGGCGTGGGCGGCGGCGACGGCCTCTTCGACCTGTGCCTCCGTCGGTACGGAGACCGTGCCGACGAGACGGCCGTCCCACGGGGAGGTGACGTCGAAGGCGGTCTCGCCGTTGGCCTGGCGGCCGGCGAGCCAGAAGGCGTGGGTGGAAGTCATGCGGGTTCCGGCCCTTCCGAAGTAGTGGGATTTGCGCTCGGTTGCTCTCCCCACACGGTAGGGCCGCAGGCCTCCGGGGTCGTTTGTCCGGCATGGAGTGGTCGCGCGCCTCGGCTGGCCGCTTTGGCGAGTCAACGGCGCCGCTCCGTGGACACGATCAGGCACACGCCCGCCACGACGACGGTGCCGCCCACCGCGATCGGCCAGGACAGCCGCTCGTCGAGCACCAGCGCGCCGAGCAGCACGGCGACGACGGGGTTGACATACGCGTAGGTGGCGACCAGCGAGAGCGGGGCGGTGTGCAGCAGCCAGGCGTACGCCGTGAACGCGAGCAGCGAGCCGAACACGACGAGGTAGGCCAGCGCGACCCAGGATCGGGTGGAGACGTCACCCGGATCGAAGTCGTGATGTTCGCCCCGGCCCAGCGCCACAAGCGCGCAGCCGATACCGGCCGCCACCATCTCGTACGCACTGGCGGCGAACGGGTTGGCCGGCATGGGGAGGCGCGACGACGAGAAGGAGCCGACCGACCACATCACGGTCGCGGCAATCACGGTGAGGACTCCCCCGATGCGCACGTCACCGCTGAGCCCGGGCAGGGTCAGCACGGCCAGGCCGGCGAGCCCGAGCGACACACCGGCGTAGGCCCCGAGTCCGGGACGCTCGCCGAAGGCCCTGCGCAGGACGACGACCCAGGCGGGGACCACGGCGATCAGCAGCGCGGCGAGACCGGAGGGGACGGAGGTCTCCGCGAGGACAACCAGGCCGTTTCCGCCGAGGAGCAGCAGCAGACCGACGGTCGCCGCGGAGGCGAGCTGCGGCTTCGTGACCTTGAGCGCCGAGGGGCCGTGCCGCCAGGCCACGAGCGCGCCGAGAATCAGACCGGCGACGACGAACCGGCCTGCCGCGGAGATGAACGGCGGCATCGTTTCGACGACGATGCGGATGCCGAGATAGGTGGAACCCCAGACGACATAAACGATGCCGAGGGCGGCCAAGACGGCCCCGGATATCCGGCGGCGGCCGGACGGGGAGGCATCGGAAGGGGCCGGGGAGGAACCTCGGACATCGGGTGCCGGCTCTGCGGCGGGGCTTGTCATGCGCAGGAGATTAGGGATTCGGGGGACTCGAAGCCAACAATCCTGCCCGCCTTCGGGCAGGATTCGACGATTCCCGCTGCGCTGGGCGCGCAACGGGGTGGACGCGGGTGGCTGACGCGGCGGTGCGGGCCCGCTGTCGCGGCTGGCGTGACTCGCTGCAGCGACTGCGGCGGCCAGCTAGCGCGACGGTGCGGCGGCCGCCGCCGTTTGCTGATGCCGCCGTTGCGTGCCGTGGCCCGCCGGCGCAGCAGGCCCGGCCGATGTCGCGCCGGTCACGGCTCGCCACCGGAGACGGGCGCGGCGGTGCGACTCGGTGTCGTGGCTGACGTGGCCGGCCGCCGCGAGTGCGGCCGCCGCCGTGGCTCGCTATCGCGACTGCTGCGGCTCGCCCGTCGCCTTCAGCGCCAGCCACAGCTCCATCCGCACGTCCGCGTCGTCCAGCGAGCGCCCCAGGATCTCCTCCACCCGGCGCATCCGGTAGCGCAACGTGTGCCGGTGCACGCCCAGGTCGGCGGCGGCCGCGTCCCACTGGCCGTGGCGCGAGAGCCAGGCGCGCAGCGACGCGACGAGGTCGCCGCGCCCTGTCGCGTCATGCTCATACAGCGCACGCAGCATGCCGTCCGCGAAGGCGCGCACCGCGTCGTCGGCGAGCAGCGGCAGGATCGACCCCGTCGCCAGCTCCTCGTGCTCGACCAGGGCGCGGCCCCGCCGCCGTGCCACGGAGAGCGCCTGTTCGCACTGCTTGTACGCCCCGGCGGCCGCAATCGGGCCGGTCGGCGCGGACAGTCCGACGTAGACCTGAGCTTCGTCCGCGTCCTTGGCCGCGTATGCGGCCGTGCACGCGGCGGCCACCGCGCCACCGTCCACGGCGAGCACCACGACCCGGTCCTCGGTGCCGTCGGGGACGGCGAGGACGGTCTCCCCGGCACGCGCGGCCGCCGACTCGAGGGCCTCGGTGAAGGCGCCGAGTGCGCTCGACGTGCCGTCTCCGTCCGGTTCCCCGGCGGGTTCGGCGATCAGGAGCCGGAACGGGGCGTCGAGCAGTCCGCCGTACAGATCGCCGGCAACCGCGCGGGCGTGGTCCGGCTGCCCGGACAGCAGCATCCGCAACACCGCTGCGCCCAGGCGCTGTTCGGCGGCCTGAAGCGAACGGGACCGCTCGGTGGACAGGGTGAGCAGGGCGACCGCGGAGTGCACGGCGTAGCGCTCGGACGTGCCCAGCGGGGCTCCCGTGCCGACGGCGAGGGCGCCGCGGACCCGGCGTCCGGTGCCCAGCGACTGGAGCTCGACCCGGTCGTCCTCGTCCGTGCCGCCGACCACGGCGCTCGCGGGCGCGGCGCGTTCGCGCAGCCGCTCGACGTCGGCGGTGAGCCGGGCCGCGCGGCGGGCGGCCCACTCGGGCGCCGCGGCGACGACCGCGCCGGAGGTGTCGTACAGGGCCGCCCACCCGTCGACGTACGCGGCGAGCCGTGCGACAACCGCGGGCGGTCCCTCGGCGAGCGCGGCCCGGGTGAGCTCGCGTTGGGCCTCGAATCCGGCGGTCACGGCCCGGTACTGGTCGGCCGCGATCGCGGCGGAGACTGCCTTGCTGATGGCGAGGAAGGGCGTGCGGCGCGGTACGGCGAGGAGCGGCAGCCCCTCCTCGCGTGCGGCCTCGACAAGGGCGTCCGGGATGTCCTCGTAGTACACGCCGACCGCGAAGCCGAGACCGACCACTCCCGCACCCACCAGCCGGCGCACATAGCGCCGCATGGCCTCGCGGTCCTCCGCGTCCAGGGTCATGGCGGTGACGAGCAGCAGCTCGCCGCCTTCCATGTACGGGACGGGATCGGCGAGTTCGCTGACGTGGGCCCACCGTACCGGCGTCTCCAGCCGGTCCTCCCCGGCGCGCACGGTGAGCTTGAGCGCCGAGTGCTGGACGAGCGAGGCGAGGGTGGGCGGCATGGGACCAGGGGCCCTTCGAGGCAGGGAACGGCGGTTCGGATTTCGCCGTCCCGTATGAACGGCATACGTCGATTCTGCCAGGGCGTAGCAGTCGGTGACGCCGCTCGGCCGACCGCGCACGTCTCAGTGGCACCGCTCGGCCCGTCGCGCACGCCTCAGTGGCACCGGTCGGCCGGTCGCGCATGCCTCAGTGGCACCGCTCGGCCCGTCGCGCACGCCTCAGGTGAACCCGCTCGGCCGGCCGTCCGCTTCTCAGGTCCGCAGATCCACCAGCAGTGGCGGCGCGTGCTCTCCCCTGACGGTCGTCAGGGACAGCACCGCGTGACCGGCCGGTACGGCGTGGGCAAGGTCGGACGCCGACCAGCGGGCCCGTTCGACCTCGCGCACCGTGATCGCCTCCGCGGTGGCCGCTCTGCCGGTGACCAGGCGGCGCATCATGTGCAGCGCCTTGGTGAAGGGCTCGTCGGAAATGATCTGCCGGTTGGTCACGTCACGGGTCTGGACCCACTCCGTGCCCCAGGTCTCCGCGAACCGGCCGCCGTCCCAGGGCGCGAGCCCGGAGAAGGCCATCCGGCAGCCGACCGCGCCGAGCAGCGGACCGCGCAGCGGCTCCGGCACGTCCTCGAGGGTGCGCAGCGCGAGGACGACCCCGGCGTGGGCGGAGCGCAGCCGCTGCAACGCGCGGACCGAGTCGGCGGTGACGGTGCAGGTCGCGTCGTCGAGGACCAGACAGGCGAAAAGGGAGCGGTCGGAGCGGGTGAGCGCGGCCTCCGTGAACTGGGCCAGCACCAACCGGGCGATGATCCGTGAGGCTTCGGCGTGGCCGCGCTCGGGAAGGTCGACACGGACGCGCAGGGGGTGCTCGATGGCGCGCAGCGAGAAGGGCCGCCCGCCGCCGTCGGTGCGGAAGAACTGCGCGAACGCGGGCCGGTCGAGGAAGGCGATCCGTTCGGCGAGCAGCACGCCGATGTCGTCGGCTCGGGCCGACTGCCGTTCCCGGGCGTCCAGTTCACGCAACTGGGAAGCCTCCCCGGCCTCCTCCAGGGCGGTGCGCAGCGCACTGGTCGCGGCGGGCGCGCCGCCGAGCAACTCGCGGAGCTCCGCGACGGCGGGGAAGTGTCCGTACACGCACTGGTAGGGCCCGATCAGCTGGGCCAGGGCGGTGGCGGCGCGCCGGCTGTCGCCGCCGGGCAGACCGGTGGCGAGGTCACCGACGAGGGCCTCCGCGAGCATCCGGGCGGCCTCGTCGGGGTCCTCCGCTCCGCCGTAGAGGTCCAGGTCGTGGGTGGAGTCGGCTCGGCCGACGGAGATCACCAGGTCGAAGTCGCCGTCGGGGGCGACAGCCGTGCCGTGGGCCGTGACGGCGACGACGGCGGCGCGGTTGGCGAGCGCCAGCAGGCACAGGGATTCGACGACGGGCCGCACGAGCCGCACGCTCTTGCCGGACCCGGAGGGGCCGACGGCGAGCAGCGACGTACCGAGCAGCGCGGGCTCCAGGGCCACGCCGGTGGTCCGGCGGGCGTAGGGGTTCCGGGCGTCGTCGACGACGGTACCGATCTTGACCTGGCCGGTCGCGAGGTCGTGTGTCGCCGTGCGCACCGGGAGGTCCCGCATGCCGGACGGGTGGGCGCAGGCCGCCGGACCGTGCCTGCGCACGGTGTCGGCGAAGGCGGAGAGCCGCTCGGGCCTCGCCTGAACGCCCTGCCAGGCGCGCCGGATCCTCGCGTAGTCCACGTCGCCCAGCGTTCCGGCGCGTGCGGACTCGGCGAGGTGTCCTGCGGCTTCGGTCAGCCCGGCGCCGCGCAGCTCGGGCCAGTCGGCGGGGTCCGCGTCGGGGGCGGGCGGGGCCGGGGGGACGGGCTTGTCCCCGCGGACGACGTAGCGCCGCCAGATCTCCGGCACGTTGCCGATGCGGGCGAAGAACACCAGCATGCCGCCGCCGATGATCGCGTAGTAGACGTAGCTTGCGTTCGCCCAGGCCGTCGCGTCGGCGCGCCAGGAGTCCGGGGTGAGGACCAGGAGGGGCCAGAGCCAGTAGCGGCCGAGGTAGCCGTTCCACAGCAGGGACCAGAGCAGCCACCCGGTCAGCAGGGCGATGAGGGCCCCTGAGAACAGCCGCCTCGCGGGAACGAGCTCAGGCTCCTCGTCGGGTCGCGGCAGGTGACCGAGCCGCCACACGCCGGGCTCCGCGGGCGGCCGGGGCGTCCGCAGCCACTCGAGCAGGGCGGGGCGGGTGGTGGGCGCGTGGCCGGGCAGGGCGGGTGTTCCGGGCGGCACGGGCGGTACCTCCGCCGGTGGTTCGGCGGGACGAGGCACGGGATTGGCGCGTGTGCCGCGTGCGTCGAATGTGCCTTCGGATTCCATGAACCGCTGCCCCCTGACCAGCCAGGCCCGCTCTGTGCACCGTCAATCTAGTGCGTAAGCCCTTGCGCGGCCGGCACTCCGGTCAACGCTTCGGGGCGTGGCCCCGTCCGTGACCCCGGTTCGGCCCGGTCGGGCCGACGCTCATGGGGTACCCGGGAAGGCGCTGCGGGCCGCGCACGAGGGCCGCGCAGCGAAGAGCCCCCGACGAGGAGGGCCTATGGCCGTCGCGGACAACGACACACCCCCCAACACTCCCGAACGGCGCATGCCCGCATCCCCGCCCCGCGCCTAGCCTGCGGAGAAAGACAACAAGCGTCCGGATACACCCCCAGGAGCCCCGCATGACCGCAATCCCGCAGGAGCGCCGCGTCGTCACCGCCATCCCCGGCCCGAAGTCGCAGGAGCTTCAGGCCCGCCGCACGGCCACGGTCGCCGGCGGTGTGGGGTCCGTACTGCCCGTCTTCACGGCCCGCGCGGGCGGCGGGATCATCGAGGACGTCGACGGCAACCGTCTGATCGACTTCGGCTCCGGCATCGCCGTGACCTCGGTGGGCGCCTCCGCCGAAGCTGTCGTACGCCGGGCGAGCGCCCAGCTGCAGGACTTCACCCACACCTGTTTCATGGTGACCCCGTACGAGGGTTACGTGGAGGTGTGCGAGGCCTTGGCGGAGCTGACGCCGGGCGACCACGCCAAGAAGTCCGCCCTGTTCAACTCGGGCGCCGAGGCCGTCGAGAACGCCGTCAAGATCGCCCGCGCGCACACCAAGCGCCAGGCTGTCGTGGTCTTCGACCACGGCTACCACGGCCGTACGAACCTGACGATGGCGCTGACCGCCAAGAACATGCCGTACAAGCACGGCTTCGGCCCGTTCGCGCCCGAGGTCTACCGCGTCCCGGTCGCCTACGGCTACCGCTGGCCGACCGGCCCGGAGAACTGCGGTCCCGAGGCCGCCGCCCAGGCCATCGACCAGATCACCAAGCAGATCGGCCCGGAGAACGTCGCCGCGATCATCATCGAGCCGGTCCTCGGCGAGGGCGGCTTCATCGAGCCGGCCAAGGGCTTCCTCCCGGCGATCGTGAAGTTCGCCAACGACAACGGCATCGTGTTCGTCGCCGACGAGATCCAGTCGGGCTTCTGCCGCACCGGCCAGTGGTTCGCCTGCGAGGACGAGGGCATCGTCCCCGACCTGATCACCACCGCCAAGGGCATCGCGGGCGGTCTGCCGCTGGCCGCCGTGACCGGGCGCGCCGAGATCATGGACGCCCCGCACGCCGGCGGCCTCGGCGGCACCTACGGCGGCAACCCGGTGGCCTGCGCCGGCGCGCTCGGTTCGATCGAGACGATGCGCGAGCAGGACCTCATCGGCAAGGCCAAGCGGATCGAGGAGGTCATGAAGGGCCGTCTCGCCGCGATGCAGGAGAAGTACGACGTCATCGGCGACATCCGCGGTCGCGGCGCGATGATCGCGATCGAGCTGGTGAAGGACCCGGCCACCAAGGAGCCCGACCCGGAGGCGACGGGCGCGCTCGCGAAGGCCTGTCACGCCGAGGGTCTGCTCGTCCTGACCTGCGGCACCTACGGCAACGTACTGCGCTTCCTGCCGCCGCTGGTGATCGGCGAAGACCTCCTGAACGAGGGTCTCGACATCCTCGAGCAGGCGTTCGCAGCGCTCTGACCGGCGGCGACGGACCCGCTCTGTGAAGAAGCTGTGGGGGGCCGATGGCGGGATGGAGATCCGGCTGTCGGTCCCCTTTCGCCTGACGTACGGTTCCTGCAGATGAGAGAAACACCCCGCTCGCAGGAGACTGCGGGCGACCCCAGGCCGGAGCCTCCCCAGCCTCGACCTGGCCGTGCCCTCGCGCACACCACTGGAGCTTCAGGCTCCGGAACTCCTCACCGATCGGATGGCCGCCCGCCCCACACCCCCCGGGGCGCGCGGCAAACCGGTCCGGCCGGCCGTCTCGGAACCACCCCCCCTGTTCCGAGGCGGCCGGCCTCTCGGCGTTCCGGCACCGGGGCGGCGCTGTGCGCCGTGCTCTTCGCCGTCGTCACCTGGCAGGTGGCCGCCGAAGGGCCGCTGCTGAGCGCGGACGTACGGCTGGGCCGCGCGCTGTTCGGCACCGGACCCACCGTCCTCACCGAACTGCTCGCCGACCTCGGCAGCACGACCGTCGCCCCCCTCGCCCTCCTCGCGGCGATCGCGTACGTCCTGCTGCGTGACCTGCGGCAGTGGCGGGCGGCACTGATCGCCGCGCTCGCGATGGCGGCCGTGCCCGCGCTGGTCGTACCGCTCAAGCTGTGGATCGCCCGCCCGGGCCCGCTGGAGCCGGACATCGGCTGGTACCCGTCGGGCCATATGGCGACCGCGACGGTCGCCTACTTCGGGGCCGCGCTGCTCGTCACGCCATATCTGCGCCGGAGATGGGCGATGCCCGTCGCCGCGGTCCTCACGGTAACGACGGGCGTCGGCCTGGTGCTGCGCGGCTATCACTGGCCGCTGGACGTGCTGGGCAGCCTGTGCCTGTTCGGGGCACTGCTGCCCTGGCTCAGCGCCATGTGTAGGCGTCGAAGTTCTTCGAGAACTCGTACTGGTTGAAGCGGTCCCAGTTGACCGACCAGGTCATCAGTCCGCGCAGGGCGGGCCAGGTGCCGTGGGTCGCGTAGCCGCCGCAGTCGGTCTTCCTCGTCAGGCAGTTCAGCGCCTTGTTCACCTCGGTGGGCGAGGTGTGGCCGTTGCCCGCCTGGGGGGAGGCCGGCAGGCCGATCGCGACCTGTTCCGGCCGCAGTGCCGGGAAGAACTTCGCCTGGTCACCGGCGACCGGGAAGCCGGTGAGCAGCATGTCGGTCATGGCGATGTGGAAGTCCGCGCCGCCCATCGAGTGGTACTGGTTGTCCAGGCCCATGATCGGGCCCGAGTTGTAGTCCTGGACGTGCAGCAGGGTGAGGTCGTCGCGCAGGGCGTGGATGACCGGCAGGTACGCGCCGGCGCGCGGGTCCTGGCCGCCCCAGGGCCCGGAGCCGTAGTACTGGTATCCGAGCTGCACGAAGAAGGTCTCGGGGGCCATGGTGAGTACGAAGTCCGAGCCGTACGTGGCCTTGAGGGTCTTGAGGGCGGAGATCAGGTTGACGATCACCGGCGAGGTCGGGTTGCGGAAGTCGGTGTCGCCGGTGTTCAGCGACAGGGAATGGCCCTCGAAGTCGATGTCGAGGCCGTCGAGGCCGTAGTCGTCGATGATCTTCGAGACGGAGGAGACGAAGGTGTCCCGCGCGGTCGTGGTGGAGAGCTGGACCTGGCCGTTGGCGCCGCCGATGGAGATCAGGACCTTCTTGCCCGCGGCCTGCTTGGCTTTGACGGCGGCCTTGAAGTCGGCCTCCGATTCGACGTTCGGGCACTCGGCGACGGGGCAGAGCTTGAAGCGGATGTCTCCGGAGGTGACGGAGGTCGGCTCGCCGAAGGCAAGGTTGATGACGTCCCAGGAGTCTGGCACGTCGGCCATGCGGGTGTAGCCGGAGCCGTTGGCGAAGCCGGCGTGCAGATAGCCGACGAGGGCGTGGGCGGGCAGGTCGCCGCCGTTGCCGCCGCCGCCCGATGCGGTCGTGGCGCTCAGGGTCGCGGACTTCGGCGACTCGCCCGCCTCGTTGGCCGCCGATACCTGGAAGGTGTACGCGGTGGAGGCGGTGAGGCCGGTCACGGTGGCCGAGGTGCCGTTGACGGTCGTGGCCCGGGAGCCGTCGCGGTACACGTGGTACGCGGTGGCGCCCGGCGAGGCGTTCCAGCTCAACGGGACGGAGGTCGAACCGGGGCTGCTCGCGCGCAGGTTGGTGGGTGCGGCCGGAACGGTGACCGGGTCACCGCCCGGACCGAACAGGGAGATGTCGTCGGCGAGGTAGGCGGGCGTGCCGTACCAGCCGTGGGTGTGGATCGTGACGGAGGTCGTCGAGGCGCCGGTGCGGAAGGACGTCGTCAGCTTCTGCCAGCTGGGAGCGGACCCGGTCCAGGTGGAGACGTCGGTGGTTCCGGTGCCGGACGCGCCGAGGTAGACGTAACTGCCCTGCACCCAGCCGCTGAGGGTGTAGTCGGAGTTCGGTTTCACGGTGACGGTCTGGCTGCACTTGGCGTTGTCACTGCCGGCCGGGGTGGCCTTGAGGGCGGATGTACCGCCGTGGGTGGGCGAGGAGACTGCGGCGCCGCTGCCGGCCGTGCAGCTCCAGCCGGTCAGTCCTGCCTCGAAGCCTCCGTTGCGCGTGAGTTCGGCGTCCGCCGCTTGTGCTGTCGGGGCGGTGGCGACGAGGCCGGTGACGGCGAGGACGGCTGCCGCAAAGGCAGCGGTAAATCTGGTGCGGTCCACAACAGCCTCCGGGCATGGGGGGTTTGAGTGCGGCGCCGCACAACATGGTCCAGACCAATCAGGTTGTCAAGACCTCTGGCGCCACGCCCCCACCCGCCTGCCTCGTCACTGCCACCGGCCACCTCTCCCGCAACCACCAGCGATACCGGCCGCTGCCTCGTGCATCGCGAGCTCCAGCAGCAAGGGGTCGGTGAGCGTCCCGGAACCGTCGGGCGTGACCAGCCAGCGCACACCGTCGGCCGTACGGCCCGGGTACGGGACGACGATCCACGTGCCCTGCCCGGCCGTGCGGACGCCGGCCCCCATCCATCGCCCGGCCGTGCCCGGCGGGACGAAGAAGCCCATGCGCGACTCGGCGGAGCCGACGAGGACCGGCCCGGGCCGGTCGACCAGCCGGGAAAGCACGTTCAGTGTGGGAGAGCCCAGTTCACCCGGCATGATCAGCACGTCCCAGCGCCTGCCGGCCGGCAGGAGAGCGATCCCGTACTGGTTCCGCTCCCACTCCCACCGGCAGGCGTCCGGGTCCGGCACCACTGCCACCAGCCACTCCAACGCGGTCCTGGCCCCCGAGCCGTTCATCGTCCGGCCTCCATTTCCGTGCGCAGAGACGGTGCTTGCACACGGAAGAGCGGACTGCGGCCGTTTCATGACGCGGCTTCGACCGGCCGCCGTAAGTGAACTACGTCACACGAACGGTGGCGACTGGTCAGCTGTCGAATCCGAGACCGAACCGGTCCATCGTCCTCAGCCACAGATTGCGCCGGCCGCCGTTGGCATCGGCCCTGGCCATCGACCACTTGGTCAGGCCGATTCCGGCCCATGCCGCCGGCTCCGGCGGGAACGGAAGCGGTTTGCTGCGCACCATCTTCAACTCGGTCCGTTCGGTCGGCTCACCGCCCAGCAGGTCCAGCATCACATCGGCGCCGAAGCGGGTGGCGCCGACGCCGAGGCCCGTGTAGCCGGCCGCGTAGGCGACCTTTCCGCCGTGCGCGGTCCCGAAGAAGGCGGAGAACCGCGAACAGGTGTCGATGGCCCCGCCCCAGGCGTGACTGAACCGGAGTCCCTCCAACTGCGGGAAGCAGTGGAAGAAGTGCCGGGCGAGCTTCAGATATGTCTGCGGCCGGTGGTCCATCTCGGCGCTCATCCTGCCGCCGAAGGGATAGATCGCGTCATAACCGCCCCACAGAATGCGGTTGTCGGCGGTGATGCGGAAGTAGTGGAACTGGTTGGCGCTGTCGCCGAGCCCCTGGCGCCGCTTCCAGCCCACGGAGGCGAGTTGCGCGGCGCTGAGCGGCTCGGTCATCAGGGCATAGTCGTAGACGGGCACGGTGTAGGCGCGCACCCGCTTCACCAGCGAGGGGAAGACGTTCGTGCCGAGCGCGACACGGTGGGCGAGGACCCGGCCGTAGGGGGTGCCCACGACGATGCCGGGTCCGGAGGCGGCGATCCGCAGCCCTGGTGTGTTCTCGTAGATACGGACGCCGAGTTCCTGGCAGGCCCGCTTGAGGCCCCAGGCCAGCTTCGCCGGGTGCAGCATCGCGACACCGCGCCGGTCCCACAGGCCGCCGAGGAACGTCGGCGAGTCGACCTCTGCGCGCACGGCGTCGGCGTCCAGGAGCTCAAGGCCGGTGAAGCCGAGGCGGGAGGCCTCGTCGTGCGTCTCGTGGAGTTCGGCGAGCTGGTGCGGCTCGGTGGCGACGTCGATCTCGCCGGTGCGCTCGAAGTCGCAGTCGATGCCGTAGCGCGCGACGGCGTCCTCGATGGCGTCGAGGTTGCGCGCGCCGAGCTCCTCGAGCTTCACCATCTCGTCGGGCCAGCGGGCGAGCCCGTTGCCGAGGCCGTGGGTGAGGGAGGCGGCGCAGAAGCCGCCGTTGCGGCCGGAGGCGGCCCAGCCGGTCTCACGCCCCTCGATCAGCACGACGTCCCGTGCGGGATCGCGTTCCTTGGCGAGCAGCGCGGTCCACAGTCCGCTGTAGCCTCCGCCGACGACGAGAAGGTCGCACCGCTCGTCGCCGGCGAGGGCCGGCAATGCGTCCGGCTTGCCTGGGTCTTCCAGCCAGAAAGGCGCGGGCCGGGCGTCGGAGAGTGATTTCGCAAAGGTCATGGCGGCTGGAGCCATGGTTTCCACTCCTTCTGGTGCTGCGACTACTGCGCGAGCGCGCGTTTCCTGCGACGGCCGCTGATGAACTGGGCACCCGCCACGATCAGAACGGCAACGGCGAACATGGCGGTGCCGATGACATTGATCTGGACGGGCGTGCCGCGCTGCGCCGAACCCCACACGAACATGGGGAAGGTGACGGTGTTGCCCGAGTTGAAGTTGGTGATGATGAAGTCGTCGAAGGACAGGGCGAAGGCCAGCATCGCCCCCGCCGCGATGCCGGGCGCGGCGATCGGCAGGGTGACACGCAGGAACGTCTGGACGGGCCCCGCGTAGAGGTCCCTCGCCGCCTCCTCGAGCTTCGGGTCCATCGACATCACCCGTGCCTTCACTGCCACGACGACGAAGCTGAGGCAGAACATGGTGTGTGCGATGAGGATGGTCCAGAAGCCCAGCTCGGCGCCCAGGTTGAGGAAGAGCGTGAGCAGCGAGGCGGCCATGACCACCTCGGGCATCGCCATCGGCAGGAAGATCAGCGAGTTGATGGTGCCGCGCGCCCGGAACCGGTAGCGGACCAGCGCGAAGGCGATCATCGCGCCGAGCACGGTGGCGCCGATCGTCGCCCACAGGGCGATCTGGAGGGACAGCACGAGAGAGCCGCACAGGTCGGCGACGCCGCACGGGTCCCGCCACGCGTCGGTGGAGAACTCCCGCCAGGAGTAGTTGAAGCGCCCGGCCGGCTTGTTGAAGGAGAACACCATCACGACGATGTTCGGCAGGAGCAGATAGGCGAGCGTGAGCAGGCCCGCGATGACCACGAGATTCCGCTTGATCAGGCGCATCAGACGAGATCCTCCGTTCCGGCCCGCCGGATGTAGACGGTGACCGTGATCAGCACGACCGCCATCAGGATGAACGACAGCGCGGCCGCCGTCGGGTAGTCGAGGACCCGCAGGAACTGCGACTGGATGACGTTGCCGATCATGCGGGTGTCCGTGGAGCCCAGCAGCTGGGCGTTGACGTAGTCGCCGCTCGCCGGGATGAACGTCAGCAGCGTCCCGGAGACGACGCCCGGCATGGACAGCGGGAGGGTCACCTTGCGGAAGGTGGTGGAGGGCTTGGCGTACAGATCGCCCGCCGCTTCGTGCAGCCGGGGGTCGATCCGCTCCAGCGAGGTGTAGAGCGGAAGGATCATGAACGGCAGGAAGTTGTACGTCAGGCCGGTGACGACGGCGAGCGGTGTGGCGAGCACACGGCTGCCCTCGGTCAGGCCGAGCCAGCTGGTGACGTCCAGGAAGCCGACGGTGTTGAGGACCTCCACCACCGGTCCGCCGTCCGCGAGGATCGTCTTCCAGGCCAGCGTCCGGATCAGGAAGCTGGTGAAGAACGGAGCGATGACCAGCACCAGCAGCACGTTGCGCCAGCGCCCCGCCTTGAACGCGATCAGATACGCGAGCGGGTAGCCGAGCAGCAGGCACAGGGCCGTGGCGGTGCCGGCGTACAGCAGCGACAGCAGGAACTGCGGGTAGTACTCGGTCAGGGCGTTCCAGTACGTCGCGAAGTGCCAGGTGACCTGGAAGCCCTCCTCCAGCGAGCCCGTCTGCACGGACGTCGACGCCTGGTAGACGAGCGGGAGCGCGAAGAAGACGACCAGCCACAGGATGCCGGGCAGCAGCAGCCAGTACGGCACCAGCCTGCGGCGCATCGAGGTCTTGTGGACGGGCGGTTGCACGGGTGCCGGGGAGGCGGGCGGCGCCTCGGTGACGGTCACGGCGTCTCCCCCACCGTCTCCACACCTGCGTCGATGGCCTGGTCGGCGTCGAGGCCGAAGGTGTGCTCCGGATTCCAATGCAGGACCACCTCGGCACCGGGGGCCAGGCCCGCGCGCTGCTCGACGTTCTGTGCGTAGACCTCCAGGCCCTTGCCCGCCGGGCTCTCCACGACGTACTGGGTGGACACGCCGATGAACGAGGAGTCAACGATCCTGCCGGTGACGGTGTTGCGGCCGGCGGGCACGGTGTCGGCGTCCGCGGCCGGGGTGAGGGAGATCTTCTCCGGGCGGATGCCGACGAGCAGCCTGCCGCCGGCGCGGGTCGCGTCCGGACAGCGCCCGGCGGGCAGCCGAAGCTTGCCACCGGCCGCGGTGACGACGACCTCGCCACCGGTGTTCTGGACGACGTCGGCCTCGATGAGGTTGGAGGTGCCGAGGAAGTTGGCGACGAACGTGGTCTGCGGGTTCTCGTACAGCTCGGCGGGGGCTCCGAGTTGCTCGACCCTGCCGCCGTTCATCACCGCGACCGTGTCGGCCATCGTCATGGCCTCCTCCTGGTCGTGCGTGACGTGCACGAAGGTGATGCCGACCTCGGTCTGGATCCGCTTGAGCTCCAGCTGCATCTGGCGGCGCAGCTTGAGGTCGAGGGCGCCGAGGGGCTCGTCGAGGAGCAGCACCCGCGGGTGGTTGATGAGGGCGCGGGCGACGGCGACGCGCTGCTGCTGGCCGCCGGAGAGCTGGTGGGGCTTGCGCTGCGCGAAGTCGCCGAGCTGGACGAGTTCCAGCATGTCGTCGACCTGCTTCTTGACCGACTTGACGCCGCGGCGGCGCAGTCCGAAGGCGACGTTCTCGTAGATGCTGAGGTGCGGGAAGAGCGCGTAGCTCTGGAAGACCGTGTTGACGGGGCGCTTGTGCGGAGGCAGGCCGGTGACGTCCTTGTCGCCGAGAAGCACGGTGCCGGTGGTGGGCTCCTCCAGTCCGGCGATCATCCGCAGCGTGGTGGTCTTACCGCAACCGGAGGCGCCGAGCAGGGCGAAGAACGAGCCTTCGGGGACGGTCAGGTCCAGCGGGTGCACGGCCGTGAAGGAACCGTACGTCTTGCTGATCCCGGAGAGGCGGACATCGCCGCCCGCTTGCTTTTCAGTCATGGGTCGCGGTCCCAGGTGTGTCGGGGGCAGGGGCGGGTCAGGCGCCGATGAGCTTGGCGAACTTCTCCTCGTACGCGGTCTCTTCCTCGGAGGAGAGCGAGCGGAACGAGTGGGACTTGGCGGCCATGGCCGCGTCCGGGATGATCAGCGGGTTTTTGGCCAGTTCCGGGTCGATCTTGGCGAGCTCCGGACCCACTCCGGCGACCGGCGTCACATAGTTGATGTACGCGGCGAGCTGGGCGGCGACAGGGAGCTCGTAGTAGTAGTCGATGAGCCGGGTGGCGTTCGTGCGGTGCCTGGCCTCGGCGGGGACCAGCAGGTTGTCGGTGGCCGTGACGTACCCGGCGGCGGGGATCGCGTACTTGATGTCCGGGTTGTCGGCCTGCAGCTGGATGACGTCACCGGCCCACGCGAGACAGGCGGCGAGGTCGCCCTTGGCGAGGTCCGCGGTGTAGTCGTTGCCGGTGAAGCGGCGGATCTGCTTCTTGTCGACGCCCTTCTGGAGCCGGCCGATCGCGGCGTCGTAGTCGGCGTCGGTGAACGTGCCGGGGTCCTTGCCCAGGTCGAGCAGAGTCATGCCCACGCTGTCGCGCATCTCGGTGAGGAAACCGACCCGGCCCTTGAGGGAGGGGTCGTCCAGCAGCTGGGTGACGGAGTCGACCTTGCGGCCGCCGGTCGCCTTGGAGTTGTAGGCGACGACGCACGGGATGCCGGTCCACGGGTAGGAGTAGGCCCGGCCCGGGTCCCAGTCGACGGTGCGGAACTGGGGGGACAGATTGGCATACGCGTGCGGCAGCAGCGTCGGGTCGAGCTTCTGCGCCCAGCCGAGCCGGATGATCCGGGCGGCCAGCCAGTCGGTGACGTTGATCAGGTCGCGGCCGGTGTCCTGGCCGGCAGCGAGCTGCGGCTGGATCTTCCCGAAGAACTCGACGTTGTCGTTGATGTCCTCGGTGTACTTGACCTTGATGCCGGTGCGCTTGGTGAACGCGGCGAGGGTGGGCCTGGTCTTCCCGTCCTCGCTGGTGTCCATGTACTCGGTCCAGTTGGAGAAAGTGATCAGCTTCTCCTCGGCCGAGTGGTCGTCGGCGTCCGCCGCCCCGCCTTCCCGCTTGGCGGGCGGGATGCCGCAGCCGCTGAGGATGCCCGCGCCGCCGACGGCGAGCGCTCCGGCTCCCGACGCACGCAGCAGCGAACGGCGGGACAGCGCCCCTCGTCCGTCTCGCAGGCTGCGCCGCATGGCCGCGAGCTGTGCCGCGGAGAGGCGCTCGGTCTCGTACTGCTCCATGACGCTCTGCCCTTTCGGGTGGATCTGGCCGCCGAAGGCGCGGCTGCAGGCTAACGGTCTCCGAAGATCGTGCGGTGCCAGTCCTTGCGGACGATGGCGGTGTTGTCGTACATCACATGCTTGACCTGCGTGTACTCCTCGAAGGAGTAGGTCGACATGTCCTTTCCGAAGCCGCTGGCCTTGTATCCGCCGTGCGGCATCTCGCTGATGATCGGAATGTGGTCGTTGACCCACACACAGCCCGCCTTGATCTCACGGGTGGCGCGCCCGGCGCGGTAGACGTCCCGGGTCCATGCGGACGCGGCCAGGCCGTAGGGGGTGTCGTTGGCGAGCGCGATGCCTTCGTCGTCGGAGTCGAAGGGCAGCACGACCAGGACCGGCCCGAAGATCTCGGACTGGACGATCTCGCTGTGCTGCGCGGCGCCGGTCACGAGGGTGGGCAGGTAGTAGGCGCCGTTCTTCAGCTCGCCCCGGGGCGCTTCGCCGCCGGTGACGACGGTGGCGTAGGCGCGGGCCCGGTCCACGACGGCGGCGACGCGGTCGCGCTGGAGATGGGAGACGAGCGGGCCGAGGTCGGTGCTCGGGTCGAACGGGTCGCCGAGCCGGACCGTCGCCATCAGACCGGCGACGGCTTCGACGAAGGCGTCGTACAGGGGCCGCTGGACGTAGGCGCGGGTGGCGGCGGTGCAGTCCTGCCCGGTGTTGATGAGCGACCCGGCGACCGCGCCGTGCGCCGCGGCCTCGACGTCGGCGTCGTCGAAGACCACGAAGGGGGCCTTGCCGCCCAGTTCGAGGTGGAGCCGCTTGACGGTGGACGTGGCGATCTCCGCGACGCGCTTGCCGACGGCCGTGGAACCGGTGAACGAAGTCATGGCGATGTCCGGGTGGCCCACCAGGTGCTCGCCGGCGTCCTTCCCCGCGCCGCTGACGATGTTGACGACGCCATCGGGGATGCCCGCCTCCGTGGCCGCCTGCGCGAACATCAGCGAGGTGAGCGGGGTGATCTCGGCAGGCTTGAGAACGATGGTGTTGCCTGCGGCGATGGCCGGCAGGACCTTCCACGCGGCCATCTGGAGCGGATAGTTCCAGGGGGCGATGGAACCGACCGTTCCGATCGGTTCCCGCCGTACGTACGAGGTGTGATCGCCACTGTACTCGCCGGCCGACTGCCCCTGGAGGTGACGAGCCGCGCCGGCGAAGAAAGCGGTGTTGTCGACGGTACCGGGGACGTCGAACTCCGTGGTCAGCTTGACGGGCTTGCCGCACTGGAGCGACTCGGCCCCGGCGAGGTCCTCGGCCCGGTCGGCGAGCACGGCGGCGAAGCGGTGCAGCGCGTCGGAACGCGTCCCGGGGGTGGCACCGGCCCAGGCGGGCAGCGCGTCACGGGCGGCGTCGACGGCCGCGTCCACGTCCGCGGCGCCGGCCAGTTCGTAGGTGTGGACCGTTTCGCCGGTGGCCGGGTCGACGATGTCCTGCAGGCGTCCCGAGGTGCCGGGGCGCAGCCTCCCCCCGATGTACTGCGCGCCGGCCGCGAAGCGGTCGTGCATCTGGAAGCGGTTGCCCATGGTGCTCTCCGTTGCTCCAGCGGGATTTGAGTGCCGATCCTGACAGAGGGTGACCTGCGCAACAAGGGATTCCGTTGTTGCCTTTTGATTACGCGACGGAATCGGTCGACCATGTGTCGCATCGACGGCCGTTTCGCGAGACGGGGTGTCAGTGGCGGCTGCCACGCTCACGTGCATGGGGATCGAAGAGCTGATCAAGCAGGCCGCCCAGGGACAGCGGATCAAGTACCTGCACTTCTGGGGGCACCGCCCGCGCTCGGACGGCAAGCTCGGCACAAGCTGCCTCAGTCAGTGGTGGCCGTCACCCTTCGTGGTGGACGGCGTGCGGTACGAGACGGCGGAGCACTGGATGATGGCGTCCAAGGCGCGGCTGTTCGGCGACGCGGACGCGGAGCGCAAGGCGCTGGAGGCGCGGACCCCTGCGGAGGCCAAGAAGGCAGGGCGGCTGGTGCGCGGCTTCGACGACGGCATATGGGAGCGCGAGCGGTTCGGCATCGTGCGCTCCGGCAGTGTGCACAAGTTCGCGCAGGATGAGGCGCTGCGCCATTTCCTGCTGGCCACCGGGGACCGGGTGCTCGTCGAGGCGAGCCCGATGGACCGCATCTGGGGCATCGGGCTCGCCTCGGACGACGAGCGGGCGCAGGATCCCGCTCGGTGGTGCGGGCTCAATCTGCTGGGGTTCGCGCTGATGGAGGCGCGGGAGGAGCTGCGGTCGAAGGCCGCTCCTGATCAGTACAACTAGCGCCTGTCGTCCACGACCAAGTGGTTCGAGTAGCTGTCGTAGTCGTACTCTTCCTTCTGCTTCTTGTCCTCGTTGATCGCCGTGGTGATGCCCCAGGCGATCAGAGCGATGAACACGGCGCCGATGACGATGCCGCAGGCGCCGAGGATGATGCCGGCCAGGGCCATCCCGCCGTTGGTCGCCTCGCCGCGCTGGGCGCGCTTGCGGCCGAGGATGCCGAAGATCAGCGCCAGGATGCCGAGGACGATGCCCACGACACCGTAGAGGCAGAACAGACAGACGGAGAGGATGCCGAGCACCATCGCCGTGATGCCCATGCCGTTGGCCGGGGTCTGCTGCCAGCCGGCCTGGCCGTATCCCGGGTAGCCCGGGTATCCGGCGCCGTACGGGTCGGGGGCGCCGAAGCCGGCGGTGCCGGCAGCCGGCGGCTGCGGCAGGCTCGGGGCGGCCGGGTAGCCGTAGGCTCCGGCGACGGGCTGGGCGGGGGCCGGTCCGCCGGGCGCGACCGGAGGCGGCGGGACGGACCCGGTGTCCCCGGGGACCGCGCCGGGCATCCCGATGACCGTCGGCTGGTCGTGCACGCCCGGCGGCGGGGTGGACGCCGGCTTGTCCAGGGGCACCCTGCCCGGTGCGGAGCTGCTCTCCGGCGGGGCCCACGGATCGTTCGGCTGCGGCCCGCCGGGCGGCTGGGCCTGATTGTCAGACATGGATCTCCCCCATCGGTGGTGCGGCTATGTTACGGCCTTGGTTTCCGGCCCCGACGGGCCGCCTACGATGATCCAGGAGCAGGACCCCCGGCCGACGAGCAGGACCCTGCCCGTGAGCTGGAGCGGCCCGTGGCACTTGGAGGAATCGATGACCGATCTGCACCCCTTCATCGCAGGGCTGCCCAAAGCTGAGTTGCATGTGCACCATGTCGGCTCTGCCTCCCCCCGGATCGTCGCCGAACTGGCGGCGAATCACCCTGACTCGAAGGTCCCGACCGACCCCGAGGCGCTCGCCGACTACTTCACCTTCACCGACTTCGCGCACTTCGTCGAGGTCTATCTCTCGGTCGTGGATCTGATCCGCACTCCGGAGGACGTGCGGCTGCTCACCTTCGAGGTCGCCCGCGACATGGCCCGGCAGAACATCCGCTACGCGGAGTTGACCATCACGCCGTTCAGCTCCACCCGCCGCGGCATCGAGGAGAAGGCCTTCATGGCCGCCATCGAGGACGCGCGCACAGCGGCGGAGGCAGAGCTCGGGGTGGTGCTGCGCTGGTGCTTCGACATTCCCGGCGAGGCCGGGCTCGAGGCTGCGGCGGAGACCGCGAGGCTCGCGGTCGACCTGCACCCGGAGGGCCTGGTCTCCTTCGGGCTCGGCGGCCCCGAGATCGGCGTCCCGCGCCCGCAGTTCAAGCCGTACTTCGACCGCGCGATCGCGGCCGGCCTCCACTCGGTGCCGCACGCGGGCGAGACGACCGGACCGCAGACGATCTGGGACGCCCTGAACGACCTGCGTGCCGAGCGCATCGGCCACGGCACCAGCTCGACGCAGGACCCGGAGCTGCTGGCGCACCTGGCGGAGCGCCGGATCCCGCTCGAGGTGTGCCCCACCTCCAACATCGCCACCCGTGCCGTCACCGATCTCGACCGGCACCCGATCAAGGAGATGGTCTCCGCCGGTGTGCTGGTGACCGTCAACAGCGACGATCCGCCCATGTTCGGCACCGACCTCAACACCGAGTACGCGGTCGCCGCCCGGCTGCTGGACCTCGACGAGCGCGGCCTCGCCGATCTCGCGAAGAACGCGGTGGAGGCGTCGTTCCTCGACCCGGCCGGCAAGGCCCGGATCGCCTCGGAGATCGACACGTACACCGCCGAGTGGCTCGCCCGCTGACGTGCGCCCGGTGACGGTGGTCGCCCATCGCGGCGACCCGTACAGGTTTCGTGAGAACACACTGCCGTCGCTGCGTTCGGCCGTCGAGCGAGGCGCGGAAGCGGTCGAGATCGACGTACGGCTGACCACCGACGGTGTGCCCGTCCTGCTGCACGACGCGACGCTGAAGCGGCTGTGGGGGCACGACCGGCCGGTGGCGCGGTGCACCGGGGCCGAGTTGGAGGACCTCACGCACGGCGGTGTGCCGACCTTGCGCGAGGCGCTGGACGCGGTCGGGGACCACCGGTTGATGATCGACCTGCCCGGGGCCACGCCCGCGGCCGTGCGGACCGTGGTGGACACGGTCCACGACTGCGGCGCCGGCGAGCGGGTGTACTACTGCGCCGGCCCCGCGACGATGCTCGCGGTGCGGGCCGTGAACGCGTCGGCGGAGATCGCGATGACGTGGACGACGCTCGCCCCACCGCGCCCGGCACTGCTGGACGCCGTGAAGCCGCGCTGGCTGAACTACCGATTCGGCTTGGTCGGGCGGGAGTTGGCGGACCGTGTGCACCGGGACGGTCTGCTCGTCTCCGTCTGGACGGCCGACACCCGGCGTACGATGCGGCGCCTGATCGGCTGCGGCGTCGACTCGATCACCACGAACCGGGTCGACGCGCTGAGGGTCGTGCTGGACGACTCGCGCTCTTCGAAGGGCGGCCGCGACTAACCCTGTTCCCGGGAGGGTGGGACGGGCGCCGTCTCACCGGAACCGGCGGACGAACCGGAGGCGGCGAGGTCGAGGAGCGTCATCGCGTCGTGGTCCGGGCTGCCGGGCGGCGCCATGTAGACGATGAGGCGCTGGCCTTGTGCGCGGTTCAGGGACAGACCCTCGTGCGTGAGCGTCATCGTGCCGACCTCCGGGTGCCGGAGCGTCTTCTCGCCGTCGCCGATCGTGCGCACCTCGTACCGCTCCCAGAGCCGGTTGAAGTCGGGGCTCTTGACAATCAATTCACCTACGAGTGAGGCGAGATCCGGGGCATCCGGATCGGTGCCGGCGATCGCCCGCAATTGGGCGACGCACCCCTTGGCCTTCTGTTCCCAGTCCACCCACAGCTCGCGGGCAGCCGGATGCAGGAACGTGTACCGAACGGTGTTCCGCTGCCGCTCCGGCCAGTCGGCGATGCCGTGGAGCAGCCGCAGCCCGCCGGGATTGGCAGCCAGCAGGTCGTTGGTGCGGCTCACGACGTACGCCGGGTTGGGCCGGAGCGTCTCCAGAAGCTGCGTGACGGTCGGACGGACCCGCCGCGACGGCAGGGGGCGGGGCTCAGGCGCACGCCGCGCCGCCCGAGCCGCCAGCTCGCGCAGGAAACCGCGCGCCTCCTCGTCGAGGCGGAGCGCGTCGGCCAGCGCATCGACCACGGAGGGGCTCGGACGGGTCTCCTTGCCGCGTTCCAGACGTACGTAGTAGTCGATGCTCACACCGGCCAGCGCCGCCAGCTCCTCCCGGCGCAGACCCGGCG
The DNA here is from genome assembly GCF_044763255.1 of Streptomyces sp. NPDC096176. NCBI lineage: Bacteria > Bacillati > Actinomycetota > Actinomycetes > Kitasatosporales > Streptomycetaceae > Streptomyces > Streptomyces sp. NPDC096176. The sequence goes on along the minus strand of NZ_JBIWFV010000013.1, from coordinate 104,600 downwards.
TACGGCGCGTGCCGGTTCTGGCGGGCAACCCGACGTCTGCCGGGCGTACGTCGCCACGGCGAGCCCGCAGAAACTTCCCGAACTCGGTCATGGCGCGAGTATGCCAGCGTGTGATCACCGGTTCGGGCCCGGAGCCTGGCCCTGCCACACCCCCCTGTGGCGCACCCCGGAAGACCACGGTCTGCCCCGCCCCCGCGGGCATCACCAGCCTGGACGGATGACCCGTCTCGCACCAGCCCGCACGCCACAGGACGCCCGGCCACGCCCGGCCGCACCGAAGCTGATCCTGGCGACCTCGTTCATGGGCATCTTTCTGCTCAACCTCGACGCCATGGCGATGAACGTGGCGCTGCCCGGGATCGGGCGGACCTTCGGCGGCAGCACGGCGGGCCTGCAATGGATCGTGGACGCCTACACGTTGATGTTCGCCGCACTCCTGCCCTCCGCGGGCACGCTCTCCGACCGCATCGGGGCGAGCCGCGCGTTCGGCGCGGGCGTCGCGGTCTTCACGGTCGCCTCGGCGGCCTGCGCACTGGCGCCGGGTCTGGGCGAGCTGGTCGCCGGCCGCCTGATCCAGGGGAGCGCGGCGGCGATCATGCTGCCTTCCTCACTTGCCCTCGTCCGGCAGGCCTTCCCGGACGTGGCCGAACGGGCACGGGCCATCGCGCTGTGGACCGTTGGCGGAGCCGTCGCGGTGGCCGCCGGCCCGGTGGTCGGCGGGGTGCTGTCCAGCACCCTGAGCTGGCGGGCGATCTTCGTCGTCAATCTGCCCGTCGGCATCGCCACCCTCGCGGTCTTGACCCGGACGGAGCGCTCGCCGCGCCGTGCCACGCCGCTCGATCCGTACGGTCAGCTCGCGGCGATCGTCGCCCTCGCGGCGCTCACGTTCGCGGTGATCCACGGAGGTGAGAACGGCTTCGGCGAGCCCCTGGTGCTGGGCTGCCTGGGGCTCGCGGCGGTGGCGGCGGCCGCGTTCATCATGATCGAGGCACGAGCCACCGCGCCGATGGTCCCGCTCGATCTCTTCCGTTCGCGCACGGTGACGCTTTCGGTCGCGATCGGCTTCGTCGTCAACGCCGCGTTCTACGGGCTGGTGTTCGTACTGAGCCTGTTCTTCCAGGACGTTCTGCACCTGTCCGTCATGGCCGCGGGGCTGATGTTCCTACCCATGATGGCCGTGATCGCCGGAGCGAACCTGGCCTCGGCCAGGGCCGCGGCACGTTTCGGGCCGCGGATGCCGATCGCCGTGGGACAAGTAATCTGCGCGCTGGCGATGTTCGGCCTGCTCTGGATGGACGAGGGGACCAGCGGACCCGTGATCGCGGCGCTGCTCATCCCGGCCGGCTTCGGCATGGGTCTTGTCGTGCCTTCCCTGACCGCCGTCCTGCTGAACGACATCGCCGCGGACCGGGCCGGACTGGCCGCAGGGATCCTGAACTCCTTCCGGCAGACGGGAGGCGCGCTCGCCGTGGCCGTCTTCGGGGCTCTGGTCGCGGACCGGGGTGAGTTCCTGGCGGGTCTGCGGGTCGCCTTGTGCGTCGCGGCGGTGATGCTGGCGGCCACCACGGCCGCGGCCCTCATGCTGCCGCGCCGCCGTGGCTGACCGGCGCCGTCAGTGCCTCCAGTTGCTTGATCCTGCGGCGGACGAGATACAGCGGGATCACGCCGAAGACACCGAAGGACATGTCGATGACCGACCACCAGAACGGGATGCCGCGGATCGGTCCGCAGATCAGGGCGAGCGGAATGATCCCGGCACAGGCGATCATGCCGAACTCGACGACCCAGATGTTGCGCACCGGGTCGCGGTAGGGGCCGTAGAAGGCAACGGCGATCACCAGGTGGGCGAAGGCGAGCCAGTCCGTGCCGTAGAGCACGAACGGGTACTTCTCGTCGGTGGCGTCGAGTCCTTCCCGTACACGCTCGATCCACTCCACGAGCGCGGGCATGTGCTCGGGAAGGGGCGACGCCGGGGACGTCAACAGCTCATCCAGCAGGTGCAGTTCGGTCACCAGGGGGAACGCGGTCGCTCCACTGAGGACCAGGCACACGACGAAGAAGGCCAACCAGACACGTATCCCCCGCAGCAAGGCTGCTCGCTCGCTCATGCGGGCAGCCTACGCCAGTTCTGAACATGTTCAAATCCCATTGCCGCTCGGGTCGCCTTCGACCCGACCGGTTCGCCGGCCCGTAACCCCCGACACGACAGCGCGCCCGGTGCACAGGTGCACCGGGCGCGCTGTCGTGTTCGCCTACGGGCGGGGTCAGCCGTCGAGCGACGTCATGACGTGCTTGATCCGCGTGTAGTCGTCGAAGCCGTACGACGACAGGTCCTTGCCGTAACCCGACTTCTTGAAGCCGCCGTGCGGCATTTCCGCGACCAGCGGGATGTGGGTGTTGATCCACACGCAGCCGAAGTCCAGCGACTTGGACATCCGCATCGCGCGGCCGTGGTCCTTCGTCCACACCGAGGACGCCAGGGCGTACTCGACGCCGTTCGCCCACTCGAGGGCCTGCGCCTCGTCAGAGAAGGACTGGACGGTGATGACCGGGCCGAAGACCTCGTTCTGGATGATCTCGTCGTCCTGCTTCAGGCCGGAGACGACGGTCGGGGCGTAGAAGTAACCCTTGTCGCCGACGCGGTGACCGCCCGCCTCGACCTTGGCGTGCGCCGGGAGCCGGTCGATGAAGCCGGTGACCTGCTGCAGCTGGTTGGCGTTGTTGAGCGGGCCGTAGAGCACGTCCTCGTCGTCCGGGGCACCGGTCTTGGTCTCCGCGGCCGCCTTGGCGAGCGCGGAGACGAACTCGTCGTGGATCGACTCGTGAACGAGCACGCGCGTTGCCGCCGTACAGTCCTGACCGGCGTTGAAGAAGCCCGCCACCGAGATGTCCTCGACGGCCTTGTCGATGTCGGTGTCGTCGAAGACCACGACCGGCGCCTTGCCGCCGAGCTCCAGGTGGACGCGCTTGACATCCTTCGCCGCGGAGGCGGCGACCTGCATGCCGGCGCGTACCGAGCCGGTGATGGACGCCATCGCGGGGGTCGGGTGCTCGACCATCGCGCGCCCGGTCTCTCGATCGCCGCAGACCACGTTGAAGACGCCCTTGGGGACGATCGCGCCGATGATCTCGGCCATAAGGACGGTCGACGCCGGCGTGGTGTCCGACGGCTTCAGCACGACGGTGTTGCCCGCGGCCAGCGCCGGCGCGAACTTCCAGACGGCCATCATCATCGGGTAGTTCCACGGCGCGACCTGCGCGCAGACACCGACCGGCTCGCGGCGGATGATGGAGGTCATGCCCTCCATGTACTCGCCCGCGGAGCGGCCCTCGAGCATGCGCGCCGCGCCCGCGAAGAAGCGGATCTGATCCACCATCGGCGGGATCTCTTCCGTGCGGGTCAGCCCGAGCGGCTTGCCCGTGTTCTCCGACTCGGCGGCGATCAGCTCCTCCGCCCGCTCCTCGAAGGCGTCGGCGATCTTGAGGAGCACCTTCTGGCGCTCGGCCGGCGTGGTGTCGCGCCAGGCGGGGAAGGCGGCCGCGGCAGCATCCATGGCGGCGTCGACGTCGGCCTGGCCGGAGAGCGGCGACGTGGCGTACACCTCGCCGGTGGCGGGATTGACGATATCGATCGTCCGGCCGTCGGCGGCGTCCTTGAACTCCCCGTTGATGTAGTTGCGAAGTCGACGCAGCTCGGTGGTCACTGTTGCCACCCCTCCTGTCGTGTCCGATGGGTGAGACACCCCACCCTAATCTCTTCACGGACGTTTTCAACAGGCCCGGCTCTCCGCAACTTCGGATTCAGTGAGATTTAAGCCCCTGAACAACGAATTTCATCGCCCAGGGCTTGCCAGACAGACGAGTAGCAGTGCACAGTGAGCTCGTGGCCAGTCGTAACGCAGACTCCAGGAACGTGACCGGTGCCGGTTCGTCGACCCCGACGATCGACACCGTCTCTCTCGCGATCATCGAACAGCTCCAGGAGGACGGCCGCCGTCCTTACGCCGCCATAGGCAAGGCCGTGGGCCTTTCCGAAGCGGCCGTGCGGCAGCGCGTCCAGAAGCTGCTCGACCAAGGCGTGATGCAGATCGTCGCCGTCACGGACCCGCTCACCGTGGGTCTGCGGCGCCAGGCGATGGTCGGCATCAGCGTCGAGGGCGACCTCGATCCCGTGGCGGACGCACTGACGGCCATGGCCGAATGCGAGTACGTGGTGATGACCGCGGGCTCCTTCGACCTGATGGTCGAGATCGTCTGCGAGGACGACGACCACCTGCTCGAAGTGATCAACAAGCGGATCCGTGCGCTCCCCGGCGTGCGCTCCACCGAGAGCTTCGTCTACCTCAAGCTCAAGAAGCAGACCTATATGTGGGGAACCCGATAGCCGTGAGCAAGGACCTCTCCAAGACCGCCTACGACCACCTGTGGATGCACTTCACCCGCATGTCGTCGTACGAGCACGCACCCGTGCCCACCATCGTGCGTGGCGAGGGCACCTACATCTACGACGACAAGGGCAAGCGCTACCTGGACGGCCTCGCAGGCCTCTTCGTGGTCAACGCGGGCCACGGCCGGCACGAGCTCGCGGAGACCGCCTACAAGCAGGCGCAGGAGCTCGCGTTCTTCCCCGTGTGGTCCTACGCCCACCCCAAGGCCGTGGAACTGGCCGAGCGCCTCGCCGGCCACGCGCCGGGCGACCTCAACAAGGTCTTCTTCACCACGGGCGGCGGTGAGGCGGTCGAGACCGCCTGGAAGCTCGCCAAGCAGTACTTCAAGCTGCAGGGCAAGCCGACCAAGTACAAGGTCATCTCCCGCGCGGTCGCGTACCACGGCACCCCTCAGGGCGCCCTGTCCATCACCGGCCTGCCGGCCCTCAAGGCACCCTTCGAGCCGCTGGTCCCCGGCGCGCACAAGGTGCCGAACACCAACATCTACCGCGCCCCGATCCACGGCGACGACCCCGAGGCCTTCGGCCGCTGGGCCGCCGACCAGATCGAGCAGCAGATCCTCTTCGAGGGCCCCGAGACCGTCGCGGCCGTCTTCCTCGAGCCGGTGCAGAACGCCGGTGGCTGCTTCCCGCCGCCGCCCGGGTACTTCCAGCGGGTCCGCGAGATCTGCGACCAGTACGACGTGCTGCTCGTCTCCGACGAGGTCATCTGCGCCTTCGGCCGCCTCGGCACGATGTTCGCCTGCGACAAGTTCGGCTACGTCCCGGACATGATCACCTGCGCCAAGGGCATGACCTCGGGCTACTCCCCGATCGGTGCGTGCATCGTCTCCGACCGCATCGCCGAGCCGTTCTACAAGGGCGACAACACCTTCCTGCACGGCTACACCTTCGGCGGCCACCCGGTCTCCGCGGCCGTCGGCCTCGCCAACCTCGACATCTTCGACCGCGAGAACCTCAACCAGCACGTCCTGGACAACGAGGGCAACTTCCTGTCCACGCTGCAGAAGCTGCACGACCTGCCGATCGTCGGCGACGTCCGCGGAAACGGCTTCTTCTACGGCATCGAGCTGGTGAAGGACAAGGCCACCAAGGAGAGCTTCACGGACGAGGAGACCGAGCGCGTCCTGTACGGCTTCCTCTCCAAGGCCCTGTACGAGAACGGTCTGTACTGCCGGGCCGACGACCGCGGCGACCCGGTCGTCCAGCTGGCGCCCCCGCTGATCGCCGACCAGTCGACCTTCGACGAGATCGAGCAGATCCTGCGTACGGTGCTGACGGAGGCCTGGACGAAGCTCTAGGCGTATTGATCACAAGCGGCACGCGGCCCGGGTACCTCCATCCGAGTGAGATGGACGGTGCCCGGGCCGCGTGCTTCCCGGTACCCCGGCAGTGACTCCCTAGCGTGCCCAGTGACGGATCGGCCCTGTCTTCGTTCCCCCGTACGGGGGGCCGGAAATCTGATCAGAACCGAGGTGTACGTCATGGTGGCCCCGCCCGACAACGATGTGATCTGGGCTCGCTCCCTGCACCACGCCCACCAAGGCTCCCCGGCCCTCGTGGGCGTGTCGCTGGGCGTACGGGAGGGCGAGATCCTCGCCGTGCTCGGTGCACGCGGCAGCGGCAAGACCACGCTCCTGCACTGCCTGTCCGGCCGGCTCGTCGCCCAGCAGGGCGAGGTGTGGTTCAACAGCTCCCCCGTGCACACCATGCCTCCCGCGCTGCGGGAGCGGCTGCGGCGCGACAGGTTCGGCTGGATCGGCCCCGCGCCGACACTGCTGCCGGAACTGAAGGCATGGGAGAACGCGGCACTGCCACTGCTGCTCAGCGGCGTCTCGCGGCGGGCCGCGAAGACCACGGCGATGGAGTGGATGGAACGCCTCGACATCGGCGCCTGCGCGAACAAGCGGCCGTACGCGCTGCTCCGCGCCGAGCAGCAGCGTGTCGCCGTCGCCCGGTCGCTGGTCACCACGCCGTCCGTGCTCTTCGCCGACGAGCCGACAGCTTCGCTGCACAGCACGGACCGGGCCCACGTGCTGCGCACGGTGACAGCCGCCGTCCGGTCGCACCGCATCACCATGGTGCTCGCCACGCACGACATGGACATCGCGGCGGTCGCGGACCGCACGATCACGATCGCCGACGGGCGGCGCGTGGGGTCCACGGCGATCCCCGACGCGGAAGGCCGGGCCGCGTGCTCGCTCTCCGTCTAGCCCGTGGCGCGCACCCGCTGGTACTGCTGCGCCGGCTGATGGTCGCGGCAGCGGCAGCGGGGGTCGGCTTCCTGCTGCTGTGGACGCTGACATACGCGCTGTCGCATCCCGACGACCCGGCATCCGTGCAGCGCCTGCTGTGGTGCGCGATCCCGCTCGCCGCGACGGTGTACCTCGCGGTCGCCGTTGCCCGTACGGACCCCGGCACCCGGCCGCGGCCCGGCCTCGCCTCGGTCGGCCTCGGCCCCGTCCGCCTGGCCGCCCTCGCCGCGGCGTCCACCGCGCTCTCCTGCACCCTCGGCAGCATGTTCGCGCTGCTGGTCTTCCTCCATCTCCGGGGCGACCTGTCGGGGCTGCCGTTCGACGGCGCGGCGGCGGAACTCCTCGACGCGGGGCAGCCATTGCCGCCGGCCGGCGCGCTCACCCTGCTGGCCCTCGTCCCGCTCGCAGCGACCACGTCGGCCGCGCTGGTACTGCGGCCCCGCCCCCGGCCCGCGCAGCCCGACACCGAGGAACCGGCCGGCGCCCCCGCAGGGCTCCCGTGGGGCGTCGCGCTCATCGCGGTCGGCCTGGCCGCCGAGACGTACGCGAGCGGCGCGCCCGCGGCCGGTCACCCGACCGGGGTGCTCGGGGGCTGGATCCTCACGGCGGTGGGCCTCTGGCTCGCCGGCCCCGCCGTCACACACCTGAGCGGTCGCCTGCTCCAGTCCACCCACCCCGGCGCGACGCGTCTGCTGGCCGGCCGCATCCTCATGGAGGAGTCCCGGCGCATCGGCCGCCCGCTGGGTGTGGTCTGCGCCGTGGCCTCCGGCGCGCTGGCCGCCACGGCGGCGTACGACTCCGCCCCTCGGCCGTGGGGCCCGATGACGGCGCTGGGCGCGACCCTGATCGTCGCCTGCACGACGGCGACGCTGGCGACGGCGGCGCTGGAGGGGAAGCAGGCCCGCTCGGAAGCGACGACGGCCCTCCTCGAGCTGGGCGCTCCCGCGACGACCCTCCGCAACGCGGCGGCCCTGCGCGCGGCGGTCCTCGTCATGGTGTTCACCCCCCTCACCCTGACCGTGGGCGCCCTGGCAGCAACCCCGCTCGCCCGCTGAAGGTGCAACGCGCGCCCTTTCGCGCCCGGCCGCGGCGCGGGGACTGCCGAGCGGCAAGGACCGAACGGACCGCGCCACGCCCTCTGCGCCGGGGCGCCGTCTTCCCGCCGCGGCACCAGGGCGCATCAGGTGCAGGGGCGGACGGCGTTTGCTGACGGCGTTGGACGTGAGCGGTGTCGGCCCGTGCGGCCTAGGGTGAGGGAGTACGTCAGCCGGTCTTGTGAGGCGTCGGAACAGGTGGGCAAGGGTCAGGTGGTACCGCACGATCGACCGTGGGCGCGCCCGGGCCGCCCGCGCGTTGATGCCGTGGCACCGCGTCACGCACTGAGTCCAGGGCCTCACCGCCCCCCTGCACTGGAGCACGTCTGGTACGCGTCCTACGGCTCCAACATGCACAGTGTCCGCTTGCTCTGCTACCTCGCGGGCGGTCGGCCACCGCAAGGCGCGCGTACGTATCCGGGATGCCGAGACAGCACCGCGCCTGTGCGCTCACTGCCCGTGACACTGCCCGGGACCGTGTACTTCGCGACGGAGTCGGCGGTGTGGACGGGCGGGCGAGGGTTCTACGACCCTTCGGTCGACGGGCCGGCCTGGGCGCGGGCGCATCTGGTCACGGCGGAGCAGTTCTCCGACATCGCGGCCCAGGAGATGTACGGGGAGCCCGGCGCCGACCTCGATCTGAGCGAAGCACTGGCCCTCGGACGCTGCGAGTTCGGCACGGGCCGCTACGAGACGCTGGTGTGCCCGGGCACGCTCCACGGCGTGCCCGTCCTCACGGTGACAGCGGCCTGGGGCATGGCCGACGTGACGCTTCGGAAGCCCTCCGCCGCTTATGTGCGACACGTGGCCACAGGACTCCGGGAGTCCGGAGCCCGGTGCGCCGCCGACATCGCCGCCTACCTGTCCGCATGTCCGGGCGCGGCCGGCCACTGGACGGCCGAGGACATCGCCGCGCTCATCGGGCCCGACGGCAACGATCCTCCGCAGCGGGTCCCGGGGACGCCCAGCGCGGGTTGATCCGCACGGAACACCACTGTCCTGACCCGGTCGCCGGGGAGTCGCCGGCGTGGAGTCGTCGGCGCCGAGCCGCGGCGGAAGTGCCGTGCCGGGCAGTCACAGTCGCGGATCCGGCTACGGTTTTGTCCGTACCCCCCACCGAAGAGGGCGAGCCCGTACCCGTGACCTCCACGACCCCCGACGCCGAGGCACTGAAGGCGGACCTCTCCGCGTTCGGCGCGTACACCCGCACCGCCACGCTGCTGCGTCCGGCGTCCGGCGGCCGGTGAGCCCGGGTCCCACAGCCGATGCGGCTGAACCTCCTGTAGCGCCGTGTTCAGATTGGCTCACCCCGGCCGCGGGCCGTTGGCGTACACCGTCGTCGCACCGATCCGCTCGGTGACGGTCACGGAACGCACCTCCTCGGGGCGCACTCCGGCTCACGTGCGCCGCCGAGAGCCCTGCCGGGCCCGAGACGGCGGCCGCCGCGTGGAGAAACAGGGCCCTGGGTGTCCACCACAGCCGGGGATGGGGGTTCCGGGGCGGAGCCCCGGTTTCAGGAAGGTACGGGGTGCGGGGACGACCGGGCCCGCCCCCGCCTATCGTGGGCGCATGACGGCCACCCCGCACGACCGCGAGATCGAGTCCCTCGAAGAGTTCGACCACGTCGTCGCCCGCGGCTCACTCGTCGGATGTCGCCTGCAGTCCGTCGACCTCACCCACCGCACCGCCGAGTTGCTGCGTGTCGACACGACCGGCGCCGTGTTCCTGGGGTGCCCGATGGGGCCCGACGCCGCCGCCAAGGTCCGCGCCGAGGGGGCGCTCGTCTTCCCGCCCGTGCCCGACCTGCCCTTCGACCCGTACCGAGGGCGGCTCTACTCCCCCGAGGAACTCTTCGCCCACCTCGCCGACGGCGGCTACGAGGCGACCCCCGACGCCCTCGCGTACGAGTGGTTCCAGCGCACGAAGGCCGACGGCGACATCTATGCCTCGATGCTCCGCGCCGTCCACGACGACTCGATCTCCGACGCGCTCGACGAACTCCTCGTCGGCGAGCGGGTCGTGGGCGTCATGGGCGGCCATGCGATGGGCCGTGGCACCGACGCGTACGCCGGTGCGGCGCGGCTCGGCAGGGAGCTGTCCCGTGCCGGGTTCACCGTCGCGACCGGAGGTGGCCCGGGTGCCATGGAGGCCGCCAACCTGGGGGCATACGCTGCGCCGCACCCCGACGAGATGCTGGACGACGCGCTTCTGCTGCTCGCCAAGGCGCCGTCGTTCCTTCCGTCGGTCTCCGACTGGGCGCAGGCCGCGCTCGACGTCCGCCACCGCTGGCCGCGGGGTGGGGACTCGGTCGGGATCCCGACCTGGTTCTACGGCCACGAGCCGCCGAACGCCTTCGCGTGCCACATCGCCAAGTACTTCGCCAACGCCACCCGCGAGGACGGCCTGCTCGCCCGTTCCAACGCCGGTGTGATCTTCCTGCCCGGCGCGGCGGGCACGCTCCAGGAGATCTTCGACAACGCGACTCCGAACTACTACGAGTCCCGCGGCGAGCCGACCCCCATGGTGCTCGTGAACCGGTCCCACTGGACCGACCACCTGCCTGCCTGGCCGCTGCTCCGGTCACTGGCACGCGGTCGGCCGATGGAGTCGCGCATCGCACTCGTCGACTCCGTCGAAGAGGCTCCGGAAGCCCTGCGGCGACTGCTCGCGAACACGCTCTGAGCAGTCGCAACCTGCCCGGCATGCCCCGGCCTGACGGATCGTGAGCGCAGATCCGCGCCGGCCGGCGACACGACGGACCTCGCCGGGGCCTCCCACGCAGGCCGAGAACGCTTCCTGAGAGGCGTACCTTTCCCGCGTGCTCAACAGCGACACCTGGCGGCGAGGCTGATGCAGCCGTGCTGTGCAATAGGTGCGACGCCGAAAGTACGTCCGGGGGACCTCTAGGGTGCGTCCGCGTCCAGGACCACGACCTCGTCCGCAACGAACACCACGCCCACCGCCGCGCCTTCCTCCGGCGCCTCCCGCAGGGAGCACTCGGCTTCCAGGGAGGGGCCGTCCGCGGGCCGAAGCCGTACGGCGACATGGCTGCCCCGGAAAGTGCGGGACTCGACCGTGCAGCGCAGCCCTTCCGACGGATCGGTCAGCCGCACCCCGTCGGGCCGTACGAGCACGGTGCGCTCGCCCCGCGGCGAGCCGTCCCGCACGGGAACCTTCCCCCACACCGTGTCCGCGGCCGCATCACCGACCGTCGCGGGTACCACGTTGTCGAAGCCGAGGAAGCGGGCGACGAATTCGGAGGCGGGCCGCTGCCAGACCTCCAGCGGCGTGCCCGCCTGCGCGATCCGCCCGTCCCGCATCACCACGACGCGGTCGGCGAGCGCGAACGCCTCGCCCTGGTCGTGGGTGACGGCGAGCACCGTCGTGCCCAACCGGCCGAACAGGCCGCGCAGTTCGACGACGAGCCGTTCGCGCAGCCCTCGGTCCAGCTGGCCGAGCGGCTCGTCGAGCATCAGCAGCCTCGGCTCCGGCGCCAGCGCCCTGGCGAGGGCGACGCGCTGCTGCTCGCCGCCGGACAGGGCTGCGACGGACCGTCTCTGCGCCGCCGGGAGCCCCACGAGCCGGAGCAACTCGTCGACCCGGCGCGTCTGTTCGCTGCGTCCCGCGCCGTGCATCCGCAGCCCGAAGGCGACATTGCCGCCGACGTCCCGTTGCGGGAAGAGCTGGTGGTCCTGGAACATCAGCCCCACCCCGCGCCGGTGCACGGGCACGCCCACCTGGTCGGCTCCGTCGAGCAGCACCCGCCCCGCGTCGGCGTCCTGGAGGCCGGCGACCACACGCAGCAGCGTGGACTTGCCGCTGCCGCTCGGTCCCAGCAGGCAAACGATCTCGTGCTCCGACACCTGGAGGTCCACCGCGCCGAGCGCCGTCCGCGGCCCGAACCGTACGGTCACGCCCTCCAGTTCCAGCAGCGCCATCAGAACTCCTCGGGCGTGGTGTCGGTGCGGATGCGTTCGAGCAGGAGCAGCGCCGCCGCGCACACCACCATCAGGATCGTGCTCAGCGCCATCGCCTGCCCGTAGTTGAGCTCACCCGGGCGACCGAGCAGCCGAGCGACGGCGACCGGCAGGGTCGGGTTGTCGGGCCGGGCGATGAACACGGTCGCGCCGAACTCGCCCAGGGACACGGCGAACGCGAAGCCCGCCGCCACCATCACCGCCCTGCGCACGAACGGCAGATCGACCTCGCGCCACGCCCGCAGCGGTGACGCGCCCAGTACGGCGGCCGCCTCCCGGAGCCGTTCGTCCACGGCCCGCAACACCGGCAGCATCGTCCGCACGACGAACGGCACACCGACCAGTGCCTGGGCGAGGGGCACCAGGATCCACGACGCCCGCAGGTCGAGCGGTGGCTCGTCGAGAGCGATCAGGAAGCCGAAGCCCACGGTCACGGCGGAGACGCCGAGCGGAAGCATCAACAGGGCGTCGAAGCCGCGTACCAGCCTGCCTGCCTTCCGGGTGAGCGCTGCCGCGGCGAGGCCACCGACGGCGACCGAGATCGCGGTGGCGGCAAGCGCGTACCTGAGGGAGTTCCACACGGCGTCGATGGGCGGCACCAGGAACGCGCCTCCGGACGCGTCCACGGTGCCCAGTTGACGGTAGTAGGCGAAGCCGTACCCGCCAGGAGTGTCGAAGGAGCGCTCGACGAGCACGGCGAGCGGAGTGAGCAGCAGTACGACGACGGTGGCCAGCACGGCACAGAGCATCGCCCACTGCACCGCTCCGCGCGGCGGGCGCGCGGTCCGGGCAGGGTCGACGAGCCGCAAGGAACTCTCGCGGCGCCTGACGGTCCAGGCGTGCACGGCGAGGACCGCACCGACCGCCGCGAACTGCAGCAGGGTCAGCACGGCCGCGGTCGGCAGATCCAGGAACTCGGCGGTCTGCCGGTAGATCTCCACCTCGAGGGTGGAGAACGTGGGGCCGCCGAGGATCTGCACGACACCGAAGGAGGTGAACGTGAAGAGGAAGACCATCAGTGCGGCGGCGGCCAGCGAGGGTGTCAGCGCGGGCAGGGTCACCCGTCGCCAGGCGGCGAGGCGCCCCGCACCCAGCACCCGGGCCGCCTCCTCCTGGCGGGGGTCGAGCTGGGACCACAGGCCGCCGACGGTGCGTACGACGACGGCGTAGTTGAAGAAGACGTGCGCGAGCAGGATCGCCCACACGGTGGTGTCGAGCCGGACGCCCCACATCTCGTCGAGGAGCCCACCGCGCCCCAGCAGCGCCAGGAACGCCGTGCCGACGACGACCGTCGGCAGCACGAACGGCACGGTGACCGCCGCACGCAACAGCCGTTTGCCGGGGAACTCGAGGCGGGCGAAGACATACGCACCGGGCAGCGCGATCAGCAGGGTCAGCGCGGTGGAGGCGAGCGCCTGCCAGGTGGTGAACCACAGCACGTCCCGGATGTCCGGGCGCCCGAGCACCTCCGCGAAGCGTCCGAACTGCCACACCCCGTCGATGTGGAGTCCGCGGCCGACGATCGCGGTGACGGGGTAGGCGAAGAAGACGGCGAAGAAGGCGACGGGCACGGCCATGAGGCCGAGCCGCGCCGCGTTCCCGCGCAGGGACTTCCCTACTTCAGGACGAGCGAGGACCACGACCGGACCCACTGCTCACGGTTCTTCGCGATGGTGTCCGCGGCGACGGTCTCGGGCTGCTCGACGACCGCTCCGTGCTTCGTGAACAGCTCCGGCAGCTTCGCGTCCTCGACCACCGGGTTCACGAACATGTTGAGCGGCATGTCCTCCTGGAACTTCTTGCTGATCAGGAAGTCCAGCAGCGCCTTGCCGCCCGCCTCGTTCTTCGCGCCCTTGAGCAGACCGGCGAATTCGATCTGGCGGAAACAGGTGCCCGTCGCGACACCGGTGGGCGCCTCGGCCGGCTGCGGATCGGAGTAGAGCACCTCGACCGGAGGGCTGGAGGCGTACGAGACGACGAGCGGACGGTCCGCCTTGGCCTTCTTGCCGCCGGCGGAGCCGGAGAACTCCTCGTTGTACGCCTGCTCCCAGCCGTCGACGACCTTGACGCCGTTGTTCTTGAGCTTCTTCCAGTAGCCCTGCCAGCCGGACTCGCCGTACTCGCCGACGCTGCCGAGCAGGAACCCGAGACCCGGCGAGGAGGTGGCGGCGTTCTCCACGACCAGCATGTTCTTGTACTCGGGCTTCGCGAGGTCCGCGAAGGTCTTCGGCGGCGCGAGCTTCCTGTCGGCGAAGAACTTCTTGTCGTAGTTGACGCAGATGTCGCCGGAGTCGACGGGCGTGACGCGGTGCTTGCCCGCGTCGAGCTGCACCTCTTCGGTCACCCGGTCGAGGCCCTTGGCCTCGTAGGGAGTGAAGAGGTCATTGTCGAGCGCGCGGGAGAGAAGGGTGTTGTCGACACCGAAGAAGACGTCGCCCTGCGGGGAACCCTTGGTGAGGATCTCCTTGTTGAGCGCGGCGCCCGCGTCACCGCTCTTGAGCACCTTGACCGTGTAGCCGGTCTGCTTGGTGAACTCCTTCAGCACGGCGTCCGACGCGGCGAACGAGTCATGGCTGACGAGGGTGACATTCTTGGACGCGCCGACGGGGTCGGACCCGGAGCCCTTGTCCTCGGACTTCTCACCGCAGGCGGAGAGGACGGAGACGCCGAGGGCACCCGCGAGTGCGGCGCCGACGGCACGCCGAAGTTGGCTGTTCATGATGATGCTGACTCCCTACGCCGGTATGACCCGGATCAGGTCCGAGGGTCTGCGGCTCGTGGCCGTGAAGGCCTCGCCGCACTCTCAGCGCTCTGGTGCGCTCCCCTGTCGGAATGTTTTGTTGTTCATTTGTGCGAACGCACAGGGCACAGTATCAGCCATGGCCGACGGGCTCTGAGGCCCGTGCGCCCGGCTCGGCGCTCGGCCACTGCGCCCATGCTCTCGCCTCGGCCCGGCTCAGCGCTCGGTCGCCGCCAGCTGTCCGCAGGCCCCGTCGATCTCCTGGCCACGGGTGTCCCGGACCGTGACCGGTACACCGTGGGCGGCGATCGCGTCGACGAACGCCTTCTCGTCCTCGGGGCGCGAGGCCGTCCACTTCGAGCCGGGCGTCGGGTTGAGCGGGATGAGGTTCACGTGGACCCGCTTGCCCTTCAGCAGCCGGCCGAGCAGATCACCGCGCCACGCCTGGTCGTTGATGTCACGGATGAGCGCGTACTCGATCGAGATACGGCGACCTGACTTCTCCGCGTACTCCCAGGCGGCGTCGAGGACCTCGCGGACCTTCCAGCGCGTGTTGACGGGAACCAGGGTGTCTCGCAGCTCGTCGTCCGGGGCGTGCAGCGACACGGCGAGACGGCACTTGAAGCCCTCGTCGGCGAAGCGCAGCATCGCGGGCACGAGACCGACGGTAGAGACCGTGATGCCCCGCTGCGAGAGACCGAGCCCGTCGGGCTCCGGGTCGGTGAGACGACGGATGGATCCGACGACCCGCTTGTAGTTGGCGAGCGGTTCACCCATGCCCATGAAGACGATGTTGGACAGCCGGGCGGGTCCTCCGGGGACCTCGCCGTCGCGCAGCGCGCGCATGCCGTCGACGATCTGGTGCACGATCTCCGCGGTCGACAGGTTCCGGTCGAGGCCGGCCTGCCCGGTGGCGCAGAAGGGGCAGTTCATCCCGCAGCCGGCCTGCGAGGAGATGCACATGGTGACCCGGTCCGGATAGCGCATCAGCACGGATTCGACCAGCGTGCCGTCGTGCAGGCGCCACAGGGTCTTGCGGGTCGTGTCGTCGTCGCACGAGATGTGCCGCACGACGGACATCAGGTCGGGCAGCAGCTCCGTGGCGAGCTTCTCGCGCGCGGCCGCGGGGATGTCGGTCCACTGGGCCGGGTCGTGGGCGTACCGGGCGAAGTAGTGCTGGGACAGCTGCTTGGCGCGGAACGGCTTCTCGCCGATCGCGGCGACGGCGTCCTTGCGCTCGGCGGGCGTGAGGTCGGCGAGGTGCCGCGGGGGCTTCTTGGCTCCGCGGGGCGCGACGAAAGTGAGTTCTCCGGGCTTGGGCATGGTGCATCCAGTGTCGCAGACGGATTCCGGTGGCCTGCGGGCCCCGATTCCCGCGGTGGTCGTCTGAGGTCGTTACTGGTCTCCGGGTGGCATCCGCAGACGGCCCAGAAGGATGGGCGTTCTCGCCGGCCGGGGAGCCCACCAGTGCCGGATGACGCGGTGGCGCCCTCCACCGCGGGGGCTCCACCTTGTTCACGAGCTCCATTGGGTGGCTGAACCATGAGGATGAGGAGGCAGGCGCTGCTCGCGCTCGCCGAGCCGAACATCACACCGTGTCCGATCCGCCGACCGGAGACTGGTCCCACGGCCGACCAGGACGCACGCGGCTTGCGGCACGCCGAAGTCTTGGGGCCGGCAGAGCCGCTTCGTCATACCGCACCGGGCACCCAAGCCCGTCTACGTCCGCGACATCACACCGCCTCAGGCTGCACGCCGAGGACCGCACTGCGACCCGGGGCACTGCTTGCGCCGGGCTCGTCAGCGCGCTGGGTCCAAGCGCGAGAAGCGCCGCGGCCCGATCTCCCATCCCCGTCCGGCAATACCCAGCGTCAGCGCGCCGCGGCTCCATGTCCCACGGACCGTGATCTCCTCGTCGCGGTAGTGCCCGCGCGTCGTGAACGAGACATGATCGCCCTCCAGGACGTACCGCGCCGTGTGCACGCCGGGCAGACTGTTGTCCTTGCGCAGCCAACCGGCCAGAGTCGCCGCATTCGTGGGCTGCGGTGCGGGTCGCACGAGCACGTCCAGGACCGTGCCGTCCGCGTAGAAGCGGAACACCTGCGTATCCGCCGCGAAAATCCCGTTCAGCGGTGGTGCCCCGCGGCGTCGTCCTCGACCGGCCAAAGCCCTCTCCCCCAGAGACACGGACCTTCAGAGATAAAGGAAGAGGGCTCGTTGCCCTGTGGACAACGAGCCCTCCTCAAGAAAACAGCAGCCGCTCAGCCGGGGCCCACGAAGACAACCAGCAGCAGCCACACCACCGGTGCCGTCGGCAGCAGCGAGTCCAGACGGTCCATGATGCCGCCGTGGCCGGGGAGCAGCGTGCCCATGTCCTTGATGCCCAGGTCACGCTTGATCATCGACTCGCCCAGGTCCCCGAGCGTGGCGCTGACGGCAACCGCGAGGCCGAGCAGCAGGCCCTGCCACCAGGTGCCGTCGTCGATCAGGAACTGCATGCACAGCGCGCCCGCCGCCATCGCGAACGACACGGCGCCGAGCAGTCCTTCGCGGGTCTTGCCCGGGCTGATGCGCGGCGCGAGCTTGTGCGTGCCGAAGCGCCAGCCCACCGCGTAGGCGCCGGTGTCGCTGACAACGGTGAGCAGCAGGAAGGTGAGCACCCGCTCCGGGCCGTCATCGGCCGCCAGCATGAGTGCGACGAACGTCGCCAGGAAGGGAACGTAGAACGCGGCGAAGACGCCGGCCGTGACGTCCTTGAGATAGCCCTCCGGCGGCTCGGTCATCCGCCAGACCAGGACCGCGAGCGCTGTGAGCGCCATCGCGACCCATGCACCCTCCGTCCCACGCGCATAGCCGGCCACGACCATCGCCGCGCCGCCCACCGCGAGCGGCACGATCGGGGCCTTGATCTGCTTGCGTTCCTCGAGCCGGGAGGTCAGCTCCCACAGACCGACGACGACGGCGACCGCGATCACACCGACGAAGACGGCCTTGACGAAGAAGAGAGAGGCGACGATCACCGCACCGAGGCCGACGCCGACCCCTATCGCCGCGCGCAGGTCCCGACCCGCCCGCTTCTTCTGCGGCGGCTCCGGTCCGACCGGCGGCTGCGGGGTCGGATCGCCCGAAGGCGGCGGGGTGGGCATGGGCTCCTGCGGCATCTCATCGCGGAACAGGGGGCCGCTCAGCCGAGCAGCCCCCCGGTCACGGTCCTCGTGGTCTTCGCCTTCACCACGGTCCTCGGCGTCTCCACCTGCGGCGGGAAAGTCCGGAACGATGGGCATGGGCCGAGTCTGCTGTGCGTCGTGCCCATCGTATGCGGGACCCGCCGAGAGGGGCCCCTGGTCGGGCGGTGGCCATGCTCCGGCGTATCCGGCGCCGCGCGGGGCCCCCCAGGAAGAGTCGTTCATCAGACCTCGAGCAGCTCGGCTTCCTTGTGCTTGAGCAGCTCGTCCACCTGCGCGACGTACTTCGCGGTGGTGTCGTCGAGCTCCTTCTCCGCGCGGCGGCCCTCGTCCTCGCCGACCTCGCCGTCCTTGATCAGCTTGTCGATGGTCTCCTTGGCCTTGCGGCGCACGGAGCGGATCGAGATCTTGGCGTCCTCGGCCTTGGTCTTGGCGACCTTGATGTACTCCTTGCGGCGGTCCTGGGTGAGCTCGGGGAACACCACCCGGATGATGTTGCCGTCGTTGCTCGGGTTGACGCCGAGGTCGGAGTCGCGGATCGCCTGCTCGATGTTGCGCAGCGCGGTCTTGTCGAAGGGCGTCACCACGGCCATCCTCGGCTCGGGAACCGAGAACGAGGCCAGCTGGTTGATCGGGGTCAGCGCACCGTAGTAGTCCGCCACGATCTTGTTGAACATCGCCGGGTGCGCACGTCCCGTGCGGATCGCGGCGAAGTCATCCTTGGCGACCAGGACGGCCTTCTCCATCTTCTCCTCGGCCTCGAGGAGGGTCTCTTCGATCACCACTTGCTCCTGCGTGTCTTGAGGTAGGCCCGGCTCGTAACCACTGGGCCGGCGGAACCTGCGTCGCGTGTTGCCTGCACGGTGTCCGACCGGCAGGACTTTGTCCATCCCTCGTGGGGCGTCCCGGGTTTCAGGCCCGGGTGTCCCGGTCGCTCACGAGCGTGCCGATCTTCTCACCCTTGACGGCCCGCGCGATATTGCCTTCGGCGAGGAGTTCGAAGACGAGGATCGGCAGGGCGTTGTCGCGGCAGAGCGTGATCGCGGTGGCGTCGGCGACCTTGAGATTGCGCGACAGCACCTCGCCGTACTCCAGCGCGTCGAACTTCACCGCGTCCGTGTTGGTCTTGGGGTCGGAGTCGTAGACCCCGTCGACGCCGTTCTTGCCCATGAGCAACGCCTCTGCGTCGATCTCGAGGGCCCGCTGGGCGGCGGTGGTGTCGGTGGAGAAGTACGGCATGCCCATGCCCGCGCCGAAGATGACGACGCGCCCCTTCTCCAGGTGGCGCACAGCGCGCAGTGGAATGTACGGCTCCGCGACCTGGCCCATGGTGATGGCCGTCTGGACACGCGAGTCGATGCCCTCCTTCTCCAGGAAGTCCTGGAGAGCGAGGCAGTTCATGACCGTACCGAGCATGCCCATGTAGTCGGAGCGGGCCCGGTCCATGCCACGCTGCTGGAGCTCGGCGCCGCGGAAGAAGTTGCCGCCGCCGATGACGACCGCGATCTCCGCCCCGTCGCGTACGACCGCTGCGATCTCGCGGGCGATGGCGTGTACGACGTCGGGGTCGACGCCGAGGCCTCCGCCACCGGCGAACGCCTCACCGGACAGCTTCAGCATGAAGCGTCCGGCTTTCTTGCCGTGGTTGTCGTCGCCCTGTGCGGCGCCCTGATTCATGGGGATCTCCTCGTGCACATACGAAGAAGGCCATTGCCAGTGGGTCCTTGCGGTTTCCCGTACGGCAATGGCCTCCTCGTCAGATCTGCGGTCGCCCGGCGCGAACGTGGACGACTGCTTCAGACCCTACCGGGGTCCGGTGTCCGCGTCGTACGGACTCAGATGCCGACCTTGATGCGCGAGAAGCGCTTCAGGGTGACGCCGGCCTCGTCCAGAATCTGCTGAACGGACTTCTTGTTGTCGAGCGCGTACGGCTGGCCGAGGAGGGTGGCCTCCTTGAAGAAGCCGTTGACGCGACCCTCGACGATCTTCGGGAGAGCGGCCTCGGGCTTGCCCTCGGCGCGCGTGGTCTCCTCGGCGACACGACGCTCGGCCTCGACGACCTCGGCCGGAACGTCCTCGCGGGAGAGGTACTTCGGCGCGAAGGCGGCGATGTGCTGCGCGACGCCCTTGGCGATCTCGGCGTTCTCCTTGTCGAGCTCGACGAGGACACCGATCTGCGGGGGCAGGTCGGGCATGGTGCGGTGCATGTACGCGGCGACGTAGCCACCGGTGAACTGCGCGAAGCGGTCCAGGACGATCTTCTCGCCGAGGTTGGCGTTGGCCTCGTCGACGTACGCCTGGACGGTCTTGCCGGGCTCGATCTCGGAGGCGAGCAGGGCCTCGATGTCGGCGGGGGACGTCTTGGCCACGTGCGCGGCCAGGGCGTTCGCGACGGCCTGGAACTTGTCACCCTTGGCGACGAAGTCCGTCTCGCACTTCAGCTCGACGATGACACCGGAGGTCTTGTCGTCGGCGATCAGGGAGACGACGGCGCCGTTCTCGGCGGAGCGGCCCTCGCGCTTGGCGACGCCCTTCTGGCCCTTGATGCGCAGGGCCTCGACGGCCTTGTCGACGTTGCCGTCGGCCTCGTCCAGCGCCTTCTTGCAGTCCATCATGCCGGCGCCGGTGAGCTCGCGGAGCTTCTTGACGTCAGCGGCGGTGTAGTTCGCCATGTCCTTGAATCTCTCTCGAAGTCGAAAGTCGAAGATCTACGGGTGAGCGGCGGGGGCGGTGCTTGTGGCACCGTCCCCCGCCGTCAGCAACCGAACCCGTGAGGTCAGGCCTGCTCGGTGTCCGCGGCCGGCTTCTCGGCCTCGGCCGGAGCCTCGGCGGACTCCTCAGCGGCCGGAGCCTCGGCAGCCGGAGCCTCGGCAGCCGGAGCCTCAGCGGCCGGAGCCTCAGCGGCGGCCTCGGCCGGCTTGGCCTCGGCGTCGTCGGCCTTCTTCTCGCCCTCGAGGAGGTCGCGCTCCCACTCGGCGAGGGGCTCGCCGGCGGCCTTCTCGCCCGGCTTGGAGTCACCGGTGGCGACGCCGGAACGGGCGATGAGGCCCTCGGCGACGGCGTCGGCGATCACGCGGGTGAGCAGGGTGACGGAGCGGATCGCGTCGTCGTTGCCCGGGATCTTGTAGTCGACCTCGTCGGGGTCACAGTTGGTGTCGAGGATCGCGACGACCGGGATGTGGAGCTTGCGCGCCTCACCGACGGCGATGTGCTCCTTCTTGGTGTCGACGATCCAGACGGCGCTCGGCACCTTCTGCATCTCGCGGATACCACCGAGAGTCTTCTCCAGCTTGGCCTTCTCGCGGGAGAGGACCAGGAGCTCCTTCTTGGTGAGACCGGAGGCGGCCACGTCCTCGAAGTCGATCTGCTCGAGCTCCTTGAGGCGCTGCAGACGCTTGTAGACGGTGGAGAAGTTGGTGAGCATGCCGCCCAGCCAGCGCTGGTTGACGTACGGCATACCCACGCGCGTCGCCTGCTCGGCGATGGCCTCCTGGGCCTGCTTCTTGGTACCGACGAACATGATGGAGCCGCCGTGCGCGACGGTCTCCTTGACGAACTCGTAGGCGCGGTCGATGTACGACAGCGACTGGAGCAGGTCGATGATGTAGATGCCGTTGCGCTCCGTGAAGATGAAGCGCTTCATCTTCGGGTTCCAACGACGGGTCTGGTGACCGAAGTGGACGCCGCTTTCCAGCAGCTCCCGCATCGTGACGACGGCCATGGCCGTATCTCCTTGTTTTTCTCGGTTATGTCCTGACGCCCCGATACGCGCCGTGCCACAAGGGACCGAGGAGCGCGGCCACCGACCGCGGAGGGTCTGGTGGCGGGGCGTGCGAAGTCGACCCGGTGACCCGGATCGCCAGAAGAAGTGTACGGGACCGGTGACGTGCCGGGTGACGGCGCTGTCCACAACCGGCCGGTCGTCCACAGATCCGGACCATGATCAGCGAGAGTGCGCTCGTTCGCGGGAGCGTTTCGGCCATGAACTGTGTGTTTTCCGCGTCCGCGGTCCGCCGGTGGTTCGCCTTCGTCCTGCTCGTCGTTCTGCCCACGGCGGCCGTGCCCTCGGCGACACCGCCCGCTGCGGCACTGCCCGTTTCGGCCTCGCCCGCTGCGGTACCGCCCGTGCCGAGCGGTGCCCCGCCCGCTTCGCCGGCAGGGGTCTTCGGCGCGGTCGGTCATGCGCCGCGGGCCGGCGAACTCCCGCCGCGTGCGGCCCATCCCGCGCCACATGCGGGCGGCGGGCTCGGCGGGACCGCCGCCACGAGGTCGCCCGATCGCCCGGAAACCGTGCACCCCCGCCACGGCGGCCCGGCGCCGTGGCTCCACCGGGACGCGGAGGCCCGGAAGGCCGGGGGCCAGGGCGGCTCGGGGCGGAGCTGGCCGGTCGGGCCGCCCAGGCCGTTGGTCGTGCGGGGGTGGCAGCCGCCGGACACTCCGTACGGGCCGGGGCACCGCGGGGTGGACCTGACCGCGCCGCGCGGTACGCCGGTGCGCGCCGCGGCGTCCGGCACGGTCTCCTTCGCGGGGCTCGTCGCCGGCCGGGGCGTACTCACGATCAGTCTCACCGATACGGGTGACCCGCCGTTGCGCACGACATACGAACCGGTCCGTCCGCTCGTCGACGAAGGCACGAAAGTGAGTGCCGGCCAGGTCGTCGCCACCGTAGAGCCGGCGGCCTCCCACTGCTCGGACTGTCTGCACTGGGGGCTGCGCCGCGGCACGGCGTATCTGGACCCGCTGTCGCTGCTGCCGCCGTGGATGCTGCGTCGCGCTCCGTCCCGGCTCCTGCCGGTGTTCGGTGTTCCCCTCCCCGCGGCGGGGCCCTCACCGGCGGGGCGAGCCGCTGTCGCCGGCGTACCGGACGCGCTCCACGCCGGGCTCCTGGCGGCCGTCTGCATCGCGACGTACTGCGGTCTGCGCCGCCGGTACGGGGCCGGGGGTTGTCGTCCTTGCAGGGGCGGGCCTCGCCGTAGGCCCAGGGGCGGGGCGGCACTCAGCCCCGTACGCCTCGCAGCACCATGGCGACGGCCGCCTCCGCGATGGTGTCCGGCTCCTCGGCAGCACCGAGCTCGATACGGCGGACGGCGGCGTCCACGACACCCTGCAGCAGCATCGCCGCCAGCCGGGGCTCGGTCTGGCCCAGTTCGCCCAGCGCTTCGACGATCATCGCGATCAGTCCGCCGTGCGCGGCCCGGATCTTCTCCCGGGCCCCCGCCTCCAGCTCACTCGCGGAGATCGTGACGACAGCCCGGTGCCGCCGGTCGCCGACCAGCTCGAGCTGCCTGCGCACGTACGCCTCGACCTTGCCCTCCGGTGTCTCCGCACGCCCCATGGCAGCCTCGACCTCGGCCGCCCAGACAGGGAAGTCCACCACGCAGAGCTCTTCGACGACGGCCGCTCGCGAGCGGAAGTACTCGTAGACGGAGGACCTCGCCAGGCCGGTGCGCTCGGCGAGAGCGGGGAAGGTCAGCGCCTCCGTACCGCCTTCGGACAGGAGGGAACGCGCGGCGTCCAGCAGGGCGCCTCGCTGCATCGTCCGGTGCTCGGCCACGGAGGCCGCTCGAATCCTGGGCACGCCTCCACTTTACGGATGCGCCCCGGGCGAGCCCAGAGTCACCGTCCCACGTCGGCCAGCTTGGCCCGCAGCTGCAGGACCGACTTGGTGTGGATCTGACTCACCCTGCTCTCCGTGACGCCCAGGACATGGCCGATCTCGGCCAGCGTCAGACCTTCGTAGTAGTAGAGGGTGACGACGGTCTTCTCGCGGTCGGGCAGGGTGTTGATGGCGCGGGCGAGGAGCCGGCGCAGTTCGCGGTCCTCGGCCACCTCGACCGGGTTGTCGGCGGCGGTGTCCTCAAGCGTGTCCATGAGACTGAGCCGCTCGCCGCCCTCACCGCCCACATGCAGCAGTTCCTCGAGCGCCACCACATTGGCCAGTGACAACTGGCTGAAAACCGCGTGCAGTTCCTCGACGGAGATGTCCATCTCCGCGGCGACCTCGGTCTCGGACGGGGTGCGCCGCAGTTGCGCCTCGAGCGTGGCGTAGGCGCGCTCGACGGCCCGTGCCTTCTGCCGCACGGAGCGGGGAATCCAGTCCAGGGCGCGCAGTTCGTCGATCATCGCGCCGCGAATCCGGGTGATGGCGTACGTCTCGAACTTGATCGACCGCTCGATGTCGAACTTCTCGATGGCGTCGATCAGGCCGAAGACCCCGGAGGAGACGAAATCGGCCTGCTCGACGTTGGACGGCAGCCCCACGCTGACCCGGCCGGCGACGTACTTGACCAGCGGCGAGTAGTGCAGGATCAGCTGCTCCCGCAGGCGGTCGTCACCCGTGGCCTTGTACGACCGCCACAACTCCTCGAGCGACGAGGGTGCGGAAGGCCGCACGGTGCCACGAGCAGCGGGTGGCGCTGCCGCGCGGTCAGACCCGGAGGTGTGCTGGGGCATGCGTTGCCTGAGCCGTTCTGCTGTGAGGAGTGTGGGAGGGGGCCCTCTGGGGGCCGGAACCCGGTGAGCGTAGCGTGACTACGCGGTCGCGGTGGGCGAAGGCGGGGGGAACGAACCTGCGTGGGTATTCGTCCTCGTCCACACCTTCGAACCGGGGCCGATGCCATGCGCACCGGCCCCTCAGGTGCCGCCGACCGCACTCCGAAGGTCATCGCCAACACCTTTTCACCCGAATGCCCCAGGTCAAGCACCGCCTCGCCGCGCGTTCGAACCGCGCTTGGCCGTGAGCGTCAACCTCCATCCCTCACCGACCCGTTCGACGAATCCGAGTGAATGCAGTTCGTACAGCTTGCCGAGGGCCTCGTCCACCGTCGTCCCCGCGTCGCGGGCGACGTCCTGCCCGTGGGCCGCGCCGCGGGCCGGAAGCGCCTCGAGCACCCGCCTGCCGGCCGGGTCCAGCAGGTCCCTGGGCAGCACTGGGCCGGTGTGCGCGGGTGCCAGTTCCCCCATGGCGCCGATCAGTTCGACCACCTCCGCGGCATCGGTGACCAGCACGCCCTCGCCCCGCAGCAGGTCATGGACCCCGGCCGAGAGGCCACTGGTGGCCGGGCCCGGTACCCCTATCGTGTAGCGGCCGAGGCGCTGGGCGCTGCGCGCCGTGACGAGTGAGCCGCTGCGGTGCTCGGCCTCGACGACGACCGTGCCCCGGGTCAGGGCGGCGATCACGCGGTTGCGCAGGACGAACCGGCTGGGCGTGGGATGACCCCCGGGGGGCAACTCCCCGATGACGAGCCCCTGTTCGACGATGCGTCCGATCAATGTGCCGTGACCACGGGGATAGGCGACGTCGACACCGCAGGCGAGGACCGCGACCGTGGCGCCGCCCGCGGCCAGCGCGCCACGGTGCGCCGAGCCGTCCACCCCGAACGCCGCTCCCGACACCACGACCCAGCCGCGCTCCGCGAGGCCGGAACCCAGGGTCGCCGCCATGTGCGCCCCATACGGGGTGCACGCCCGCGCCCCGACCACAGCGACCGAGCGCAGCGCCCATTTCCGCAGGTCGGGTAGGCCCCGCACCCAGAGGCCGACGGGCCTGGCGTCCCCCAGGTCGTTCAGCTGGCTCGGCCACTCGGGGTCGCCGGGCACGATGAACCGGCCGCCGAGTGCTTGGACGGCGTCCAGGTCGCGCTCCGGCTCCATCCCGACGGCGCGGGCGCGCAGCCCGCGGACACGGCGCTCGGTCGCCCCCGTCAACACGCCCTCGAGGCAGTCCTTCGATGTCAGCAGGGCGAGCAGACCCTCGGCGCCGAATTCGCGGAGCCACCGCCCGCCGTGCTCCTCCCCGGGCTCCAGGATCCGCGTCAAGGCGGCCCGCGCCGACCGCTCACGCTCCCGCTCGCGTTCCCCGGCACACCCGGCCACGGCGCCGCCCCCGTCAGGCGTCATGACCGCTTCCCCAACCCGGTCCGGCGTCATGACCGCGCCCCCGATCCGGCGCCCGCGCCCGCCGGAACGCCTCTCGCGATCCCGGTCCGCAGCTCCAGCGCCAGCGCCACGTCGGAGGTGTCCGGGCGGTCCCGGCCGGCGAGGTCGGCGACGGTCCAGGCGACGCGCAGGACCCGGTCCAGGCCGCGAGCGGTGAGCAGGCCGCGCTCCACGTCCCGTTCGGCCGCCGCGAGAGCGCCCGGCGCCACCGTCCAGCGGGTCCGCAGTTCGTGGCCCGGGACCTCGCTGTTGACGGTCCAGGGCGTGCCGTCCAGGCGGGCCGCCGCGCGGTCCCTGGCCTGCCGCACCCGGGCGGCGACCACCGCCGTGGTCTCGCCGCGGCCGCCCTGGCCGAGCAGGTCCGAGCGGCTCACCGGCTCGACCTGGATCCGCAGATCGACGCGGTCCAGCAGAGGTCCGGAAAGCCGGGCCTGGTACCGCCGGATCACGGAGGAGGGGCATTCGCAGCCCGCTCCGTGCAGGCTGTGCCGCCCGCAGGGACACGGATTGGCTGCCAGCACCATCAGGAACCTGGCGGGCAGCCGCACCACTCCCCCGCTCCTCGCCACCACGACGTGGCCCGATTCCAGGGGCTGCCGCAGCGCGTCCAGCACCTTGCCGGAGAACTCGGGGGCCTCGTCCAGGAACAGCACCCCGCGGTGGGCGAGCGAGACGGCCCCGGGCTTCGGCAGGCCGTTGCCTCCGCCCACCAGCGACTGCATGGTGGCCGAGTGGTGCGGTGCGCAGTACGGCGCCGTGCGCACCAGCGGCTCCCCTGGCGGCAGAATGCCCGCCACCGAGTGCACCGCCGTCACTTCGAGTGATTCACGCCGGGTCAGCGGCGGCAGGACCGAGGGCAGCCGCTCGGCCAGCATGGTCTTGCCGGCGCCCGGCGGCCCGGACAGCAGCAGGTGGTGACCGCCGGCCGCGGCGACCTCCAGACCGGTGCGCGCCGCGTGCTGCCCGGCGACGTCCGCCAGGTCCGGCCCGTCCGCCGAATCCGCCGAAAGGCCCGTGCCGACGCCCGCGCCCGGCACCAGCAGGCCGGCCAGTATGGCGTCCGGCCTGCCCTCCTCCACCGCCTCTTCCTCGGGCACCGGTTCGTCGGCGAGCACGGCGATCAGCTGACGCAGGCTCCGCACCCCGAGGACGGAGATGCCCGGCACGAGCGCGGCCTCGCCGGCGGTCTGCTCGGGCACGACCACGTGCTCGTACCCCGCCTCCGCCGCCGCGAGCACCGCGGGGAGCACCCCGCGCACCGGTCTGACCCGGCCGTCGAGCCCGAGCTCCCCGATCAGCACGAGATCGGCGATCTGCCGGGGGTCGATCCGCTCTGCCGCGCCGAGGACGGCGCAGGCGACGGCGAGATCGAAGCCGCTCCCGCTCTTGGGCACGGACGCCGGGCTGAGCCCCACGGTGAGCTTCTTCTGCGGCCACTCGGCGCCCGAGTTGACCACGGCCGCACGCACCCGGTCCCTGCTCTCGACCAGACTCTTGTCCGGGAGCCCCACCAGCGCGAACGCGGCCACTCCCGGCTCCAGGTCCGCCTGGACCTCGACCACTACGCCCTCGACGCCCACCAGGGCCACGGAACACGCACGCGCGAAGCCCATCAGGCCACCCCGCGGGCATGCTCGACGACCGCCGCGCCCCGCCGGGGCAGTAGCACGCCGACGAGATCGATGCGCACACCACCCGCAAGCGGAGTGCCGTGCCGCTCCAGCCAGCACTCGGCCAGCCGTCTGAGCCGCTGCGCCTTCGCGGGCGTGATCGCGGCCATCGGATGCTCGTAGCAGCCCACCCTGCGGGTCTTCACCTCGCAGACGACCACCGTGTCGCCGTCGCGGGCCACGATGTCGATCTCACCGGCACGCCCGCAGCGCCAGTTCCTCGCCAGCAGTCTCATGCCGGACCTGGTCAGCAGCCGTGCCGCCAGGTCCTCGCCGTACCGTCCCAGTGCCCCCGTCGCGTTCATCCCGGCACCACCTCCGGCATCGACTCTGACGCGTGGGGCGCCTCAGTGTGGATCTTGGTCGAAAGCCGTGGACAACCCTCGGGTTGTGGAAAACCGAGTCACTCACACGAGTGATGTCAGCTACCGGAGAGCTGGAGGTTGACGTCAGCTGCCCGGGGACTCGAGACAGAGGTCAGCTGCCGGGGAGCTCGAGGTCGCTCTTGTTCAGCTCCTCGATGTTCACGTCCTTGAATGTGAGCACCCGGACCTGCTTGACGAATCTGGCCGGCCGGTACATGTCCCAGACCCAGGCGTCCGCCATCGAGACCTCGAAGAAGACCTCGCCCTGAACCGAGTGCACCTGCATCTCGTAGTCGTTGGTGAGGTAGAACCGACGCTCGGTCTCGATCACGTATTTGAACAGCCCGACGACATCTCGGTACTCCCGGTAGAGCTTCAGCTCCATCTCGGTCTCGTACTTCTCGAGGTCCTCGGCGCTCATGGCATGTTCCCCTTCAGCCTTGCGTCCCCCCATTGTGCGTCAGCCGCCCTGGCTCCCTAGACGATTTCCGGGGCCAGAACCACCGGCGAAGTCGGGGGTCCCTCGTCGAGCAGCGTGCGCAGCAGCTCGGCGAGCCTGGTCGGATACACCGTCTCACGCGCCGCCGACAGTTCGGCGGAGGTCCACCACCTCAGGCCCGCGACGCTCCGCAGCTCGAGCTCTGTCAGAGCGCCCGGGGCAGTGGCGGTCTGCTGGGTACGCCCCAGGAAGTACCACTCGTCCTGGTCCCAGCGGCGCCCGTCGAAGGGGAATGAGCAGTGCCGCTGCCACAGCACCGGCCCCAGTTCCACCTCGGTGATCCCGGTCTCCTCCGCGAGCTCGCGCCGGGCCGCCTCCTCGCGGGTCTCCTCCCCTTCCAGGCCGCCGCCGGGGGTGAACCACCAGGTGTCGGCGGGGTCCGCCGGCTCGTACCCGTGCATCAGCAGGATCCGGTCCCGAGGATCGAGCAGCACGATCCTCGCGACCTTGCGCAGCCGGGTCGGGGCGCCGGCCAGGTCAGGCGACACGGGAGATCGTCCTGGCGCGCCTGTTGCGGCCGAGGAAGCCCGCCACCGGCCCGTACGCCGCCCCACCCACGATCAGAACGCCACCGGCCACGACGGCCCCCAGCATGAGCTTCACCGGGCCTGGCTGCGAGATGCCGCCCGGCAGGGCCGCGAAACCCTCGGGGCGGTCCACCATGCCTCCGTCCAGCGGCCATGCCACGGCGTCCAGGCGGGCCGTCACCGCGGACCGGGGGACGGAACCGTGGCCCGGGTCCTGCAGATGCGACCTCGAGTCGAGCGAACCCATGCGTTCGTCACCGAGGAGGAACAGGTGCCCGTCCGGCACATCCGCGGTGAACTTCTGCGACGCGTTCTCCTCCGGCTGCAGCAGATACGGTTCCTCGACCGCCTCGCCGTTGACGGTCAGCCGACCGTTCTCCGCGCAGCAGGCGATCTCGTCACCGCCCACGCCCACCACGCGCTTGACCATGGGCATGTCGCCCCACTGCTTGTCGCGGAAGACCACGATGTCGCCGCGGCGCACCTCACCACCGTCGATGCGCTCCGCCAACACCCTGTCGCCCGCCTTCACGGTCGGCGACATGGAGTCCGTCGGCACCGTGTACGGCTGGTAGACGAGGGCACCCCAGACGAAACCGCCCAGGAAGAGCACACAGCCGACGGCCACGGCCAGGCCCGACAGCGCACTGCCGAGCCGGCCGCGGCCGTCGTCGTCACGTCCCATTCCGCCCATCCCGGCGCTCCCCACCTCGGAGATTCGACCCCGAGAAGCTTGTTCTCGGGATCGGCGATATGGGCGGCACCCTACCCGGCGGTACGCCCGCCGGTCAGCCTCCTGCGCCACAGCACGATCGGCAGCGCCCCGGCCAGGCCGAGCGCCGCGGGCGCGGCGGGCAGCGCGGCAGCCGCGGCGTTGATCCCGGGCTGGTCGAAGGTGGCCGGCACCGGAAGCGTGGACCAGCGGTTGAGCGGCCAGGCGACCACCACGGCGCGTCCGACGACCTTTTCGACGGGGACGAAGCCGCTGTTCACGTCCTCCATGTGATAGCGGGAGTCCTGGGAGTTCTGGCGGTTGTCGCCCATCACCCAGATCTTGTCGTCCGGCACCTTGAAGGGCCCGAAGGGCATGTCGTCGCAGGCGCTGCTTCCCGGGTAGATGTACGGCTCGTCGAGGGCCTTGCCGTTGACCTTGACCGGCCCGCCCTTCTTGCACTCCACCGTGTCCCCGCCGACGGCGATGGTCCGCTTGATGAGGTCTTTCTCCTCGGCGGACGGCATCAGGCCGATGAAGCTCAGGAACTTTTGGACGAAGTTCGGTTCCGGGGTGGGCTCGCCCTCGAGCCAGCCGCCCGGGTCGTGGAAGACCACGACCTCGCCGCGCTCCGGCTCCGAGCCGAACCACGGCGTGAGCTTGTCCACCAGCACCCGGTCGCCCCGCTGCAGCGTGTTCATCATCGAGTCCGAGGGGATCGAGAACGCCTGCACCAGAAACGTCTTGATCAGCAGCGCCAGAAGGAGCGCGATACCGATCAGGAGCGGCAGTTCCTTCCAGAAGGACTTCTGCTTCTTCCGATCCGTACCGCTGCCGTCCGAGGAAGCGCCGTCGCTTCCGGTCGCCGGCGCCGAGTCGCCCGTCACGTCCGAGGGCTTCTCGGGAAGCCCGTGCCTCTCCTCGGGATCGTCGTGCCCGGACCGTGCGCCGACCGCCACATCCCCCACAACCACTCCTCACTCCGTGCGTACCGCCTGCGCCACAGCAGGGACAGGCCCACCACTCCCATAACGAGCGGGAGTTCCGCAGGGGTCGGGAGCAGGACCATTCGGTTCTGGTCCTGGGAGGACAGACTATTCGACGGCGGCTGTGCCACCGTCGACCCGGCGCGCGCATCGGGGACGGATGCGTAGGTCTCCGGCTCCTCGAGCTGCCGCCAGTGGTCGAGCGGCCACGCGATGACAACAGCGCGCCCGACGACCTGGTCCTCGGCGACTGTGCCGCTGCCCTCCTCGTCGAGGTGGAAACGTGAATCGGCCGAACTCGACCGGTGGTCCCCCATCACGAAGAGCCGGCCCTCCGGCACCTTCACGTCGAATTTCATCGTCGAGGGGACGTTCCCCGGATGCAGATACTGCTCGTTCAGCGGTACGCCGTTGACCGTGACGCGGCCGTCTTGGTCGCAGCACTTCACGGTGTCGCCGCCGACCGCGACGACCCGTTTGATGAGGTCCCGCTCGTCGTCGGACGGCAGCAGTCCGATGAAGGTCAGGCCCTGCTTGACCTGCTTGACCCCGATCGGGTCGTCCGCTTTGGGCTTCTCCTCCCGCGGCAGCCAGCCGCCGGGGTCCTTGAAGACGACGACGTCCCCCCGCTGCGGCTTCGAGCCGAACCACGGGGTGAGTTTGTCGACCAGCACCCGGTCCTCGATCCTGATGGTCTGCTCCATCGAGCCCGACGGGATCACGAACGCCTGGACGAGGAACGTCTTCAGCACCAGGGCTATGAGCAGCGCCACCGTTATCAGGAGGGGTACCTCCTTCATCGCGGACCGGCGTCGCTTGCGCTTGACCTTCTGCGCCAGCCGGCGCCGCTCCGCCCGCCCTGGCAAGGGCCTCGCCCCGTTCGTCGGCCGGGTCCCGGTGGGCAGCCGGGTGTCGGCCCGGTGGCTGGCGCTGCGTCCGCGGTTACCCATGGGCGCTGCCCGGAGGAGCGTCGGGCACGCCGGAGAACGCGTCAGCGGGCTCGATGTCCGACCAGCGGGTGATCGGCCAGCCGATCCAGTCGGCCCGCCCGATCACCTTGTCGACGGGCACCATGCCGCCGCCCGGCTCGCCGAGATGGTCCCTCGAGTCGCGCGAGTTGCTGCGGTGGTCCCCCATGACCCACAGGGTCGCCTCGGGGACGACGATGTCGAAGGCGACCTCGGAAGGCCCGCCGTCGGGGTGCAGATATCTCTCGTCCACCGGTACGCCGTTCACCTCGACCCTGCCCCCCTTGTCGCAGCAGACAACTCGGTCACCGCCCACGCCCACCACCCGCTTGACGAAATCGGTCTCCGCCGGCTCGGCGAGTCCGAGTGCGGCGAGCCCCTCTCGTACTACGGAACTGACCGGGTTTTCAGTCACTCCCCCTTGCACGAAGGAGCCCGTGCCGTCGAAAACGATCACGTCTCCGCGTCGGGGCTCTTCACTGAAACGGTACGCCAGCTTGTTCACCAGCACCCGGTCCCCGACCTGGAGCGTGGGTTCCATGGAGCTGCTGGGGATCTGGAAGGGCTGCACCACGAAGTGGCTCAGGAGCAGGACGAAGACGGCACAGGCGGCTCCGATGATGCCCGCCGTGCGCAGGGACATCGGAGAGCGGCCGGAGCGGCGCCTCGAGGGCCCGTAATGACGCGCGGAGCGCGACCTCTCTCCCAGGTCGCCGTCGGGCGGGGTGGGAGAGAGGTCGCGCTCCGTGTGCTGTGCTTCGGTGTCCATCGAGGGCAGAGCCTATCCGGCCGCCCTGAGAGCGGTTGATCCGAAACGTCGTCGCGGCAGTGAGCTCAGGCTCAGTTGTCGCGCTTCTCCTTGATCTTCGCGGCCTTGCCGCGCAGCTCACGGAGGTAGTAGAGCTTGGCGCGACGGACGTCACCGCGAGTGACGAGCTCGATCTTCTCGAAGATCGGGCTGTGCACCGGGAAGGTGCGCTCGACGCCGACGGAGAAGGAGACCTTGCGGACCGTGAAGGTCTCGCTCACGCCCGCACCCTGGCGGCGGATGACAACGCCCTTGAACTGCTGGATACGAGAGCGGTTGCCCTCGATGACGCGAACGTGGACGTTCACGGTGTCGCCGGGGCGGAAGGCCGGGACGTCGCTGCGCAGCGATGCGGCGTTGACGTTGTCGAGCAGGTGAGCCATGGTGGTCTGCTTCCTCGCCGATGCCACAGGTCATCGACGGAATTCGGAATGAGAATCGAGGTGCTCTCGCCGAGCGGGCGTCGTTCCCCCTGTGGCAGGGGCGCCGACCGGGCGTACAGCAGCGGCCTATTCTTCCACGGCCTCGGTCCTGCGCCAAAATCCGTCCGCCGGCTCCGGTGCCCAGCCGAGCATCGAGAGGATCTCGCGGTCCTTCTTGTCGAAGTCCGCCGGGTCGCAACGCTCTATCAGATCCGGCCTGTTGAGGGCCGTGCGCCGGAACGCCTCGTCCCGCCGCCAGCGTGCGATCTTCCCGTGGTGCCCGCTGACCAGCACGTCCGGGATCGCCCGTCCGCGCCAGGTGGGGGGCTTCGTGTAGACGGGCCCCTCCAACAGGTTCGCCATCGCGCCGGGCGCGAAGGAGTCGTCGCGATGCGACTCGGCGTTGCCAAGGACACCGGGCAGCAGGCGGGCCACGGCCTCGGTGACAACCAGTACGGCAGCCTCGCCGCCGGCCAGCACATAGTCGCCGATGGACACCTCGTACACCGGCATACGGGTCGCGTACTCGTCGACGACCCGCCGGTCGATGCCTTCGTAGCGGGCGGGCGTGAAGATCAGCCAGGGGCGCTCGGACAGCTCGACCGCGAGCTTCTGGGTGAAGGGCCGGCCGCTGGGCGTGGGCACGACCAGCGCGGGGCCGTGGGCGCCGGCTTCGTAACCGTCGGCCAGGGTGTCGTCGAGCGCCTCCCCCCAGGGCTCGGTCTTCATGACCATGCCGGGGCCGCCGCCGTAGGGAGTGTCGTCGACCGTGTTGTGCCGGTCGTACGCCCAGTCGCGCAGGTCGTGCACATGGACGCCGAGCTGCCCGCGGGCGCGTGCCTTGCCGACCAGGGAGACGTTCAGCGGCTCGAGGTACTCGGGGAAGATCGTGACGACGTCGAGGCGCATCAGGACTCGTCCCGCGACGACGCGATCTCGGCGTCGGCGTCGTTGAGCAGACCGGGCGGCGGAGTGATGACGGCCCGCTGCTCCTCGAGGTCGATCTCGGTGACGATCTGCTCCACGAACGGGATCATCACCTCGCTGCCGTCGGGTCGTTCGACGATGAACAGGTCCTGCGAGGGCAGGTGGCTGATCTCGGTGATCCGTCCGATCTCCGTGCCGTCGGCCAGCACCACGTCGAGGTCCATCAGCTGGTGGTCGTAGTACTCGTCGGGCTCCTCGGGGAGCTCCTCCGGGTCGACCTCGGCGATCAGCAAGGTGTTGCGCAGCGCCTCCGCGGCGTTGCGGTCCCTGACCCCCTCGAAGCGCAGCAGCAGCCGACCGCTGTGCACCCTGCCGGACTCGATCGTCAGCGGCCCGGCGCCGGCCGGGTCGGTGGCCAGCACGGCGCCGGGGCCGAGCCGCAGCTCGGGCTCGTCCGTACGCACCTCGACGGTGACCTCGCCCTTGATGCCATGGGCGCGGCCGATCCGCGCGACTACCAGCTGCACGCTTGCAAACTCCTTCGATACGACTACGGGCCGGGGACGGCCGTCGGCCCTCCCCGGCCCGAGCCGGTGTTCAACTGTTCAGCGAACCTGGTCCACGTCGACGAGGTCGACGCGGATGCCACGGCCGCCGATGGCGCCCACGACGGTGCGCAGGGCGCGCGCGGTGCGGCCGTTGCGGCCGATCACCTTACCGAGATCGTCGGGATGGACCCGGACCTCGAGCACACGCCCGCGGCGCAGGGTGCGCGAAGCCACCTGCACATCGTCCGGGTTGTCGACGATGCCCTTCACGAGGTGCTCGAGAGCCTCCTCGAGCATCCTCAGGCCTCGGTCGACTCGGCGGGCGCGGCCTCGGCCTCGTCCGCCTTCTTGTCGGCCTTCTTCGCCTTCGGGGTGATGGCCTCACCCTTGGCGTCGTCACCCTCGAGGCCCTTGGCGAAGGCGTCGAAGGAGGCGCGCTTGTCTTCCTTCGTCTCCGGCTGCTGCAGCGGCGCCGGGGCCGGGAGGCCCTTGTGCTTCTGCCAGTCGCCGGTGAGCTTCAGGATCGCCATGACCGGCTCGGTCGGCTGGGCGCCGACGGACAGCCAGTACTGAGCACGCTCCGAGTCGACCTCGATGCGCGAGGGGTTGTACGTCGGGTGGTACAGACCGATCTCCTCGATGGCCCGGCCGTCACGGCGGGTACGGGAGTCGGCGACGACGATGCGGTAGTGGGGCTGGCGAATCTTGCCGAGACGCTTCAGCTTGATCTTGACTGCCACGGGAGTGGTGTCTCCTGGTCTTGACGTGGTTGGGCACAACGAGATGCCACGTGGGGTTGCGGTACTCGGGTGCCCGATGGACGCGTCAGCCGGAGGCGAGAGGGTTCCTGTGCGGCTGTCGAGTACAGCTAGCCATTGTGCCACACACCCGCGACGGCTCTTCACCCGGCCGGGCACCGCGCGGCCAGGGTCTGCGGCTCGGCCCGGGTGGGCCCCGGGTGGGCGCGGACGATCAGCTCGCCGCGCCTACTGCCTCCGGGATACGGAAAGGCTTTCCGCACCCTCCGCAGACGATCGGCGCCTGCGCGAGGACCGACGGGACGACTCTGACATTGCGGCCGCAGTCGCAGACGGCCTTGACCCGCACCCCGCCGCCCGAGGAGCCGTGCCGTGCGGCCGGTCCGCGGAAGGTCCGCTTGGTGTCGGAAGCCGTTGCGACCGTGTGCGCCTTGAGGGCGCGCTGCAGCCGCTCGATCGTGGGGCGGTACCGCCGCTTCGCCTCGGGGTTGAGCGCGACCAGCGAGAAGCCGCTGCTGGGATGCGGCTCCTCCACGTGATCGAGGCCCATTTCCTCGGCGATCGCGAGGAAGCGGCGGTTGTGGTAGCGGCCGGCGCGCGAGGTGTCGCGGACTCCTCGCGCGGCGGCGATGCCGTGGACTGCCTCATGGAGCAGTCGCTCGAAGGAGAGCTCGGCGCCGCAGGCGGACGAGGACTCTCCGATCAGGGACTCGGGCGCGGCAAGATCCGGCAGCTCGGGGTGGTGCCGCTGAATATCGGCCCACGCCTGTGCCAGCTCTGCGGCGAGAACAGGTGGTGTCGTGCTCACGTCGTGATAACGAGCCGGAGGGCCCGCGGGTTCCATTCCGGGCCATCCGAAATATTTTGCACGTACCCGTCAGTTGCCGTTGATGCGTCCTGACGAGGGCGGGTACGCCGATCTGCGGAGAAGCCTCACAGCTCGCACCAAGGTGGTACGTAGCGACCGCCGACGAGCCGGGACGGAGGGCTCAGTAAGCCCGGGCCACGATCGCGACAGTACCGGGGGCGTCGTCAGACACGGGAACCGACCCGTCCTCGGCGACGAGGCACCGCACCGACACCGCCTGCTCCCCCAGCTTCGCTTCCCCCACCTCGCCCAGCGTCGCCCACGGAATGCGTGCCCATCCGCCGGCGACCGCGGCCTCGGCGGCCTCCTCGATCGTGGTGACGTCGCTGGTACGGGACTCGCGGCGGGCCCTGGACTGCTCGAGCAGCAGTGCCTGGTCGTCCTCGAGGATCTTGGGCAGCAGCGCGGCGAGCGACTCGACGGCCACCGCCTCCTTGCCGCCGGGGATGCGCCGGGCCAGCATCGCCGTACCCGCCTCCAGGTCGCGCGGGCCGATCTCGATCCGTACGGGGATGCCCTTGAGCTCCCAGTCGACGGCCCGGCGGCCGAAGGGGGTGTCGACGCGGTCGTCGACCTGGACGCGCAGCCCCGCCGCCCTGAGGGCGTCGCCCAGTTCGCGGACCTTGGCGACCGCCTCGTCGCCCTTGATGGCCATGACGACGACCTGGACGGCCGCCAGCCTCGGCGGCACCCGCAGGCCGTTGTCGTCGCCGTGGGACATGATCAGCCCGCCGACCATCCGGGTGGACGTTCCCCACGAGGTCTGCCAGACCAGTTCCTGCTGCCCGCCCTTGGACAGGTACGACGTGTTGAAGGCTTTGGCGAAGTTGGTGCCGAGCTCATGGCTCGTGCCCATCTGGAGCGCCTTGCCGTCGCCCATCATCCCTTCCAGGGTCAGGGTGTTGATGGCCCCGGCGAAGCGTTCCCTGGGCGTCTTGCGGCCGAGAACCACGTCGATGCCCAGCACGTTGACCATGAAGTCCGCGTAGACCTGCCGGTGGATGTACGCGGCGTAGTCCCTGGCGTCCTCGTACGTGGCGTGGGCGGTGTGGCCCTCCTGCCAGAGGAATTCCGTCGTACGGAGGAAGACGCGCGGGCGCATCTCCCAACGGACCACGTTCGCCCACTGGTTGATCAGCAGCGGCAGATCCCGGTAGCTCTGCACCCATTTCGAGAAGTAGTCGTTGATGATCGTCTCCGACGTGGGGCGCACCACGACGGGCTCCTCGAGCTCCTTGCCACCCCCGTGCGTGACCACCGCGAGCTCGGGCGCGAAGCCCTCGACGTGCTCAGCCTCGCGAGTCAGGTAAGACTGGGGGATGAAGAGCGGGAAGTAGGCGTTCTGAGCGCCCGCTGCCTTGATGCGGGCGTCCATCTCCTGCTGCATCCGCTCCCACAGGCCGTAGCCGTACGGTCGGATGACCATGGTGCCGCGCACCGGGCCGTTGTCCGCCAATTCGGCCTTGTTGATCAGGTCCTGGTACCAGCGTGGGAAGTCTTCCGCCTGCGGCGTAAGAACGGGTGCCTTTGCCATGGCGCGCATCGTACGGCGACACAGGACCTCAGCGTGAATCGGCCAGGTCGCCCGTGGCGCACGCCCCGGGCTCGTAAGCAGTGCCGCACAACCCCTGGACGTGGGGACGCCCGCGGAGTTCTCTGGCATACGGGGGAGCGCGGGGCGTACGCACACGGGGGCTGAGCTTCAGGGCACAACCGACCTCTCGGCGGATTGGGGCGCTTTCGATGACATCCACGCTCGTCCGGCACCGGACCGACAAGGCGTCCGCGTCCTCGGCGGACGCAGGCGCACGGGCCCGGGACTGGGCAGAGATCCAGGAACGCATGCTGGTGCCTCTTTACGAGGCGGTCTACGAACGTCTCGAGGTCGGCACCGGGTCGAGGCTGCTGGGCCTCGACTGCGGTTCCGGACTCGCCCTCCTCATCGCACAGGCCCGCGGCGCGACCGTGACGGGCGTCGACACGGACCTCGACCGTCTCGCCCTCGCGCGGGAACGGATGGCCGGCAACCCGAACGCCCTCCTGTACGACGGGGATGTCGGCGCGGCAGCCGAGCCGGACGGGCCCGCGTACAACCTGATCACCGCGTTCAAGCCGATCGGCTGCAGCGCGGGCGACGGCGAGGAGTTGGAGCAGGCCCTCAGGCACGCGGTCGGTCTCGCGGAGCGCAGGAGCGTGGTCGTGCTCACCGGTTGGGGCCCGCCGGAGCGGTGCGCCACGTCCGGGGTGCTCCGGGTGGCGGGCGGTCCGCGCGGCGACCGCCGGCCGGCCCACCGTGACGCCTTGGAGGACATCGCCGCCCGTGCGGGCCTGAACCCGGACGGTTCGGGCCGGGTGGCCTGCCCGTTCGGCTACGGGGACGTGGAGAGCGCCGTGCGCGGGCTGCTGTCGACGGGGCTCTACGACCAGGCCGTGCGGGAGGCCGACCAGGCGCAGGTGGAGAAGGAGATCGCCGAGGCACTCCACCCGTACCGGCGGTCCGACGGCACGGTGTGGATGCCCAACGTCTTCCGGTATCTGATCGCCCGCGCGCGCTGACCGCTGCGGGACGGCAGGGGCGGCCTACCGCGACACGAGGGGCCCGCGACCGTGACGGTCGCGGGCCCCTCGTGGCTGTCCGGTGGAACCGGCGGATCAGCCCATGAACTTCTTGAACTCGTCGGGCAGCTCGAAGTCCTTGCCCGGCTCGCCGTCGGGCAGTCCGAAGGCACCGCCCTGGGCCGCCTGCTCGCGGCGCGCCGCCGCTGCCTGCTCCTCGGCCTTGCGCTTCATCGGGTTGCCGCTCTTGCGCTTGCCCTTCGCCTGCTTCTGCTGCTTCTTCTGACGGCCGGGGCCGCCACCCATGCCCGGCATGCCCGGCATCCCCGGCATGCCGCCGCCCTGGGCCATCCTCGACATCATCTTGCGCGCCTCGAAGAACCGCTCCACCAGGCCCTTCACCGCGCTCACCTCGACGCCGGAACCCTTGGCGATACGGGCGCGGCGCGAGCCGTTGATGATCGTCGGGTCGTTGCGCTCCCCAGGGGTCATCGACTTGATGATCGCGGCCGTGCGGTCCACGTCGCGCTCGTCGATGTTGTTGATCTGGTCCTTCATCTGCGCCATGCCGGGCAGCATGCCGAGCAGCTTGGAGATGGAGCCCATCTTGCGGACCTGCTCCATCTGGGCCAGGAAGTCGTCGAGCGTGAACTCCTTGCCCTTGCTGCTCGCCAGCTTGGAGGCCATTTTGGCGGCCTCTTCCTGGCTGAAGGTCTGCTCGGCCTTCTCGATGAGCGAGAGCATGTCGCCCATGCCGAGGATGCGGGACGCCATGCGGTCCGGGTGGAACGCGTCGAAGTCGTCCAGCTTCTCGCCGTTGGAGGCGAACATGATCTGCTTGCCGGTGACGTGCGCGACGGAGAGCGCGGCACCGCCTCGGGCGTCGCCGTCCAGCTTGGACAGGACCACGCCGTCGAAGCCGACGCCGTCGCGGAAGGCCTCCGCGGTGTTGACGGCGTCCTGACCGATCATGGCGTCGACGACAAAAAGGATCTCGTCGGGCGAGGTCGCGTCCCTGATGTCCGCGGCCTGCTGCATCATCTCCTGGTCGATGCCGAGACGGCCGGCGGTGTCGACGATGACGACGTCGAACTGCTTGGTCCTGGCGTACTCGATGGAGTCCTTGGCGACCTGGACCGGGTCACCGACGCCGTTGCCCGGCTCGGGCGCGTAGACGCCGACACCGGCGCGGTCGGCGACGACCGAGAGCTGGTTGACGGCGTTGGGGCGCTGGAGGTCACACGCGACGAGCAGGGGCGCGTGACCCTGGGCCTTCAGCCAGAGGCCGAGCTTTCCGGCGAGGGTCGTCTTACCGGCACCCTGGAGACCGGCGAGCATGATCACGGTCGGGGCGGTCTTGGCGAACCGCAGACGGCGGGTCTCACCGCCCAGGATCGTGACCAACTCTTCGTTGACGATCTTGATGACCTGCTGGCTCGGGTTCAGAGCCTTGGAGACCTCGGCACCGAGGGAGCGGGCCTTGATCTGCTTGATGAACTCCCGGACGACCGGAAGCGCCACGTCGGCCTCGAGCAGGGCGATACGGATTTCCCGGGCCGCGCCGTCGATGTCAGCCTCGGACAGGCGTCCCTTGCCCCTGAGGTTCTTGAAAGTCGCGCTGAGGCGGTCGGAAAGCGTATCGAACACGGTGGTCGCGATTCCTCGGGTCGGGGCCTGGTGGTCGCCCCAAGGGTATCGGGCCTCGGAACATTCATGCCCCCGCCCGCCGTAACGGGCGGACCGGGGCGCGAAGCCCGCAAGGGCGGAGAGCAAGCAATGCCGATCTTCGTGATCTGCTGAGCGGGTGGAACACCCCACGTCGTCGGCGGGAGCACGCCCCGCTCAGCGACCGGCCGCGCCGCTCGCCGCCCCCTCACCGCAGTGCCTCCTCCACCCCCTTTGCCAGCGCCGCCGCCTCCGCGTCGCCGAGCGGGGAGCCGTTCTCGTCCGTGACGTACAGCGTGTCGACCGCGTTCGCGCCCAGGGTGGAGACGTGTGCGCTCCTGACCCGCACGGCTGCCCCCTCCAGCGCGCGGCCGATCCTGTGGAGCAGCCCCGGCGCGTCCTGGGCGCGGACCTCGATCACCGTGGCGAGGCGTGAGCCCGCCGGGGCCACCGTGACCCGCGGCGGAGGCGCCTTCACGCCGCGCCGCCTGGGATAGGCGGCCTCGCGCTCGGTGAGGCGGCCCCGGATGTCCAGGGAGCCGTCCAGGGCCCGCACCAGGTCGGCGCGGAGCCTGGCGGCCTGCGGCAGGGAGCCGTACTCCGCCGCCACCCGCCAGTTCAGGACCAGGACCGAGCCGTCGCCCACCTCGCTGGGCAGCTCGATCGCCCGCAGGTCGGCGGCGCGGACTGTGAGCCGGTGCAGCGCGAGGACCCCGGCTGCCGCGGGCAGGACGCCGGGCTGGTCGGGCAGGGCGATGAGCAGTTCGACGCCGACCGGTTCCGGTTCACCGTCCTCGGCGGGGGCCTCGGGCTGGGCGTGCAGGGTCAGTACCGGTTCGCCGGTGCGCATGGCCTCGACGGCGAGCCGTTCCTGTTCGGCGCTGGGGGCGGTCTGGTCCGGCTCCGCGGGGGCTTCGCCCGCGAGGACGGCGGCGACCCGTTCGACCAGGTCCGCGACGAGGGAGCCGCGCCAGGAGGACCAGGCCGCCGGTCCGGTGGCGAGGGCGTCCGCCTCGGTGAGGGCGTGCAGCAGCTCCAGCGTGGAGACGGACCTGACGACGGAGGCCACGGAGGCCACGGTCGCCGGATCGTCCAGGTCGCGCCGGGTCGCCGTCTCGATGAGGAGCAGGTGGTGGCGTACGAGCGTGGCGATGACGGCCACGTCGGCGCGGTCGAAGCCGATCCGGGCGGCCACATCGCGGGCGATGGTCTCGCCGGCGACGGAGTGGTCGCCGGGCCATCCCTTGCCGATGTCGTGCAGCAGGGCCGCGACGAGGAGCAGGTCGGGACGGCCGACGTGGCGGGTCAGCTCCGAGGCCTTGACCGCGGTCTCGACGAGGTGCCGGTCGACGGTCCAGGTGTGCACGGCGTTCCGCTGCGGACGGCAGCGGACCCGTTCCCAGTCCGGGACGAACCGGGTGATCAGCCCTTCGGCCTCCAGGGCCTCCCACACGGCGACGGTCGGCGGCCCGGCACCGAGGAGAGTGACGAGCTCCTCGCGGGCCTCCGCCGGCCAGGGCACGGGCAGCGGGTGGCCGGACACGGCCTGGCCGAGGCGCCGGACCGCGTGCCGGGAGATCGGCAGCCCCGACTGGGCCGCGGCGGCCGCGGCGCGGAGCGGCAGCACCGCGTCGCGTTCGGGACGCGCGGTGCGGGCCAGGACCACTTCCCCGTCGAGTTCGACGACGCCCTCGGCGAGGGGTGTGCGCTCCGGCTGCGGGGCCCGCCCGCCCAGCATGGCCCGCAGCCTCGGCCGTACGGCCCGTGAACGCAGGACGCGGCCGACCTCGCGCCAGGTGACGTCGGTGGCGTACGAGACAGTCCGCGCGGCCTCGTACACCTGGCGCAGCAGGGTGTCGGCGTCGAGGAGGCCGAGTTCCGCGGCGACCTGGTCCTGTTCCTGGAGGGCGAGACGGTCGGTGGCGCGCCCCGTGGTCAGATGGAGCGCATCGCGGACGTCGAGCAGGGTGCGGCGGGCTTCGGCAAGCCCTTCCCGGGGGGCGTCGGCCAGCCAGGAGGCGGCGACCGCGCGCAGCGCGGTGGCGTCCCGCAGTCCGCCGCGGGCCTCTTTCAGATCGGGCTCGAGGAGGTACTGCAGCTCGCCCTGGCGGGCGGCACGTTCGCGGCAGAGCTCGTCCAGTTCGGGCAGCCGACGCGGTGCCTGGTTGCGCCAGTCGGCGAGCACGGCCGTGCGCAGCGACGCGACCAGGCCCACGTCGCCGGCCACCGCCCGCGCGTCGAGCAGCCCGAGCTGCACCTTGAGGTCCTCGCCGGCCGTCCTGCGGGCCTCGGCCGGGGTCCGTACGGAGTGGTCGAGGGCGAGCCCTAGGTCCCAGACGGGGTACCAGATCCGGTCCGCGACGGCGGCTACGGCCGAGGCGGGAGCGCTGCCGTCGTGGAGCAGCAGGAGGTCGAGGTCGCTGCGCGGGGAGAGCTCGCCGCGGCCGTAGCCGCCGACGGCGACGAGAGCCATGCCCCGTACGACGCCCTGTTCCATGGCTGCGGTGCCGAACAGCGCCGAGAGCCATGTGTCGGTCAGCCCGGCCAGGGCCGCACGGCGCGGCGGCCCTGGCCGCTCCTTCTCGGTGAGGAGGCGCAGCCGGGCCGCCGCGTAGCCGCTGGGTCCCGAGTCTTCCGTTTCGTTGATCACTTCAGCACTCGTCACGCCTGCGGCTCCTGTTCTGTTGTTCCTCAGAGCGCGTCGGGTCCGCGCTCGCCGGTCCGTACCCGTACGGCCGTGTCGACCGGGACGCTCCAGACCTTGCCGTCGCCGATCTTTCCGGTGCGGGCGGCCTTGACGATCACGTCCACGAGCTGCTCGGCGTCGCCGTCCTCGACCAGCACCTCGATGCGGATCTTGGGGACGAGGTCGACCGTGTACTCGGCGCCCCGGTAGACCTCGGTGTGGCCGCGCTGCCGGCCGTAGCCGCTGGCCTCCGTGACCGTGAGCCCCTGGACTCCGAAGGCCTGGAGGGCCTCCTTGATCTCGTCCAGCCGGTGCGGCTTCACGACTGCGGTGATGAGCTTCATGCGTCCACCTTCTTGTTCTGCGCTGCGGCTGCCACGTTCTCGCCCGTCGCGGGCACGGCCTTGCGGGAGCCGGCGCCGCCGCCCGCTCCGCTGAAGTCGTACGCGGTCTCGGCGTGCTCGACCTGGTCGATGCCGGAGACCTCGACGTCCTCGTCCACCCTCATGCCCATCGTCTTGTCGAGGACAAGAGCGAGGACAGCCGAGACGACCAGAGAGTAGGCCAGCACCGCGAAGACACCGACCGCCTGCTTGCCGAGCTGCTCGAGGCCGCCGCCGTAGATGAGGCCCTTGGCGTCGGACTGGACGCCGCCGGTGGCGAAGAACCCGACCAGCAGGGAGCCGACGATGCCGCCGACGAGGTGGACGCCGACGACGTCGAGGGAGTCGTCGTAGCCGAACCTGAACTTGAGGCCGACGGCCATGGCGCAGAGCAGACCGGCGATGGCGCCGACCGCGATCGCGCCGAGCGGGGAGACGGAACCACCGGCCGGGGTGATGGCGACGAGACCGGCGACCGCGCCGGAGGCGGCGCCGAGGGTGGTGAAGGCGCCGTGGCGGATCTTCTCGTAGATGAGCCAGGCGAGCATGGCGGCGGCGGTGGCGACCTGGGTGTTGACGAACATCACCGCGCCGACGCCGTCGTCGTTGCCGAGCCACGATCCGGCGTTGAAGCCGAACCAGCCGAACCACAGCAGGCCCGCGCCCAGCATGACCAGCGGCAGGCTGTGCGGACGCATCGGGTCCTTCTTGAAGCCGACGCGCTTGCCGATCACGAGGATGACGCCGAGGGCCGCGGCACCGGCGTTGATGTGGACGGCCGTGCCGCCGGCGAAGTCGATCACGCCCAACTCGAAGAGCCAGCCGCCCGCGCCCCACACCCAGTGCGCGACGGGGAAGTAGACGACCGTGACCCAGAGGGTGATGAACAGCGCCCAGGCGGTGAACTTGACCCGGTCCGCCAGGGCGCCGCTGATCAGCGCGGGGGTGAGGATCGCGAACATCAGCTGGAAGACGGCGAAGACGTACACCGGGATCGTGTAGCCGTCCCACAGCTCGGTGACGCCGATGCCGCTGAGGCCGACGTAGTCCGCGCTCCAGCCGACGACGGAGCCGATGTCGGTGCCGAAGGCCATGCTGAAGCCGTAGAGCACCCACAGGATGGTGACGATCCCGAGGCTGATGAAGCTCATCATCAGCATGTTCAGGGTGCTCTTGACGCGGACCATGCCTCCGTAGAAGAAGGCCAGGGCCGGTGTCATGAGCATAACCATGGCGGAACAGATGAGCATGAACCCTGTGTTGGCGGCAGACAGTTCGATGTCTGCGGCAAGGGTCGAGATGCCTGGGGGCATCGGCGTCTCCTCGTCGTCGTGCGGCCGCGTGCGGGCGGAGCCTGAGGCGGATAAGGGGGCGGGCCGTAGGGGGCACCGCCGAGATCCGCCGGACAGCCCCTATGCGCCATGAGGTTGGCGCAGCGCCGTTTCCGCAAATGCCGCACGATGTTTCGCGGCCGTGACGAAGAGGTCCGGCGTGTTACGCCGCCATGAACGGGCTGATCGCCCGAGGTCGCCGAGCGTATCCTCTGCCCACATCACAAACCGGCCGCGACACTCACCCGGGTTGACTTGGCACGGGGGGAGCCGAGTCGGGCAGTTCGGGGTGGATGTCGCGGCCGGGCCTGGTGTGCCGCTGCCGGTCAGACCGCCTCGGCGGTCTCCGGCAGCTGGGCCGTGAGGTGGTCGGTGAGCTGGGCAACCTCGGCGAGGTCCCCGAATTCCCGGGCCGC
The DNA here is from genome assembly GCF_044763255.1 of Streptomyces sp. NPDC096176. NCBI lineage: Bacteria > Bacillati > Actinomycetota > Actinomycetes > Kitasatosporales > Streptomycetaceae > Streptomyces > Streptomyces sp. NPDC096176. The sequence continues at coordinate 59,869 of NZ_JBIWFV010000013.1, read as the reverse complement.
CGTGTCGACGGTCTTGCGCAGCCGGGTGTTGACCCGCTCGGAGCGGACCCGCTTGGCGACCGCGAGCGCCTGGCCGGCGAAGGCGGTGGCCTGTTCCGGCTCCTTCTTGAGCAGGTGGACCGTGGCCATGCCGATCAGGTTGAGTGCGTACGACCGCTGGTGCTCCTCGTCCTGGCGGAAGAGCTCGACAGCACGCTCCATGACCGGCTCCGAGAGCGAGGCGTAGGTGGGGCTGCGGCCGGCGACATAGGCGAGGTCGCGGTAGGAGTGGGCGTTCTCGCCGTTGAGCTCGGCCTCGGAGAAGAACCGGATCCAGTCCGGCTCGGGCTCCGTGTCGAAGGCGATGTCGGCGAAGGTGTCCTCGGCCATCCGGACGGCCCGCCGGCACTTGCTGGGCTGGCCCATGTTGGCGTACGCGCGGGCTTCCATCGCATACAGCATCGCCTGCGTGCGCGCGGTGGCACAGTCGCGACTGCCGTACTGCGCGAGGTGGACGAGCTCGAGGGCGTCGTCGGGGCGGCCGAGGTGGATCATCTGGCGGCTCATCGAGGACAGGATGTACGAGCCGAGCGGCTTGTCGCCCGCTTCCTTGGAGGCGTGCAGGGCGAGCACGAAGTACTTCTGGGCGGTGGGCTGCAGACCCACGTCGTAGCTCATCCACCCGGCCAGTTCGGCCAGTTCGGCGGCGCATTTGAACAGCCGCCGCTGGGTGGCGAGCGGCTGCGGCTCCTGGAGCAGGTCGGTGACCTCGTGGAGCTGGCCGACGACCGCCTTGCGGCGCAGCCCGCCGCCGCACTGGGCGTCCCACTGGCGGAACATGGCGGTGGTGGCCTCGAGCAGGTCGAGCTCCGGCGCGGACAGCCGGGCGCCTCTGCGCAGCGGGGTGGGCGGTTCCTGCTGTCCGTCGCCCGCCGGAGTGGGCACGAGCCAGCGCTGCATGGGTTCGACGAGGGCGGGGCCGGCGGCCAGGCAGAGCGAGGTGCCGAGGAATCCGCGGCGCGCCAGCATCAGGTCGCTTCGGGAGAACTCGCTGAGCAGCGTGACGGTCTGGTCCGCGGCCCACGGCAGGTCCACACCGGACACGGAGGGCGCCTGATGGGCGGAGCGCAACCCGAGGTCCTCGATGGCGACGACACTGCCGAAGCGCTCGGAGAAGAGCTCGGAGAGGATGCGCGGAATCGGCTCGCGCGGCTGCTCGCCGTCCAGCCAGCGACGCACCCGGGAGGTGTCGGTGCTGATGTGGTGGGCACCCATCTGGCGTGCTCTGCGGTTCACTTGGCGCGCGAGCTCGCCCTTCGACCAGCCGCTGCGCATGAACCATGAGCTCAGCTGCTCGTTGGGGCGCTTGCCGGCTGTCGTACCGTCTGCGCCGCTGCCGCTCACTGCATTGCCCCCATCCGCCGAACCCTCATCGCCCGATCCCCTACCAGAATGCCGCCGAGTGCGGCTGCCTGTGACTGTGTTGCACCCGTCGAACAGGAAGCCGGGTTGCCTCCGGCATACCCGGAAGCGGACTGCAATTGCAGGCTGGTGCACCGAAAGTAATGCCCCGATCACGCCTCCGGCGAGTGGGATTGCAGAAACGCCACCATTCGCCACCCCTCCGAGTGAACCCACTTGCCCTCAGGCGCGATTCACTTGACATACGACGATCAGGAAGCAGTGGAGCGTTGTGCACACAGGCGCGCGCCTCGTTCCGCACTCCCCCACGCACCACCGCGCGCGGACGGCACCCCCCAGAGGTGACGACGGAGCGTCACCGGGGGACTTCAAGTCGTAACCACCGGAGCTTACGACCCGTTGGAGGGGGCATGGGCTTCACGATCGGCGGCACCCGGGGGATCAATCAGATCCGGCCCGGCGCCCGGCGCCGCGGGCGCACGACAGAGGCCACCGCGGTGGCCGAGTACACCGGACTGTGGGGCTGGGCGGTGATCCCAGGGGCGCGAGCGCTGTCCGGCAAGTGCTCCTGCGGGGAGGCCGGCTGTACGGCACCGGGAGCGCACCCTCTCGACTTCGCGCTCGAGGTGCCGGCCGGCGCCACGCTCGAGGAGGCCGGCAAGGCGTGGGCCGACGTGCCGGGCGCGTCGCTGCTGCTGCCCGTCGGCCGGAGCTTCGACATCCTCGACGTGGCCGCGGCGGCCGGCCGCCGCGCCATGGTGCGCATGGAGCGGATGGGCCTCCCGCTCGGCCCGGTCTGCGCCACACCGGACGGGCGCTGCCAGTTCTTCGTGGCGCCCGGCGCGGCCGTCGAACTGCCCCGGCTGCTGTACCGGATGGGCTGGGACGACGCGGACCTGGACCTGCGCTGCCTGGGCCCCGGCGACCACATCACCGCCCCGCCGTCGGACCGCGGCGGCCTCGGGCCCGTCCGCTGGCTGCGGCCCCCGTCCCTGGACACGGCGGCGGCCCCGCCGGAGGCCCGGCTGCTGCTGGGCACGCTGGCATACACCTGCCACCGCAGCCGGTCCTGATTCAGACGCAGCTGGTCCGGATACACACACAGAAACCGGCCCCGATGCGCACGCGGAAACGCGACACACGCAGAAAGGCGCCCGGTCGTCCTCAGGACGGCCGGGCGCCTTCACGCGCGGTTTGCGGTCAGTCGCCGATCAGCGCGTCGACGAACGCCTCGGGCTCGAACGGGGCCAGGTCGTCCGCCCCCTCGCCCAGTCCGACGAGCTTCACAGGCACGCCCAGCTCGCGCTGGACCGCGACGACGATGCCGCCCTTGGCGGTGCCGTCGAGCTTGGTCAGCACGATGCCGGTGATGTCCACGACCTCGGCGAAGACCCGCGCCTGCACCAGGCCGTTCTGACCGGTGGTGGCGTCGAGGACGAGCAGGACCTCGTCCAGCGGACCGTGCTTCTCCACGACCCGCTTGACCTTGCCGAGCTCATCCATCAGGCCCGTCTTGGTGTGCAGCCGGCCCGCCGTGTCGATGAGCACGACGTCCGCGCCCTCGGCGATGCCCTCCTTGACCGCGTCGAACGCGATCGAGGCCGGGTCGCCGCCCTCGGGCCCCCGTACGGTGCGGGCGCCGACGCGCTCGCCCCAGGTCTGCAGCTGGTCGGCGGCGGCGGCGCGGAAGGTGTCGGCGGCGCCGAGCACGACGGAGCGGCCGTCCGCGACCAGGACACGGGCGAGCTTTCCGGTGGTGGTGGTCTTTCCGGTGCCGTTGACCCCGACGACCATGACGACACCGGGGGTGTCGAGACCGCTCTCCGTCTTGACGGCACGGTCGAAGTCGGTGCCGACGAGGTGCAGCAGTTCCTCACGCAGCAGCGTGCGCAGGTCCTCCGGGGTACGGGTACCGAGGACCTTCACCCGCTCACGGAGCCGCTCCACGAGCTCCTGTGTGGGGGCGACGCCCACGTCCGCGGTGAGCAGCGTGTCCTCGATCTCCTCCCAGGTGTCCTCGTCGAGGTGCTCGCGGGACAGGAGCGTGAGGAGCCCCTTGCCGAGCGTGTTCTGGGATCGGGCGAGGCGGGCACGGAGCCGGACGAGCCGGCCGGCGGTCGGCTCCGGGATCTCGACGGCGGGCGCGGGGGCCTCGGCGACGACCGGGTCCTCGACGGCGACAGGGGTTTCGACGGCCTCCTCGGCCGTCGGGAGGTCGACCTCCTCGATGGTGCGGCGGGGTTCCTCCCGCGGCGTCTCCGCCTCGTCACCGACATGCGGCTCGGCGGGCGGAGCAGTGATGGTCGGCGCGGTCGGCGGCGCCTGGGGCGGCAGCTGCTTCTTCTTGCGGCTGCTGACCACGAGGCCGCTGATCGCGCCGATCGCGACCAGGGCGATGACTACGGCAAGGATGACGATTTCCATAACCCGTCCAGTATCGGCCACAGCTCCGGCCCTTCGGCGGCGTCAGAGGATCACACAAAGACGGGCTCACCCATTTGGACGTTTTGGGGTGTTCGTACGATGCTTGATGGCTCCGGGTTCCCACCCGGCAGCCCTCCGGTGTCCCCCACCCCCTTACGGAGCCACTTCCATGCCCCACGCCTCCGAATCCGAAGGCGCGATAGAGACCCGCGGCCTCGAACCCGTCCCCGACGGCGAGCGCACCGGTCACGTCCGTGAACTGTTCCCCACCTGGGTGGCCGCCAACATCAGCGTCCTGCTGCTGACGATGGGCGCCGGCCTGGTCGTCTTCAACGGACTGAACTTCTGGCAGGTGCTGACCGTCGCGGTCGCGGCCCCTGTCCTCTCGTACGGGATCGTGGGCCTGATCTCCATCGCCGGCAAGCGCGGCGGCTCCCCCGGCATGGCCCTGTCCCGGGCGGTCTTCGGGCAGCGCGGGAACCTCTTCCCCGGTTCGCTGATCTGGGTGGCCCGGTGGGGCTGGGAGACGATCAACGCGGTCACCGGCGCCTACGCCGTACTGACCGTCCTCGACCTGCTGTTCGGGATCCGGAGCAACACGGCCCTGATCGTCACGACGCTGTTGCTCTTCGTCTCCTGCACCTTCCTCGTCTCGGGCCTCGGCATCAACGCGCTGCAGGTGTGCAGCAAGTGGTCGACGTATCTGTTCGGCGCGTTCAGCGTGCTGGTGCTGATCTACCTGGTCGCGAACACCGACTGGGCCGCCGTCTTCGACAAGCCGGCCGGTTCGACGGCGATGATGGTGGCCGGAATCGGCACCATCGCGGCGGGCGGGATCAGCTGGGTGCCGTCGGGGCCGGACTTCACGCGCTACCTGCCGCGCACGGCCTCCGGCCGGGCGATGGTCGGCGCCACCGTCGGCGGCGCTGGCATCGTCGTACTGCCGATGGTGCTGATGGGTGCGGTGATGGCGGTCGCGACGCCGGATCTGGCGAGCGCCCAGGACCCGGTCGCCTTCATCGGCGAGATCCTGCCGATGTGGCTGGCGGTCCCGTATCTGCTGATCGCCCTGGTCGGCATGCTGCTGATCAACTCCATGTCGATGTACTCGGCCGGCTTCACCGCGCAGACCCTGGGCGTCAAGGTCCCGCGCACCTGGGCCGTCAGCGTGAACGCCGTGATCAGTCTGGTCCTCGGCTTCCTCCTGATGGTCGTGGCCACCAGCTTCATCGGCTCGTTCATCTCGTTCCTGACGCTGCTGGCGGTGGCCTTCTCCGCGTGGATCGGCGTCTTCGGCGTCGACATGCTGCGCAGGCGCACGTACGACGGCACGGCGCTGATGGACATAACACGTACCAGCGCGTACTGGTACCGCGGTGGTTTCGCCTGGTCGGCGATGGTGTCGTGGGGGACGGCCCTGGTGGTGGGCCTGCTGTTCACGAAGGTCGACTGGTTCGCCGGCCCGCTCGCGTCCTCGTGGATCGGCGAGAACGGGCTGGGCTGGGCGGCAACGATCGTGGTGGCCGCCGCCCTGTACGCCGTCCTGCCTCGCACCCCGGCCGCACCGGCCGCACCGGCCGGATCCGAGGAGGCCGAATCGCAGCGGGAGCCCGCGACCCTGTCCATCTGACGCTACGTCAGCTAACGTCCCCCTTCGCCATGCCCGACCCGGCGGAGGGGGATTTCCCATGGCCTTCACGGTGGCTCGCTTCAACATGGTCGACCCGGCCGCGACACCCGAGACCCTCGCGGCCCGCTATCGCACCGCCCTGGAGATGGCCGCGTACGCCGACGACCGCGGCGTCGACACCATCCAGACGGAGGAGCACCACGGCGCGGACAACAACTGGCTTCCGTCCCCGCTGACCTTCGCGGGCGCCGTCCTCGGCGCCAGTCGGCGGATCGCTGTCACGGTGTCCGCGGTCATCGGTCCGCTGCACGATCCGCTGCGGCTGGCGGAGGACATCACCGTGCTCGACCTGATCGGCAGGGGCCGGCTGGTCACGGTCGCCGGCATCGGCTACCGGCCCGAGGAGTACGAGCAGTTGGGTGTGGCGTGGTCCCGGCGCGGGGCGCTCCAGGACGAGCTGCTCGAGACGCTGCTCGCGGCGTGGACCGGCGAGAGTTTCACGTACCGGGGCCGGACCGTGCGGGTCACCCCCCGCCCGTACACCCGGCCGCATCCGATGCTGCTCGTCGGCGGGTCGTCCCGAGCGGCGGCGCGCAGGGCCGCACGGTTCGGTCTGCCGTTCTTCCCCAGCGCGCATCTGCCGGAGTTGGAGGCGTACTACGAGGCGCGGCGGGCGGAGTACGGAACGGAGGGCTTCTGCATGATGCCCGCGGAGAAGACGCCGCTGCTGCATCTCTCGGAGGATCCGGACCGCACCTGGGCGCTCTACGGGGAGCACTTCCTGCACGAGGCGCGCACCTACGCCTCCTGGCAGTCGAAGGACATCCGCTCCGCGGTGCGCTCCGGTGCGGGCACTGCCGCGGAGCTGCGCAGCGAGGGCGTCTACCGGGTCGTCACGCCGGACGAGTGCGTCAGTCTGGGCGCCGAGAGCCTGGTGCTGCATCCGCTGTGCGGCGGCATGCCGGTGGACGAGGGATGGCGCAGCCTGCAGTTGCTGTGCGAACACGTACTGCCCCGGCTCACGCGCTGAGCCGGGGCAGTTCCGTGACGAGGAGAGGGGCAGCGGGGATTAGCCCATCTCCTCCAACGCCTTGCCCTTCGTCTCCTTGACGTACTTGAGTACGAAGGGGATCGAGAGCACGGCGAAGATCGTGTAGATCACATAGGTGCCGGAGAGGTTCCAGTCCGCGAGGCTCGGGAAGCTGGCGGTGATGGTCCAGTTGGCGATCCACTGCGCGGAGGCCGCGACGCCGAGGGCGGCCGCGCGGATCCGGTTCGGGAACATCTCGCCGAGGAAGACCCAGACCACGACGCCCCAGGAGAGCGCGAAGAAGAGCACGAAGACGTGGGCGGCGACCAGCGCGACGACGCCCTGGGTCTCGGGGAGCTTGCCGTCGACGAGTTCGGCGGAGAAGGCCCAGGCCTCGAGGGCCAGCGAGACCGCCATACCGGCGGAGCCGATGAGCGCGAGTGGCCGGCGGCCGATCCGGTCGACCAGCACCATCGCGATCACGGTGCCGACGATGTTGATGATCGACGTGGTGAACGAGTAGAGGAACGAGCTGGACGGGTTGACGCCGACCGACTGCCACAGGGTCGCCGAGTAGTAGAACGCGACGTTGATGCCGACGAGCTGCTGGAAGACCGAGAGCCCGATGCCGACCCAGACGATGGGCAGGAAGCCGAAGCGGCTGCCGAGCAGGTCCTTGAAGGTGGACTTGTGCTCACGGCGCATCGCATGGTCGATCTCCCGGACACGGGCATTCAGGTCGACGCTCTTGCCTTCGACGTCGGCGAGCACCTGCTTCGCCTGGTCGACCTTGCCGACGGAGATCAGGAAGCGCGGCGACTCGGGGATCGCGAAGGACAGCAGTCCGTAGAGCACGGCCGGGACGACCATGACGCCGAGCATCCACTGCCAGGCCTCGAGGCCGGCGATGTCGCCGCGCTGCTCGCCGTCGGCGAGCTGGAGAATGCCGTAGTTCACCAGCTGGGAGACGGCGATGCCGATGACGATGGCGGCCTGCTGGAAGGAGGCGAGCCGGCCGCGGTAGGCGGCGGGCGACACCTCGGCGATGTAGGCGGGGCCGATGACGGAGGCCATGCCGATGGCGAAGCCGCCGACGATTCGCCACATGGCGAGGTCCCAGAGCGCGAACGGAACCGCGGAGCCGATGGCGCTGACGGTGAAGAGCACGGCCGCGATCTGCATGCAGCGGATGCGGCCGATCCGGTCGGCGATCCGGCCGGCGGTGGCGGCACCCACGGCACAGCCGATCAGGGCGATGGCGATGACCTGGGCGAGCGTTCCCGAGCCGATGTCGTAGCGGTCCCGGATGGCCTCGACGGCGCCGTTGATCACGGAGCTGTCGTAACCGAAGAGGAAGCCGCCCATCGCGGCGGCAGCCGTGATGAAGATGACATGCCCGAGATGTTCGGGGTGGGCCGAGCGGGCTCCCGGGGCCGGTGGCGGCTGCGCGGTGCTGGTCACGTGTACTCCTGAGGCCGTCCGGCAGCTTCGCCGGGCGTGGGGGGCGAGCCCTTCCAGTGGGGCACAACTTCGGGGGGCGCACCACTTGAAGGTAAAAGCAACGTTGCAGAGACTATTCCTTCAAGTTTCGAAGTCAAGACCCTGCCACAAATCTGTTTCAGGTAACGGTAGGGTGACTTACCTTCAAGTATTGAAGAAGTGTCCCCAGGGAGCGATCTTGGTTCAGCGGAGGCGCTGGCTGATGACCTTGGACACGCCGTCGCCCTGCATCGAGACGCCGTAGAGCGCGTCCGCGACCTCCATGGTCCGCTTCTGATGCGTGATCACGATCAGCTGCGAACTCTCCTGGAGCTCCTGCATGATCCGGATCAGTCGCTGGAGGTTGGTGTCGTCGAGGGCGGCTTCGACCTCGTCCATCACGTAGAACGGGCTGGGTCGCGCCTTGAAGATCGACACCAGCATCGCCACGGCCGTCAGGGACCGTTCCCCTCCGGAAAGCAGGGAAAGACGCTTCACTTTCTTGCCGGGCGGCCGCGCCTCGACGTCCACGCCCGTGGTGAGCATGTTGTCGGGATCGGTCAGTACGAGCCGCCCCTCACCGCCGGGGAAGAGCCGCGAGAAGACGCCCTCGAACTCGCGGGCGGTGTCCCGGTACGCCTCGGTGAAGACCTGCTCGACGCGCTCGTCCACCTCCTTCACCACCTGCAGAAGGTCCGCACGGGTCTTCTTCAGGTCCTCGAGCTGCTCCGACAGGAACTGGTGACGCTCCTCCAGCGCCGCGAACTCCTCCAGGGCAAGCGGATTCACCTTCCCGAGCTGCTGATACGCCCGTTCGGCCGACTTCAGGCGTTTTTCCTGTTCGGCTCGGACGAAACGTCGGGGCAGATTGCGGGGATGCTCCGGATCCTCCGGGAGCTCCTCGCCCTCAGCGGGCGGCGAAGGGGGGACGAGCTGGTCGGGACCGTACTCGGCCGCCAGCCCGGCCGGCTCCACACCCAGCTCCTCCAGCGCCTTCGTCTCCAGCTGCTCGATCCTCAGCCGCTTCTCCGCGCCCAGCACCTCACCGCGGTGAACCGAGTCGGTCAGCTTGTCGAGCTCGCCCTTGAGGTCGCGGCCGGTGTTGCGGGCGGCTGCCAGCTCCTGCTCGCGCTCCGCCTTGGCCTCCTCGGCCGCGGCCCGCTCCGCCTCCGCCCGCACGAGCGACACCTCGACATGGGCCAGCAGTTGGCGGGCTCCGGCCGCGACGGCCGCGGCGACCTCTGCCTCATGACGCAGTCGGGCGCGCCGCTGCTCGGCACGCGCCCGGGCCTCGCGCTCGGCGCGCGCTCCCCGGTCGAGTGCGTCCGCGCGCCCCGAGAGCCCCTTGACCCGCTCCTCGTGCGTACGGACCTGAAGGCGGGCCTCCATCTCCGTCTGGCGCGCGTTGGCGCCGTCGGCCGCGAGCCGGTCTCGCACATGGGTGTCGGGCTCCTCCTCGGCCGGTGCCTCCTCGGCGACGAGCAGACGCTCCGCCAGCTCCTCGGCCTCCTCGGTCGCCCGCTCCAGCGCCTCCTGTGCGCGGGCGGCGGCCGCGGCGGTCCGCTCCGCCTCGCCCGCTGCGCCGCGGGCCTGACCGGCGAGGCTGCCGAGCCGACCGGAGACGGCCGACTTCTCTCGGTCCGCAGCGCGCCGCCGCTCCCCCAACTCCTCGACGATCGCGGCCCATTCGCCCCGACGGGCGGTGGCCTGCTGCTGGGCGGCGGCCAGCTCGTCGCACTGCAGGGCCAGTTCCTCGAGCTCAGCCGCCGCCTCATCGACGGAGGCCTGCACCTCGAGCAGACTGGGAGCTCCGGCGGACCCGCCCTGGGCGAAATGCGCCCCGAGCACGTCTCCCTCCGCGGTCACGGCAGTGATCCCGGGCCGCGCGTACACAAGATCCTCGGCGTCCTCGAGCGTGCCCACGACCACGATGCCCTGCAGCAGTCGCCGTACGGCGGGCATGAGCCCGGGCGGCCCGCTCACCAGGTCTGCCGCGTACGGCGGCCCGTCGGCGGACGCCTGCGGCGTCGTGGACTCCGGCGCCCCGGACTCCGGCCCGGCCCCGCCGGCGAGGAGCAGCGCCGCCCGGCCCCCGTCCTGTTTCCGCAGGAGGCGGATCGCCTCTGCCGCCGTGGCGGGGTTGGCCACTGCCACGGCGTCTGCCGCCGCGCCGAGAGCCGCGGCCACGGGGATCTCGTGGCCCGGCGTCACGGTGAGCAGTTCCGAGGCCGGGCCGAGCAGACCCGCCAACCGGTCCTGCGCCCCGAGGAGCGCACCCGTCCCGTCCTTGCGGCGCAGGCCCAGCGCGAGCGCCTCGCGGCGGGCCGCGACGGCCGCGCGCTTGCGCTCTGCCGAAGTGAGCGCCTCGCGGGCCGTGCTCAGAGCTGCCTCCGCGTCGGCGAGTTCACGCTTCGCCGCGTCGTGGCGGTCCGCGAGCGCCGAGTCGTCGGCGTCCAGCCCGTCGACCTCGGCCTTGAGCTCCTCGTACTCCTCCTGCGCGGCGGCGGCCCGCTCGCGGGCCTCGTCGCGTGCGGCGGCCAGCCTGTCGATCTCGGCCTGCGCCGAGGCCGCGCGCGAACGGGCAGCGTTGACCTGGCCGTTCAGCCGGGCGAGGCCTTCGCGGCGGTCGGCGATGGCGCGCGCCACGTCCTTGAGGCGCCGTTCCTCGACGGCCAGCTCGCGTTCGAGTTCGGCGCGGTGCGCGACCGTGTCCTCGAGGGCCCGTTCCGCCGCCTCCAGCGCGGCTTCCAGTTCGGCCTCCTGCTCGCGGATACGGGCGGCCTCGCGTTCCATGTCCTCCGGGTCGCGGCCCCGCCGTTCCTCCACGGGCTGTGCGGTGGCGCTCTTGACCCGGGCGTCGGCAAGGAAGACCGTGCCCCGCACCCGCTCGGCCAGCTGGGAGAGCTCGTACCAGCTCTGCTGGGCGCGCTGCAGCCGTGGCGCCAGCCGCCGTACCTCGTCCTCGAGATCAGCCTCGCGGGTCAGCGCCGCCTTGAGCTCCGCCTCCGCGGCCTCCTTGCGCTGTTTGAGCGCGGCCTCGTCGGCGATCTCGGTGCGCAGCGCTTCCCGCATCCGTACGAGGTCGTCCGCGAGCAGCCTGAGTCGGGCGTCGCGCAGGTCGGCCTGGATGACCGCGGCCCTTCTGGCCACCGCGGCCTGCCGCCCGAGCGGCTTGAGCTGGCGGCGCAGTTCGTCGGTGAGGTCCTGCACCCGGGCGAGGTTGGCCTGCATCGCGTCCAGCTTCCGCAGCGCCTTCTCCTTGCGCTTGCGGTGTTTGAGGACGCCGGCGGCCTCCTCGATGAAGGCCCGACGGCCCATCGGGTCGGCGTGCAGCACGGAGTCGAGCTGGCCCTGCCCGACGATGACGTGCATCTCCCGGCCGATACCGGAGTCCGAGAGAAGCTCCTGGATGTCGAGGAGGCGGCAGGTGTCGCCGTTGATCTGGTACTCGCTGCCGCCGTTGCGGAACATGATCCGCGTGATGGTGACTTCGGCGTAGTCGATGGGGAGGGCGCCGTCGGAGTTGTCGATGGTCAGGGAGACCTCGGCGCGGCCGAGCGGCGGCCGGCCGGTCGTCCCGGCGAAGATGACGTCCTCCATCTTCCCGCCGCGCAGGGACTTGGCACCCTGTTCGCCCATGACCCAGGACAGCGCGTCCACCACGTTGGACTTGCCGGAGCCGTTGGGCCCGACGACGCAGGTGATGCCCGGCTCGAACCGCAGGGTCGTGGCCGAGGCGAACGACTTGAAACCGCGCAGGGTCATGGCCTTGAGGTGCACGCCGCCGGACTCTACCTTTCACTTGCGGTTTCACCCATGAAGGTGCAGGGCACATCAGATGTTGAAGGAAGCACTTCAGGGACTACGGGGAGCCACGGGGCAAAGGGCGGGCCAGGGGCCCGATCACGGGCCGGGAGCGCAAAAGAAAGAAGGGACGCCGAGGCGTCCCTTGCATATCTTGCTGCGCGATGACTCCGGCGGTTACCGAGCTCAGGTGAGCGCGGGCTCCGCCTGGGGTACGTCGATGTCGATGCCGTCAAGCAGCGACTCTCCGGGGTGCTGAGCGACGGCAGCGTTGAGCGCGTCGTTCTCGGACTGAATCCGTACAAGCTCGGACTCAAGATCCTGGACGCGCTGCTGAAGCCGTCGCATCTCGGCGAGGAGTCGCGGGTCGGAACCGCCGACGTAACCGAGAAGCGCCTTTGCCATGATGGATGGTCCTCCACACTGAGTGACCGACCGATGCGGTGTGGGTCGTGAGGGATTCGCACCCGCGGTGCTCGGCAGACTGCGTGTACTGCTTGCCGTGCTGCGGTTCTTACTGCCAAACAGCTGAGGTGCGCGGGGCTTCCAGAGTCTCACCAAAAAGTTTGACGGTCAACACGATCACACCCCGTATCGACGGGCAGCCCGGGGGCATACGGCCGCTGAAACTGCGGCGGTGCCTGACCTGCGGGGCCCTGGGGGCGTGACGATCATCCTTCCTGGCGCAGCCTGGCATGACAAGCCTCTTCTTGGCAACCACCAGGTCGTTTCTGCCGTCGGCCGGTGCTCGGGTCACGCCCTGGAGAGCCCCGGGCGGGCGCCCCGACCGGCCTCGTCAGCGGATCGCGAAGTCCGGATATCCGCCCCTGGGCGTGTCCCAGATCTCAGTCACTCCGTCGACATGGCCGGGTGTGTCGTCGGAGCGAAGCCACTCCAGCAAACGGTGGCAATTCTCACGTGGCCCCTCGGCCACCACCTGCACCCTGCCGTCGTCCAGATTGAGGGCGAAGCCGGTGAGGCCCCCGATCTCCAAAGCGTTTGCCCTGGTGAACCAGCGGAAGCCCACTCCCTGCACTCGGCCGCGTACCCAGGCGGTCAGCCGTGCGGTGTCGTTCATGGCTGCACCGTAACCGGCCGGTTGCTTTTGCATCACATCGCCCCCGGCCCGCATGGCGTACAGTCCGCACGAATCAGCCTCACTCGTACGGGTGAGTCCGTTGACGTATACGTCGCGCACCAGGAAGGCACAGCAGATGGGTCGCCATCGACGCTCAGCCCCCGCGCCCGCCGCACCCGACCACGCGGCAGGCTCGGCAGGCAGGCACCATGGCGGTGCCGGCCGGAAGAAGCGGGCAGGCCTGCCCGTACGCACCGGCCTGCTCGGGGCCTCTGCCGCCATAGCCGTCGGCGCCGTGCTCGTCACCAGCGGCGTCCTGCCGGGTGGAGACGACAAGCACACCGTGGGCAGCAGCTCCGACGTCCGTACCGAGATGCGCACCGAGGTGCCGTCGCGACTGCAGGCACAAGGGGACGCGAGTGCCGAGCCGACGGCGTCCGCCTCCCCCAGCCGGACGCCCGAGCGTTCGCAGGCTCCGTCGAAGCCCTCGAAGTCGCCCTCGCCCAAGCCGTCGAAGACCACCGAGCCGTCGAAGAAGAGCGAGTCCCCGAAGAAGAGCGTGTCGGCCGAGCCGTCGAAGTCTCCGTCCAAGAAGACGTCGAAGACCCCAGAGGCGAGCGAGAAGACCCCGACCCGCGAGGCGACCCGCACTCCCGAGCGCACCGCCGCGCCGTCGAAGCCGGCCGAGCCGTCGAAGCCCGCGGCGCCGTCGAAGCCAGCCGAGCCGTCGAAGCCGGCCGAGCCCGACACGTCGTCGGCCGCCGCCGCGGAGGCCGACGTGATCGACCTGGTCAACAAGGAGCGCTCGAAGGTCGGCTGCAGCCCGATGAAGGCGAGCGGCGAGCTGGCCGACCTGGCTCGCGCCCACAGCAAGGACATGGCCGAGCGCAACTTCTTCGACCACACCAACCCCGACGGCGAGACGCCGTGGGACCGTGCGGAGAAGGCCGGCGTCAGCGGTCTCGGCGGCGAGAACATCGCACGCGGCCAGAGCGACGCCGAAGCCGTGATGAACGCCTGGATGAGCAGCGAGGGACACCGCGCGAACATCCGCAACTGCGACTTCAAGACGCTGGGCGTCGGCGCCCACATGGCCGACGGCGGCCCCTGGTGGACGCAGAACTTCGGCTATTGAGATTTCCGCAGGTCAGCGACCTGTCAGCTTCCCTGGGCCGTCTCGGGGCCGTTATCGGCAACCGAGGCGGCCCAGACTGTATCCACGGCGGCCCGCGTACGCGTCTCGCTGGACGGCATCAGGTGCGTGTAGGTCCGCAGCGTGAAGCCGGGGTCATGGTGGCCGAGGTATTCACTGAGAGCCTTGATGCTCTCCCCCGCGTCAAGCCCCGGCTGCGCTCCGCTCCGCCGGGCGCGCTTCCCGGCTCTGGCCGCGCCCGCGCTCCTGCCTTCGGCCCGCTCGGCGCCGCCGACGCCGACGCGCGCCCTGGTGAGGGTTGGCCGGCGGCATGTGGTCAGAACACGTCGTGGCTGGGGCGGTCGGCTCCACGACTTTAGGCAGCCACTTTGAGGGGAGCCTCGAAGATCATGGCCCCAACGTCGTGCTTTACGGGCAGGTCCACTGACTGCCCGACTCGCCATGAGCTTACGGGGCCATGATCACTCCCCCCAAAGCAGCTCCAGCCCCAAGTCGCTCCGCCGACCTTGCGGGCCACAGGCGCACAAGCACCGATCGTGCGCCACCCAACGCTCCAACACGCTGCTTCCTTTGACCCTAAGGAGGGAAAGGACACAGCAGGAGGTTGCAGATGATGAAGAAGACCCTCGGCGCCATGGGAGCCGCGTTCGGCGTGGCTGCCGCTGGCAAAGCTGGCAGTCGCATTACTGACGTCGCTTTCGACAGCGTCCAGAAGTACCTCGCTGAGCATCCTGGAGCAGTCAAGAACGCCGCACGTGCCATCGCTGCAGCCACGGGCACAGTGATCGTCGCATCGGTCAAGGCTGTAGCCGCGTTCATCGTGGCAAACGCGGTGCCGCTTCTGATCGGGGCGGTCATCGTCTTCATGATCGCAGGCGTAGTCGTTCTCATGCTGAAAGCGTCCAACGCCCAGACCGCCTAAGCAGTCTGGGCCGTGGCTGGGCCGTCCGAGAGCAGCCACGGGCGACCAACGCTGACAACCACCGACAGCTAAGTCGCAGGTCACAGCGTTGGTCGTTTCCATGGTCGCAGGTCAGAGACCCGGCCCTTCACTTCTTCGGCTATTGATCCCGCAAACCGAACCGAAAGGGGCCTCTGACACCTCGGGTGTCAGAGGCCCTTTCGTATACGCCGCGCGGCGCTCAGGCGGCGACGGCCACCCGGCCTGCGGTGAGCGCGCGGGCGGTTTCCGCGACCCGGTGGCCGAGGTGCTCCGCGGTGGCGATGTCCGCCTTGTGCACGCCCTCGGGGCCTTCGTCGGAGTTGGTCTGGGCGGCGGCGCCGGAGAAGAAGCCGAGGCGGTTGAGGTCGTTCTCGGACCCCTCTGTACTGTTCCAGCCCGGCGCCAGGCCGAGCGGCACCCAGATCATGGCGTGCTGGGAGGCCAGGGTCTGGAAGAACTGCAGGGTGTGGAGCTTGTCGCCGCTCTTGGACCCGGAGTTGGTGAACCCGGCGGCGAGTTTGTCGTGCCAGGCCTTGGTGAACCAGCGCTTCGAGGTCTCCTCCGCGAACTGATGGAAGGCGCCGGACGCCGTGCCCATGTAGGTGGGCGAGCCGAAGATGATCGCGTCGGAGCCGTCGAGCAGCTCCCATTCTGCGTCGTCCATCTCGTCGACCTTGATCAGATGCACGGTGGCGCCGGTGTCGGCCGCGCCGGCCCGGACGGCCTCGGCGATGACGGCGGTGTGGCCGTACCCGGAGTGGTAGGCGATCGAGACAACAGGCGGCGTGGTCATTGTGTGGGGCTCCTCGTCGAAAAGGTACCGGTCAGCACTAGTAACCAAAGGAAAGCACTAACTTACGGGAAGCGCAACCCCACAGTTGGCGCTGCCCCACCGTATGGTGGAGGCATGAACAACGATCTCGCGTTCGACGTGTTCTCCCGGCAGTGCCCTTCGCGCGCCACCCTGGAGCATGTGACGGGCCGGTGGGGCAGCCTCACCATCGGAGCCCTGCACGAGGAGAGCCTGCGCTTCAACGAACTACGCCGCAGGGTCGACGGCGTGAGCGAGAAGATGCTGTCCCAGACACTGCACGCACTGGAGCGGGACGGGCTGGTGCACCGAGAGGCACAGCCGACGAACCCACCGCGCGTGGACTACGAACTCACCCCCCTGGGACGCTCGGTCGCCGAGCAGCTGCTGTCCCTCATCCACCTCGTGGAGGGGCGCATGCCCGAGGTCCTGGCGGCTCGTGAGCGATACGACGTCGAGCGTGAGGGCGCCAGAGTGTAGCGGCGCGAGCGCAAGGACCCGGCGGGCACGACCGGGCGGGCGCGTCAGGAAACGGTGCGCGGCACCCGCTGGCAGCGCGGGCAGAAGTAGCTGGACCGGTTCATCCAGGGGCGGCGGCGTATCGGGGTGCCGCAGCGCCGGCACGGCTCGCCCTCACGCCCGTAGGCGTCCAGGGAACGGTCGAAGTAACCGGACTCCCCGTTCACGTTCACGTACAGCGTGTCGAAGGTGGTGCCGCCGACGGCGAGGGCCGCCGTCATCACCTCCCGCACGTGCAGCAGCAGCTCCACCGAGCGGGGCCGGGTCAGCGTCGCCGTGGGCCGCTCGTAGTGGAGCCTCGCCCGCCACAAGGCCTCGTCGGCGTAGATGTTGCCGACACCGCTGATCAGCGACTGGTCGAGCAGGGCGCGCTTGACGGTGGTTCGGCGGGCCCGCATCGCGGTGTGGAAGGCGGCGTCGTCGAAGAGGAGGTCGAGCGGGTCACGGGCGATGTGCGCGATGACGTCGGGCAGGCCTTCCGGCGAGTTCTCGTGCAGCGACAGACCGCCGAAGGTGCGCTGGTCGACGAAGCGCAGCTCGGTGCCGAGCTCGTCCGCGAAGCGGATGCGGATGCGCAGGTGCTTCTCGTCCTCCGCCTCCTCCGGCTGCACGAGCAGCTGGCCGCTCATCCCGAGATGGCCGAGGACCGAGGTGTCCGTGTCCACGAGGGGGAGCCACAGGTACTTGCCACGCCGGCAGGCGTCGCCGACGGTCCGGCCCTTCAGCCGCGCGGCGAAATCCTCGCCGCCGGCCAGGTGTCTGCGGACCGCGCGAGGGTGGAGCACCTGGACCTCGGCGATGGTTCGCCCGCTGACCCAGTTCTGCAGGCCACGGCGTACGACTTCGACCTCGGGCAGCTCGGGCACGGGGCTCCTCGGGACTCACACGGTGACGTCACGCAGCGTACAACCCCGCGGTGGTGGGGGACCGCCGGGGAGCCACGAGGCCCCTCTCCCCTGGTGCTTTCCAGGGGAGAGGGGCCTCACGCGAAACAGCGGACAGCCGACGGAGCGCAGGACTCAGGCAGAAGCGCTGTCCGCGGGTGCCGTGTCGGAATCGGAATCCGCGGATGCCTTGTCGGAAGAGGTGTCGGCGTCCCCTTCCCCGCCGGCGACGTCCCCGGTGGTGACGTCCCCGCTGGCGACTTCCCCGGTGGCGACCCCGTTCTCGGCGGCAGCCTTGGCCGCCGCCACGCGCGCGTCCGCGGCGGCACGAATCTCCCGCCACGCGGACTCCGCCGCCTGCTGCTCCGCTTCCTTCTTGCTGCGGCCGGTGCCGGTGCCGTACGAGACACCACCGACGCGGGCGGCAGCAGTGAAGACCTTCTCGTGGTCCGGGCCGGTCTCCGTGACCAGGTACTCGGGGACTCCGAGGCCCTCGGCCGCGGTGAGCTCCTGGAGGCTGGTCTTCCAGTCCAGGCCGGCGCCGAGGTTCGAGGACTTCTCGATCAGCGGGTCGAAGAGCCGGTGCACCAGCTCGGACGCCGCATCGAGGCCCTGGTCGAGATAGACCGCGCCGATCACCGCTTCGAGGGTGTCGGCGAGGATGGATGCCTTGTCCCGGCCGCCCGTGCCCTCTTCGCCGCGGCCGAGCCGGATGAAGGAGCCGAGTTCCAGGCCACGTCCGACCTCCGCCAGCGCACGCGAATTGACCACCGCGGCCCGCAACTTGGCCAGCTGGCCTTCGGGCAGGTCGGGGTGGGTGCGGTACAGCGTGTCGGTGACCACCAGACCGAGCACGGAGTCCCCGAGGAACTCCAGCCGCTCGTTGGTGGGCAGACCGCCGTTCTCGTACGCGTAGGAACGGTGCGTCAGCGCACGCACCAGAAGGGCGGACTCGAGTCGATACCCGAGCCGCCCTTCCAGAAGCGTGTGGGACGAGGCATTGTCCGTCTTGTTGGACTCAGACATTGCGCCTCTCACCAGCCGCTCAGACCTCGAGGACCTGGCGCTTGTTGTAGGTGCCGCAGCTCGGGCACGCGATGTGCTGCTGCTTCGGCTCCTGGCAACGCTCACACGAAACCAGGGTGGGGACCGCAGCCTTCCACTGCGACCGGCGGTGGCGCGTGTTGCTGCGCGACATCTTCCGCTTCGGAACAGCCACGGCTACTTCTCCTGCTTCTCGTCGACGCCCGCTTCGGCGCCGCCCATGTTGTCCTTCTCGCCGTCCTGAACGGTCTCGGCGAGTCCCTGCAGTGCCGCCCAACGGATGTCGACGGCGTCATGGTGGTGGTCCGGGTTCTCGTCCAGCCTGATCCCGCAGTCGGGGCACAGGCCGGCACAGGTCTCCCGGCACACCGGCTGCATCGGCAGTGCGAGCACCACCGCATCACGCAGCACGGGCTCGAGGTCGAACATGCCGTCCTCGAGAAAGAGCCTGTCCTCGTCCTCTTCGTCTTCGACGGGCTCCGCAGCACGGCTGCGGCCCCGGTCGTCGCCTTCGGGGTACGTGAACATCTCCTGGAAGTCCGCTGCGACCTCTTGGTGCAGCGGCTCCAGACACCTTACGCACTCCCCCTCGGCGCTCGCACGGGCGGTGCCTGTGACGAGCACCCCTTCCATGACGGACTCGAGGCGGAGGTCCAGCTCCACCGGCGCGCCCTCCGGCACTCCGATGACGTCGGCGATGCCGAGGTCCTTCGGTGCGTCCACCGTGCGGGAGAGCCGCTGCAGCGCACCGGGCCGCCGTCCCAGCTCGTGTGTGTCGAACACGAGGGGATTGCGATGGTCGAGGCGCGTGCTCAGGGGTCTTCCTGCTTTCGGTTCGTGGGGAGGGGCCGTCCCGATTCGCGGAGCAAAGCGGACAGCCGGGATCGCGGAACTACGCGCGACCGAAGAGCCAGGATACTGGAACGTCCGCCATAGACCCAATCCGGTCCGCTCAGCGCCCCTGCTCGTACCGGCCCAGCTGCTCGAGGTCGATCATGGAGGTGTCGAAAAGGCTGGTCTCGTCGAGCGCGGCACCCTGCTGGGGCTGGTACTCGGGCTGCGGCTGCTGGTAGGCGTACGGGTCCTGTTGCGCGTACTGCTGGTCGTAGCCCTGCTGCTGCGGGTACCCGGCGTAGGGGTCGGGCTGCTGGTAGCCCGCGTACGCCTCCTGCGGCGCGTATGTGTACGGGTCCGGCTGGGGAGGGATCTGCGGCTCCGGCTGCGGCGGACGGTAGCTGTAGGCGTCCGGCTGCGGGCGCTCGGGGGCGGGGTCGGCGAGCTCCGCGAGACCGGCCAGGTAGTCGGCGTCGCTGGTGTGCTGGTGGCCGCCGGCGGCGTCCTGGGCGGCCATGTGCGCGCCGAGGTCGTCCGTGGCGATGCGGCCGTGCAGCTTCTGGCGGCCGCGGCCGACCGCTTCGAGCGTCTTGGAGAGCACGGCCTCGAAGGCGCCCAGCTTGGCGTCGACGTACTGGTCCGCGCGCTGGATGAGCGTCTGCGGGTCGTTGCTGTGCTCGGGGGCGTCCTCGTCGGCGTAACCCTGCTCGTCGAGGCCGGGGCCGCGGCCCAGCAGCTTCTCGCGGCCACGGTCGACGGAGCCGATGGTCTTGGTGAGGACGACCTCGAAGTTGGCGAGCTTGGAGTCGACGTACTCGTCGGCCTCCGCGCGGATCTCCTCGGCCTCCCGGCGGGCTTCGGCGAGGATGCGGTCGGCCTCGTCCTGCGACTGACGGGCGACCTGGGTGTCGGAGATCAGAGAGCCGCGCTCGGCGTGGGCGGACTCGATGATCCGCTCGGCCTCCCGGCGGGCCTGCTCGACCATCTGCTCACGGCCGCCGATGAGCTCCTGCGCCTGGGCCAGGGAGCCGGGCAGCGCGTCGCGCACCTCTTGGAGCATGGCGAGCAGGTCGGCGCGGTTGACCACGCAGGACGCCGACATGGGCATGGAGCGGGCGTTCCCGACCGCTTCGACGATCTCGTCGAGCTTCTTCTGCACGTCCACCGTGGTTCGCCACTCTCTGACTGCGGATTGGAGACGGACGGGGACGACTGTACGGGCAGTCCGTGCCCACCCGACACCGGGTGACGCGATGTCAGGTCAGGCCTTTTCCGCGAGCCGCTGGACGAGTGCGCGGTGGACGGTGTCGGGCAGCAGGTGGGACACGTCGCCGCCCCATGCGGCGACTTCCTTGACCAGGCTGGAGGAGAGGAAGCTGTAGGTCGGGTTGGTGGGGACGAAGAGCGTCTCCACGCCCGAGAGGCCGTTGTTCATCTGGGCCATCTGCAGCTCGTAGTCGAAGTCGCTGACGGCGCGCAGTCCCTTGACGATCGCGGGGATGTCGCGCTCCTTGCAGAAGTCGACGAGGAGTCCGTGGTGCGACTCCACCACGACGTTCCCGTATTCGCGGGTCACGTCGCGGATGAGCTCCATCCGCTCATCGACGGTGAACAGTCCCTGCTTGGACTGATTGATCATCACCGCGACGTGTACGACGTCGTACAGCTTGGAGGCGCGGGCGATGATGTCGAGGTGTCCGTTGGTGATGGGGTCGAACGACCCCGGACAGACTGCTCGGCGCAACTGAAGTCCCTCGCTCTCCGGTCCGGTCATGGTGCGTCTTCACACGTAGAGGCGGCGCGACCGTACCAAAGCGTCCCCTCGCCGTAGCGACGGGCCCGCAGTGGGACGAAGCCCTGGGGCCACGTGAACTCCCCGCCTCTGGTGCTGCGCTCCACGGTGACGAGCGCATCGGCGGCGAGCCAGCCCTGGCGCCGGAGTGTGAGCAGAATCTCGCGAAGATCGTCGTCGGTGACGGCGTACGGCGGGTCGAGGAAGACGACGTCGTAGGGGGCGTCCGGCGCCGGTCCGGTGACGATCTGTTCCGCTTTGCCGGTCCGGACCTCCGCGCCGGGCAGGCCGAGCACGCGCACGTTCTCCCGGACGACGCGGGCGGCGCGGGCGTCCGCCTCGACCAGCAGGGCGTGGGCGGCGCCGCGCGACAGCGCTTCCAGGCCGACGGCGCCCGATCCCGCGTACAGATCGGCGACGCGGACGCCCTCGAGCGCGCCGAGCTGCGACTCCCAGCTGGAGAAGAGCCCTTCCCGGGCACGGTCGGAGGTGGGACGGGTGCCGGTGCCTGGCGGTACGGCGAGGCGGCGTCCGCCGGCCGCACCGGCGATCACGCGGGTCATGAAGGGCCTCTCTCTGCGGGCTGACGTCCCCCAGTCTCTCAGCCCTTGTCGAGGTACTGCTCGCGCTCCTTGTCCAGCAGGGCGTCCAGCGCGATGCGCAGCTCGGGCAGGCCCGCCAGCTCCGGGTCGGCCCCGACGATCGCGACCGCTTCCTCGCGCGCGGCCGCGATGACCTCCTCGTCCTCGATGACGGCGAGCATCCGCAGTGAGGTGCGCACCCCGGACTGGGCCTGGCCCAGCACATCGCCCTCACGGCGCTGCTCGAGGTCGATACGGGAGAGCTCGAAGCCGTCGAGCGTCGAGGCGACAGAGGCCAGGCGCCCGCGGGCCGGGCTCGCCTCCGGCATCTCGGTGACCAGCAGGCACAGGCCCGGGGCCGCGCCGCGGCCGACCCGGCCGCGCAGCTGGTGGAGCTGTGAGACGCCGAAGCGGTCCGCGTCCATGATCACCACAGCGGTGGCGTTGGGCACGTTCACCCCGACCTCGATGACCGTGGTGGCGACCAGGACGTCCACGTCGCCGCGGGCGAAGCGGCGCATCACGTCGTCCTTGTCGTCGGGCTGCATGCGCCCGTGCAGGACCTCCACGCGCAGACCGCTCAGCGGGCCCTTGGCCAGCTGGTCGGCGACATCGAGGACGGCGAGCGGCGGGCGCTTCTCGGCCTCGTCCTCCGCCGACTTCTTCTTCGGCTTCTCGTCCTCCGCGTCACCGATGCGGGGGCAGACGACATAGCCCTGGTGGCCGTTCTCCACCTCTTCACGCACCCGCTCCCAGGCACGGGCCAGGAAGTGCGGCTTGTCGGCGGCCGGCACCACATGGCTGGCGATGGGCGAGCGGCCGGCCGGCAGCTGGTCCAGTACGGACGTCTCCAGGTCGCCGAACACGGTCATCGCGACCGTACGGGGAATGGGGGTGGCGGTCATGACCAGCAGGTGCGGGGGCTGCTTGCCCTTTGAGCGCAGGGCGTCACGCTGCTCCACGCCGAAGCGGTGCTGTTCGTCGACGACGACCAGACCGAGGTCGTGGAACTGCACCTTGTCCTCGATCAGCGCGTGCGTGCCAATGACGATCCCCGCCTCGCCGGTCACCAGGTCGAGCAGTGCGTGCCGCCGGGCGGCCGCCCCCATGGAGCCGGTGAGCAGCACGACCTTGGTGCCCTGGTCCGAGCCCCCCAGCATTCCGCCCTCCGCGAGGTCGCCCATCATCTCCGTGATCGAGCGGTGGTGCTGCTGGGCGAGAACCTCGGTGGGGGCGAGCATCGCGGCCTGGCCGCCCGCGTCGACGACGGCGAGCATCGCCCGCAACGCGACCAAGGTCTTGCCCGAGCCGACCTCGCCCTGAAGGAGGCGGTGCATCGGGTGCTCGGTCGCCAGGTCGTCGAAGATCTCCTTGCTGACCGACTGCTGGCCGTCGGTGAGGGTGAAGGGCAGCCTTGCGTCGAATGCGTCGAGAAGTCCACCCGGGACGGGGCGGCGGGCCACCGCGGGCAGTTGGGTGTCCGCGAACCGCCGGCGGGCGAGGGCCACCTGGAGGACGAACGCCTCGTCCCACTTGAGTCGCTCCCTGGCCTCGGCGATGTCGGCCTTGGTGCGCGGCCGGTGGATCTTGCGCAGGGCGTCCGGCAGGGTCGCCATGCCGCGGCCCTCCCGCAGCGTCGGGGGCAGCGGGTCGACGACATCCACGGCCCGGTCCAGCACCGCGTCGATCGCCTTGGAGATCTTCCAGGACTCCAGCTGCTTGCAGGCGGGATAGATCGGGATGAGCTGATTGGCGAAAGCGTCCACGGCGTCGGCGGCGCTCGCACCGCCGCTGAGCGGCTCGTACGCGGGGTGCGAGAGCTGCAGCTTGCGGTTGAACACCGACACCTTGCCGGCGAACATCGCGCGGGTGCCCGGCAGCAGGTCCTTGTGCGGCTTGTGGACGCCCTTGCCGAAGAAGACCAGCTGCAGCCGGCCGCTGCCGTCGGTGATGGTCACCTCCAGGCGCCTGCCGCGGCCCTGGTTGAAGGTGAGGATCCGCGCGTCGGCGACCTGGGCCACCACCGTGACGTGCTCGTCCAGCGGCAGCTCGGACAGGGCGGTCAGTTCCCCGCGCTCCGCGTACCGCCGTGGATAGTGGTGCAGCAGGTCGCCGAGGGTGTGCAGGTCGAGATGCTCGGCCATCACCTTGGCGGTGGCGGCACCGAGCGTCTTCTTGAGGGGTTCGTCGAACGCGGACACGCGATCCATTGCACACCACCGCACCGACAGTCGTCGCGCACCTGTTGATAACTCCTGGTCAAGGCGGCGCCGCGAGCCATACGATGACCGTTCTTCCACGCCTCATCGCGATCACCGTCGTACGGGATCGCCTGACCCCGCGCCGTCGCCCGACCCCCCACCGGCGCAGCGACGATGACATCTGAGACGACACCGGCCACCGGTACGACGACACCGCACACCTTCCAGGTCGATCTCCGTGGCCTGGTGGATCTGCTGTCCCACCATCTCTACTCCAGCCCCAAGGTCTATCTGCGCGAGCTTCTGCAGAACGCGGTGGACGCGATCACCGCCCGGCGGGCCGAACAGCCCGACGCGCCCGCGAGGGTGCGGCTGTACGCCGAGGACGGCGGCCTGCGCATCGAGGACTCGGGCATCGGCCTGACCGAGACCGATGTGCACAGCCTGCTCGCGACCATCGGCCGCAGCTCCAAGCGGGAGGGCCTCGAGTCCGCCCGAGCCGAGTTCCTCGGCCAGTTCGGCATCGGCCTGCTCGCCTGTTTTGTCGTCGCGGCGGAAATCCGGGTGGTGAGCCGCAGTGCCCGTACGCCCGACGCGCCGCCCGTCCAGTGGTCGGCCCGCGACGACGGTTCGTACACCGTGCGCACCCTGCCCGACAGCGCCCGGCCGGAGCCCGGCACGACCGTGTACCTGACGGCCCGCCCCGGCAGTGGTGACTGGCTCACGGAGCAGCGGGTGATCGCCCTGGCACGCGACTTCGGATCACTGCTGCCGTATGACGTCAGGGTCGGCGAGACGGCCGTCGGTGACCTGCCCGCGCCCTGGGACCGTACGTATCCGGGTCCGGCAGCACGGCGCGTGGCCCTCGCCCGTCACTGCCACGAGCTGTTCGGCTTCACCCCGCTCGACTCCGTCGACCTCGACCTTCCGGTCGCCGGTGTGCGCGGGGTCGCGTACATGCTGCCGTCCTCGGTCAGCCCGGCGCAGCGCTCGGGTCACCGTGTGCACTTGAAGGGCATGCTGCTCACCGACCGTGCCGACGAACTCCTCCCCGACTGGGCTTTCTTCGTGCGGTGCGTCATCGACACCGACAGTCTGCGGCCCACCGCCTCGCGCGAGTCGCTGTACGCGGACGAGACGCTCGCCGCCGTGCGCGAAGCCCTCGGCGACCGCATCCGGGAGTGGCTGACAGGGCTTGCCGCGGGCGACCCCGAGCGACTGGAGCAGTTCCTCTCCGTCCACCACCTGGGTGTGAAGTCACTGGCCAGGCACGACACGGAGATGCTGCGCACGATGCTGCCGTGGCTGCCGTTCGAGACCACGGACGGCAGGCTGAGCCTGGAGGAGTTCGCCCAGCGCCACCCGGTGGTGCACTTCGCCCGGACCGTCGAGGAGTACCGGCAGGTCGCTCCGATCGCGTCCGCGCAGGGCATCGGGCTGATCAACGGCGGCTACACGTACGACACCGAGCTTGTCGAACGCCTGCCGCACGTAAGGCCCGGCACGGTGGTGGCCGAGCTCGACGCGGACACGGTCACCGCCCACCTCGACGCCGTCGACCCCGCAGAGGAGCTCGCTCTCGCCGGCTTCCTGGCCGCCGCGCGCGCCAAACTCGACCCGCTCGGCTGCGACGTGGTACTGCGCGCCTTCCACCCGCTGACCGTGCCCGCCCTCCACCTCGACGACCGGGCAGCCAGACACGAGCAGGCCCGCGCGGACGAGGAGGCACAGGCGGACGACCTGTGGGCGGGCATCCTCGGGTCGCTGCGGGGCAGCGCGCCGCGCGCCCGGCTCGTGCTGAACCATCTCAATCCCCTGATCCGCAGGATCAGTTCACTCGACGGTGAGCTGGCGGGTACCGCCACGGAAGCGCTGTACGGGCAGGCGTTGCTGATGGCGCAGAGACCGCTGCGACCCGCCGATTCCGCGCTCCTCAACCGCGCGTTCATGGGCCTGCTGGAGTGGGCCACCCACGACCAGGAGAACGGCCGATGAGCCTCGCGACTCCCCCCGACGCCGACGCGCTGCGCCGGGCGCTGAACGACAACTACACGGAGCCCGAAGGCCCCGCACGCAACGCACGCGCGGAGCGGTTGTTCGCCGAGATCGAGCAGCTCTGCGACACCGCACTGGTCATCGACGGCCTCGGCCATCTGATGCAGGTCTACAACTACAGCTCAGAGGCGGACAAGATGTTCGTCCCCTTCGCCCGGCTGCTGCGGATGTGGGACGAGCGGCCCGACGACTTCGACGGGCAGCAGGCCCATTCGCTGTTCTGGATGTTCAAGTGGGTCTCCAGCGGCATGATCGACCAGCCGCACATCCCGCTCGCCTCCATCGAGAAGTGGCAGGCGGAGATGGAGCACCGCTACCGGCTCGCCGGCCATTCCGAGCGGGCCGTGCGCCAGGGCGAGATGCGGATCGCCAGGCATCTGGGCGACACTGAACGGGCCCAGCGGGCGTACGACGCCTGGCAGGCCGCCGACCGTGACGGCAAGAGCGACTGCCACGCCTGCGAGTTGCGTGCCCAGGGCTCGTGGCAGGCCCACCGGGGCGACGAGGAGGGGGCGCTCGCGACCTGGCGGCCGGTCCTGGACGGCGAGTTCACCTGCGCGCACGAGCCGCACGCGGTGCTCGCCGCCTCGCTGCTGCCACTGCTGCGGCTGGGGCGCACCGAGGAGGCCCGCGCGCACCATCTGCGCGGCTACCGGATGGTCCGGTCGAAGGAGAGCATGCGCAGCGCGGTCGCGCAGCACGTCGAGTTCTGCGCACTGACCGGCAACGAGGCACGGGGCCTGGAGATACTCGCCGAACGGCCTTCGTACTTCACCGACACCGGCGAGCCCAGCAGCCTGCTCGGCTATCTGCAGGTCACCGCGTTGCTCACCGACCGGCTGACCTCCCTCGGCCACGGCCGGCAGAGCCTGCCCGGGCCCGGGGGCCGCACCTGGACCGCCCGTGAACTGGCCGCTCACGCCCGCACGGAGGCGCTCGCCATCGCCGCGCGCTTCGACTTGCGCAACGGCAACTCGCATGTGGGCGAGAAGTGCGTCGAGCGCATGGACCGCGCCCCGCTGGTGGACCGGCTGCCGCTGGGTGTGCGCACCGCACGGCATGTGGCCGCGCGGCGCGAGGCGTCGGCAGCGGCACCCTCGGTGGAGAGCGCGGCCGATGCAGGCCTGTCCGGGCTGCTGGCCGAGGCACGCCGGCTCTCCGACGCCCAGCACCCCGACGCGACGGCCGCATGGGCCGCCGCCGCCCGGGCCGCCGGCCAGGGGGAGGCCGAACTCGGCAACCTCGCCCGGGCGGAGATCGACGAGCACCGGGGCATGGATCACAGCACTCCGCCGGCCGAGGCGTTCGAGCTCTTCACGTCCGCGGCCGGGCTGTACGAGTCGGCCGGCGAGCCGGGGCGCGCCGCGTCCGCGCTCGCCAGGGCGGCGTACTGCATCGGGCTCGACGGTCGCCTCGACGAGGCACTGGCCGCCGTGCAAGAGCCCTGCGACCGGTCCCTGGCCCTGTACGCCGAGGGCCGGGCGACCGCACGGCAGACCGGCAGGGCGCTGCTGTGCCGCGTGCGGATCCTCAACGACCTCATCCGGGGCATGCAGGTCAGGGAGGCCATGGAAGCGGCCGTCACGTCCTTGGAGGAGGCGGTGGACATGCTCCTCGCCTTCGCGGAACCGGAACGGGCGGAGCCCGGGGTCGGCGTCGTGATCGGCGAGGCGCTCGGCTACCTGGGCGACATCACCGCCTTCCGGGGCAACGCGGCGGGGGCGGCGGAGCTGTACGCCCGGGCCGCCGACTCCTACATCGAGGCGGGCCGGCCCTGGTACGCGGTGGAGCCCGAGACGCAGCTGGCCAGCGTCAGCCGGCACCTCGGCGACCTGGAGACGGCCGAACGTGCCTCCCGCGCCGCCCTGGAGCATGCGGCACACTTTCCCGGAGCCTCCGGGCGCTGCCGCCTGCACCTGCAGCTCGTGGAGACGCTCGCCGACGCCGGCAAGTTCGACGAAGCCGCCGAGCACGCCCTGGACGCGGCGCACTGGGCCGACGAGGCGGGCGAGGCCACGGGCAACGGGGCGTACGCACGGCACCGGCTCGGCGGGTTCCTGCTGCAACTCGGGCGGGTGGACGAGGCGGCGGCGGTCCTGGAGTCGGTGCTGCCCGACCTGACGGCGGAGGACCACGGCGACGGCATGATCGTGCAGACGCTGTGGTGGCTGGGCGACTGCTGCACGGCGCTGGACGAGCCGCGCGAGGCGGCGGAGCACTGGCTGAAGGCGGCGGACATCGCGCGCCGCTGGCCGGAGCAGCGCGACCACGCGATGCTCGCGAACCTCGCGGGCCAGGCGCTGTTCCGCGCCCAGCTCACCACCGAGGCAGAGCTGGCCTATCGGCGCGCCGGCGACCTGTGGCGCGACCTCGGCGACGTGCACGCGCTCGTGCGGACGCTGCGGGTACGGGCGTGGATCGCCGTCCGCGACGGGCAGACGGGCGTGCAGGCGGCGCGGGACCTGATGACCGCGGCGGCGACGGAATGCGAGTCGGCGGAGGCCGCCTGCGAGGACGCCGACGCGGCGGCACGGCTGCGCGCCGAACTCGCGGACACCTACCGCCAGACCGGTGACCTGATCGCGAGCTCCTTCGACGGCGAACCGGGCGACGACGACGCGGACGGTTCGGCCCGGGCGGCGTACGAGGAGGCGGTCGGCCACGTCCTGCGGGCGGTGGCGGCCTTCGAGGAGGCGGGCGACCGGTTCACCGACCTGCGCACGGGTGCGCAGCTCATGGCGGCGTGGATCTACGCGTCACTGTCGGACGCGCCGGCGTCGCAGGCACTGGCGAGGTCCGTGCTGGCGACGTACGCATCGTCCTCCCCAGAGAGCAACGAGACGGCGACCTCCCGCTGCGACGAGGCCCGTGCGGTGCTGGCGCAACTGTCCGAGTAGTCGTGACGGGGGCCGTTTCCCCAGCCGACACGGGGGCATCTTCAAGCCCCGCCGGCGATTGAAGCGCAGGGTTCGGGGGCGGCGCCCCGACAAGCGGGCCGGCTCCGAGCCCCGCCGGCGGTTGAGGCGCAGGGCCCGGGGGCACGCGCCCCCGGGCCCCGGGCGCTACTCCACCCCGATCAGCAGCGGCGTCGCCCTGTCGCCCCCCTCGTACACCGCCGTGTCCACCGCCAGGTACCCCTCGCGGACGTGCGCCTCGAGGCGGTCCGAGAGTCCCTCGGGCGCCGACGTCCCGAGGACCAGCGTGACCAGTTCGCCGCCCGCCGAGAGCATGCGGTCCAGGAGCGTCAGCGCCGTCTCCGTCATGTCCGCGCCGATCACCGCGACGTCCCCGTCGATCAGGCCGAGCACGTCCCCGGCCTGGCAGACGCCGGCTGATGTCCACGACTGGCGTTCCGCCACGGCCAGTTCGGCGTAGCGGGTCGCGCCGGCGGCTGCGGTCATCGCGACCACGTCCTCGTCGAAACGGCGGTCCGCGGCGTGGACGGCGAGGGCGGCGATGCCCTGGACCGCCGAGCGGGTCGGGATCAGCGCGACGCGAACGCCCTCCGTGCGGGCCTGTTCCGCCGCTGCGGCGGCCGTGTGCCGCAGGGATGTGTCGTTGGGCAGGAGGACCACCTCGCGGGCGTGCGCCCGGCGGATCGCCTCGACGAGTTCTCCGCTGGCGGGCGGCTCCCCGGGCCGGGCGAGGACCGTGGTCGCGCCGGCCTGGCAGCACAGATCCGCGAGGCCCTCGCCCTGGACGACGGCGACAACCGCCCGCTGGGCCTGTTCGCGCGGGGCCGGGTCCGCCGCGGAGTCGAAGTGCGTGATGCGGATGCGGTAGGGCCGGCCCGCTTCCATGCCCGCCTCGACGGCCGCGCCGGCGTCGTCGACATGGACGTGGACGTTCCACAGGCCGTCTCCGCCCACGACGACCAGGGAGTCGCCGAGCCCGTCGAGCCGGGCGCGCAGCCGAGCCACGGCATCGTCGTCCGCCTCGAGGAGGTAGATCACTTCGAAGGCGGGACCGCCGTCGGCACACGGTCGCCCGGCGTCCGGCGCGGCCGGCCGTGGGCCGGTGCGGGGTGCCGGCGTCACCGGGGTCTCGCCGAAGACGGCCTGCACCAGCGCTCCCAGGACGATGACGAGACCGCTCCCGCCGGCGTCGACGACGCCTGCGCGGTCCAGCACCGCGAGCTGCCGGGGGGTCGCTTCGAGCGCCTCCCGCGCCCCCGCGTAGGCAGCCCGCAGAGGGTCGGCCGGCGAGCTCTCGGCCGCGTCCGCCGCAGCGCCGGCCACGCTAAGGATCGTGCCCTCCACCGGGTGCGCGACCGCCTGGCGTGCCAGCTCGGCGGCCCGCCGCAGCGCTCCGGCGAGGTGATCTCCGTCACCGATCCGTTCGGCCATGCCACGCAGGAGCTGCGCCAGGATCGTGCCCGAGTTGCCCCGCGCGCCGATCAGCGCGCCGTGGGCCATGGCGCGGATCACATCGGCTGGGGCGGGTGCGAAGTCCCCGGTCTCGTGGGCGGCGAACACCGCCTCGACGGCCTGGGCGGCCGATTCGACGGTCAGGTAGAGGTTCGTGCCTGTGTCCCCGTCCGCGACGGGGTACACGTTGATGGCGTCGATCTCCTCGCGCTCCCGGCCCAGGGCCTCCAGCGCCAGTGAGCACCAGGCGCGTACGGCCGAGGCGTCGAGACTCTGCGGCACCTGGCGATCCTCCTTGTGCGGCCGGACGGGGCCGTGGCTGCGGGTTGTCCCGCAGCGTAGACCCCGGCCGGCTCCGGACGGCGGGGCGGGGGGGCGGCGGGAGCGTGCTAGTTTCGTCTCTCGGAAGCAGTGGATGTATGCTGCTCCAGTTGCCCGATGAGAATCGGGCCATTCCCCCGGCAAGCCACTTCAGGTCACTGATTCCGGCGCGCCGGATTCACCGTAAGTGCATCTGAAGTCTTTGGAGTGACCCGTGGCTGCCAACTGCGACGTCTGCGGCAAGGGGCCGGGCTTCGGCAACAACATTTCGCACTCGCACCGCCGTACGTCCCGTCGCTGGAACCCGAACATCCAGCGTGTGCGTGCAGTGGTCGGTCGGACGCCGAAGCGGCTCAACGTCTGCACCTCGTGCATCAAGGCCGGCAAGGTCTCGCGCTAACGCCGACGTTTCGTCGTAGCGCAGCCCCTGCGGTTGCCTTGAAAGCCGGTCCACCTCGGTGGACCGGCTTTTTGCCGTGCTCCGGGACGATCGGCGAAAGCGCCGACCGGGGCGGCGGCTAGCGGAAGCGCCAGCCGTGGTCGACCGGGCCGATGCCGGTGCCGAGCGCGAACCCGGCCGCGATCGCGCCGGTGACGTACTCCTTGGCCGCCGTGACCGCCTCCGGCACCGTCATGCCCTGCGCCAGGCCCGACGCCACCGCGGAGGCGAGCGTGCAGCCCGTGCCGTGCGTGTGCCGGTTGTCGTGGCGCTGCGCGCGCAGCCAGTGCTCCTGATCGCCGTCCGTGAGCAGGTCCACCGCGTCGCCCGCGAGATGGCCGCCCTTGATCAGCGCCCAGCGGGGCCCGAAGCCGAGGACGGCGCCGGCGGCCCTGCGCATGCCGTCCTCGTCCTGGACCTCGATGCCGGTCAGCTGGGCCACCTCGTCCAGGTTGGGTGTGGCCACGGTCGCCGCCGGCAGCAGCTTGTTCCGTACGGAGTCGAGTGCGGATGCCGCGAGCAGCGGGTCGCCGTGCTTGGACACGCCCACCGGGTCGACGACCACGGGCGCGTCCGTTCCCGCGAGCAGCTCCGCGACGGTCTCGACCAGTTCGGCGGAGGCCAGCACCCCCGTCTTCACGGCCTGTACGCCGATGTCGTCGACGACACTGCGGTACTGGGCGCGTACCGCTTCGACGGGCAGCTCCCATGCGCCCTGGACGCCCAGCGAGTTCTGCGCGGTGACCGCCGTCAGCACGCTCATGCCATGGACGCCGAGGGCGAGCATGGTCTTGAGGTCGGCCTGGATTCCGGCACCGCCGCCGGAGTCGGATCCGGCGACGGTGAGCACACGAGGGGGTGCGGGCATGCGGGGAGGTATCGGCATGCCCCGAATCTACTTGCCCTCCTCGATGTCGCCGAAGTGGTCCCAACCGCCCTTGCTGTTCCACGGTGCGCCGTCGACGGTCACCTGCGGCAGCGCGGAGGGGTTGAGGACCTCGCCGATCACCTTCCAGCGAGCCGGCAGTTTGGCGTCCGGCGGGAAGGTGGCGACAATCGCGTGGTCCTCTCCCCCGGTCAGCACCCACTGCAGCGGGTCGACGCCGACGGCCTGGCCGATGTCGTTCATCTGCGAGGGGATGTCGATCAGTCCGGACCGCAGGTCGATGCGGACCTTGCTCGCCTCCGCGATGTGCCCGAGGTCGGCGACGAGCCCGTCGCTGATGTCGCACATGGCGGTGGCGCCGAGCCCGGCGGCCGCGGGACCGGCGTGGTACGGCGGTTCGGGCCGGCGGTGCGCCTCCACGAAGGCACGCGGGGAGCGGAAGCCGCGCGAGAGCACCGCGTGCCCGGCGGCCGACCATCCCAACCAGCCGGTGTAGGCGACGACATCGCCCGGCTGCGCGCCCGAGCGGGTCACGGGCTCGTGGTTGCGGAGGTCGCCGAGCGCGGTGATCGCGATGGTGATGGTGTCGCCGCGGACGACATCGCCGCCCACCACGGCCGCGCCGGCGACCTGGCACTCGTCGCGGATGCCGTCCATGAGCTCGGTGGCCCAGGTGACGGGAAGGTCGGCCTGGACGACGAGTCCGAGGAGGACTGCGGTCGGGACCGCGCCCATCGCGGCGATATCGGCCAGGTTCTGCGCTGCGGCCTTGCGTCCCACGTCGTACGCGGTCGACCAGTCGCGGCGGAAGTGCCGGCCCTCCAGCAGAAGGTCCGTCGTGGCCACGACCCGTCGGTCGGGCGCGGCCACGACCGCGGCGTCGTCGCCCGGTCCGAGCCGCACCGCGGGGGTGGTGGTGAGCTTCGAGGTGAGCTCCCTGATGAGCCCGAACTCCCCCAATTCGCCCACAGTTCCCTTCACCGAGTCACCTCTCCTTGTCCTGGACGCTGCGTGCGACCGGCTCCCCTGCCGGGCGTGCGGGGGTCGGCCCCCGGGAGGGCACCGCATCCGGGTGCCCCTTCTGGCGCGGTCCGCTCGCGGTCGCGAGCCGTCACCGCTGTCGGTACGGTCAAGAGATACGTCAACTTCTGCTCGCCGTACGCCACGCGGCGGACGCCGTCCGCCGCGAGGGTCTCCCCGCGGCCCGCGACGACGCGATACCGTGGCGACCCCGCTCCCTGGGATCTCCCCACCGACGGTAGGGGACATGATCCTCGTGCCGCCCTGGAGGCTCCGTGGTACAGGCGTACATCCTCATTCAGACCGAGGTGGGCAAGGCGTCGACCGTCGCCGAGACCATCGGCAAGATCCCGGGTGTGATCCAGGCCGAGGATGTGACCGGTCCGTACGACGTGATCGTGCGTGCGCAGGCTGACACCGTCGACGACCTGGGACGCATGGTCGTCGCCAAGATCCAGCAGGTGGACGGCATCACTCGCACCCTCACCTGTCCGGTCGTGCATCTGTAGCCCCCGTCTACGCTTGGCCGGTGACGTCCTACCGCCGCCGGCCTCTCTTCCTGTCCGCCGCCGCCCTGCTGGTGGCCGCCTCGGGCTGCTCCTCCACGGACGCGTCGGCGTCGATCACGGTTCCCAGCCCCCCGGCCGAGGAAGCAGCCCTGTGCCGTGCGCTGGACCAGGAACTGCCGGACAAGGTCGCCGGGCAGGACCGCGAGGACCCCGAGCCGTCGTCCGAACTGACCGCCGGCTGGGGCGATGCCGCGATCGTACTGCGCTGCGGCGTGCCCCGGCCGGAGAGGATGAGTGATCCCCAGGGCCAGGGCGTCGATGTGGACGGAGTCAACTGGCTGCTGGAGGAGCGTGACGCCGGTCCCCGGCTCACCACCACGTACCGCGAGACGTATGTGGAGGTCACCCTGGGCAGCCAGTACACGCACGACATCAGCCCGCTGACCGACCTCGCCGGGCCCGTCAAGAAGACGGTCCCCGGCACGTTTTGACGAAGGGCGGCTACCGCAGCCCCGTCGAGCGGCGCAGGGCCGCCTGGATCAGCCGGTCCACCAGCTCGGTGTAGGCGACGCCGCTCTCCTGCCACATCCGCGGGTACATGGAGATCGGCGTGAAGCCCGGCATGGTGTTGATCTCGTTGATGACGAACTCGCCGCCCTCGGTGAGGAAGAAGTCCGCGCGCACCAGACCCTCGCAGGAGGCGGCGTCGAACGCCTGGACCGCGAGCCGCTGGACCTCGGCGGTCTCCTCCTCGGTGAGGGGGGCGGGCACCAGGCCGGCGGCGGAGTCGATGTACTTGGCTTCGAAGTCGTAGAAGTCGTGCGCCGTCACCGGCGGGATCTCGGCCGGGACGCTGGCGCGCGGGCCGTCCTCGAACTCGAGCACGCCGCACTCGATCTCCCGGCCGCGCAGCAGCGACTCCACCAGGATCTTGGGGTCGTGGCGCTGCGCCTCGGCGATCGCGTCGTCGAGTCCGGCGAGGTCGTCGACCTTGGTGATACCCATGGACGACCCGCCGCGGGCGGGCTTGATGAAGAGCGGCCAGCCGTGCTCACCCGCGAAGTCGACGATCTTCTTGCGCGCCGCGGCCTCGTCCTGGACCCACTCACGCGGGCGGATGACCTCGTACGGGCCGACCGGGAGACCGAAGGAGATGAAGACCCGCTTCATGTACTCCTTGTCCTGGCCGACTGCGGAGGCGAGGACGCCGGAGCCGACGTACGGGACACCGGAGAGCTCCAGCAGGCCCTGGAGGGTGCCGTCCTCGCCGTACGGGCCGTGCAGCATCGGAAAGACGACGTCGACCTCGCCGAGGGCCTTGGGCACGGCGCCGGGCTCGCTGTAGACGACCTCACGGCTCCCGGGGTCGACGGAGAGCACCACGCCGCCCTCGGCCGACTCCGCGAGTTCCTCGACGCTCGGCGTCCTGCGGTCGGTGATTGCCATCCGCTCGGGCTCGTCGGCGGTGAGCGCCCACCGCCCGTCGGACGTGATGCCGATCGGCAGGACGTCGTATTTGGTGCGGTCGATGGCGCGCAGCACCGCTCCCGCGGTGACCACGGAGATCCCGTGTTCGGAGCTGCGGCCGCCGAAGACGACGGCCACGCGCGGCTTGCGGAGCTGCTGCTCGGGGCTCTGGGGGAGGTTCTCGGTGCTCATATCGCGATGAGACTACCGTGCAGTTCGAACGTCGTGGAGTGCAGGCGAGGGCGTGCCGCGCAGGGCCGACCGCCCGGGGCCGTCGGCCCTGCGCAGGTCAGCGCCGCTCGGGCTTCGCGGCCCGGGCCATCAGCTCCTTGAGGGCGACGACCGGCGGCTTCCCCTCGTGGACGATGCCGACGACCGTCTCGGTGATCGGCATGTCGACTCCGTGCCGCCGCGCCAGATCCAGTACCGACTCGCAGGACTTGACGCCTTCGGCCGTCTGCCGGGTGACGGCGATGGTCTCCTGGAGCGTCATTCCGCGGCCGAGGTTGGTGCCGAAGGTGTGGTTGCGCGACAGCGGGGACGAGCAGGTCGCGACCAGGTCCCCGAGCCCGGCGAGGCCGGAGAACGTGAGCGCGTCGGCGCCCATCGCGAGGCCGAGGCGGGTGGTCTCCGCGAGACCGCGGGTGATCAGGGAGCCCTTGGCGTTGTCGCCGAGGCCCATGCCGTCCGCGATGCCGACGGCGAGACCGATCACGTTCTTGACGGCGCCGCCCAGTTCGCAGCCGACGACGTCGGTGTTGGTGTACGGGCGGAAGTACGGCGTGTGGCACGCGGCCTGGAGCCGCTGGGCGACCGCCTCGTCACGGCAGGCGACGACGGCGGCCGCGGGCATGCGGGACGCGATCTCCTTCGCCAGGTTGGGGCCGGTGACGACCGCGACGCGTTCGCCGGGCACGCCGCCCACTTCCTCGATGACCTCGCTCATCCGCTTGGCGGTGCCGAGTTCGACTCCCTTCATCAGGGAGACGAGCACGGTGTCCTGGGCCAGCTGCGGCGCCCATGCGGCCAGATTGCCGCGCAGGGTCTGCGAGGGGACGGCGAGGACGGTGAAGTCCGCTTCGTGCAGCGCTTCTGCCGGATCGGTGGTGGCGCGCAGGTTCTGCGGGAGCTCGATCCCCGGCAGGTAGTCGGGGTTGGTGCGGGTGGTGTTGATCGCCTCCGCGAGTTCGGCACGGCGGCCCCAGAGGGTGACCTCGCACCCCGCGTCCGCGAGGACCATGCCGAACGCCGTGCCCCACGAGCCCGTTCCGAAGACGGCCGCCTTGACGCGCTGTGTCATTTCGCTTCCTCCCCGGCGGCCCTGCGGCGCTGCTCCGCAAGCACTTCGCGCAGATCGAACGGTGTCTCCGGCGCCTTCTCGCCCCGCAGTTCCTCGAGCTGCACGGTGATCGCGGCCATGATGACCTCGGTCGCCGCCCTCAGGACGTCGGGTGTCGGGTCCTGGTCGTAGAAGCGGGAGAGGTCGACGGGCGGGCCGGCCTGCACCTGGAGGGTCTTGCGCGGGAACAGACGGACCTTGTTCTCCTTGGCGTACGGCGGCATCGCCAAGTTGGCGCCCCACTGCGCGACGGGGATGACCGGCGCCTTCGTCTGCAGCGCGGCGCGCGCCACACCGGTCTTGGCCGTCATCGGCCACATGCCGGGATCGCGGGTGAGGGTGCCCTCGGGGTAGAAGGCGACGCACTCGCCGCGCTTGACCGCGTCGACGGCGGCGCGGAAGGCGCCGACGGCGTTGGAGGACTCGCGGTAGACGGGGATCTGGCGGGTGCCCCGCAGCAGAACTCCGACCACCGGCGCCTTGAACAGCGCGGCTTTGGCCAGGAACCGCGGCACTCGTCCGGTGTTGTACTGGAAGTGCCCGTACGAGAACATGTCGAGGTACGAGTTGTGGTTGATCGCGGTGATGAATCCGCCGTCGGCCGGAATGTGTTCCATCCCCCGCCATTCCCGCTTGAACAGAAGCAACAGCGGCGGCTTTGAGATGACCGCGGCCAGGCGGTACCAGAAGCCGATTCTACGGCGGGACACTCGGACACCTTCCTCTTACGACCGGGCTATTGCCTGGCTGCTGGGGGTCAAGTGTCGCCCCAGGCCTCTGGTCTGTCGAGAACACGGTACGCCCCGCCCGTGGGCCCTCCCCTCGGGGCCTTCTGCGGCTCGGGCCACAATGGGCGCGATGCGCACGGACCAAGACCTCGCCACGGACACGACGCCGGTCGCCGCGCCTGCCGTCGCCTGGTCCCTGGTCGTCCCGCTGAAACCGCTGGCCCTGGCCAAGAGCCGGCTGGCCGGAGCCGCGGACGACGGACTGCGGCCCCGTCTCGCCCTCGCGTTCGCCCAGGACACCGTGGCAGCGGCGCTGGCCTGCCCCGTGGTGCGGGATGTGGTGGTCGTCACTGACGATCCGAGGGCCGCGGCCGAGCTCGCGGCGCTGGGGGCGCGGATCGTGCCGGACGCTCCCGCGGCGGGCCTCAACGCGGCGCTTTCGCACGGGGTCCGTACGGTGCGCGCGGTCCGTCCGTCGGCGGCGGTCGCGGCACTCAACGCCGATCTGCCCGCATTGCGTACCGCGGAATTGGAACGCACGCTCGCCGCCGCTTCGGTATTTACCCGGGCATTTCTGACGGATGCGGCCGCAATCGGCACCACTTTGCTGTGCGCCCGGCCGGGTGCGGAATTGCGGCCGGCTTTCGGCGGACCTTCACGTCGTGCGCATTTGGCTTCGGGCGCCGCGGAAATTCTTCTCACCGGCGTCGATTCCGTGCGCCAGGACGTCGACACCGGCGACGATCTGGCGGCGGCGCTGGTCCTGGGTGTGGGGCCGCGGACCGCGGAGCGCCTGACGGCGGGCGCCCGTGCCGGGGAAGACCGGCGCGCCGCGGAAGGGCACTAGGCTGCACCCATGCAGGCGACCTCGTACACATACGACCCCGAGACCCGCAGCGGGAGCGTCCTGCTGGACGACGGAACCCCGGTGGAGTTCAACGCCGCGGCCTTCGACGCGGGCGGCCTGCGGCTCCTGCGTCCGGGGCAGCGGGTGCGCATCGAGACCGAGGGCGAGGGCGAGAGCCGCCGCATCACGCTGGTGACGCTGTACACCTTCTGAAGGCGCCACCCTGCCGAAAGCGCCACCCTGCCCGAAGCGCTGACCACCGACACACCGCGGGCCGGTCTCCCCGAGGGAGACCGGCCCGGCGCGTGAGTGGCTGGGCGGCCTAGTGCCGCTTACTTCTTGGGGCGTCGCGCCCCCAGTACTACTTCTTCCTCGCGGTCGCTTTCTTGGCGGTCGTCTTGCGCGCCGAGGTCTTCTTGGCGGGCGCCTTCTTGGCCGTCGCCTTCTTGGCCGGGGCGGTCTTCTTCGCCGTGGCCTTCTTGGCGGTGGTCTTCGCCGGGGTCGCCTTCTTCGCGGCCGCGGTGGTCTTCTTGGCGGTCGTCTTCTTCGCCGTCGCCTTCTTCGCGGCCGCGGTGGTCTTCTTGGCGGCCGTCTTCTTCGCCGTCGTCTTCTTGGCGGCGGTCCGCTTCGCGGCGGCCTTCTTGGCCGCGGACTTCGCGATGGTGGGCGCCTGGCCGGAAAGACTGCCCTTGGGCGCCTTCTTGACGGCGACCTCACCTCC
Organism: Streptomyces sp. NPDC096176; assembly: GCF_044763255.1. Lineage (NCBI taxonomy): Bacteria > Bacillati > Actinomycetota > Actinomycetes > Kitasatosporales > Streptomycetaceae > Streptomyces > Streptomyces sp. NPDC096176. The sequence continues at coordinate 21,562 of NZ_JBIWFV010000013.1, read as the reverse complement.
CTTGGGGAGCTTCTTCGAGCCGCTGACCAGGTCCTTGAAGCCCTGCCCGGCGCGGAATCGCGGCACGGACGTCTTCTTGACCCGGACACGCTCGCCCGTCTGCGGGTTACGGGCGTAGCGGGCGGGGCGGTCGACCTTCTCGAACGAGCCGAAGCCGGTGACCGAGACCCGGTCTCCGGCGACCGTTGCGCGGACGATCGCGTCAAGTACGGCGTCGACGGCTTCAGCGGCCTGCTGACGCCCGCCGAGCTTGTCGGCAATCGCTTCTACGAGCTGCGCCTTGTTCACGTCTTCCCCTTCGGAGACATTTGGCCGGAACGATTGCGTCCAGGCTTTTTCGCACGTTAGGCAGATATATACCGCAAATCAAACACGAAACGGGCTAATCACCCTAGTGCCGCAACGAAGTGGACCTCGGCTGCGTTCTGAGGTCAGTCACCTTCAGGGAATCGGCCCTCGTCGAGGTCCTTCATCAACCGGTCCAGACGCCTTGCGGCGTCCGGGAGATCGTGCTTCGCCGCTGCCGTGACGACCAGCAGCTTCCGGGACAGCGCCATCCTTACGCCCTCCGGGACTTGCAGTGTGCGCACTCTTGTGTGCGCTTCCTTCAATCGGGCCGCGACCGCCTCGTAGAGCTCGAGTTGGCTGTCACGTTCCATGCACCGATTGTGCCATCTGGGGCGAGTTGTCGCCCGACAGGGCCTCAACAAGCGACTGCGCCCCCCACCGGAAGGTGGGGGGCGCAGTTCGGGAAAAGCGCTGCTCAGGCCTCAATGGTGCGGGGCTTGAAGGACGGGCGGGTCGCTTCGTAGGCCGCGATGTCCGCTTCGTTCTGAAGGGTGAGGCTGATGTCGTCCAGACCGTTGAGCAGACGCCAGCGGGCGTTCTCGTCGAGGTCGAAGTCCGCGGTGATTCCCGGGGCGAGGACCTGTCGCTTTTCGAGGTCGACGGTGATCGGAGCCGTCGGGTCGGTTTCGGTCAGCTCCCACAGGGCGTCGACGACGGACTGCTCGAGCACGACCGTCAGCAGGCCGTTCTTGAGGGAGTTGCCGCGGAAGATGTCGGCAAACCGGGACGAGATGACGGCCTTGAAACCGTAGTTCTGCAGAGCCCATACGGCGTGCTCGCGCGAGGAGCCGGTACCGAAGTCCGGACCCGCGACGAGCACCGTGGCGCCCTTGCGCTCGGGGCGGTTGAGGACGAACTCGGAGTCCTTGCGCCAGGCCTCGAACAGCCCGTCCTCGAACCCGTCGCGGGTGACCTTCTTCAGCCAGTGCGCCGGGATGATCTGGTCGGTGTCGACGTTGCTGCGGCGCAGCGGAACGGCCCGGCCGGTGTGCGTGGTGAAAGCTTCCATGGTGTTCAGACTCCGGCGGGCGCAGGGGTTTCGGACAGGTCCGCGGGCGAGGCCAGGTGGCCCAGCACCGCGGTGGCGGCGGCGACCTGGGGCGAGACGAGGTGCGTACGGCCGCCCTTGCCCTGCCTGCCCTCGAAGTTGCGGTTCGAGGTGGACGCGGAACGCTCCCCGGGAGCCAGTTGGTCGGGGTTCATGCCGAGACACATCGAACAGCCCGCGTGCCGCCATTCGGCGCCGGCCTCCTTGAAGACCTTGTCCAGGCCCTCGTCCACGGCCTGCAGAGCGACCCGCACCGAGCCGGGCACGACCAGCATCCTTACGCCGTCGGCGACTTTGCGGCCGTCCAGGATGGAGGCGGCGTTGCGCAGGTCCTCGATGCGGCCGTTGGTGCAGGAGCCTACGAAGACGGTGTCGACCTTGATGTCGCGCAGCGGCTGTCCGGCGGTCAACCCCATGTACTTCAGGGCGTTTTCGGCGGCCAGGCGCTCCGAAGCGTCCTCGTACGAAGCCGGGTCGGGGACGTCGGCCGACAGCGGCGCGCCCTGACCGGGGTTGGTGCCCCAGGTGACGAACGGGGCGAGTCCGGCGGCGTCGATGAAGACCTCGGCGTCGAAGACCGCGTCGTCGTCGGTGCGCAGCGTCTGCCAGTACTCGACCGCCGCGTCCCACTCGGCGCCCTTGGGGGCGTGGTCGCGACCCTGCAGGTAGTCGAAGGTGGTCCGGTCCGGGGCGATCATGCCCGCGCGGGCGCCGGCCTCGATCGACATGTTGCAGATGGTCATCCGGGCTTCCATCGACAGTTTCTCGATGGCGGAGCCGCGGTACTCGAGGACGTAGCCCTGGCCGCCGCCGGTGCCGATCTTCGCGATGATCGCGAGGATCAGGTCCTTGGCGGTGACGTCCTCGGGCAGTTCGCCGTCGACTGTGATGGCCATGGTCTTGGGGCGGGCCATGGGCAGCGTCTGGGTGGCCAGCACGTGCTCCACCTGCGAGGTGCCGATGCCGAAGGCCAGCGCGCCGAAGGCGCCGTGGGTGGAGGTGTGCGAGTCGCCGCAGACCACGGTGGTGCCGGGCTGGGTCAGACCCAGCTGGGGGCCCACGACGTGGACGACGCCCTGTTCGACGTCGCCCAGCGGGTGCAGCCGCACGCCGAACTCCGCGCAGTTCTTGCGCAGGGTCTCCAGCTGTGCACGGGAGACAGGGTCGGCGATGGGCTTGTCGATGTCGAGGGTCGGGGTGTTGTGGTCCTCGGTCGCGATGGTGAGGTCGAGGCGCCGGACCTGGCGGCCGCTGAGCCGCAGACCGTCGAAGGCCTGGGGGCTGGTCACCTCGTGCAGCAGATGCAGATCGATGAAGAGGAGATCGGGCTCGCCCTCGGCGCGCCGGACGACATGGTCGTCCCAGACCTTCTCCGCGAGTGTCCTACCCATCGCTTTCCCTCCGGCCGGCTGTGCTGCCGACACATCTAGAGATCTTGTGCAGTGCCCGTTGGTCCGCGGGCCGCACCTACAGCGTGGCAAGTTCCGGAGAAAATTGAACTTGCGTTTCACAGAGTGAGACGCGAGTATCGTTGCATGGACAACTCTAGCGGCGTCGGCGTTCTCGACAAGGCGGCCCTCGTCTTGAGCGCCCTGGAGTCCGGTCCGGCCACCCTCGCGGGGCTGGTCGCGGCCACTGGACTCGCACGACCTACGGCACATCGCCTCGCCGTGGCACTGGAACACCACCGTATGGTGGCGCGGGACATGCAAGGCCGGTTCATCCTCGGCCCGCGACTGGCGGAGCTCGCCGCCGCGGCGGGCGAGGACCGGTTGCTGGCCACGGCCGGCCCCGTGCTCACGCATCTGCGCGACGTGACCGGCGAGAGCGCGCAGCTCTACCGCCGGCAGGGAGACATGCGCATCTGTGTGGCGGCGGCAGAGCGGCTGTCCGGACTTCGGGACACCGTGCCGGTCGGCTCCACGCTCACCATGAAGGCCGGCTCCTCGGCCCAGATCCTGATGGCCTGGGAGGAGCCGGAGCGCTTGCACCGCGGCCTCCAGGGGGCGCGCTTCACGGCGACGGCCCTGTCCGGCGTACGGCGCCGGGGCTGGGCCCAGTCGATCGGTGAGCGCGAGCCGGGCGTGGCCTCGGTCTCGGCCCCCGTACGTGGCCCCTCCAACCGCGTGGTCGCGGCCGTCTCGGTCTCCGGACCGATCGAGCGCCTGACCCGCCACCCGGGCCGTATGCACGCACAGGCGGTCATCGACGCCGCCGGACGCCTCAGCGAGGCCCTGCGGCGCAGCGGCTGATCCGTCGCCCTCCACGTCCACATCCGGCCGGCCCCTTCAACGCCGCAGGGGCCGGCCGGAGGTGTCCCCGCCCGGCGGCCGGGTGCAGCATGGAAGTACCTGCAAGCGACGGAGGTGCAGCAGCGATGACCGAGTTCATGGACGTACACCGTGGAATGAAGGGCATTACGAGCGAGCAGCTGATGGAAGCGCACCGCGCGGATGCGGCGATCGAGAGCGAGGAAGGCGTGCACTTCAAGCAGGCGTGGGCGGACCCGGACACGGGCACCGTCTACTGCCTCTCCGAAGCACCCTCCGCGGACGCCGTGCAGCGCATCCACGAGCGCTCGGGCCACCCTGCGGACGAGATCCACCCGGTACCGCTGACCGTCTGAGCCTCTTCCGCCCCGGCCTCCGCCGCCTCCGGCCGGCGGGGGCCTCGTCGCGTCCGCTCGGACCGGAGCCGGCGCGTCAGACCCGGAGCCGGTCCTGCGCCTGGACACCGCGGCGCAGCGAGGCCGTGCCGTAGGCCCTGCCGAGGCCGTAGGGCGGCATGTCGCCGTAGAACGCCTCGTACGACCCGTCGGGCACGACATACGTCTCGTGCCAGATGCCCACGTGGAGCTTGCTCTTACGGGCCAGCCGGTTGACCCGGCCCCACCACGGACGGTGCTTTCTGTCGGGAGCGGCCGCGTAGGCGAGCAGCTTCTCCTTCGACTCCCAGTACTGGACGACGTAGAAAGTCCGCGGTGAGCCGGTCAGCACGATGTGGTGAAGGAGCCCCAGCGAGCGGTCGGCGCTCAGCTCCCTCAGCATCATCGGCATCGCGAAGACCACCGGCAGCCAACGGTGCACCGCCCACAGGTGGTTGATCCGGACGCCGATGAGAAAGACGACGACATCGCCCGATGCCGCGGCCGTGGTGCGGCCGGGCAGTGTCCTGCTGCGCATGATGCCCCCCCAAGACGTTTTGGATAGTGGCACTACCCATGATTGGATAGTCGCACTCTCCAATGAAGGGTGCAAGGGGATGCGGCTCTCGGAACTGAGCGAACTGAGCGGGGTCTCCACCGCCACGATCAAGTACTACTTGCGCGAGCGGCTGCTGCCGCCGGGCCGGCGCGTCACCGCCACCCAGTCCGAGTACGACGAGAACCATCTGCGCCGGCTGCGCCTCGTGCGGGCCATGATCCAGGTCGGCGGGATCCCCGTGGCCACCGCCCGCGAGGTACTCGCCCACGTCGACGACGACTCGCTCGGGCTCACCATGCGACTGGGAGCGGCCACGTGGGCACTGCCCCAACTGCCGGAGACCCCCGCCGACGATCCGGCCGCGTCGGACGCCAAGCGCGAAGTGGAACGACTGCTGACGGAGCTGGGGTGGGACAGCGCCCGCGAGATCGGCGAACTCTCCCCCGTCTACCGGTCACTCGTGACGTCGATCGCGACGCTGAACCGGCTCGGCTATGTCGTCCCCATACCCGAACTCCTGCTGTACGCACGCCAGATGGAACAGATCGCGGTGTACGAGATGGACCAGCTGGAGGAGCTTCCGGAGGGCACCGCGCAGGTGGAGACGGCAGTGGCGTCGCAGGTGCTGTACGAGCCGCTGCTGCTCAGCCTGCGTCGCCTCGCCCTCGAGGTGGAGACCGCGCGCCGGTACGGCATCGAGTAGCGGTCCCGGAACGCCGAAGGGGCCTCCCGATTGCTCGGAAGGCCCCTTCGGACTCTGTACCCCCGACCGGATTCGAACCGGCGCTACCGCCTTGAGAGGGCGGCGTGCTAGGCCGCTACACAACGGGGGCATGCATCCTGCGACGCGCTGGGCTACCAGGACTCGAACCTAGACTAAATGAACCAGAATCACTCGTGCTGCCAATTACACCATAGCCCATGGTGGTTTAGACCAGTACCCCCGACCGGATTCGAACCGGCGCTACCGCCTTGAGAGGGCGGCGTGCTAGGCCGCTACACAACGGGGGCCCTAGCGATCCTGCATCGACGTCAGCGGGTGCGACCCTGATGACCTCGCGGGAAGGATCTGTACCCCCGACCGGATTCGAACCGGCGCTACTGCCTTGAGAGGGCAGCGTGCTAGGCCGCTACACAACGGGGGCTTTGCAGATAAGCTCTGCGAGCTGGCCTACCAGGACTCGAACCTAGACTAACTGAACCAGAATCAGTCGTGCTGCCAATTACACCATAGGCCACCAAAACTCAACCCCCGACAGGGGGTCTTGTTCGGTCTGCGCTTCCGGCTCCCGGGCTTTCGGCCCGCTCTCCTTGGCGCAGGAAGAACATTACCCGAAGGTGGACGGCGCTCCAAAACGGGTATCGGAGCCCAGCAGCGCAGGAAGCTCGTCGAGACCGGTGATCCGGATCAGCTCCGGGCGCCCTCCGAGCCCTTGGCGATCGAGCCAGATGCCGCGGAGGCCGGCCTCGACGGCGCCGCGAGCGTCGATGTCGGGCTGGTCGCCCACGTAGGCCACTTCGTAAGGAGCCAGTTCCAGGGCCTCGCAGGCCGCCAGGAACGCGCCGGCCTCGGGCTTGGAGATACCCAGCTCGACGGCGCACACGACGGCCTCGAAACGGTCCCGCACACCAAGCCTGCGCAGCTTGCGGTCCTGGTTGCGGATGCTCGAGTTCGACAGGATCCCGTGACGATAGTCATGGGCGAGCAGGTCCAGAACGGGCACGGTGTCGGGGAAGAGCGACCAGGCGGCCTCGTAGTGGGTGACATGCCGGCCGTACCAGTCGTCGGCCTCGTCGTCGGGCAGCGGCGCCCCGAGGAACTCCCGGACCCGGTCGCGCCGCTGCCCCTGGAAGTCGGTCAGCCCGTCGGCGAACCGGGCCCAGTGGACGTCCGTGATCGTCCGCCACGCGACGAGGGCCTGCTCGACGGTGTCGTAGCCGTCGGGCAGGCCCTCGTTCTCGAGATGCTTGCTCATGCCGATACGGTCGGCGCTCGCGTAGTCGAAGATCGTGTCGTCGATGTCCCAGAGGACCGCGCGAATCGGCATGCCGCCGAGCTTAGGCCGCCAACTTCGCCAGCGCCGCGTCGATGCGGGAAAGCGTCTTCTCCTTGCCCAGGATCTCCAGCGACTCGAAGAGCGGCAGGCCCACCGTGCGGCCCGTGACCGCGACGCGGACCGGGGCCTGGGCCTTGCCCAGCTTGAGGCCGTGCTCCTCGCCGGCGGCCAGGACGGCCTCCTTGAGGGACTCGGGGCTGGTCCAGTCCGCGGCCTCGAGCTTGGCGCGGACGGTGGTGAGCAGGGCCACCGGGTCGCCCTTCATCGCCTTGTTCCACGACACCTCGTCCTGGACGGGCTCGTCCAGGAAGAGGAAGTCGACGTTGGCGGTGATGTCGGAGAGGACCGTCAGCCGGGTCTGGGCGTGCGGGGCGATGGCCTCCCACGCGGCCTGGTCGAACTTCTCCGGCGCCCAGTTGGCGTGCGGGGCCTTCAGCCAGGGCTCGCAGGCCGCCGTGAACACCTTCACGTCGAGCATGCGGATGTGGTCCGCGTTGATCGACTCGGCCTTCTTCAGATCGAAGCGGGCCGGATTGGCATTGACGTCCGCGAGATCGAACTTCGCCACCATCTCGGGGATGGTGAAGATGTCCTGGTCGGCGGAGAAGGACCAGCCGAGCAGCGAGAGGTAGTTGAGCAGCCCCTCGGGCAGGAAGCCACGCTCCCTGTAGAGGTTGAGGGAGGCCTGCGGGTCGCGCTTGGAGAGCTTCTTGTTGCCCTCGCCCATGACGTACGGGAGGTGGCCGAAGGAGGGGGTCCCCTTGGCGATACCGAGCTCGATCAGCGCCTTGTAGAGCGCGATCTGGCGCGGAGTGGAGGAGAGCAGGTCCTCCCCGCGCAGGACGTGCGTGATCTCCATCAGCGCGTCGTCGACGGGGTTGACGAGTGTGTACAGCGGGGCGCCGTTGGCGCGCACGATGCCGTAGTCCGGGACGTTGTCCGGGGTGAAGGTCAGCTCACCGCGTACGAGGTCGGTGAAGGTGATCGGCTCCTCGGGCATCTTGAAGCGGACGATCGACTCACGGCCCTCCGCGTCGTACGCGGCCTTCTGCTCGGCGGTCAGCGTGCGGCACTTGCCGTCGTAACCGGAGGGCTTGCCGGCGGCGCGGGCGGCGTCGCGGCGGGCCTCGAGCTCGAGGGCCGTGCAGTAGCAGTGGTAGGCGTGGCCGGCGGCGAGCAGCTTCTCGGCGACGTCCTTGTAGATGTCCATCCGCTGGGACTGCCGGTAGGGACCGTGCGGGCCGCCCACTTCCGGGCCCTCGTCCCAGTCGAGGCCGAGCCAGCGCATCGAGTCGAGCAGCTGGTTGTACGACTCCTCGGAGTCGCGGGCCGCGTCGGTGTCCTCGATACGGAAGACCATGGTGCCGCCGTTGTGCCGGGCGTAGGCCCAGTTGAACAGGGCGGTGCGGACCAGCCCCACATGGGGGTTGCCGGTCGGGGACGGACAGAAACGTACGCGGACGTTCGCGTTAGCCACGCTTGATCACCTTGTTGGTGAGAGTGCCGATGCCTTCGATGGTGACGGCGACCTCGTCGCCGACGTTGAGCGGGCCGACCCCCGCGGGGGTGCCCGTGAGGACGACGTCGCCCGGGAGCAGCGTCATGGCCTCGGTGATGTGCACGATCAGGTCCTCGACGGAGCGGACCATCTCGCTGGTACGACCCAGCTGGCGCTGTTCGCCGTTGACCGTGCACTGGATCGTCACGTCGGCCGGGTCGAGGTCGGTCTCCACCCAGGGGCCGAGCGGGCAGGACGTGTCGAAGCCCTTGGCCCGGGCCCACTGCTTCTCGCGCTTCTGCGCGTCACGTGCGGTGACGTCGTTGGCGCAGGTGTAGCCGAAGATGACGTCCTTGACGCGTTCGCGCGGGACCTCGCGGCACATGCGGCCGATGACGACGGCGAGCTCGGCCTCGTGGTGCAGTTCGTTCGAGAACGACGGGTACTCGATGGCGTCGCCGGAGCCGATCACCGAAGTGGTGGGCTTGAAGAAGGCGACGGGTACGTCGGGGACCTCGTTGCCGAGCTCCGCCGCGTGCTCCGCGTAGTTGCGGCCGATGGCCACGACCTTGTTCGGGAGCACGGGCGGCAGCAGGCGGACCTTGCTCAGCGGGACCTTGGTGCCGGAGAGCTCGAAGTCGGCGTACGGAATGCCCTTGATGATGTCGAGGAGGAGGCCGTCGGGCCCTTCCTCGACCGCGCCGAAGGCGACATTGCCGTCGATGGAGAACCTGGCGATGCGCACGGGATGCTGTCGCCCCTCACTACTTGATCGCTGGCCGGAGACTGACGCTCCAGGCTAACGCGGCCGAGGGGCACCCTTCGTGCGCATTGACATCGGGTCGACCGGTCCGCACTCATGACCGCGCGTACCACCGGGCCGCCCGGTCGGTGAGTGAGCCGACGGGGTGCGCGAGGGTCGAAGGGGAGAACGCGCGGAGGTCCAGAGGAACGAGGGATCGAGCACGATCGACCGTCGACGCTCGCACATCGTCCGTCGACGCCCGCACACAGCTCCCCGAAGGTGAGCCGAGCCTCAAGAAGAAGCAGGCGCGTCCATGAGGACCGTGCGACGGGGGTTGGCCGTCTGGGTGGGAAGATCGAGCGAGTGCTCCGGCTGCTCCGGCATCTGCAGGTCGTCCGCGTCCTTGAGGTGGGCGAGGGTGGTGCGCCGGGGGTTGGCTATGTTGCGGAACATCGTCGTCTTCATGTGTGGTGTCTGACCTTGTCGCTGTGCGGGCGCTCCGGGGAGCGCGGTTGACGGACTACCCATCCTTGTAAAGCGTCAGGCTAAACATCGAATTCCCACCGAGAGACAGGAAGACTCAACGATCAGCGTGTGAGTTTGCTCACGAGATGAGCGACTATTCCGGCAATTCGGACCCTGGACCACAGAACCAGAAGTGGACATTAGGCCACGGAAGGCCTCATTCCGCTCCTGATCATCGCGACTGGGACACCCCCCACCCCTAAGTGACTCGTGACGTAACGTCCGGTTTGACCGAGAACCGCTTCTACGACTTGTGACGCAACGCTTACACCGTGTCATCAAGGTCACAGGCCGGTACGTGGCCCTTGTTGGAGATCCGGCACTGTGCTGGAATTCCACGAACCGCCGCGGGTTTCAGGCCGGCGCGCAAGGGCGCAACGCAGCGCCGAGTTGCGGCGGAGAAGGGGGAGCAGCGCCGGTCACTCACGACCACCATGGGGCGCGATCGATGCCCCACGACGCCGACACCGTCCCGCCGTGCAAGCGGAGGGACGCCTGGTCCAGAGGTTGCGACGCTAGTGCAGGGACGTTTCAAGAGGGATGGCTCGGGTTCTCCCCCGGCCCGCCAGGGCCGCGGGGAAACTGCGGCGGAACAGGAGCCGCGCGGCGGGATCGACCGCGGCTCCTCGACCCAGCACACCCACAACCAGGGACCGGCGACGCCGGGTGACGGCGGTGAGCGCTTGCGTCACGGCGGCAAGGCGTCCGGCGCGAAGTCGTCCGGCGCCAGGACGGCCGGCGCGAAGACTCCTCCGGGCGACGCGGCGAGTGTTCCGCCGAAGCCCAAAGGCGCCACCGACACCGGGTCGCGAATAGCGCTGCGCAACTGGCGCATCAGCACTCGCCTGGTGTCCCTGCTCACCCTGCCGGTCGTCGCGGCGACCACACTGGGCGGACTCCGCATCAACGAGTCCATGGACGACATGAAGCAGCTGGACCACATGCAGCTGCTCACCAAGATGACGACGGAAGCGACCGAGCTGGCGCACGCGCTCCAGCAGGAGCGGGACCTGTCCGCCGGCCCGCTGGCCAACGGCGCCGCCGACACCGACTTCAAGGTCTCCGGTCCCCGCACCCAGACCGACCGCGCCAAGAAGGCCTTCCTCGAGGCCACCCGCTCGATCCCGAACAACGACGAGGACCGCGCCCTGGAGAGCATCCGGGGCAACGCGAACCAGATCGCCGTCCAGGTCAACAACCTGAGCAACATCCGGGACTCGGCGTACGACCAGAAGGTCCCGAACTCCCAGACGGTCGAGAGCTACAGCCGTCTGATCGAGTCGCTGCTGAGCCTCTCCCAGGACATGGCGCAGGCGACCAGCAACCCGGAGATGATCAAGCGGACCCGCGCCCTGGCGGCCTTCTCCTCCGCCAAGGAGTACGCGTCCATTCAGCGCGCCATCATCGCCGCGGCCCTGCCCGGCGGTGCCGACGCCAAGACTCCCGGCCTCACCGAGAACGACCGTCTCTACGGCCAGGCGGCGCTCGAGAACGGCGAGTCCGAGCTCAACAGCTTCCGGTCGATCTACGAATCCACCGGCGGTGACGCCGAGGAACTGACGGCCACGCTCAACAACGAGAACCCGACGATCACGGCCGCCGAGCAGTACGCGAAGCGCGTGCTGGAGAACAAGGACGGCCTCAAGCAGCTGAAGCCGACCCGGTCCCACCTCGACTGGACCGACGACTACTCGGTCCGCATCAACGCGATGAAGACCATCGAGCAGACGCTGCTCGGCCAGATGGAGGGCGAGGCCCGCGAGCTGCGCGAGGCCTCCCAGCGCGACGCGATCATCAACGGTGCCCTGATCCTCATCGTGCTCGGTGTGTCCCTCGTCGGTGCATTCGTCGTGGCCCGCTCCATGATCCGCTCGCTGCGCCGGCTGCAGGACACCGCGACGAAGGTCGCCCAGGACCGTCTGCCCGAGCTCGTCAAGCAGCTCTCCGAGTCCGACCCGCAGGACGTCGACACCTCCGTCGAGTCCGTCGGTGTCCACTCGCGCGACGAGATCGGCAAGGTGGCCGCGGCCTTCGACGACGTGCACCGCGAGGCAGTCCGCCTCGCCGCCGAGCAGGCCCTGCTGCGGGGCAACGTCAACGCGATGTTCACCAACCTCTCGCGCCGGAGCCAGGGTCTTATCCAGCGCCAGCTCTCGCTCATCTCCGAGCTGGAGTCCCGCGAGGCCGACCCGGACCAGCTGTCCTCGCTCTTCAAGCTCGACCACCTCGCGACCCGTATGCGCCGTAATGGCGAGAACCTCCTCGTCCTCGCGGGCGAGGAGCCCGGTCGCCGCTGGACCCGCCCGGTCCCGCTGGTCGACGTGCTGCGCGCCGCCGCCTCCGAGGTGGAGCAGTACGAGCGCATCGAGCTCGCCTCCGTCCCGGCGACCGAGGTCGCGGGCCGCGTCGTCAACGACCTCGTGCACCTGCTCGCAGAGCTGCTGGAGAACGCGACCTCGTTCTCCTCGCCGCAGACCAAGGTCCGCGTCACCGGTCACGCGCTGCCCGACGGACGGGTCCTGGTCGAGATCCACGACACCGGCATCGGCCTCTCCCCCGAGGACCTCGCCGCGATCAACGAGCGGCTGGCGTCTCCGCCCACCGTGGACGTCTCTGTCTCCCGCCGTATGGGTCTGTTCGTGGTCGGCCGTCTGTCCCTGCGACACGGCATCCGTATCCAGCTGCGTCCCTCCGACTCCGGTGGTACGACGGCGCTCGTCATGCTGCCCGTCGACGTCGCCCACGGCGGCAAGAAGGCTCCTTCCAAGCCCGGTGCGAGCGGCCAGGGTGCCGTTCCCGCGGGCCCCGGCGGCGCTCCGGCCGGTCTCGCCGGGCGTCCCGGCGGCCGTCCGGGCCTGGGCGGCGGAAAGGGCGGCCCGCTCGGCGGCGCCCCCTCCCCCACGGCCTCCGGCATGGGCGCTCCCGCCGGTGGGCGGCCAGGCGCTGGTGCGCCGCGCGGTCAGGTCGGTGCCGCTTCGGCGCCGCGAGCCGCGCTGCCCGGCCGCGACGGCTCGGGGCATCCCGCCCAGGGCCAGCAGAGCCAGGGGCAGTACGCCCAGAACCCGCAGGCCCAGGGCCGGCACGCCCAGAGCGGTGCGGCGCCGGACGCCTCGCGTCAGGGCGGCGCTTACGGCGCCCCCGGCCGCGGCGCGCACAGCGCTCCGCCCCGCAACGAGGCTCCCCAGAACGGTTTTCCGAAGGCTGCGCCCGGCGCTGCCGACCGCGGCCGGCAGTTGCCGGCTCCCGGTGGCCCGCGCGCGGAGCTGCCGGGCGGCGCCCCCGCGCCCAGGCGTGACGAGCCGGTTCCGCCGCGTCCGCAGCGCCCGCAGACCACCAGCTGGGGCAGCGAGCAGCCGCCGCAGCGTCCCTCCGCGGACGTGCCGCGCGGACACGAGGACCACAACCCCACTCGTGGTCCGGGTTCGACGGCCGAGTTCGCACGGCCGGACTTCAACGCCGGTCCTCCGCAGGTCGAGCGCCCGGCGGGCCCGTCCGCGACCGGCCAGTTCGTGCGGCCCGACGTGTACGGGGCGTCCAACGCTTCCCACGCGGCCAACCCGTCCGGCAACAACGGCCAGTACGGCCGGCCGACTGCTCAGGACCCCGCGTCCACCGCGCAGTTCGCCCGCCCCGAGCTCGGCGCGCCGCAGCAGCCCCCGCCGCGCCGGCGTGACGAGTCCGGTTTCGCGCCCCCGCGTCCGCAGGCCGGCCTGCCCGCGCCGCAGCAGCCGGAGGCGCTGCCGCCGGCCTCCGGACCCGGCGACGGCCGCACCCCGCTGTACGACACCCTGGAGACCAACTGGTTCCATGGTGCACAGGGCGGTGGCCAGTCCACCGACCAGCCGCAGGCGCCGGCGGAGCGCTCCGCTCAGCCGATGCCGCAGCGTTCCCCCGCGCCGAGCCCGGCGACCCCGGGCAACGCGCACCAAGCGAGCGGTGCCTGGCGCTCCTCGCCCAACGACGAGTTGGTGCGTCAGGCCGAGCGGGTCAGGAAGCCCGCGGCCGGCGGCGTCACCACCTCCGGTCTGCCCCGTCGTGTCCCGCGCGCCAACCTGGTGCCGGGTACCGCGCAGGAGCAGAGCCACCAGGCCGGTCCGCAGGTTTCGCGCGCGCCCGACGACGTGCGCGGCCGACTGACCAATCTCCGCCGAGGTATCCAGCAAGGCCGTCAGCAGAACAGCTCGACGACCGGAAGCTTCAACCTCGGCCCCTCTCACCAGCAGGAGCGATAGTTGAGTCCGATGAGCCAGGCGGCGCAGAATCTGAACTGGTTGATCACCAACTTCGTGGACAACACCCCAGGGGTGTCGCACACGGTGGTGGTCTCCGCCGACGGTCTTCTGCTGGCGATGTCCGAAGGTTTCCCGCGCGACCGCGCCGATCAGCTGGCGGCCGTGGCCTCCGGTCTGACCTCGCTGACCGCGGGAGCGTCCCGGATCTTCGAAGGCGGTCCGGTCAGCCAGACGGTCGTGGAGATGGAACGCGGTTTCCTGTTCCTGATGTCCGTCTCCGACGGCTCCTCGCTGGCCGTGCTCGCGCACCCGGACTGCGACATCGGCCTCGTGGGTTACGAGATGGCGCTCCTGGTCGACCGTGCGGGCAGCGTCCTGACCCCGGATCTGCGCGCCGAACTCCAGGGAAGCCTTCTGCACTGAGACTCCGCCCTGAGCCGAACCCCACGCCCCGGCTCGAGTCCCGCCACCGCACCGTCACCAGCACGGCCGCCAAAGGCCCCCCACCGGCCCCATCAGACGGCACAGCCGACCACTTGCTGTCACGCCCGGAGGATTCATGACCCCGCCCCCCGCCTCTCACGATCCGTACGGCGCCTCAGTCGACGCCTACGGGGACGAGGGCGACCAGCCGCTGGTGCGGCCGTACGCCATGACCGGCGGACGGACGCGCCCGCGGTACCAGCTCGCCATAGAGGCGCTGGTGAGCACCACGGCCGATCCGGCACTGCTCGCCGGCCTGCTCCCCGAGCACCAGCGGATCTGCCACCTGTGCCGGGAGGTCAAGTCGGTCGCCGAGGTGTCGGCGCTGCTGTCGATGCCGCTGGGTGTCGCGCGGATTCTTGTCGCGGACCTGGCGGAGGCCGGCATGGTGGCGATTCACCAGCCGGGCAACGGAGAGGCCGGCGGCACGCCGGATGTGACACTGCTCGAAAGGGTGCTCAGTGGACTTCGCAAGCTCTAGCGGCGGTGCTGCACGATCGACCACCAGCGCGAAGATCGTGGTGGCGGGCGGCTTCGGCGTGGGCAAGACCACGTTCGTCGGCGCCGTCTCGGAGATCAACCCGCTGCGTACCGAAGCCGTCATGACCTCCGCGTCCGCGGGCATCGACGACCTCACGCACACCGGCGGCAAGACCACCACCACCGTCGCCATGGACTTCGGCCGCATCACCCTCGACCAGGACCTGATCCTCTACCTCTTCGGCACCCCCGGACAGGACCGCTTCTGGTTCATGTGGGACGACCTCGTCCGCGGCGCCATCGGCGCCGTCGTCCTCGTCGACACCCGCCGACTCGCCGACTGCTTCCCCGCCGTCGACTACTTCGAGAACTCCGGCCTCCCCTTCGTCATCGCCCTCAACGGCTTCGAGGGACACCAGCCCTACAACCCCGAAGAAGTCCGCGAAGCACTCCAGATCGGCCCCGACACACCCATCATCACCACCGACGCACGCCACCGCGCCGACGCCAAGAGCGCCCTCATCACCCTCGTCGAACACGCCCTCATGGCGCGCCTTAAGTAGAACCCTCAAGTAGACGGTGCAATACGGCAGTTGTCGTAGTTGCCGCCGGGGGCGAGCTGTGTCTTTTGACACGGCCCGCCCCCATGTTCATAACATTTCGACAGAGAATTCCAGCACAGCGGACACCCGGTGCACACGGGCGGTGCCGCTGCGCTCACATGTGCACCGCTATTTGCCGTAGCTCGTTCTTTATGCCCGTTTTATACGAGGCGTGCGGCACCCGGAATCACCGATTCCGACTGTTTGGAATGGGGCCGTCGACGTGCTGGAATTCGTCGAACTGCCGAGTAGTACGGCTCTGAACGAAACACGGCACAGCGTAGGTGCCGACGCCGAGAGGTTGTTGGTCGAGTGAGGCGAAGCATGACGAGCTCCGCAGAGCAGCAGGCGCGGGGCAACTTCACCCCGCCGTCGCGCACAGCGGCGTCGCCTGCGGATGCGTCGGGAGCTTCCGGCCCTTCCCCGGCCGGCGGCGGATCAGGCAGTGGCACCGGCGGCAGCTCCAGCCGGCTGTCCCCGCGCAACTGGCGGGTGCCCACCCGCCTGAACGCGATTCTCCTCATACCCGTGCTCGTCGGTCTGGTGATGGGCGGGTTCCAGGTCAAGCAGTCGATCGACACCTGGAGCGAGGCGCAGGACGCGGAGAAGACGGCGCTGATCGTGCGCGCCGCCTCCGAGTACGGACAGGCACTGCTCAACGAGCGTGACCTCACCGCACAGCCCCTTCTCCTGGCGACGAGCGAGGACGCCCGCAAGGCGGCCGTCGTCACCGAGGCGTACGAGACGACGGACGCGGCCAAGGCCAAGTTCGACGAGGCCGTCAAGGAGATGCCCGACGGGCAGGGCCTGGATCGCCGCCTCACCCTCTTCCGGCAGGAGGAGCCGGGGCTCGCGAAGCTGCGCGAGCTCTCCTACACCAAGGCGCTCGACCCGGTGAAGACCGAAGAGGGCTACGTCAAGATCCAGCACGTGCTGATGGAGTTCTCCAACGAGCTCGGCCTCGGCACCGGCAACGTCACCAGCTACGGCCGTACCGTGTACGCCGTCCAGCTCGCCAAGGCCGCCGCCTCGCTGCAGCGCTCGATCGGTATGCACCTCCTGGTGCGGCCGAGCAAGGACCCGAGCGTCCTCGCCCAGCAGAAGGTCGCCTTCAACTCGTACAACTACCTCGAGCAGATCGCGATCGGCGAGTACGTCTCCGGCGGTACGGAGGCCGACACCGCGCGGCTCAAGGAAGTCATGGCCGGCAAGGCCGCCGAGGGCGGCAAGCGGCTCGCTGCCGCGGGCCTGAACCCGCCCAAGGGCCCGGACGGCTCCGTCTTCACCGGCATGGCCGCCGCGATCGGCTCCAACGCGACCCCCGAGAAGCTGCGCGGGCAGGACGTCACGCCCCAGACGTGGATGGGTGCCTCGACCGCCAAGTTCGACGGTTACACCGAGATCGAGAAGGACCTCGTCGACCGAGCCGTGCAAGAGGCCTCGGCGATCTCCGACGACGCCAAGTCCGACGCCATCATCAACGGCCTCATCGTCGTCATCGCCCTGCTGACGGCCTTCATCCTGGCCGGCCTCATGGCGCGCCAGATGAGCCGCTCGATGCGCCAGCTGCGCACCGCCGCCTTCGGTATCGCCGAGCAGCGTCTGCCGATGCTCGTCGACCAGCTGTCCCGCACCGAGCCCGGCCGGGTCGACACCCGTGTCCAGCCGATCCCGATCGACACCCAGGACGAGATCGGCGAGGTCGCCCGCGCCTTCGACCAGGTCCACCGTGAGGCCGTCCGGCTCGCCGCCGAGCAGGCCATGCTCCGCGGCAACGTCAACGCGATCTTCACCAACCTGTCGCGCCGCAACCAGTCGCTGATCGAGGGCCAGCTGACCCTCATCACCGACCTGGAGAACAACGAGGCCGACCCGGACCAGTTGGAGAACCTCTTCCGCCTGGACCACCTGGCGACCCGTATGCGCCGCAACGGCGAGAACCTCCTCGTCCTCGCCGGCGAGGAGCCCGGCCGCCGCTGGAACCAGCCGGTGCCGCTCGTCGACGTGCTGCGCGCCGCCTCGTCCGAGGTGGAGTCCTACGAACGCATCGAGCTCACCGGTGTCCCGGAGACGGAGATCCACGGCCAGGCCGTGACCGACCTCGTGCACCTGCTGGCCGAGCTCCTGGAGAACGCCACCACGTTCTCCTCCCCGCAGACCAAGGTCCGCGTCACCGCGACCCGGCTGCCCGACGGCCGCGTGATGGTCGAGATCCACGACAAGGGCATCGGCCTCACCGCCGAGGACTTCGCGGACATCAACCACAAGCTGGCCAACCCGCCGACCGTGGACGCCGCCGTCTCCCAGCGCATGGGCCTCTTCGTGGTCGGCCGCCTCGCCGACCGGCACGGCATCCGCGTCCAGCTGCGCCCCTCCGGAGAGCAGGCCGGCACCACCTCGCTGGTCATGCTCCCCGACGCCATCACCCACGGTGGCGGTGGCGAGGCGCTGCCCGAGGACGACTTCACGGTCTCGCAGATCATCCCGGAGCAGCGCGCCTTCGAGCAGCCCGCCTTCGAGTCCGCCCCGATGCGGACCGCGGCGGAACTCGGCTTCGACGACTCCCGCTACGAGCAGCCCTCCGACGGCTCCACAGCCCAGCTGGACCCCGTGGGCCGCTCCCTGATGCGCGAGGAGCGCCGTGCGGCCCTGGAGGCCCAGGCACAGGGCGGCGAGCGGCCCCTGTACCGCGACGAGGTGTCGTACGGGCAGGAGCAGGAGCAGCAGCAGGAGTACGGCTCCGAGTACGGCCAGGAGTACGCCGCGCAGGGCTACGCGCAGGATCAGCAGCCGGCGTACGACGAGTACCAGGGCAGCTACCAGGAGGGCTTCCAGGCGAACGGGGGCTACCCCGAGCACCAGGACCAGTACCAGGACGCATATGCGGAAGCCACATACCAGGCCCCGCAGAGCTCCGAGCAGCAGTACGACGGCCAGTACGACGCCCAGTCCCACCAGGCGGAGTGGGCCGATCAGAACGGTCACCAGAGCGCGTACGAGCGGGACTACCGGCCCGAAGCGGAATCTTCGCAGGGCGCTCCCGCGAATGCTCCGGAGCGCGTAGGCTTCGATCGTCCGGGACCGTCTCCCTCTTCGAGCAGCAGCCACGCGCTGACCGATGCCGGGCTTCCCCGGCGCGGCAGCAGCCAGCAGCCGCCGGCGCAGCAGCAGACGCAGGCGCAGGAGCAGTGGCAGCGGCCCGCCGAACAGGCTCCGTCCGCCCAGCAGAGCGGACAGGCCACGGACGGCGGCCCGGGCAGCACGGGCGGCGCCAACGGCTTCGGTGGCGGCTCCGACTCCGACCCCGACGGATGGCGTTCGACGAACGACCAGCGCTGGCAGCGGGCGGAGAAGCTCCGCGACCCGAAGGCCGGCGGGGTCACCTCGTCAGGTCTCCCCCGCAGGGTTCCCAAGGCCAACCTGATCGAAGGCACGGCCGAGCAGACCCCGCAGGGCGGCCCACAGGTCTCCCGCGCCCCTGAGGACGTGCGTGGCAGGTTGAGCAACCTGCGGCGCGGCGTCCAGCAGGGACGCAGCGCGGGAACGGACACGAACGGACCGGGCCTCGGCCCGGGCAGTACCTACAACCAGGAGCGTTAGTGTGAGCCCGATGAGCCAGGCGGCGCAGAATCTGAACTGGTTGATCACCAACTTCGTGGACAACACCCCAGGGGTGTCCCACACCGTGGTGGTCTCCGCCGACGGACTCCTGCTGGCGATGTCCGAAGGTTTCCCGCGCGACCGCGCCGATCAGCTGGCGGCCGTGGCCTCCGGTCTGACCTCGCTGACCGCGGGAGCGTCCCGGATCTTCGAAGGCGGTGCCGTCAACCAGACGGTCGTGGAGATGGAGCGCGGCTTCCTCTTCATCATGTCCATCTCCGACGGCTCCTCGCTGGCCGTCCTGGCCCACCCCGACGCCGACATCGGCCTCGTGGGCTACGAGATGGCGCTCTTGGTCGACCGTGCGGGCAGCGTCCTCACCCCCGACCTGCGTGCGGAGCTCCAGG
The DNA here is from genome assembly GCF_044763255.1 of Streptomyces sp. NPDC096176. Lineage (NCBI taxonomy): Bacteria > Bacillati > Actinomycetota > Actinomycetes > Kitasatosporales > Streptomycetaceae > Streptomyces > Streptomyces sp. NPDC096176. Next base: position 2,334 of record NZ_JBIWFV010000013.1, on the reverse strand, counting down.
GAAGCCTGCTCAACTGAGCGCTCAATTGAGTTATTGGCTTCTTGACCATTAGACAGACAGTGCGTTTCACGCCACCGCACCGTTAAGGTGCGGTGGCGCGGGCTCCACAGGGACAGGAACCGGCGACAGGCAGTCGGAGGAGGAAACGTGGCAACACCCCCAGGCGGACGCCCTTTCGAGGGCGGCCATCAACCGCCGCACGGTGAGCACGCAGACAACCGGTTCAACTTTCCTTCGACGCCGGGAAGACAGGGCGCGCAGCAGCCCTACCAGCAGCCGCAGTCGTCGTACGACCCCTCGTACGGGCAGCCGTACCAGCCCCGGGCCCAGCCCGTGGCCCCGCGGCGCTCCCCGGAGCCCACGACCGCGTCGTCGTCCGGCTCCGGCACGCACAACCCGCTGGTGCGGCCGTACGCCATGACCGGCGGACGGACGCGCCCGCGGTACCAGCTCGCCATCGAGGCGCTGGTCAGTACGACGGCCGATCCGTCCAGGCTGCAAGGGCAATTGCCCGAGCACCAGCGGATCTGCCGGCTGTGCATCGAGATCAAGTCGGTCGCCGAGATCTCCGCACTCCTCACCATCCCCCTCGGCGTTGCCCGGATCCTCGTCGCCGACCTGGCGGAGGCCGGACTCGTCGCCATCCATCAGCCCGGCGGCGACGAGTCCGCCGGCGGCCAGCCAGCCGTGACACTGCTCGAAAGGGTGCTCAGTGGACTTCGCAAGCTCTAGCGGCGGTGCTGCCCGCTCAACCACCAGCGCGAAGATCGTGGTGGCGGGCGGCTTCGGCGTGGGCAAGACCACGTTCGTCGGCGCCGTCTCGGAGATCAACCCGCTGCGTACCGAAGCCGTCATGACCTCCGCGTCCGCGGGCATCGACGACCTCACCCACACCGGCGACAAGACCACCACCACCGTCGCCATGGACTTCGGCCGCATCACCCTCGACCAGGACCTGATCCTCTACCTCTTCGGCACCCCCGGACAGGACCGCTTCTGGTTCATGTGGGACGACCTCGTCCGCGGCGCCATCGGCGCCGTCGTCCTCGTCGACACCCGCCGACTCGCCGACTGCTTCCCCGCCGTCGACTACTTCGAGAACTCCGGCCTCCCCTTCGTCATCGCCCTCAACGGCTTCGACGGACACCAGCCCTACAACCCCGAAGAAGTCCGCGAAGCACTCCAGATCGGCCCCGACACACCCATCATCACCACCGACGCACGCCACCGCGCCGACGCCAAGAGCGCCCTCATCACCCTCGTCGAACACGCCCTCATGGCGCGCCTGCGGTAGCGCGTGCGCGGGCGGGTCCCTGTGCCCTGTGCTCTGTGAAACGGTCCCCGAGGCTCCTGTGGAGCCTCGGGGACCGTTTCGTGTGGGCGGGGGGGCAGTCTGCGGACCGGCGGGTTCGCGGGGGCGGGCGGGGCCGCGGGGGCCGGGCGGGGCCGCTGCGCGGGGCTGTTCCCCACCCCACCCCGCCCCTTCCCGACACCGGGCTCCGCCCGGACCCGGCCCCGCGCTCCGCGCGGTGTCCTCGAACTCCCCCTGCGGCCCGGCAGCCGTGGGAGGTGCCCCGGACGGGCGCCGACGATTGAGGCGCCGCGCTCGGAGCCGAGCCCCGACAAGACCGGCCACATCCAGCCCCGCCGCCCATTGCAGCGCCGCGCTCGGAGCCGGGCCCCGACAAGACCGGCCACATCCAGCCCCGCCGGCGATTGAGGCGCGAGGTTCAGGGCGGCGCCCCGCGAGGGCGCCACGACGCCAGGCGTGCGGGGAGGACATGGCGCACACAGGACTGCCCCGCACACCAAGTGGTGTGCGGGGCAGTCCAGGTCAGGGCGTCAGCCCTGCCAGCTGTGGGAGGGGCGGAAGCCGCGCTGGCGTTCCAGGCGCCGCCAGCCGGCCGATGTGCGGCCGCGGTGCGGCGGGGCGGCGGCGTCGGGCTGGGCGGAGGCGCGGGCCAGCAGGACCGCGGTTATGGCCGCCAGCTCCTCGGGGTCGGCATTGCCCTTCTCGACGCGGAGAAGAGAGGACGAGTCACTCGGAGTGCTCATGGGTGGGCTCCAGTCGTCGCAGGGTTACTGCGGGGGGTTGCCGTGTTTGCGGGACGGCAGGTCGGCGTGCTTGGTGCGCAGCATCGCGAGGGAGGCGATGAGGACCTCGCGGGTTTCGGCCGGGTCGATGACGTCGTCGACGAGGCCGCGTTCTGCGGCGTAGTAGGGGTGCATGAGTTCGGCTTTGTACTCCTTGACCATGCGCGTGCGCATCGCCTCGGGGTCCTCGGCGTCGGCGATCTGGCGGCGGAAGATGACGTTCGCCGCGCCTTCGGCGCC
>NZ_JBIWFV010000012.1:48862-238294 GCF_044763255.1 Streptomyces sp. NPDC096176 | reverse complement strand
CTCACCGGCGAGACCACCATCTCCTGGCGCGACCCGAAGAAGACCGCTAAACAGCCCATTCCGGGATGAAACATCGGACGAAAACGACCTCTCAGGGAGCGCGCGAGTGCGAGTATCTCGTCCTCGATCACCTTGGGGCGGTCGCCCCCGCGCCGGGCCCGATACCGCTGCTCAACGGCGCGCTCCCGGCCGCCCTCTGACGCCTCGCCGAGCCGCGCGGCACTCACTCGGCACTCAGAGGAAGGTGCGGCCCTCGCCCCGGTACGTCGGAGCCGTCCTCGTCACCCGGTCCCCCTCGACGAGGTGCAGAGTGTCGAAACGCTCGCACAATTCCCCTGCCTTGGCGTGCCGGAACCACACCTTGTCGCCGATCAGCAGATCGTCGGCGGGCGCTCCGAGCAGGGGAGTCTGCACCTCGCCCGCCCCCTCCTGCGGGTCGTAGCGCAGCCCCTCCGGGAGATACGGGACCGGCAGCCGATCCCGGCCCGGGGCGCCGGAGGCCGGATAGCCGCCGCCGAGCACCGTCACCGTGCCCACGCCCGGGCGGCGCACCACCGGCTGGGCGAACAGCGCGGCCGGGCGGCCCGCGAACGACGTGTAGTTGTCGAACAGCCGCGGCACGTACAGACCCGAGCCCGCCGCGATCTCCGTGACCGCGTCCTCCGCGGCCGTGTGCTGCACACTGCCGGTGCCGCCGCCGTTGACGAACTCCAGCTCCGGCTCCACGGCGCGCACCGCACGCACGACCGCCGCCCGGCGTGCGGCGAGTTCCTTGCGTGCGGCGCGCTGCATCAGCCGCACCGCACGCGAACGCACCGGCGAACCGGCCACGGAATCGCCCACACCGGCGACATGGCCCTCGTACGCCATCAGCCCCACCAGACGGAAACCCGGCCTGCGTGCGATCGACCTCGCCAGCTCGGCGAGCTGGGCAGGCTCACGCAGCGGAGAGCGCCGGGCGCCCACCCGTACCCGGCCGCCCAACAGATGGAGTGCGGTGTCCATTTCGAGACAGATGCGGATCTCCTCGCGGCCACCGGCGCGGGCCCGGTCGATGAGCTCGAGCTGTGCCAGGTCGTCGACCATGACCGTCACGGCGGCGGCGAGCTTCGGATCGTCCGCGAGCTCCCCCAACCCGGCGCGGTCCGCGGAAGGATAGGCGAGCAGCACGTCGTCGAACCCGGCCCGGGCCAGCCAGATGGACTCGTCCAGGGTGAACGACATGATCCCCGCGAATCCGTCCATGGCCAGGACCCGTTCCAACAGCGCCCGGCAGCGCACCGACTTGCTGGCCACCCTGACCGGCTTGCCACCGGCCCGGCGCACCAGGTCCTCTGCGTTGGCGTCGAAGGCCTCGAGATCGACGATCGCGAGCGGCGCGTCGAGGTGGGCGGTGGCCCTGTCGTAGCGGGCCCGGTCAGCGGCACGGGGAGTCATGGCCCGAGCTTGCCAGACATGCATATCGCGGGGTAGGGGATGTTTCTGCGCAGATCCCCACGGACCGCAGGCCGCATGGACGACCGGGCCGACACAGCCGGTTAGAGTGACGGGAACGAGGTGACGAACGCGCCTGCCCCGAAGGGTGATCCGTCGTCGGTACGTGTCGAGCAACGGGGGATGGAATGAGCACGGAGGCGCAGCGCCCTTCCGGGCCGCCCCGCTCCCGCATCACCGACGCGATCCTCCCTCCGCCGCCTGCCGCGCCCCCCGCGGGCGCCCTCCCGCCCGCGCAGCCCATCTCGCCTCCTCCGCCCCCCGGGACGGAGAGCCCCGCGGGCGCGCAGACGCCCGACGGCGCCGGCGCGGCGCAGTTGACCGCCGGTGGGCCTCCTGTCGCTGCCAGGCCCGTCGGTCCCGCGATGCCGGCTCCCACGGCTCCGCCGATCACTGTCGCGCCGACGGCCGGCGCATCCGGCATGCGCACACCGACGCCGCCCATGTCGCCTCCCCGCCCGCGGGCCGCGGACGCATTGGCCGGTGGGCCCCCGTCCGGTGGGACCGCGGCCGGTACGCCCGCGTCCGGTGGGGCCGGCGCTGGGGGCTCCTCCGGCGGTGTGCCCGTCTCGGGCCGTCCCGCGGCGGCCCGGTCGGCCGGTCCCGTGCCCGGCGCTGCCGCCTCGGGCGGTCTCCCGCCCGAGCGCCCCACCTCGCCACCGCAGCCGCGTGACGGCCACGGCCCTGGCGGTACCCCGGGCTCCGCCGCCGCGAGCGACGGGCACGGTGCGACTCGGACACCTGACGCGGGGACCGCGACACCGGCGCCCCCCGGCGGTGCCATCCCGGACGAGACAACCACCCGGCTGCGACCGATCGGCGCAGCGCCGCAGCAGCCGCGCACCCCGCAGGATCCCCGCTCCCCGCAGCCGCCGCGCCCCACCCGGTCGCCGCGACCCGTCGGAAGCGTCGACATGACCCCGCGCCCCGGTGCGCCGCGGCCGCCCGCGCAGATGTGGATTCCGCCGGAGAGCCCGGCCGAGCTGACCACCCGGCTGCGCCCCGTACCCGCCCGGCACCCCGCACGCACCGTCGGTGCCATCGCCGCCGTCGTGCTCGGGCTCGGGCTCATCGGCGGTGCGGTCACCGGGACATGGCTGACCGGCGACTCCAGCGCCGACACAGCCGACGGCGCCACGTACGCCGAGGTGCGCTCGGTATGGCACAGCGTCCCGGTGGACACCCTGTTCCCCCGCACCCTCAAGGGGGACGGCGCCGGACCCGGCGGTGCCGACCGGGTCTGGACACGCATCGCGGTCGCTCCCGACAGCGGCTGCGCCGCCGCGCTCGACCCGCTGCTCGCCAAGGCGCTGGAGCCGGTCGGCTGCACTCGCGTGCTCCGCGCCACGTACACCGACGCGACCGCCAGCAGCGTCACCACCGTCGGCCTCGTCTTCACGGAGGCGGACCGGAAGGGGATGCTCGCGCTGCACAACCGGTTCACGACCGAGTCGCTCGGCGAGCGCACGGACCTGATGCCGCGCGCACTCCCGGCCAAGGGCACCGTCGCCGCCGGATTCGGCGGCGACCAGCGCGCCAGCTGGACGATCAAGGTCGTGACCGAGGCCCCTGTCGTCGTCTACGCCGTCTCCGGCTTCGCCGACGGCCGCACCGTCGCCGACCCGCAACCCGCCGACGAGGCAAAAGCCAAGGGCGCTACGAGCGCCCCGGCCCAGGCCGGGCTCGGCCACGAGGCCATCGGTATCGCTGAACGCATCGAGCAAGGCCTGCGCAGTGCCGTCGGCCCCCAGGGCACGGAGGAGTCCCGATGAGACGCCACGGTCGCCGTCTGGTCGCCGTGCTCGCCGCCGCGGCTTTCGCGCTGCTGCCCGCCACGCCCGCCCACGGCGATGCGATACGGGCCCAGCAGTGGGGTCTGGACGCGATGCACACGGAGCAGGCCTGGCAGACCACCAAGGGCGAGGGCATCACCGTCGCCGTGCTCGACACGGGTGTCGACGACCAGCACCCCGATCTCGAAGGCTCCGTCCTGCCGGGCAAGGACTTCATCGGCTTCGGAGCGGAACGCGGCGACCGGGCCTGGGCACGGCACGGCACGGCGATGGCCGGCATCGTCGCGGCGCACGGGCACGGCCCCGGCGGCGACTCAGGAGTCATCGGCATTGCGCCCGAGGCGAAGATCCTCCCCGTGCGGGTCATCCTCGAGGGCAGCGACAAGGCCCGTGACAAGGCGCGCAAGAGCCGTGGCACCGCCCTCGCCCAGGGCATCCGCTGGGCCGCCGACCAGGGGGCCGACGTCATCAACCTCTCGCTCGGCGACGACAGCGAGTCGGCCCACCCCGAGGCGGGCGAGGACGCGGCCGTCCAATACGCACTCTCCAAGGGCTCCGTGGTCGTCGCCTCCGCGGGCAACGGCGGCGAGAAGGGCGACCGCGTCTCCTACCCGGCCGCGTATCCCGGCGTCATCGCGGTGACGGCGGTCGACCGCTGGGGCACCCACGCCTCGTTCTCCACCCGCCGCTGGTACGCCACGGTCAGTGCGCCCGGCGTCAACATCGTCATCGCCGACCCCGACCGCCGCTACTACGACGGCTGGGGCACCAGCGCAGCGGCCGCCTTCGTGTCCGGTGCGGTCGCCCTGGTGCGGTCCGCCCACCCGGGCCTGACTCCCGCCCAGATCAAGAAGCTCCTGATGGACACCGCCCGCGAAGCGCCCAAGGGCGGCCGTGACGACTCCAAGGGCTACGGCCTCGTCGACCCGGCTGCCGCGATCACCGCGGGATCCGAACTGACCCCCGGCGACCTGAAGGCGGCCACGGTGGGCTACGGCAAGGAGTACTTCGGCCCCGGCCCGAAGCCCGCCGACGAGGCCGGCGGCCCGAGCGGCTGGCTCGCCGCGACCACGGGCGGCGTCGGAGCGCTGCTGCTCGCCGTGGCCGTGGGCCTCTGGCGCGGCGGCCGCCCGCGCCACAGTGACCCTGCCCGAAGGTGACCCTGCCCGAAGGCAGGCCGCACCTGCCCGCCGGTTAGGCTCGTCGCGTGGCGCTCAAGAACATTCCCGACTCCGGCTTCTCCGACGACGACGGCACCGCCGACCCGGCCCTCGAGGCGGCACTTGCCGCCTGGTCCGAGGACAGCACCGCCGAGCAGTCGGTGCTCGAGGCGCTCCAGGCCGCCCGGCTCCTGGTCCCCGTCGTCGCCGTGCTCGGTGAGGTCGAGGAGGACGAGGAGACCGGTCTGCGGCGCGAGAAGACCAGCGACATGGCCGTGCCGACGTTGACGGCAGGGGCGCGCCGCGCCCTGCCCGCGTTCACCTCGATCGCCTCGCTCGCCCGCTGGAACCCGGAAGCCCGACCCGTCGCCGTGCCGCTGCACCAGGCCCTGCAGGCCGCCGCCCACGAGAAGGCCGACACACTCGTGCTCGACCTGGCCGGGCCCGTTCCCTACCAGCTGACCGGCCCTGCGCTGCTCGCTCTCGCCGAGGGCCGCACCAGCACCGACCCGCTCGCCGACCCCGCGGTCACCGAAGCGGTACGTGCCGTGGTCGCCGCGGAGCCCGCGGTGCTGCGTGCCCACCTCGGAGCCGGCCGGGACTCGGACGGCACGCTCGCGCTGGTGCTCGCCGTGGGCGAGGCCCCCTCGGAGGCCGGCCGCCGCGTCGCGCAGGCCCTGGCGGCCGACGACGTACTGAGGGCCCGCCTGGTGCGGGGTCTCGACCTGGCATTCCTGCCGGCCGGGACCACGCCTCCCGGCGAGCCCCTTCACGTCAAGGCAGCCGACTGACGGTGCGGGATCAGCCGTAGACCGGGCCGGTGTACTTCTCGCCGGGGCCCTGGCCCGGCTCGTCCGGCACCAGCGACGCCTCACGGAACGCCAGCTGCAGCGACTTCAGACCATCGCGCAGGGGCGCCGCGTGGAACGAGCTGATCTCGGTCGTGCTCGCGTCCAGCAGCCCGGCCAGGGCGTGGACCAGCTTGCGGGCCTCGTCCAGGTCCTTGTGGTCCTCGGCGTCCTCGGTGAGGCCGAGCTTGACGGCGGCAGCGCTCATCAGGTTCACCGCGACCGTGACGATCACCTCGACGGCGGGGACCTCCGCGATGTCGCGGGTCATGGCGTCGAAGTCGGGCGATCCGCTGTCGTGGGAGTCGCCGGGGGAGCTGGGGGTGGTCGCGTCACTCATGACGCACACGATATGGCCCCGCCGCTCCCGCCCCCGCCCCGGCCGCCGGTTAGCCCCGGCCCCCGGGAGCTGCTAACCTTGTGTGACGACCGGCTGTACACCTACGTGCTCAGCCCACAAGTGGAGGCTCCGATCTCCCACCTGGCCGCCTTTACGGGCGGCGGGTCACCGGTCAGGCGGCGCCCATCGTTCCGTACGGACGATGGAAGTCGCCCGATGTGCGCCCCGCGGTTGACCGCGGCGGTGCTCCCGGTATTCGAGGAGCTGCCGCCTGTGTCCCGTCCGGGGCTTTTTTGACGTCTCCGTGCGGTTGGTCCTAGAAAACAGACGTAATGCGCGGCTGTCTGCCAGACATCCGTGTGGTGCTACTTAGGAGGATCCATCAGCGCCGAGCCCCGCATCAACGACCGGATTCGCGTTCCCGAAGTGCGACTTGTCGGTCCCAGCGGCGAGCAGGTCGGGATTGTTCCGCTTGCCAAGGCCCTTGAGCTTGCTCAGGAGTACGACCTCGACCTCGTCGAGGTGGCGGCGAACGCCCGTCCGCCCGTGTGCAAGCTCATGGACTACGGGAAGTTCAAGTACGAGTCGGCCATGAAGGCCCGTGAGGCGCGCAAGAACCAGGCGCACACGGTCATCAAGGAGATGAAGCTCCGGCCGAAGATCGACCCGCACGACTACGACACCAAGAAGGGTCACGTCGTCCGGTTCCTCAAGCAGGGTGACAAGGTCAAGATCACGATCATGTTCCGTGGTCGTGAGCAGTCCCGCCCCGAGCTTGGCTTCCGTCTGCTGCAGCGTCTCGCCGCAGACGTAGAGGACCTCGGCTTCATCGAGTCGAACCCGAAGCAGGACGGCCGGAACATGATCATGGTTCTTGGCCCGCACAAGAAGAAGACCGAGGCGATGGCCGAGGCGCGTGAGGCCCAGGCCGCACGCAAGGCGGAACGTCAGGGCTCGCAGGACCAGGATCAGGACCAGGGCTCCGACACTCCGGCCGACACATCCTCCGAGGCGTGACCCAAGGGGGCTGCCGGCCAGGCAGCCCCGGGTCCTGCCCGGAACCCATAACCAAGATCTGACGCTCCTGCTGTCCGGTGTCCGCACCGGGGGAGCGCCACTGACGAGGAGATAACGGCGCGATGCCGAAGAACAAGACGCACAGCGGTGCCAAGAAGCGCTTCAAGATCACCGGCTCCGGCAAGGTGCTCCGTGAGCGCGCCGGCAAGCGCCACCTGCTCGAGCACAAGCCGTCCAAGCTGACGCGCCGCCTGACCGGCAACGCCGAGATGGCCCCGGGCGACTCGAAGACCATCAAGAAGCTTCTCGGCAAGTGACGTGCGTGTCCCCTGACGGGGGACACACGCCGAGACCGGGACCAATTCGTTTCCGGGCCGTGTGAGTCCAACCACGGCCCCGCTACAAGGAGTTAACAAGTGGCACGCGTCAAGCGGGCAGTCAACGCCCACAAGAAGCGCCGGGCGATCCTCGAGCAGGCCAGCGGTTACCGCGGTCAGCGTTCGCGCCTGTACCGCAAGGCCAAGGAGCAGGTCACCCACTCCCTGGTCTACAACTACAACGACCGCAAGAAGCGCAAGGGCGACTTCCGTCAGCTGTGGATCCAGCGCATCAACGCCGCTGCCCGCCAGAACGGCATGACGTACAACCGCCTCATCCAGGGTCTGAAGGCCGCCAACATCGAGGTGGACCGCAAGATCCTGGCCGAGCTCGCCGTGAACGACGCCAACGCGTTCGCCGCGCTCGTCGAGGTCGCGCAGAAGGCGCTCCCGAGCGACGTCAACGCGCCCAAGGCTGCCTGACGCCTGCGTCGAGCCGACCGGACCCGCAGGCCCTGGGCCTGCGGGTCCGGTGCGTTTCGCGGATCCCGGCGGGTTCCCCGCCGGGCCGTCCCGATTGCGCCCGGTGGGCCGGCTCGCGAGGGGACGACCACCGGCAGCCGTCACGGTCTCGCCGGGCAGCCGGTCGGGCTTGGTGTAACCGGGGCGGGCAGCGCCTTCTGCCGCCCCGCCCCGCCGGCCACCCGATGCGACCGGCCGGCCGACAGCGGCCGGCGGAGCGCCGGTCCCCAGCGACGCCACCCCGCACCCGCCCGGGCAGCCGACCGACGTGCCGAGCGCCCGCCCGGCCGGCTCCTCCCGACGCCACCCCGCACCCACCCGGGCACCCGAACGACCGGCCCCAGCCCGCCCGGCCGCCGACTGCCGTCAACGCCCCCCGCGGCTCTCGGCAAGCAGGCTCCACGGCCGACCTGTAGCGGGCCCGGCCCTGCGGGCTGCTCGCCAAGAGGCCGCCGCAGCCGGCGCGGGCCACAGGCGCCCACCGACACCATTCGACAGTCCGGGCCGCAGCCCGACCGCCCTCCGGAACCCCAGTGAGAGAGACGCCGAACAGCATGCCGACCCCCGAGCTGATCTCGCCCCGTTCACCGCGTGTCGCCGCCGCACGGCGGCTCGCCAAGCGGAACTTCCGGGGGAAGGACCGCCTCTTCATCGCCGAGGGGCCGCAGGCCGTGCGGGAGGCAGTCGCGCACCGGGGGCCCGGTGGGGAGCCGACCCTGGTCGAGCTGTTCACCACCGTCGAGGCCGCCGAGCGCTACGCCGACATCGTCGACGCCGCCCGCGCCGCCGGGGCCCGCGTCCACCATGCCGCCGACGCCGTGCTCGCGGAGGTCTCCCAGACCGTCACCCCGCAGGGGCTCGTCGGTGTCTGCCGGTTCCTCGACTCGCCGTTCGAGGAGATCCTGGCCGCCCGGCCCAAGCTTGTCGCCGTGCTCGCCCACGTACGCGACCCCGGAAACGCCGGCACCGTGCTGCGCTGTGCCGACGCCGCTGGAGCGGACGCCGTGATCCTCACCGACGCGTCCGTCGACCTGTACAACCCCAAGTCCGTCCGCGCATCCGTCGGTTCGCACTTCCACCTGCCGGTCGCCGTCGGCGTGCCCGTCGAGCAGGCCGTCCAGGGACTGCGTGACGCGGGCGTGCGCGTGCTCGCCGCCGACGGGGCGGGCGAGGACGACCTCGACGACGAGCTCGACGCCGGAACCATGGGCGGCCCCACCGCATGGATCTTCGGCAACGAGGCATGGGGCCTGCCGGAGGAGACCCGGGCGCTCGCCGACGCCGTCGTGCGTGTCCCGATTCACGGAAAGGCCGAAAGCCTGAACCTCGCGACCGCCGCGGCCGTATGTCTCTACGCCTCCGCGCGCGCCCAGCGCTCCGGGGCCAAGGGCACCCCCGCAGGCTGAGGACCACTCGCTCAGGGGGTCGGCGACGTCACTTTGAGCTAGTAGGGTGACGCACTCGGGGGCCCACTGCGCCGGCGGAAGGTGGGGTACGGGAATGACGGTCGGGACCAGCAGGCCGACACAGGCACAGGAGAACTTCCTGGGCCGCTCCGGCAGTCCCGAGGAACCCGGGATCGACCCCGACGACCTGCCCGACGGCCTTGTCGTCGCCGACGAGAGCGGCTGCGTCGTCTGCTTCAACCAAGCCGCCGTACGCATCACGGCCGTCCCCAGGGCCGACGCGATCGGACGGCCCCTGGAGCGTGTGCTGCCGCTCGAGGACATCAAGGGCCGACGCTGGTGGACCCTCACCGACCCCTACGGCGGGCTCGCCACCCGAGTCGGCCAGCCCGAGCGCAACCTGCTGCTGCCCGGCGGCCGCGAGGTCCTCGTCTCCGCCCGCTACGTCCGAGACGTCCCCACCGGGCCGCTGCGCCGGCTCGTCGTCAGCCTGCGGGGCACCGAGGCACGGCGTCGTACCGAACGCAGCCACGCGGAACTGATCGCGACCGTCGCTCACGAGCTGCGCTCCCCCCTGACCTCCGTCAAGGGTTTCACGGCGACGCTGCTCGCCAAATGGGAGCGGTTCACCGACGACCAGAAGCGGCTGATGCTGGAGACCGTCGACGCCGATGCCAACCGGGTCACGCGCCTCATCGCCGAGCTCCTGGACATCTCCCGCATCGACTCGGGACGGCTCGAGGTGCGGCGCCAGCCCGTCGACCTCGGAGCCGCCGTGCGCCGTCACGTCGAGGCTCACGTGGCGGCGGGGCAGGCCCCCGATCGCTTCCGTGTCCACGTCAGCGGGCCGCTGCCCGACCTGTGGGCCGACCCGGACAAGGTCGACCAGGTGCTGGGCAACCTGCTGGAAAACGCGGTGCGGCACGGAGAGGGAACTGTCACCATCGAGATAGCGCCCTCGTCCCCGCCGCGTGAGCGGAGCGGTGCCGGCACCGCCGTCACCGTCAGCGACGAGGGCCCCGGCATTCCGGAGGAGTCGATGGGACGGGTCTTCACCCGCTTCTGGCGGGGGAGCAAGCGGGGCGGCACCGGCCTCGGCCTCTACATCGTCAAAGGCATCGTCGAGGCGCACGGCGGGACGATCGCCGTCGGCAGGGGACCCGGCGGCGGTGCCGAGTTCCGATTCATCCTGCCCGTCGGCGCCCCGGCGTATCTCCAGTAGCGGTCCGGCCAGGATCGCGCAGAGACCGCCCGAGCAGCCCGCGGGCTCATTCGCCGCTCCACACCCCGTTAGACTCGACCTTTGGCACCTTTGCGTCCTCGGTCGTCCTTGGTCGACGTGCGGGGTCCCCAGCCAGCCCATCGGAAGTACGGGAAGAGATGTCCGCACCCAATAAGTCGTACGACCCTGTTGAGGTCGAGACACTGAAACCGGATGAGATCGAGCGCATGCGGGACGAGGCGCTCGCCGCCTTCGCCGCCGCAGACTCCCTCGAGGCGCTCGCCCACGCGAAGTCCGCGCACACCTCCGGCACCTCGCCGCTCTCCCTCGCCAACCGCGAGATCGGCGCACTGCCGCCGCAGGCCAAGGCCGAGGCCGGAAAGCGCGTGGGTCAGGCCCGCGCCGCCGTCGGCAAGGCGCTCGCCGCCCGCCAGGCCGAACTCGAGGCCGAGCGTGACGCGCGGGTGCTCGTGGAGGAGTCGGTCGACGTCACGCTGCCCTACGACCGCGTGCCTGCCGGTGCCCGCCACCCGCTGACCACGATGATGGAGCGGGTCGCCGACGTCTTCGTGTCGATGGGGTACGAGATCGCGGAAGGCCCCGAGGTCGAGGCGGAGTGGTTCAACTTCGACGCCCTCAACTTCACGCCCGACCATCCGGCCCGGCAGATGCAGGACACCTTCTTCGTCCAGGCGTCCGACGGCGCCTCCGGGGCCGAGGGTTCCGGCGAGGAGTCCGGCGTCGTGCTGCGGACCCACACCTCCCCGGTGCAGGCCCGATCCCTGCTCCGCCGTGAGCCGCCCGTCTACGTGGTGTGCCCCGGCCGCGTGTTCCGCACGGACGAGCTGGACGCCACGCACACCCCTGTCTTCCACCAGATCGAGCTGCTCGCGGTCGACGAGGGTCTGACCATGGCCGACCTCAAGGGCACCCTCGACCACATGGTCCAGGCGCTCTTCGGTCCGGACATGAAGACCAGGCTCCGGCCGAACTTCTTCCCGTTCACCGAGCCGTCCGCCGAGATGGACATGCTCTGCTACGTCTGTCGCGGCGAGTCCGTGGGCAACCCGGACCGGCCCTGCCGGACCTGCTCCAGCGAGGGCTGGATCGAGCTCGGCGGCTGCGGCATGGTCAACCCGAAGGTGCTCACCGCCTGCGGCGTCGACCCCAGTAAGTACAGCGGATTCGCCTTCGGGTTCGGCATCGAGCGGATGCTGATGTTCCGCCACAACGTCGAAGACATGCGAGACATGGTCGAGGGTGACGTCCGGTTCACCCGGCCGTTCGGGATGGAGATCTGATGCGGGTCCCGCTTTCTTGGCTGCGGGAGTACGTCGACCTGCCGGCGACCGAGACCGGCCGTGACGTCCAGGCCAAGCTCATCGCCGCCGGGCTCGAGGTGGAGACCGTCGAGCAGCTCGGCGCCGGGCTCAAGGGCCCCCTCGTCGTCGGGCAGGTCCTCACCATCGAGGAGCTGACGGAGTTCAAGAAGCCCATCCGCTTCTGCACCGTCGACGTGGGCCGGGCCAACGGAACCGGCGAGCCGCAGGAGATCGTCTGCGGCGCCCGCAACTTCTCCGTCGGCGACAAGGTCGTCGTGGTCCTCCCCGGCGCCGTGCTGCCCGGCGACTTCGCGATCGCCGCCCGCAAGACGTACGGGAGGACGTCCCACGGCATGATCTGCTCCGGCGACGAGCTCGGCATGGGCGACGACGGCTGGGGGTCCCCCCGGACGGAGTCCGGGGGAGGCGGCATCATCGTGCTGCCGCCCGAGCACGAGGTCGGCACCGACGCCATCGAGCTGCTCGAGCTCGTCGACGAGGTGCTCGACATCGCCGTCACGCCCGACCGCGGCTACGCCCTGTCGATGCGCGGTGTGGCCCGCGAGACCGCCACCGCCTACGGCCTGCCGCTGCGGGACCCGGCGCTGCTCGACGTCCCCGGCGCCAACTCGTACGGCTACCCCGTCAAGGTCTCCGACCCGATCGGCTGCGACCGCTTCACCGCGCGCACCGTCGTCGGTCTCGAGCCCGAGGCCCATTCCCCGATCTGGCTGCGGCGCCGCCTGCAGAAGGCCGGGATGCGCCCGATCTCGCTCGCCGTCGACATCACCAACTACGTGATGCTCGAGCTCGGCCAGCCGCTGCACGCCTACGACCGCTCCCGCCTCGACGGGCCGATCGGAGTGCGGCGCGCGGAGCCGGGGGAGAAGCTCACCACCCTCGACGGCACCAAGCGCGTCCTCGACGCCGAGGACCTGGTCATCACCGACAACCGCGGGCCCATCGGCATCGCGGGCGTCATGGGCGGCGCGAACACCGAGATCGCCGATGCCACGCCCGACCCGGAAACCGGCCGGATCGTGGGCACCACCGAGGTCGTCATCGAGGCGGCGCACTTCGACCCGATCTCGATCGCCCGCAGCGCACGCCGGCACAAGCTGGCCTCCGAGGCGTCCAAGCGCTTCGAGCGCGGCGTCGACCCGCAGGCCGCCGCTGCCGCCGCGCAGCGCACCGTCGACCTGCTGGTGCTGCTCGCCGGCGGTACCGCGGAGGGCGGGGTCACCGAGGTCGTCGCGCCCCGCGCCCCGCGGACGATCACCATGCCTGCGGACCACCCCGACCGTGTCGCGGGTGTCGCCTACGGCCGCGAGAACGTCGTCCGCCGCCTTCAGGAGGTCGGCTGCGACGTCGTGGGCCAGGACGAGCTCGTCGTCACCGTCCCGTCGTGGCGGCCCGACCTCGCGGAGCCCAACGACCTCGCGGAAGAGGTCATCCGGCTCGAGGGCTACGAGAACCTCCCCTCGACGCTTCCCACGCCGCCGTCCGGCCGCGGCCTCACCGCACGCCAGCGGCTGCACCGCCGCGTCGGCCGCGCGCTGGCCGGCGCGGGCTACGTCGAGGCGCCGAACTACCCCTTCATCGGCGAGCAGGTCCTCGACCAGCTCGGGCTGGAGGCGGACGACGCCCGCCGCCGTCTGGTCAAGCTCGTCAACCCGCTCTCCGACGAGGAGCCCGCGCTGCGCACCACGCTGCTGCCCGGCCTCCTCGGGGCCCTGCGGCGCAACGACGGGCGCGGCAGCCACGACCTGGCGCTCTTCGAGACCGGTCTCGTCTTCCGGCCCACCGGCGAGGAAGGGCGCGCCGTGCGCCTGCCCGTCGATCGCCGTCCCACCGACGAGGAGATCGCCGGACTCGACGCCGCATTGCCGCGTCAGCCGCACCGCGCCGCCGTCGTCCTCGCGGGCGCCCGCGAACAGGGCGGCTGGTGGGGCAAGGGCCGCCCGGCCGTCTGGGCCGACGCGGTCGAGGCAGGCCGGCTGCTCGGCCACGAGGCCGGCGTCGAACTGACCGTCCGCGCCGACCAGCACGCGCCCTGGCACCCCGGCCGCTGCGCCGCGTTCTACGCGACGGTGGACGGCGAGGAGACGCTCGTCGGCCACGCCGGCGAGCTGCACCCGCGGGTCGTCAAGGCGCTGCACCTGCCGGACCGCACCTGCGCGATGGAGATCGAACTCGACGTCCTGGAGCGGGCGGCCGAAGGCGCCGTCCAGGCGCCGCGGATCTCCACGTTCCCGGTGGCGACGCAGGATGTCGCGCTCGTCGTCGCGGACGACGTGGCCGCTTCCGACGTGGAGGCCGCCCTGCGCGAGGGCGCGGGCGAACTGCTCGAATCCCTCCGGTTGTTCGACGTCTTCACCGGTGAGCAGATCGGCGAGGGCAGCAAGTCCCTGGCGTACGCGCTGCGCTTCCGCGCGGCGGACCGCACGCTGACGGTCGAGGAGGCGACGGCCGCGCGCGACGCGGCGGTGGCGCTCGCGGCCGAGCGGCACGGCGCGGTGCTGCGGGGCGCCTGACGTCCGCTGTGTGGGGCGCGTCCCGGCCTTGGCCGGGGTGCGCCCCACACGCATGTCCGGCCGCGGACCAGCTTCTGTTCCTGCGCATCGGGGGGCGACGGACGTCGGTGACGCGTCGGGGGAGCTTCTTCGGCCGGCGGTGCTCGTGGAGCCGGCGCTGTACTCGCCCGCCGCGCCCGCGGAGTTGCCGCGCTGTAGGCCGGATCGTCGACGGCGTGGCGCCGCTCGTGCCGCACGACGACCGCTCGCGGGTACCGGCGCAGTCCGGCGAAGCCGGTCTGCGCCGTACCCGACCCGAACCTCCCATCGCTCGTCCCGATTCACGTCTGCGGCCATGCGGCATCCGGCAGGGGTGGGACCGCCGTCGGCCGGCGCCGCCCGTCCTGCCGCGGAGTGTCGGGCAGATCAGCAGGACGGACGACGCGGTGGGGCCGCCGCACTGTACGAGGGGGAGCCGGCGGCCCGGCCGCCTCTGTGAGAGGCAGTTCAGTCAACAGGCCCGCCGTGCACGGCGGGAGAGGATGCAAGGCGCGGAAAAGCGCACTTGTTTCACACCCCGTGCGAATCGGCCTCTACTACGCTGAGCGGACCGAGTCATCGGAGGGGGCCCATGCAGCCCAACACCCAGCTCGACGCCCTGCTCGACGAGGCGGGCATCTCCCACGCCGGCCTCGCCGTACGCGTCAACGACGCGGGCCGGGCGAGAGGGCTGTCGCTGCGTTACGAACACACCGCCGTGGGACGGTGGTTGAAGGGCCAGCGGCCGCGCGGCCAGGTCCCCGACCTGATCTGCGAAGTGCTGGCGGACCGGCTGCACCGTGTGATCACACTCGACGACATCGGCCTCGGCGTGCCGGAGCGCGCCGCGCCGCAGAGTTCGTCGCTGTCCGGGTTCGTCGATCGCGCCACCGCCCTGTGGCGCTTCGACGAGCAGCAGCGGCCGCACACCATCGAGGCGCCCGCGGTCACGGGCACGCCCGCCGTGATGCCGGTGTGGGAGTGGGAGAACCCGCCGGAGGACGCGGACGTCTCCCGCAGCGGCCGGACGAGCGTCAGCATGGCCGACATAGACATGCTGCGGGCCGCCCGCGCGCACTACGAGCTGATGTACCGCAGGGCGGGCGGCATCGCGACCCGTTCGCGCATCGTCGGATTCCTCAACGCGGAGACGGCCCCACTGCTGCGCGGCTCGTACAACAACGAACTGGGCCGCCAACTGCACCGCGCCGCCGGAGGGCTTGTGTCGGTGGCAGGCATCTGCGCCTACGACTCCGACGCGCACGGCCTCGCTCAGCGCTACTTCCACCACGCGCTGCGGCTGGCCAAGGCGAGCGGCGACCGGGGGCTGGGCGCCTATGTGATCGCGCTGCTGGTCAACCAGTCGCTGTTCATGTCGGAGCACCGGCAGGCGGTCGCCTTCGCGGAGACGGCACTGCGGTCCGCGGGACGGCAGCTCACCCCGGCGCTCGCCGCCGACCTGTACGCGATGCAGGCCAAGGCGTACGCACATCTCGGCGACGGCCCGAGCGCTTTCACCTGCATCCGGCACGCCGAGTCGGAGGCGGAGCGGATCAGTCCGGGGAGCGAACCGGACGAGACCGGCTACGTCCAGCCCGGCCTGGTCAACGTCCAGGTCGCGGAGGCGCTGCTGAGCCTCGGTGACCTCGGGGCGGCCAGGGAGCAGGCAACCGCCGCCGTCGGCACCCCGGCGCACGACCGCGGCCGGGTGCACCGGCTCGCCATGCTCACCCAGATCGAGCTGCGTCTGGGCGAGGCGGACCGTGCGGCGAGAACGGCGGCGGAGATGGTGGAGCGGGCCAAGGGGATGGAGTCGCAGCGTCTGCGGGACCGGCTGCGAGCCGTGCGCCGGCACCTGGCGGCGAGCGGCTGCGCGGAAGCCGAAGAGGCGGCCGGACTCATCGACGGGGCACTGCGCGTTCCCCTCTGACCGAGCTCCTGCTGCCATGTTGCCATCTACTCGTCGGAAGGTGGCAGAAACGTGCAGTGGACGAACTTAAGCGAACAAACCGTCTATGAGAACCGCTGGTTCAGGGTCAACCTCGCAGATGTCGAGCTGCCCGACGGCCGACATCTGGACCACTTCCTCATCCGGCTGCGGCCAGTCGCTGTCGCGACCGTAGTCAACGAGGCCAACGAGGTGCTGATGCTCTTTCGGCACCGCTTCATCACCGACAGCTGGGGGTGGGAGCTGGCCGCGGGCGTCGTCGAGGACGGCGAGGACATCGCCGCCGCGGCGGCGAGGGAGATGGAGGAGGAGACGGGCTGGCGGCCCGGTCCCCTTCGGCACCTGCTGACCGTGGAGCCGTCCAACGGCCTCACCGACGCCCGCCACCATCTCTACTGGGCCGACGACGCCACCTACATCGGCCACCCCGAGGACGACTTCGAGTCGTCCCGCCGCGAATGGATACCGCTGAAGCTGGTGCCCGACATGATCGCCCGCGGCGAGGTCCCGGCCGCCAACATGGCGGCCGGGCTGCTGATGCTGCACCACCTGCGACTCGGCTGACCGCCGGTCGGCTCGGCCGACCGCCGGAGGGCTCGGCCGACCGCCGGAGGGCTCGGCCGAACCCTGCGGCCCGGCGCGGCACTCGGGTGTGTCAGGAGTACGGGTAGAACCCGGAGCCCGTCTTGCGGCCGAGCCGGCCCGCGTCCACCATCCGCTGCAGCAGCGGGGGAGCGGCGTACAGCGGCTCCTTGAACTCGGCGTACATGCTGTCGGCGACCGAGGCCACCGTGTCGAGGCCGATCAGGTCGGAGAGTTTCAGCGGGCCCATGGGGTGGGCGCAGCCCAACTCCATGCCGTTGTCGATGTCCTCGCGCGAGGCGATCCCGGACTCGAACATCCGGATCGCGGAGAGCAGATACGGAATGAGCAGGGCGTTCACCACGAAGCCCGAGCGGTCCTGGGCGCGGATCGGGTGCTTGTCCAGCACCTGCTGCACCACGGCCTCGGAGCGCTTGATCGTCTCCTCGGAGGTGGTCAGCGCGGGAATCAGCTCGACGAGCTTCTGAACCGGGGCCGGGTTGAAGAAGTGGATGCCGATGACCTGGTCCGGCCGCGAGGTCGCGACGGCCAGCTTGACCAGCGGGATGGAGGAGGTGTTGGAGGCGAGGATCGCGTCCTGGCGGGTCACCACCTGGTCCAGTACCTGGAAGATCTCGGTCTTGACCTGCTCGTTCTCCACGACGGCCTCGATGACGAGATCGCGGTCGGCGAACTCCCCGAGGTCGGTCGTGAAGCTCAGCCGCTCCAGGGTGGCGTCGCGCTCCTCCTGCGTGATCTTGCCGCGTTCGGCGGCCTTGGAAAGGGAGTTGTACAGCCGGGTGCGACCGATCTCCAGGGCCTCGCCCGTGGTCTCGGCCACCCTCACCTCGAGTCCGCTGCGGGCGCACACCTCCGCGATGCCCGCGCCCATCTGGCCGCAACCCACCACTCCGACGCGTGCAATGTCGGCCATTGAGTCCGTCACCTCGTGCCTTTCGCTGATCCTTCGGCCGGCAGGTCCCCCGTATGGTTCCGGCGCCCGCCCGCCCCCCGACGTTACTCCGGATGCGTGGGTGCTCGAGCCCCCGGGGCGGGCATGCTCTGCGGATACGACGGCTGACACCGAGCCCGACAGGGGTGGACATATGGGGCTTATCGGGAGAAGAGGGTTCGTGGTCACGGCGGCCGGGGCGCTCGCCGGCCTCACGACGGCCGGAGGTGCGGCAGCCCGCACAGTGTCCGACGCCGCTGCCCGGACCTCGGGCGGCGGACAGGCGGCCAAGCGCGAGTTCCGCGGCATGTGGCTCGCCACCGTCGGCAACCGCGACTGGCCCTCGCAACCGGGCCAAACGGCTGCCCGGCAGCGCACGGAACTGCTCGCGTACCTCGACACCGCCGTGGAGCGCCGGCTGAACGCCGTGGTCTTCCAGGTCCGGCCCACGGCGGACGCCCTGTGGCCGTCGCCGTACGAGCCGTGGACCCAGTACCTGACGGGCGTCCAGGGTCAGGACCCCGGCTGGGACCCGCTCCGGACGGCGGTGCGCGAAGCCCATCGGCGGGCGTTGGAGCTGCACGCCTGGTTCAACCCGTACCGAGTGGCCAATCACACGGACCCGTCCCGGCTGATCGAGACCCATCCGGCCCGGCAGCACCCGGAGTGGACCGTCGCGTACGGCGGGAAGCTCTACTACAACCCCGGCATCCCGCAGGTCCGGCGATTCGTCCAGGACGCGATGATGGACGCCGTGGTGCGCTACGACATCGACGCGGTCCACTTCGACGACTACTTCTACCCGTATCCCGTCCCTGACCAGGTCTTCGACGACGACGCGACCTTCGCACGGTACGGCGGCGGCTTCACCGACAAGGCCGCCTGGCGCCGCGACAACATCAACCGGCTCGTGCAGGAGATGTCGGCACGCGTCAAGGCCGCGAAGAAGCACGTCCGCTTCGGGATCAGCCCCTTCGGGGTGTGGCGCAACGCCACCACGGACCCGCTCGGCTCCCGTACGGCGGCCGGCGTGCAGACCTACGACGATCTGCACGCCGACACCCGGCACTGGGTCAAGGAGGGGTGGATCGACTACGTCGTCCCCCAGGTCTACTGGAACATGGGCTTCCCCGCCGCGGACTACTCGGCGCTCGTTCCCTGGTGGGCGGACGTGGCGAGCAGCACGGGCGTCGACCTGTACATCGGAGAGGCCCTGTACAAGGTGGGCGTGCCCGGCCAGCCGGAAGCCTGGCACGACCCGGCGGAGCTCTCCCGCCACCTCACGTACGCCAAAAGGTACGCGACGGTGCGCGGCCACTGCTTCTTCTCCGCGATGGAGGTCGTGGCGGACCCGCTCGGGGCGATGACCACGGTGGTGGCCGATCACTACCCGACCAGGGTCCGGCCGCCCGGCTGACGTGCGGTCGCTGAGCTTCAGGTCTTCTCGTGGTGCCTGACGACGGTGTCGGGTCCGGGGGACATCAGTGCCTCGTGCCCGTCCTCGAAGCGGACGCGGAACGGCGGATTGCCCTCCCGGCCCAGCACCTCGACGACTTCGGCGACCTTGTCGTGCTGGCCCACTGTCCGGCCGTGCACCAGCAGCGTGTCGCCCACGTTCGCTTGCATCGGGAGTGACCTCCTCGAAGCGGCTCGATGTGTCATTGGTCGGTTTCTCCGGTCCTCTGTTCGAGTCTACGGCCGAGGGGGTCCGCCGCACCTCCACCCGCGGGTGCCGGTTCAGGTGCGGGCGCGCTGGGTGGCCGCGATGCACACCAGGACCGCGACGGCCGCCAGCGGCGCCGCCGGCGAGAGCGTCTCGCCGAGCAGCAGCACGGACCAGGCCAGGGTGAACAGCGGCTGGGCGAGCTGGAGCTGGCTCGCCTTGCTGACACCGATCTCCGCCATCCCGCGGTACCAGACGTACAGGCCGAAGAACGTGGAGCCGGCGGCCACCCACACCAGTCCGACGACGCCGTGGGCGCTGAGCCGGACCGGTTCGTATGTGAGCGCCACAGCGGAGCCCGCGAGGGCGAGCGGAAGGCAGAGGATCAGCGCCCAGCCGACGACGTGCCAGCCCGGCATCCACTGTGCGAGCCGGCCGCCCTCGGTGTAGCCCGCGGCGCACACCAGCAGCGCACCGAACAGGTACATGTCCCCGGCGTGCAGCGCCCCGCCGCTCTGCTGCACCGTGAACGCGATCACCGCGGCGGCGCCCGCGAGCGCCGCCGCCCAGAAGGTACGCGACGGCCGGCGGCCGGTGCGCAGGGCCGCGAAGGCGGCGGTCGTGAGGGGCAGCAGACCCACGACCACGGCGGCGTGCGAGGAGGTGGACGTCTGCAGGGCGAGCGTCGTCAGCAGCGGGAAGCCCACGACCACCCCCGCGGCGACCGTCGCGAGACCGGCCCAGTGGCGGCGTTCGGGAAGCGGCACACGCATCGCCAGCAGGAAGGTGCCGGCGATCACCGCGGCGAGCACGCTGCGCACGGAGACCAGGGACCAGGGCCCGAAGCTCTCCAGCCCCCACACCGTGGAGGGGAAGGTCAGCGAGAAGGCGACGACGCCCAGTGCGGCGAGGAGGGTGCCGCTGCTGACCGCTATCGAAGAAGTGGGAGTAGCGCTATCCTGTGCTGTCATGCAAGAGCGTAGCAGTGTGGCAGAGCTGGCCTCTTCCCTGAAAAGGGAGCTCAACCGCTATCCGGCAGGTGGAAAGCTGCCCTCGAGTCGGGCCCTGGTCGAGCGCTACCGCGTGTCCCCGGTGACCGTCTCGCGCGCGCTCGCGCAACTCGCCGCGGAAGGGCTCGTCGTCACCCGGCCCGGGGCGGGCGCCTACCGCGCCCAGCAGCGCCCCGACACCCCGCCCGCTCCCGACACCTCCTGGCAGGAGGTCTCACTCAGCGCCGACTCCGCGACCGAGATCGTGCCGCGGGCGGTCGACGCCTCCGGGGTGCTGGTCACCCTCGCCGCGCCACCGCCCGGCGTCGTCGAGTTCAACGGCGGCTATCTGCATCCGTCGCTCCAGCCGGAGCGCGCCATGGCCGCCGCCCTCGCACGGGCCGGGCGCCGCCCCGGCGCGTGGGGCCGCCCGCCCGTCGACGGCCTGCCCGAACTGCGCGAATGGTTTGCCCGCGGCCTCGGCGACACCGTCACCGCGGCCGACGTCCTGATCACGGCGGGAGGCCAGTCCGCCCTGACCACCGCGCTGCGCGCACTCGCCCCGCCCGGCGCGCCCGTCCTCGTCGAGTCGCCCACCTATCCGGGCATGCTCGCCATCGCCCGCGCCGCGGGCCTCCGGCCCGTGCCGGTGCCCGTCGACGCGAGCGGCGTACGGCCGGACCTGCTCGCCGCAGCCTTCCGGGCCACCGGGGCCCGAGTCTTCGTCTGCCAGCCCCTCTTCCAGAACCCGACGGGCGCCGTCCTCGCCCCCGGGCGCAGAACCGACGTCCTGCGCATCGCCCGCGAGGCGGGCGCCTTCGTCGTCGAGGACGACTTCGCCCGCCGGCTCGTCCACAGCGACGCGGGCACGCTGCCGCCGCCGCTCGCCGCGGACGACCACGACGGGGTCGTCGTCCACGTCAGCTCGCTCACCAAGGCGACCTCGCCCAGTCTGCGGGTGGGGGTGCTCGCCGCCCGCGGCCCCGTCCTCGAACGACTGCGCGCCATCCACGTCGTCGACACCTTCTTCGTCCCGCGCCCCCTCCAGGAAGCCGCCCTCGAACTGGTCGGCGCACCCGCGTGGAGCCGTCATCTGCGCACCGTGGCAGGCGAACTGAAGACCCGTCGGGACACCATGACCGCGGCCCTGCGGCTCGAGCTGCCCGAACTGGCCCTGCCCCGTGCCCCCTCCGGCGGCTACCACCTGTGGCTGCGGCTGCCCGACGGCGCGGAGGAGGCCGCCCTCGTCGCCGCGGCCCTGCGCGCGGGCGTCGCCGTTGCTCCCGGCCGCCCCTACTTCTGCGCCGAACCCCCCGCCGGGCACATCCGGTTGAGCTTCTCGGGTGTGGCAGGCCCCGTGGAGATCGCGGAAGGCGTCCGCAGACTGCGCGCGGCCTGCGACGAAGCACTCCACTGACGCCGTCCGCCGGAGGGAATGCGGCCGAGGGTCGCCCGCCGGGGAAACGACGCTGGTGGCGCCGGCCGGGGAAACGCCTGGTGCCGCCCGCCGGGGACATGCCGCTGACAGGCTCCGCGCCCCCGTGCGAGCCTCCTGCCATGAGCGACACGACCCACGGGCCGTACACGATCTCCACCGACCCCGGCCGCCTGGACGCGGACCGCGTCCACCACTGGCTCTCCACCGACGCCTACTGGGCGATCGGCCGCAGCCGTGAGACGCACGACCGGGCCGTCGCCGCGTCGCTCAACTTCGGTGCCTACGAAACCTCCACGGGAGAAATGACCGGCTACGCGCGCGTCGTCACCGACCACGCCGTCTTCGCCTATCTGTGCGACGTCTACATCGACCGGCCCGCCCGCGGCCACGGGCTCGGCACCGCCCTCGTCACCGCCGTCCGCGACCACCTCGCACCCCTCGGGGTGCGCCGGGTGCTGCTCACCACCGACGACGCTCACGGCGTTTACGAGAAGATCGGCTTCACATCTCTGGCGAACCCCGAGGACTGGCTGGTGCTCCCCTTCCAACAGCCCCCGTCGGCGACCCCTTGACCTGCCAGGATTTGGCCAGCACCATCACGCCATGAGTGTCCGGGTCACATTGGTCGCCGCCGCGCGCACCTCCTCGTTGCTCACCGAGCGCTTCGACGACGACCGGCCCCTCGACCAGGCAGGCTGGCACGAGGTGCAGCTCGCCGCCCATGCCCTCGTACCGCTCAGCGCCGCCGAGCTGCGCTACTGCTCCCCGACCGCGCGCAGCCGGGCCACCGGCGACGCCCTCGGCTTCGCACCGCTGGCCCAGCCCGCGTTGCGCGACTGCGACATGGGCCGCTGGCGCGGCTGCACTCTCGCCGAGGTCACCGCCAGGGAGCCCGCCGCCGTCGACGCGTGGCTCGCCGATCCACGCAGCGCGCCGCACGGCGGGGAACCGCTGCTCGCGTTCATCTCACGCATAGGGGGCTGGCTGGACACCCGCCCCGCCGATGCCGCGGGCTCCATCGTCGCCGTGACCGAGCCCGCCGTCGTACGGGCCGCCTTCGTGTACGCGCTGAGAGCGCATCCCTCGATGTACTGGAACGTCGACGTCCGCCCGCTCTCGACGGTGACACTGACCGGCACCCCCGGCCGCTGGAACCTCCGCCTGGAAGCGGCGGCCTGAATCCCGTCGGACGTCTCTCCGCGAGGCCGCTCAGCTCTCCTCGAGCGACTCACGCCTCTGCCGCAGGAAGGCTGCCTCCGCTGCGTTCCCGGCAAGGGCGGCGGCTGTCTCGTAGGCTGCGGCTGCGTCCGCCGTGCGACCCAGCCGATGGTGCCGTGGCGTGCTGCCGCGTCTCACCCTCTACATGAACGGCGACCGCCCGGATCGACACACCGGGAGCTTCGCTCCGACCTGCGTTCGCTACGGCCGGCGTCGGGGCTTGCCGCGCTTGCCCGCCTTGGGGCCGCCGGAACCGCTGCGTGGATTCTTGCCTGCTGCTTTGCCCGTCGACCTGCCTGCCGCCTTGCCGGCGGTCGGCTTGCTCCCTGCCGGCTTGCCCGCGGCGGGCTTCCGCCGCGCGCCGCCGCCCGCATCCGGGCGCTTGTCCTTCGGCTGCTCAGCGGCAGCGGCCTGGGAGCGGCCCCGTGAGCTGTTGACCGTCCGTCCGCGGACGATGCCGATGAAGTCCTCCACCAGGTCGGTGGTCTCGTCCTCCGGCCAGGACAGCGCGACGCGCGACTCGGGGGCGTCGATCACCGGACGGTAGGTGAGGTCCTTGCGGTGGTGAAGGCGCGCGAGCGATTGCGGGACGACGAGGAGGCCCACACCGGCCGCCACCAGCTCGATGGCGTCCGCCGTCGTGGCCGGGCGTTCGTTCGCGGGCCGTCCCGGAAGGCGCTCCCAGTCGAGGGTGTCGTCGAGGGGGTGGAGCACGATGTCGTCGGCAAGATCAGCTGCGGAGACCTCGTCGACCGCCGCGACCACGTGATCCTTCGGGACCACGACGACCGTCGTCTCGGTGTAGAGGGGGATCGCGCTGAAGTCCGTACGGTCGATCGGCAGCCGGAGGAAACCTGCGTCCGCGCCGCCGCTGCGCAGCACCTCGGTGGCTTCGGCGGCGGACACCGAGACCAGCTTCAGGGGGATGTCGGGCAGCCGCTCGTTCCAGATCCGCACCCACTTGGTCGGCGTCACGCCCGGAACATAGGCCAGCCGGAACGAAGGGGGTACTTCCGAGCCTGTCACGCCGCCAGGTTACCGGTCGTGGTCGGAGGTGGCGCACACGCTCGATACTCTTGACACCATGACGTCGCACCAGACCACCCAGACAATGAAGCCCGCGACCGCGGCGAAGAAGCTGGGTGTGTACCTCGAGGCCACCCCCGCCGAGTTCCAGGAGGGCGTCGTCTCGCGCGCCGAGCTGAGTGCGCTCCAGGCCGACCCGCCCGAGTGGCTCCAGGAACTCCGCCGCAACGGCCCGCACCCCCGGCCGGTCGTCGCGGCGAAGCTGGGCATCTCCATCTCGGGCCTCGCCCGTGGCGGAGTGACGGAGCCCCTCACCACCGATCAGATCGAGGAGCTCAAGGCGGAGTGCCCCGGGTGGCTGCGCCAGGAGCGTGCCACACAGGCCGAGGTGCGCAAGGAAGCGGTGCGGATCAAGGAGAAGAAGGCCGCACGAGCCGACCAGCCCGACCAGCCGCGTCCCTGACCCCAGAATCAGGATCCAGCCGCACAGGCTGCAAGCCGTACAAGCAGGCACAGGAGACCCCCGCCGTCCGTTCCGGACCCGGGGGTTTCGCGCGCTCACGGGCCGCTGGTGTGATCACTGGCCGGTGAAGTGTGGTGACCGTCATCGCGACCGTCCCTGCGTGCGCGCGCTCGACGACCCCGGCTTCAAGCCCTCGAAGCTCGTCGGCGACCTCATCCGTCAGACACACGCCCGCATCACGGCCGAGACCGAGCTGCTCACGCGGCTCCGCCGGATCGATGCCGCGGACCCCGCCGACTGGGAGGACATCCTCCAAGTCGTCGGGCTCTTCCAGGCATTGGGATCGAAGAGCGCCCATGCGCGCCAGCGTGCGGCCCTTTCCTCGGTCGACGAGGTTCCGGTGCCGTTGGAGGCCCTGGTCGAGGCGGCACTGAGCGAGACGGAGCCGAACGTCGCCGGAGCCCTGCGTTGGGCGCTGGCACGATCGGGCGACGGCGGCGCGGTACTGCTGGCGGAGGGCCTCGGCTCACCGGTGGCCGCGGTGCGGGAACGGGCCGTTCAGTCCCTCGCCGAGCTGCCAGGTGGTGAGGCTACCGCGCAGCTGCGGGACGCTCTCGTGAACCCCGACCCCGTGGTCCGCGGGTATGCGGCTCTGGCGCTCGGGACACGCGGAGTGGCCGATGCGCTCCCGACGCTCATCGACATGATCGTGGAGGGTTGGAACGACACCGATGCGGCCGACGCGCTGAGCGTGCTGGCGCGCGACACCGCGACGGCGGATCAGATCGCGACCGAGCTCGTCGACCGCCTCGCCGCCCACGGCACCGCTGAAGCGCCTGCGCGCGGACGGCTGACCCAGGCGCTGGCGGCCGTCCCGGGGCCGACGGCGTCGCGTGCGCTCCTGGAGCTGTCGCACGACGAGGACCGTGCCATTGCGCTGACAGCGGCGTACCTTCTCCAATTGGGCGACGCACGGTGACGGATCTCTCCTGGGGTGCCGCATAGGCGGCCCGCCAGACAGTCGGTCCCGGAGCCCTTTGGCGCCCGAGTCGGCCCGGCGGAGGTCGTCGTCGGCCCGCCGATGGGATGGGCGCAATCCGGGCCGCTGAGGCGCAGCCGACAATCGGCGGCCGCCCCGAGCACTCATTGCATAAAACTGCGAAGCTGCGTATAGTCATGCCATCGATGAGGAGGACACTCGATGACGGTACGAGCAGCAGTAGCAGGAGCGAGCGGGTATGCGGGCGGGGAGCTGCTCCGTCTGCTTCTGGCCCACCCGCAGGTCGAGGTCGGTGCCCTGACCGGCAACTCCAACGCCGGTCAGCCGCTCGGCGGGCTGCAGCCGCACCTGCTGCCGCTGGCAGCCCGCGTGCTCCAGCCGACGACCACCGAGGTGCTCGCCGGTCACGACGTCGTGTTCCTCGCGCTCCCGCACGGGCAGTCCGCCGCCGTCGCTGAGCAGCTCGGTGACGACGTGCTCGTCATCGACATGGGCGCCGACTTCCGGCTGAAGGACGCGGCCGACTGGGAGAGCTTCTACGGCTCCGAGCACGCCGGCACCTGGCCCTACGGCCTGCCAGAACTGCCGGGTGCCCGCGCCGCGCTGGAGGGGTCCAAGCGTGTCGCGGTGCCCGGTTGCTATCCCACCGCCGTCTCGCTCGCGCTGTTCCCCGCCTATCAGGCCGGCATCGCCGAGCCCGAGGCCGTGATCACCGCCGCGACCGGAACCTCCGGGGCCGGCAAGGCGCTCAAGCCGCATCTGCTCGGCTCGGAGGTCATGGGCTCCATGAGCCCCTACGGCGTCGGCGGGGGCCACCGCCACACGCCCGAGATGATCCAGAACCTGAGCGCGGTCGCGGGGGAGCGGGTGAGTGTCTCCTTCACCCCCACCCTCGCGCCCATGGCCCGCGGTATCCTCGCCACCTGCTCCGTCAAGGCGAAGCCGGGCACGACCGCGCACGACGTACGCGCCGCGTACGAGAAGGCGCTGGCCGACGAGGAGTTCGTGCATTTGCTGCCGGAGGGCCAGTGGCCCGCCACCGCCTCCGTCTACGGTTCGAACGCCGTCCAGATCCAGGTCGCGTACGACGAGAACGCCGGCCGCGTCATCGCGATCAGCGCCATCGACAACCTCACGAAGGGCACCGCCGGCGGCGCGGTGCAGAGCATGAACATCGCCCTCGGACTCCCCGAGAGCACCGGTCTTTCCACGATGGGAGTTGCGCCGTGAGCGTGACCGCAGCGAAGGGATTCACGGCAGCGGGCATCGCCGCCGGAATCAAGGCGAACGGCAACCCGGACCTGGCCCTCGTGGTCAACGAGGGGCCCCGCCGCGCCGCCGCGGGCGTCTTCACCTCCAACCGCGTCAAGGCCGCCCCCGTCCTGTGGACCGAGCAGGTCCTGAAGGGCGGCGAGGTCACCGCCGTACTCCTCAACTCCGGTGGCGCCAACGCCTGTACGGGCCCCAAGGGCTTCCAGGACACCCATGCCTCGGCCGAGAAGGTCGCGGACGTCCTCGGCCACAGCGCGGGCGAGGTGGCCGTCGCGTCCACCGGCCTGATCGGCGTGCTGCTCCCCATGGACAAGCTGATCCCCGGCATCGAGCAGGCCGCCGCCCAGCTCTCCGAGCACGGCGGCGAGAAGGCCGCCATCGCCATCAAGACCACCGACACGGTCCACAAGACCGCGGTCGCGCAGGGGCAGGGCTGGACCGTCGGCGGCATGGCCAAGGGCGCGGGAATGCTCGCCCCCGGCCTCGCCACCATGCTCGTCGTCCTCACCACCGACGCCGACCTCGACCACACCGCCCTCGACTCGGCCCTGCGCGGCGCCACGCGGCAGACCTTCGACCGGGTCGACTCCGATGGCTGCATGTCCACCAACGACACGGTGCTGCTGCTCGCCTCCGGCGCGAGTTGCGTCGTCCCGGCGCACGACGAGTTCGCCGAAGCCGTGCGGGCCGTCTGCGACGACCTCGCCCGGCAGCTGATCGGTGACGCTGAGGGCGCCAGCAAGGACATCCGCATCGAGGTGATCAACGCGGCCACGGAGGACGACGCCGTCGAGGTCGGCCGCTCCATCGCCCGTAACAACCTCCTCAAGTGCGCCATCCACGGCGAGGACCCCAACTGGGGCCGGGTGCTGTCCGCGATCGGCACCACCAGTGCCGCCTTCGAGCCCGACCAGCTGAACGTCGCCATCAACGACATCTGGGTCTGCAAGAACGGCTCCGTCGGCGAGGATCGCGACCTCGTCGACATGCGCTTCCGCGAGGTCAGGATCACCGCCGACCTCGCGGCCGGGCCCGAGTCCGCCGTCATCTGGGCCAACGACCTCACAGCCGACTACGTCCACGAGAACAGCGCGTACAGCTCATGAGCACTTCCCAGAGTCCGACCCGGAAGCACACCGCCCTGCCCAAGGCCCAGACCCTCATCGAGGCGCTGCCCTGGCTGACCCGCCACAACGGCAAGATCGTCGTCATCAAGTTCGGCGGCAACGCCATGATCGACGAAGAGCTGAAGGCCGCCTTCGCCCAGGACGTCGTCTTCCTGCGCCACGCCGGCCTCAAGCCGGTCGTCGTGCACGGCGGCGGCCCGCAGATCTCCGCCGCGCTCGACCGCCACGGCCTGGTGAGCGAGTTCAAGGCGGGCCTGCGCGTCACCACCCCTGAGGCGATGGACGTCGTACGGATGGTGCTCGCCGGGCAGGTCCAGCGCGAGCTGGTCGGGCTGCTCAACCAGCACGGGCCCTTCGCCGTCGGCATGACCGGAGAGGACGCCCACACCATCACCGCGACCAAGCACCAGCCGCAGATCGACGGAGAGCTCGTCGACATCGGCCGGGTCGGCGAGATCACCGAGATCGACGCCGGCGCCATCGAAGCGCTGCTCGCCGACGGCCGGATCCCGGTCATCTCCTCGATCGCCCGCTCACAGGACGACGGACATGTCTACAACGTCAATGCTGATACGGCGGCTGCGGCACTCGCTGCGGCGTTGGGCGCCGAGACGCTGATGGTCCTCACCGATGTCGAGGGCCTCTACGAGGACTGGCCCCACAGCGACGAGGTGATCAGCCGGCTCACCGCCACCCAGCTGGAGAAGCTGCTGCCGGACCTCTCCAGCGGCATGGTCCCCAAGATGGAGGGCTGCCTGCATGCCGTACGCAACGGGGTCAACACCGCCCGCGTGATCGACGGACGTGTGCAGCGCTCGATCCTGCTGGAGATCTTCACCGACGAGGGCATCGGCACCATGGTCGTGCCCGACGGACAGGGGGAAGCATGAGCGGCAACGGCAACGAGCAGCTCGCCCAGCGGTGGCAGAGCGCCATGACCGACAACTACGGCACACCGAAGCTGTCCCTCGTCCGCGGCGAGGGCGCCAAGGTCTGGGACGCGGACGGCACGGAGTACATCGACTTCGTCGGCGGCATCGCGGTCAACGCGCTGGGCCACGCCCACCCCGCCGTCGTCGAGGCGGTCACCCGCCAGATCTCCTCCCTCGGACACGTCTCCAACCTGTACGTCGCCGAGCCGCCCGTCGCGCTCGCCGAGCGGCTGCTCCAGCTCTTCGGCCGCACCGGCCGTGTCTACTTCGCGAACTCAGGCGCAGAGGCCAACGAAGCCGCCTTCAAGGTCGGGCGGCTGACGGGTCGTCACCACATGGTCGCCACCACCGGCGGTTTCCACGGCAGGACCATGGGTGCCCTGGCGCTCACCGGGCAGCCGGCCAAGCAGGGCCCGTTCCTGCCGCTGCCCTCGGACGTCACGCACGTCGCGTACGGCGACGTCGAGGCGCTGCGGGAGGCGGTCACCGAGGACACCGCGTTCGTGATCATCGAGCCGATCCAGGGTGAGAACGGCGTTGTCGTGCCGCCCAAGGGCTATCTCGAGGCCGCGCGCGCGATCACCCGGGCCACGGGCACGCTGCTGGTGCTCGACGAGGTGCAGACGGGCATCGGGCGGACAGGGCACTGGTTCGAGTACCAGGCCCACCAGGGCGTCGAGCCGGACATCGTCACCCTCGCCAAGGGGCTCGGCGGCGGCCTGCCCATCGGCGCCACCGTCGTCTTCGGCGAGGCGGCCGACCTGCTCAAGCCCGGCCACCACGGCTCGACGTTCGGCGGCAATCCCGTCGCCTGCGCCGCCGGACTCGCCGTTCTCGACACCCTTGCCGCCGACGGCGTACTCGACTCGGTCAAGCGGCTCGGCGAGAAACTCCGCGAGTCGATCGAGGGCCTCGATCATCCGCTTGTCTCCCACGTCCGCGGCAGCGGCCTGCTGCTGGGTATCGTGCTCACCGAGCCCCTCGCACCCAGGGTGCAGCAGGCGGCTCAGGATGCCGGCTTCCTGGTGAACGCTCCCGCGTCCGATGTCGTACGGCTCATGCCGGCGCTGACCATCGGCGACGCAGAGGTGGACGCCCTGCTCCGGGCGCTGCCCGGCATCCTCGAGGCGAGCAGCGGGGAAGGACGATCCGGAGAATGAGACGACGATGACAGAGGCGCGGTACCCCGAACACGCTGAGCACGGCGGCCCCGCCGTACCGCAGACCCGCACGGCCCGCCACCGCCGGATCGTGGACATCCTCAACCGGCAACCGGTGCGTTCCCAGAGCCAGTTGGCGAAGCTCCTCGCGGACAACGGGCTGAACGTCACCCAGGCGACGCTCTCCCGCGACCTCGACGAACTGGGCGCGGTGAAGATCCGCAACACCGGCGGCGAGCTGATCTACGCGGTGCCCAGCGAGGGCGGCTTCCGCACCCCGCAGGCGCCGCTCGGCGAGTCGGCGAAGGAGGAGCGTATGCGGCGCCTCTCCAGCGAGCTCCTGATCTCGGCGGAGGCCTCGGCCAACCTCGTGGTCCTGCGCACGCCGCCGGGGGCGGCCCAGTTCCTGGCCTCGGCCATCGACCAGGCCGAGCTGCACGACATCCTGGGCACGATCGCGGGCGACGACACGCTGATGCTGATCAGCCGCGACCCCGCTGGTGGCCAGGCGCTGGCGGACCACTTGCTGCGACTGGCGCAGAACGGGCGGTAGACGGCGGGGTTCCGTCTTCGGGGCTCTCCCACGGCCCGGCGGCCGTGGGAGACGGCGTCCCGCTCAGGCCGTGCGCGCCGGCAGCGGCAACGGCAGCGCCGGGAGCCCGTCCAGGCTCACCCCCACGTGCTCCTTCTTCTCGCAGTACGCCGCGAACTCCTCCTCCGACTTCCGCCCGAAGTGTTCCGCGTGCTGGGTCCGCTCCTCCCGGTAGTCCATGAAGGGCACCGCGAAACCGCACACCTGACTGATGCGCCGGGCGTGAACGACGATGATCGCCCGGGCTGCCGGACCGTCGGCCTTCTCGAAGAGGCCGATCAGTTCGGCCCAGCGGGCGTCGTCCCGGAAGACCGCCTCGCCCTGGCCGTGGACGCGCACCACCTGCGGGGGCCCGGAGAAGGCGCACCACATCAGTGTGATGCGTCCGTTGCCCTCTTCGCGGACATGCGCGATGGTTTCGGCACCGCTGCCGCCGAAGTCGAGGTAGGCGAGCGTCATGTCGTCGACGACGGCCAGCGTGCCGCTGCGGCCCTTGGGCGACAGGTTGACGTGCCCGTCCCCGGTCAGCGGCGCGGTAGCGGTGAAGAACACCGGCTGCGCTTCGATGAAATCGCGCAGGCGGCCTTCGATGCGTTCATACGTTTTCCCCATGGCCTGATTATCGGCCATGGGTTGGAGTCACCGGGTGAGACCGAGACGGGTGCGCATCATGGTCATCACGTAATCGCTGAACAGGTGCGTGCATTGCCTGAGCAGCCGGTCCACCTCCCCGTCGCCCAGCGGGACTTCGTCCATCCAGCGACGGAGTTGCACGGCGGACTCCGCGTTCCGACGCAGGTCTCGATCGGGGTCGTCGAGTACCGAGACCGCCGCGCGGAACTCCCGGAATCCGCCCTGGGCACGCATCAGACGGAAAGCGGCCCGGCGGGTGTGGGCCGACCGACACCCCCTGCGACCAGGGCTTTTCCACGTGGATTGACAAAGCATACGGAGGACTGCATAGTTATACCCATCAGCGTTTGCACCGTAAGGAGAAACCCGTGACCGAGCGCGTCGTACTCGCCTACTCGGGCGGCCTGGACACCTCCGTCGCCATCGGATGGATCGCCGAGGAGACGGGCGCCGAGGTCATCGCCGTTGCCGTGGATGTCGGCCAGGGCGGCGAGGACCTGGACGTCATCCGCAAGCGCGCGCTCGCCTGCGGTGCGGTGGAGGCCGAGGTCGCCGACGCCAAGGACGAGTTCGCCGAGGAGTACTGCCTCCCCGCGATCAAGGCCAACGCCCTCTACATGGACCGCTACCCGCTGGTCTCCGCGCTCTCCCGGCCGACGATCGTCAAGCACCTCGTCGCCGCCGCCAAGAAGCACGGCGCCACCACCGTCGCCCACGGCTGCACCGGCAAGGGCAACGACCAGGTGCGGTTCGAGGCCGGCATCGTCGCCCTCGCCCCCGAGCTGAAGTGCATCGCCCCGGTCCGTGACTACGCGATGACCCGGGACAAGGCGATCGCCTTCTGCGAGGAGAAGCAGCTCCCGATCGCCACCACCAAGAAGTCGCCGTACTCGATCGACCAGAACGTCTTCGGTCGGGCCGTCGAGACCGGCTTCCTGGAGGACATCTGGAACGCGCCGATCGAGGACATCTACGAGTACACCTCGAACCCGGCGGAGGCCCGCGAGGCCGACGAGGTCGTCATCTCCTTCAAGGCGGGCGTCCCGGTCGCCATCGACGGCAAGCCCGTCACCGTCCTGCAGGCCATCCAGCAGCTCAACGAGCGGGCCGGCGCCCAGGGCATCGGCCGGATCGACATGGTCGAGGACCGGCTCGTCGGGATCAAGTCCCGCGAGGTCTACGAGGCCCCGGGCGCGATCGCTCTGATCACCGCCCACCAGGAGCTGGAGAACGTCACCGTCGAGCGTGAACTCGCCCGGTACAAGCGGCAGGTCGAGCAGCGCTGGGGCGAGCTGGTCTACGACGGCCTGTGGTTCTCCCCGCTCAAGCGCGCCCTGGACGGCTTCATCAACGAGGCCAACCAGCACGTCACCGGCGACATCCGGATGACCCTGCACGGCGGCCGGGCCGTCGTCACCGGCCGGAAGTCGGACGAGTCGCTGTACGACTTCAACCTCGCCACCTACGACTCGGGCGACACCTTCGACCAGTCCAAGGCGCAGGGCTTCATCGAGATCTTCGGCCTCTCGCAGAAGATCGCCGCCAAGCGGGACCTCGCGTAACCCGCATCCGTTGTACAGACCGCCTCCCCGCACCGTCCCGGCACGGGGAGGCGGTGGCACATCCGAACCCTTCCAGGAGCTTGAACTGTGAGCAGCAACAACGGTGACGTCCGGCTCTGGGGCGGCCGCTTCGCCGACGGGCCCGCGGAGGCCCTGGCGAAGCTGTCCGCGTCGGTGCACTTCGACTGGCGTCTCGCGCCGTACGACATCGCCGGCTCCCGCGCCCACGCCCGCGTCCTCAACAAGGCGGGGCTGCTCACCGAGGACGAGCTGACGCGCATGCTGGCCGGCCTCGACCAGCTCGAAGGGGACGTGGCATCCGGCGACTTCACCGGCACCATCGCCGACGAGGACGTCCACACCGCCCTCGAGCGCGGCCTGCTCGAGAGGCTCGGCCCCGACCTCGGCGGCAAGCTCCGCGCCGGCCGGTCCCGCAACGACCAGGTCGCCACCTTGTTCCGGATGTACCTGCGCGACCACGCCCGGATCATCGGCGCTCTCGTCGCCGACCTCCAGGACGCCCTCGTCGGCCTCGCCGAGGCACACCCCGACGTCGCCATGCCGGGACGTACGCACCTCCAACACGCGCAGCCCGTGCTCTTCGCCCACCACGTACTCGCGCACGTCCAGTCGCTGTCACGGGACGCCGAACGGCTGCGTCAGTGGGACACCCGGACCGCCGTCTCCCCGTACGGCTCCGGCGCGCTCGCCGGCTCCTCGCTCGGGCTCGACCCGGAGGCGGTCGCCGCCGACCTCGGCTTCGAGCGCGGCTCCGTGGGCAACTCGATCGACGGCACGGCCTCCCGTGACTTCGTCGCCGAGTTCGCGTTCATCACCGCCATGATCGGCGTGAACCTGTCGAGGATCGCCGAGGAGATCATCATCTGGAACACGAAGGAGTTCTCCTTCGTGACTCTCCACGACGCCTTCTCCACCGGCTCCTCGATCATGCCGCAGAAGAAGAACCCGGACATCGCGGAGCTGGCGCGCGGCAAGTCCGGCCGGCTCATCGGCAATCTGACCGGCCTGCTGGCGACGCTGAAGGCCCTCCCGCTCGCCTACAACCGCGACCTGCAGGAGGACAAGGAGCCGGTCTTCGACTCCTGCGACCAACTCGAGGTGCTGCTCCCGGCGTTCACCGGGATGATGGCCACGCTCACGGTCAACCGCGAGCGGATGGAGGAGCTCGCCCCGGCCGGCTTCTCGCTCGCGACGGACATCGCCGAGTGGCTGGTCAAGCAGGGCGTGCCGTTCCGAGTGGCGCACGAGGTCGCGGGCGAGTGCGTCAAGGAGTGCGAGCAGCAGGGCATCGAGCTGGACCAGCTCACGGACGAGCAGTTCGCGAAGATCTCCCCGCACCTCACGCCCGAGGTCCGCACCGTCCTGAACGTCCCCGGAGCCCTGGCCTCCCGCAACGGCCGGGGCGGCACGGCGCCCTCGGCGGTGGCCGCCCAGCTCAACGAGGTCAAGGCCGACCTGGTGATACAGCACGCCTGGGCGGACGCCAAGAAGTAGCCGCTGCCCTCAGATCGCCGCCGCCCAGTCCGCGAGCGCGACGAAGTTGGTTCGGTCAACCCGATCCGTTCGTCGACGCGCAGCAGCAGGGCGGCGGCGATGTGGTTCTGCCCCACGTACTCGTGGTCGAACTGCGTGATGTCGTCATCAATCCGGGCGATCGGGTCGGTCCACTGTCCCATCCCATGGGAAGTGAGCTGTCGACAACGGTGGCCACCAGAGCAACGCAGATCCTGCGAGACGCGCTGAGGCAACTCAACGCGCAGCGGCGTCGGTGAGGATCGCCTGAAGCCTTGCTCGGCATTCGGCGACGAAGGCGGGGAAGGAGTGCTGGTAGTAGGAGATCCCGCTGACGCCCACCGCGATCGCCCAGGCGCGGGCGCGGGCCCAGGTCGAATCGTCGAGGTTCAAGGCATCCCAGTAGGCGTGTCGTGCTTGGGCAGGCAGGTCCCAGAGTGTGGAGTGCTCGGCGTCGGGAAAGCCGACCGAGAGTCCTCCGAAGTCGATGACTGCGTGGAGCCTGCCTTCCCGGACCAAGAGGTTGGTCGGCTTGAGGTCGCCGCGAAGCCACACGTGAGGTCCGGAGGGCACGGGCAGTGCGAGCGCGGCTCGCCACAACTGCTCCAGAGTGTCGACGTCGAGCTCAGAACCCACTATGGTCCGGCAATCTTCAAGACATCTGCTGATCCACTGGTCACATGGCCCCAGGCTGCCTCCGCGGTACCAGCTGAGGCCTTCTGCGCGAGACGCTCCCATGAGGCCGATGCCGTGGAGTTCCCGCACGACCGCCGCCAGGTCCGTTCCGAAGGAGGCCCAGTCCCGGACGGTGTCCGGGCCGGCTTCGTCACCGTCGATCCAGCGGTAGACCGACCAGACCAAGGGAAAGGCGTCGGTGGGTGTTCCGGCATGGACGAGCGCGGGAATCGGACATGCCAGGAGAGGCGCCAGGCGAGGAAGCCATTCCTGCTCTTTCCGTACGGACTGTCCCTTGTCGGCGGTTCGCGGAAGCCGCACGAGAAGGTCATCGCCCAGCCGATACATGGTGTTGTCGGTGCCCGCGCCCGCGGGCGACAACGGCAGGTCACTCCACTGTGGGCGCTGTGCCTTGAGCAACGATCGGATCAGCATCTCGTCGACTGGGATCTCATTCTCGTGAAGCGTCACGGCGGAAGTCTCACCGCTGGATGGAACCGGAAGCCAGTGACTTTCCATGACGCGCCCGGCAGGAGGCCGAGCAGGCCACCGAGCGAACTCGATGAGATCGTGGCTCAGCGCCGTCGAGCTTCAGCAACAGAGGGCGTGAGAGAAGACAGTCGCTTCGACCCCGACCAAGCCGCCTCCCCGCACGGCTGCTGCAGAAAGTCGAGCAGTTCTTCGACGAGTGCGACGACAGCACCGAAGACGCTCTGTCCACCGAACCAGCCGCGTCACGAACGCCTAAGCGAAGTATCGGCCCAGTTCACAGCCAATCCGGTCGGATCCAAGGTCGGTAAAGCGGCGTACTGGAGGATGTACTGCGTCTTCCAGAAGGTCCCGTGCGGCGCCCGTCCGTGCATCTGCGGCCAGTCGATGAACGGCGGTTCCGGCAGCCTCAGCTGCGGGCCTGTCCAGTCGTTCGCCTCGTCCTTCCATGTCCTGGCCCACACCAGCTCGTAGCGCTCGGCGAGCGCCAGCAACTCGGCGCCGTGTGCGGGGTTGAGCCGCACCCGCAGCGGCTTGCCGTCCGTCCAGCCCTGCACCTGTACGTGCAGGACCGCTGGTTCGGCAACGTCGTGCTCGCTGTCGTGAGTCTCGTGCTGCTGCTCCAGGGTGCCCTGGAGCTCGGCGTGCTGTCCGCGGGAAGAGCCGGCAGCGAGGCGGTGGCGACGGAGAAGGGCGGCCGCACTCCTGTCGCCTACTTCGGGATCGCTCCGGAATGGGTGTGCGCCCATCCCATCGGCAAGGCTGCGGGGATACCCGTCGAGGGCGGCGAGTTCGTTCCCTCGCGCCCCTACCTCAAGGTGGGCGATGCGGGCGGGACCGTCGTCCTGTGGGACGCCGGTCGGCAGCAGGCGCTGAAGTTGGCCAAGGGCAGGCTGCGCATCGTCCCGGACGACAGACGCCCCGCCTCGTGCGGACAGAGCACCAGGGGCTCGGATACGCCTCTGCGCCGGACCACTTGGACCGCCCGGTCCCGGCCCCGTCCCATGCCCGGGTCCCCTGGGAGGAGGACGTACGGCGTCACGCCGCGGAAGGCGACCGGTGGCAACCGTGCGCGGTGCCGGATCCCTTCGAGGCCGTACTGGTTGGTCCGCGCAGCCTGTGGTCTGAAACGCCTTCTGGCGCCCATACCACGCAATTGATCACTGCTGCAAGCTCTCTTTTTCTCGGCGTGGCTGGTTATGATCGGCACCCCAACGTCCCACCGAAGCCGGACCGGCCGTTCCCCCAGTCCCTCCCCAGGGCTGGGCCTGGCCCGGTTGCGGGCCTCGCCCACTTCCCCCGCTCCCGAGGATTGATGTCTCCCATAGAACCCGAAGGGGCACCAGGCCGGTCGACGGTTCGTCGGCGCCGTACCCTGCGCCTGCGGACGCTGCTCATCTGGCTGGCGGTGGTCCCCACCGTGGCGATGGGTGCCCAAACCGTCGTTACCGCGGACGGGTTGCTGGACCATGCGCAGCACCTGCGCGCCGACGTGGTGGCCGGTGAGCGGATCGGCGTCCCCCTGTACGAGCTCATGGTCGAGATGCAGGCCGAGCGGACGATGACCGCAGCGCTGTGGGCGGGCTCTTCCGTGCCCGAGGAGGACCTGCGGAAGCGGCGTGCCGCCACGGACCGGGCCGCCGCCGAGTTCCGCCGGTCGTCGTCCACCGGTGGGGCGAGTTCGGAGCAGGCTGACCGTCGCCTCCTGGAGGTGCGGGAAGGCCTCGACGACCTGGATGCCTACCGCGAACGCGCGGACGCCCGCAGCGGCAACGCCGACAGTACGATCGCCTACTACACCGGCGTCATCAGCCAGATGGTCCGCTTCTACCAGGACGAGTTCAGCCACACGGAAGACGGCGGGCTCACCCAGGAAGGCCGCGTGGTCGTCGCCATGTTCTCGGCCGCCGAGATGGTGGCGCAGCAGGACACGATCCTCGCGCAGGCCGGGCCGTCCAGGGAGCTGACCACCTCCAGGTTCGCCGACATCGCCAACGCCATCGGCGCCCACAGGTACCTGTACGACATGTGGATCGTGCCGTATCTGTCTGCCGAGGAGAACGAGCTCTACGCGCAGATGGCCCACTCGGACGCGTGGCGGACCAAGACCCGCATCGAGGACGAGGTCATCGCCGAGCACACGGACACCCGATTCGGCGTGAAGCTGCCGAGGGACGTCAGCGGCTGGCCGGCAGCGCGCGACAAGTGGGCGCCACAGTTGGACACGCTGAACGCCACGCGGGCGCGGGGGCTGCTCGCGCAGGCCGACGCCAAGGCGTCGGAGCTCGAGGCAAAGGTCACCTGGCTGATCACGGCGAGCGGTGGCGCGCTGCTGCTTGTCGCTGCCGTCGTCGTGTTCATCACGCGCTCGGTGCTGCGCCGCCTGCACCGTCTGCACGAACGCACGGTGACCATTGCCGAGCACACGCTGCCGGACGTCGTCGACCGCCTGCAGCGGGGGCAGCTCGTCGCAGCCGACACGCTGCCCACGGTCTGCGGAGACCGGGACGAAGTCGGACGTATCAGCGACGCGTTCGCCCGTGTCGTCGCCGTATCCGTCGATGGGCACAGGACACTCGCGGACGAGCGACACGGCTTCGGCATGTTCGCCGCGGGCATCGCCTCACGCACGGGAAACCTGGTCAGCCGCCAGTTGAGCCTCACCGAGGACCTCCAGGACACCTTCGGCCACGACGAAGCGCTCCTTGCCCAGTTGATGCGATCCGACCAGTTGACGGTGGGCATGCGGCGGCAGATCGAGAACCTGCTCATCCTGGCGGGCGGTGAGATCCCCGACCCGCACACCGAGCCCATGCGCGTCGCCGACCTGCTGCGCGAGGCCGCCGCGGAGGTCGAGGACTTCCGTCGGATCGAGAGGCAGGCCCTGGACGAGATCAGCGTGGAACCGCGTGTGATCAGCCAGATCAGCCACCTCCTGGCGGAGCTGCTCGACAACGCCACCCGATTCTCCCCGCCGAGGTCGAAGGTCGTCATCCGGGCCGACCTGGTGGCCGACGGTCTGTCGGTCGAGATCGAGGACCGCGGTCCGCGAGTGACCCCCGCGAGCTACGACGAGATGAACAGGCGGCTCCACTCGGCCCCGCCGTACGCCGTCCTGGCGGAGAACGCACACCGGCTGGGTCTCTTCGTCGTCGGCCACCTCGCCGAGCAACTCCAGGCCACGGTCACGCTGCGCAGGTCGGTGTACGGCGGGACGTCGGCCATAGTGATCATTCCCAAGGAGCTACTCGTGCCGACCGAGCGGGAACAGCCACGCAAGGCGCTGCGGCCCGTCCCCCCTCAGCCCGTCGCCGCCGAGCCTGTCGCCGCTGAGCCTGTCCCCGCACCGCGCCGCCTCGATGAACGCAAGCCCGAGCTGGTCCTGCATTCCCGGGCCGGTCTGCCGAGCCGTCGGAGGCATGAGCGGTTGCAGGAGAGCACGCTCCCGGCGCGGCCCGTGGCGTCGGACGGCGACTCGCGGCCCTCCCTGCCCGAGCGTGTCCCGCAGACCCACATCGCCGAGCAACTGCGCGAGCCACGCGCATCGGAATCTGTGGTCGGTCAGAACGCGGCGACACCTGAAGAGGTGGCTGACGCATGGGCGGACTACGAACACGGAACCCAGACAGTGGAACAAGAGCTTCGACAGGATCGGCCATGACGACGACATCGAACGACATGATCTACAGCATCCTGGACAACAATCTGAGCAGGATCGCCGGTGTCCAGGGAGCCGTGCTCCTGTCCAATGACGGGATCAAGCTCAGCGCGTACCTGCTGGACCGGCCACAGGCGGAGCGCATAGCCGCGGCGTCTTCCGGAATCGCGGCCACGATGAAGGCGATATCCAGGGAGATCGACGGTGGTCGGGTGATCCGCCAGCTGGTCGAAATGGACGACAGGTATCTCTGCATCGTCGGGTGCGGGGAGGGCAGCACGCTCATCGTCGTGACCTCCCGCAAGGCACGGCTCGGGGAGTTGGGCGGCGAGGCGGTGCGGACCGCGCAGGCGCTCGGTGAGTGGCTGGGCACACCTGAGCGCAGCCAGGCGTCCACGTCGTAATGCCGGACGATCCGC
The DNA here is from genome assembly GCF_044763255.1 of Streptomyces sp. NPDC096176. NCBI lineage: Bacteria > Bacillati > Actinomycetota > Actinomycetes > Kitasatosporales > Streptomycetaceae > Streptomyces > Streptomyces sp. NPDC096176. The sequence continues at coordinate 198,970 of NZ_JBIWFV010000012.1, read as the reverse complement.
AGCCCGGAAGCCGCCGCCGGACACGGCTGTACGCATTGACCGATGGCCGTACAGCCGCTCCGCACACCGTCCTGACCATGGACACCACGATCACGGCGGCAGTCGCCGCGGACGCCCACGGTGGCCTGCCCACGGAGTGGCAGGCCATCCTCTCCATGTGCCCGGCGCCGGACGGTCGGGCGGTCGCCGAGATCGCGGCCCGGATGCACATGCGCCTCACTCCGATGACGGTCCTGCTCGGCGAACTCGCGGACCGCGGGCTGATCCACCACCGGCCGCCGCTGGCGGAGGCCGAGACCACCAACGTCCACCTGCTCATGAGAATCAGGGACAGCCTTGCCCGAATATGAATCCCCTGCCCAGGAAGCGGCCCCCGTCAAGGTCCTGATCGCCGGGGGGTTCGGCGTCGGCAAGACGACGCTGGTCGAGACGGTCTCCGAGATCGAGCCGCTGCGCACGGAGGAGCGACTGACGGCCGCGGGTGTCGGTGTGGACGACCTCGACGGCATCGAGTCCAAGACGGTGACCACCGTCGCGATGGACTTCGGCCGTATCACCCTCACCGACGCCGGAGTCGTCCTCTATCTGTTCGGTACGCCCGGCCAGGAGCGCTTCTGGTTCATGTGGGACGACCTGCTGAACGGGGCTCTCGGAGCGATCGTGCTGGTCGACACCCGGCGCCTGGACCGCAGCTTCCCGGCTGTCGACTTCTTCGAGAACCGCGGGCTTCCGTTCGTGGTCGGCGCGAACTGCTTCAACGGCGAGCAGCTGTACACGCCGGAGGAGATCGGGGCGGCGCTGCATCTGCGTGACCCGAACACGCCCATCCTCCTGCTCGACGCCCGCTCCCGTCAGGACGCCCTCGGCGCCCTGCTCTCGCTCCTCGACATGCTCATCGCCAAGGCGAAGACCTCTGCGTCCGTCTGAAGGAGGAAGCTGCCGCGCATCCCTGTTGACGCATCAGCGCTGGCACGTGCCCATCGGCGTGCTGCTGTCCCGGCCCGAGCGGCCCGGTCACGCGTGGGGAAATCACCGGCCGGTACATCCGTGACACTCAGGACCCGACGGCATCAGCCGTCGGCGCGCGGCGGGCCGAGTGCGCCGCCTGTGAGGCCGTCGCCTGCCAGGGACGCTGTCCGGCTGCTGAGTTCGCTCAACTCGCGTACCTGCACGGTGCCGGGTACGGACGCGCCGCGATGTCCGGCGACAGTGTCGGTGCTGCCGGAAGGACGCGCTCCCGCACCCCCCTCCACGTGCCATGCCGCTGCTTCCTCACGCACCCGCCCCAGTAGCCCACCCCCACCCGCGCGTACGAGGCCCACCCCGCCCCGGGGGTGGGCCTTTCGCGTTCACCCGCCCGCGGCCGGGGGCCGGAGCGCCCCGTGCCCCCGGTCTGACGGGCGGCACGACTGCGGCTGGGTGTTCGCCGACGAAAGCGGCCGACGCCGGTGGTGGAGCCTCGGGACATGCCGCCAGGAGACGTCGACGTACTGAATGAGACATTGACGTCTCACGTGGGTTATGATTGTCTCATGGCCATGGATCGAGATCACGTGCTCCGCGCAGCAGCTGCCCTCCTCGCCCGAAAGTCGACCGCCACCATGGACGAGGTCGCCCGGGCTGCGGGCATCGGCCGCGCCACCCTGCACCGGCACTTCGCCGGCCGGGACGCGCTGGTCAGGGCGCTCGAGCAGCTCGGCATCCAGGAGTTCGAAGCGGCGCTCGACCGCGCCCGGCTCGAAGAGGGCGGCTCGGACGACGGACTGCGACGGCTGATCGCCGAGACGGAACCGTCTGCCCACCTGCTGGCCTTCCTCTACACCGAGAACCAGCTCTTCGAAGGCGACGAGGTCAACGAGGGCTGGGCCCGCCTCGACGCCCGGGTCTGCGACCTGTTCCGGCGCGGTCAGGAACAGGGTGAATTCCGCATCGATCTGACACCGGCCTGGCTGACGGAGGCGCTCTACGCCCTCATCGGCTCCTGTGCCTGGGCCGTGATGGACGGCCGGGTCGCCCAGAAGGACTTCCAGTACATGACCGCCGAGCTCCTGCTCGGCGGAGCGCAACGGAGAGTGGAGAAATGAGCAGCACCGTCCAGCACACGACCGGGACGGACGAGGCCCTGTACCGCCCCGGCCGCTGGCTGGCGCTCGCGGTCCTGGTCCTCGCCGTTCTGCTGGTGGCCGTGGACGCCACCGTCCTCGGCCTCGCGACCCCCTTCCTCAGTGAGGACCTCAAGCCGACCGGAACGCAGCTGCTCTGGATCGGCGACGTCTACTCGTTCGTCATCGCGGGCCTGCTGGTCTCCATGGGCAGCCTCGGCGACCGCATCGGCCGCAAGAAGTTGCTGCTGAGCGGCGCCGTCGTGTTCGGCGCGGTCTCCGTGCTCAACGCGTACGCCACCACTCCCGAGATGATGATCCTCGCGCGGGCGCTCCTCGGCGTCGCGGGTGCGACGCTGATGCCGTCCACGCTGGCGCTGATTCGCAACATCTTCCACGACTCGCGGGAACGCAGCCTCGCCATCGGCATCTGGGGTGCCGTGGCGTCCGCCGGCGCGGCCGTCGGGCCCGTCGTCGGCGGGTTCCTGCTGGAGCACTTCTGGTGGGGCTCGGTCTTCCTGATCAACCTGCCCGTGATGGCGGTACTGGTTGTCGTCGGCATCAAGCTCCTGCCCGAGTCGAAGAACCCGGTCACCGGCCCGTGGGACCTGATCAGCGTCGTCCTGTCCCTCGTCGGTATGGTCGCGGTCGTCTACGCGATCAAGGAGGCCGCAAGCCACGGTCCGGGCTGGGAAGCCGGCGCCGCGGCGCTCATCGGCATCGCCGGACTCTACGGGTTCGTCCGCCGGCAGCTCACGCTCGAAACGCCGCTGCTCGACATGCGGCTGTTCAAGCACCGGGGCTTCTCCGGTGCGGTGCTTGCGGATCTGCTGACCATCCTGGGCCTGTCCGGCCTGGTGTTCTTCCTGTCCCAGTTCCTGCAACTGGTCCAGGGCCGCGAGCCGCTCGAGGCGGGCCTCGCCGAACTGCCCGCCGCGATCGGCGCGGTAGCCACGGGCCTCGTGGCCGGCAAGGTCGCACGCCGCTTCTCCGTGCGGTCCGTGGTGGCCGTCGGCCTCGCCGCCGTCGGACTCGCCCTCGCCGTGCTGACCCTGCTCGACAGCTCGACCGGCTATCCGTTGCTCGGAGCCGCGCTGCTCATCGTCGGTGCGGGCGCCGGGTTCTCGTTCACGGTCACCGCGGACGTGATCCTCTCCAGCGTTCCCAAGGAGCAGGCCGGAGCGGCGTCAGCGGTGTCGGAGACCGCGTACGAATTGGGTGCGGCGCTCGGCATCGCACTGCTGGGCTCGATCGTGACCGGCGTCTACCGGGACTTCACCACCCCTGAAGGCACCCCGGCGGGCATCGCGGTCGCCGCGCACGAATCACTGGGCGGCGCGGTCGAGGCATCGACGGCCCTGCCGCCGCACCAGGCCCACGCACTGGTGGGCGCGGCTCAGGAAGCCTTCGTCGACGGCCTCCGCCTGGCGGCGGGCGCGGGGGCGGTGGTGCTGCTGGTGACTGCGGCGGCTGCGTGGTTCCTGCTGCGGGGCCAGAAGCTGGCCGACGGCATCGAACACTGACGGGTCACGTGTAGTCAGCCCCGCCGGGGGCACCTCCCACGGCCGCCAGGCCGTGGGGGCGTTTGAGGCGCGAGGTTCGGGGCTGAGCCCGGGCGGGAGGGCCAGGTCCGGACCGTCGGCGTTCGAGGCCGGGGTCCGGGGACATTGCCCCCGGAACCAGCGCTACGCGGCCTTTGCCTTGGTCGCGTACATGTCCACGTACTCCTGCCCCGACAGCCGCATGACCTCCGCCATCACCGAGTCCGTCACCGCCCGCAGCACATAGCGGTCGCGGTCCATGCCCTCGTAGCGGGAGAACTCCATCGGGTCGCCGAAGCGGATCGAGACCCGGCCGGGACGCGGCAGGCCCGCGCCGCCCGGCTGGAGCTTGTCCGTGCCGATCACGGCGAACGGGACGACGGGCGCGCCGGTCATCAGGGTCAGGCGGGCGATACCTGTACGGCCCCGGTACAGGCGGCCGTCGGGGGAGCGCGTGCCCTCCGGGTAGATGCCGAAGATCCTGCCCTCCTCCAGCACCCGCCGGCCCGTCATCAGTGCCGCCACGCCGCCGTTGGCGCCGTCGCGGTCGACCGGGATCATGCCGCAGCCGGTGAAGAACCAGGCCATGGCCCGGCCCTTGAGGCCCTTGCCCGTGACGTACTCGTCCTTGCCGATGAAGTACACCGGCCGGTCGCAGACCAGCGGAAGGATCATCGAGTCGATGAAGGTGAGGTGGTTTCCGGCGAGGATCACCGGCCCCGACCCGGGGATGTTCTCCGCGCCTTCCACACGCGGGCGGAACATCAGGCGCAGGATCGGCCCGAGCACTGCCTTGATGAGCGTCAAGCGGGACAACGGGTCCTCCGGTGTCATGGGGCGGGCGGATACGGCCGGTGAAGTCTTTGCAGGTGAGGACGATACTCGCGGGTCACCCCGGATCGCACATCGGGTGCATGGAGCTGATACGCAGTGTTGACGTGTGTTTCCGCCGTGTTCGTGCAGCGTCTGCCGTCGGGAAGGCCCAACTGCCTACCATCGGGCGTCGCTTGACAGTGCGGGACATCACATGGAGGAACGTTTCATGACACAAGGTGCGAGCAGCAGTCCGGCGCGTCGGAGTGTGCTGGGAGCCGCGGTCCTCACCACCGCCGCGCTCGGCGTCGGTGTCGGCGGCGGGCCGGCGCAGGCGGGTGAACGCGGGGGAAGCGGCCGCCCGCCCGGCAGGGACCTGCCCGTGCCCACCGTGATCGCCCACCGCGGCGCCAGCGGCTACCGCCCCGAGCACACCATCGGCTCGTACCAGCTCGCCCTCGACATGGGCGCGCACGTCATCGAGCAGGACCTGGTGCCGACGAAGGACGGACATCTCGTATGCCGTCATGAGAACGACATCACCGGTACGACGGACGTTGCCGCGCACCCGGAGTTCGCTTCGCGCAGGACCACGAAGTCGGTCGACGGCGTCAGCCTGAACGGGTGGTTCACCGAGGACTTCACGCTCGCCGAACTGAAAACCCTGCGCGCCAAGGAGCGGATCCCCGGCACCCGCCAGGAGAACACCCTCTACGACGGCCGCTGGACCGTGCCCACGTTCGAGGAGGTGCTGCGCTGGGCCGAGCGGGAGGGCCGTCGGCGCGGGAACCCGGTGTGGCTGCACGTCGAGACCAAGCATCCCAGCTACTTCCGCGGGCTCGGCCTCGGTCTCGAGGAGCCGCTGGCGAAGCTGCTCCGCCGGTACGGGCGGCACCGCAGCAACTCGCCGGTCTTCGTGCAGTCGTTCGAGCCGAGCAGTATGCAGCGCATGGCCCGGTTGGTGTCGTCGCCGCGTGTCGTCCTGCTGTCGGGTGCGAGCTCCCGCCCCTGGGACTTCGTGGAGGCCAATGACCCGCGCACCGTCGCGGATCTGGTCGAGCCCGAGGGCTTGAAGTGGATCGCCTCGTTCGCCCAGGGGCTCGGCCCGACGCTGGACCTTGTCATCCCGAAGGACGCGAACGGCCGTCTGACGACACCGACGACGCTGGTACGTGACGCCCACGCCGAGGGTCTGATCCTGCACCCCTACACCATGCGCAACGAGAACACGTTTCTCCCCGCCGACTTCCGGCGCGGCACGGACCCGAATGCCTACGGCGACGTTTTCGGCGCATACGCGGCGTACTTCGCGACAGGTGTCGACGGCATCTTCACCGACAACCCGGACACGGGTCTGCTGGCAGCAGCCGACTTCACCGCCTGAACCCGAACGGGCAACCGGCCCCACCGGACCGACGCCGCGTCAACCGCTGTCGCCACACGCGGTTGACGCGGCGTCGCCCGTGATCCCCGGACAGCCGCGTCCCGGCCCCACCCCGTACGGGTGATGGCACTCCCGCGGGGCAACCGTCGCCCGTTCCTCGGCCGTCCCGCCCGGCATGACCGTTCTCGACGAAACACCGACCCCCGTCCATGTCGTCGGCGCGCTCAGGGACCTGGTGAGCGCCGAGGCGACGGCTGAAGCACCGGGCGCCTCTATGGAGGCCGGCGACCTGGAACAGGCCGTATGGGTAAGGCTCCTTGAGCAGCTCGGCGCCGACGGGCCGCCGCCCGACGCCGCGCGCTGGGTCCGGGCTGCCGTACGCGCGGAGGCGCGCCGCGCACGCAGGAAGGCCGCGCGCGAACTTCCGTACCGTCACGAGCCCTCCACCGACCCGGCGGGCGGGCCCGAGCGTGCCGCGCTCCGGAGCGAGCGCCGTCGTGTGCTGCGGGCCGCCGTGGCCCGCACTCCGGGGAACTGCCCCCGCCTGCTGGCTGCGATGTTGTCGCCCCACGATCCCACCTACCGGGAAATCGCAGGGACGTTGGGTATCTCACAAGGAAGTCTGGGGCCGCTTCGTTCTCGTTGCCTGGGATGTCTGCGCAGAATGCTCGCTGCAGAGGTTGCAGCTCCTGAACATCGGGGAAAGGAGCGGTAGACAACCGGCGGTGACAGGTGAGCGGGAGGCGTGCGCACATGGGCATGAGCGTGACCATCTCGGCGGCGGCGGAGACCGACGCGGAGCACATCCTCAAGCTGCAGTATCTGTGCTATCAGACCGAGGCCGAGCTCTACGGCGACTATGGCATCGAGCCCCTGACGCAGTCGCTCGCGGACCTCCGTGCCGAGATCGCCCAGGGCCCCGCCCTCGTCGCCAAGCTCGGTGACGAGGTCGTCGCCTCCGTGCGCGCCCGGGTGGACGACACGGGGACGGCCCGCATCGCCAAGCTGATCGTCCACCCCCGGATGCAGCGCCACGGCCTCGGCGGCCGGCTGCTCGACGCGATCGAACAGCGTTTCGCCACAGACCCGGCGGCCAAGCGGTTCCAGCTTTTCACCGGCCACCGCAGCGAGAGCAACCTGCGGCTGTACCGCAGCCGCGGTTATGTCCCGGTCTCTCGCGAACAGGTGGGACCGCGCCTGACCCTGGTCACCCTGGAGAAGGAGTCGTCCGCCCGCGCGTATGTGGCCAGCGCCTGACGCCCTGAAGAGATCCGGGGGGTCAGGAGACCCGCGAGCGCCGCAACCAGAGCATCCCGGTGACCGGCAGCAGCACCGGGATGAAGACGTAGCCCATGCCGTACTCGGACCACACCGTCGAGTCGGGGAACGCGGAGGGGTCCAGTACCGTCCACGTCCCCACGATCAGGACGCCCGCCAGCTCGGCGGCGCAGCACACCAGCGCCGCCTTGCGGGCGGTCTCGCCGCCCCGCACCAGTGTGTAGGTGATGAAGGCGTACACCACGGCGGCGACGGCCGACAGCACATGCGCGAGAGGGGCGCTGCCGAAGTCGGTGAGGATCTGGTAGACGGACCGGGACACGGCGCCGACGGACATCACGCCGTAGAGCCAGACCAGCAGCAGACCGGGTCCGGAGACCAGCTTCGTCCGCTTGCTCTGCGTCTTCTGCCGCGTGATGTCCTGCGTGGCGGGCTCGGCCATCGTCAGCCTCCCCAGATGTCGTGGAGGCGCACTTCGAGCACCGCGAGCACCACCGCGCCCGCCGCGACCGTCGCCGAGCCCCAGCGGGTCCGCTCGGCCAGCGAAAGGAATCCGGCCGCGGGCACCGCCAGGGCGGAGCCGATCAGATACGACAGGAAGATCGTGGTGCCCTCGTCGGCCTCCTCGCCCCGCCCGAGCTGCACGATCCCGACGACCAGCTGCGCGAGCGCCAGCACGCTCACCACGGCCATGCCGATGAAGTGCCAGTCCTTGGTGGGCTGATCGCGGTAAGCAGCGAAGCCGCACCACGCGGCGAGGGCGAGCGCGGTCACGGAGACCGCGACCGTCAGGGCGTCAAGCATGGGCTCGAGGGTATTACGGGCCAAAGGGCGCTATGCGCGCGGCCCCGGCGCAACCGGAGCACGACCGCCCACCTATGGTCGGTGCATGAAGCTCCACGCCGAAGCCCTGCTGTTCGACAACGACGGAACCCTCATCTCCTCCATGGAGTCGGTGAACCGCTGCTGGACCCGGTGGGCCGGTGAATACGGCATCACGGCGGAGGACTTCGCCCGCGTCGAGCTGCACGGCCGACCGGCCGCCGAGATAGCCGCCGACCTGCTGCCCGCGCATGTCCTCCCCGAGGCGGTGGCGCGCATCGAGCACCTCGAGGTCGAGGACGTGGCCGGGGGAGTGGTGGCACTGCCCGGAACGCTCGCTCTGCTCGCGCAGCTGCCCCCGGAGCGGTGGGCCGTGGTCACCTCCGCCACCCGGCGGCTCGCCGAGGCCCGGCTCGCGGAGGTCGGCGTGCTGCCCAAGATGATGATCGCCGCCGACGACATCACCCGAGGCAAGCCCGACCCGGAGCCGTTCCTGCTTGCCGCACGCCGCCTCGGCGTCGACCCCGCGCGCTGCGTGGTCTTCGAGGACGCTCCCGCGGGCCTCGCCGCCGGACGGGCCGCGGGCATGCGCACCGTGGCATTGACCACAACACACGGGCTCGATGAGCTTGCCGCCGATGTGGTCGTGCCCGATCTCTCCGCCGTGTCCGTGCAGGTCACCGCCGCAGGCGTCGAGATCACCGCCGGGGAGTGAGGTGTCCGTATAGCGCACAGAAGGCGTCCGCTATACGGACATGGCCGATCCGATCGTCGGCCTGCTGTTTTACTTGCACCCATGACCACGACGAGCAGCCGCACCCTTGCGACCGAGGCGATCACGACGCCCGGTGCTCGTTGTATGTGTCGAATGTGCGCCATCTGAGGGCCCCTGCCTGAGCCTCGCGCCCCGAAGCGAGACCGACAGCCGCGTCGCGTCCGATCGTCCCCGGAAGAACCAGGAACGCACCCGGACCGAGCCTGCCCGCGCACGTGTTGCCCCGGCCACCAGCCGAACCAGCCGTGCCGCATCGGAACCGAATGCCCCGTGCCCGGCGGACACCGCGCCGTGCACTCGACAGTGACGGAAACCCCCTGTGATCACCACTACGGGCCTTACCAAGGTCTACCAGTCGCGAGGCGGCCGCGAGGTCACCGCTCTGGACGGCGTCGACCTGCACGTCCGTGAAGGCGAGGTCTTCGGAGTCATCGGCCAGAGCGGCGCCGGCAAGTCCTCTCTGATCCGCTGTGTCAACCTCCTCGAGCGCCCGACGTCCGGCACCGTGACTGTCGCCGGAACGGACCTCACCGGCCTCGCCGGCCGCGGCCGGCGCGCCTCCAAGGAACTTCGCGAGGCACGCAGCCGCATCGGCATGGTCTTCCAGCACTTCAACCTGCTGTCGTCACGCACCGTGAAGGACAACATCGAGCTCCCCCTCGAGATCCTCGGCGTGTCCGGTGCCCAGCGCTCCCGCAAGGCGCTGGAACTCCTCGACCTGGTGGGCCTGGCCGACAAGGCCAAGGCCTACCCCGGCCAGCTCTCCGGCGGCCAGAAGCAGCGCGTCGGCATCGCCCGCGCACTCGCCGGCGACCCGAAGGTGCTGCTGTCCGACGAGGCAACCAGCGCCCTCGATCCCGAGACCACGCGCTCGATCCTCCAGCTGCTGCGTGACCTGAACCGGCAGCTCGGACTCACGGTGCTGCTGATCACCCACGAGATGGACGTTGTCAAGACGATCTGTGACTCGGCCGCCCTGATGAGGAAGGGAAGGATCATCGAATCCGGAACGGTGAGCGAACTGCTCGCGACCCCCGGCTCAGAGCTTGCCCAGGAGCTGTTCCCGGTGGGCGGTGAGGCCTCCGGCCCCGACTGCACGGTCATCGACGTCACCTTCCACGGCGAGGCCGCCACCCAGCCCGTGATCTCCCAGCTCTCGCGCACGTACAACATCGACATCTCGATCCTCGGCGCCGCGATGGACACCGTCGGAGGCAAGCAGATCGGCCGGATGCGCATCGAACTGCCCGGCCGTTACGAGGAGAACGTCGTCCCGGTCGGCTTCCTGCGCGAGCAGGGCCTTCAGGTCGACATCGTCGGTCCCGGCGATCAGTCGGCCTTCATTCCCGCGCAGAGTGCCCCCGAGCTGGTCAAGGAGGTCGCGAAGTGACCTGGTCCGAGATGGAGCCCCTGCTGAGCCAGGGAACGCTCGACACCCTGTACATGGTGCTGTGGTCCACCCTTGTCACCGTCGCGGGCGGACTGCCGCTCGGTGTGCTCCTCGTCCTCACCGACAAGGGGGGACTGCTGCAGAACACCCCGGTGAACAAGGTCGTCGGCGTCATCGTGAACATCGGCCGCTCGCTGCCGTTCATCATCCTGCTGATCGCGCTGATCCCGTTCACCACCCTCGTCGTCGGCACCTTCATCGGCCCCACCGCGATGATCGTGCCGCTCGCCGTCGGCGCCATCCCCTTCTTCGCGCGGCTCGTGGAGACCGCCATCCGCGAGGTCGACCACGGTCTGGTCGAAGCGGTCCAGTCCATGGGCGGCTCGATCCCCACCATCGTGCGCAAGGTGCTGCTGCCGCAGGCCCTGCCCTCGCTGGTCGCCGCCGTCACCACCACCGTGATCGTCCTCGTCGGCTACTCGGCGATGGCCGGCGCGGTCGGCGGCGAAGGCCTCGGGTCCAAGGCCGTCACCTACGGATTCCAGCGCTTCGAGACGCAGTTCATGCTCATCACGGTCGTGATCCTGATCGCCATCGTGACGATCGTGCAGCTCGTCGGCGACGGCGTCGTCCGGCTCCTCGCCCGCCGCGGACGCACCGCGAGCTGACCCCCGACTTCTCTCCCCACACAGCCCGCACTCCTTGTCCGGGCGACGTTCCACCACCAGAAAGAGGCACTTTTCGTGCGTAAGAACATCAAGCTCACCGCGGCTGCCGCCGCCACCGCCGCCACCGCCGCCCTCGCCCTCGGCCTCACCGCCTGCGGCACGGCCTCCGACCCGGGCGCCCAGGCCGACTCCGGCGCCAAGGCCGACGAGTCCAAGGCGCTCGTCGTCGCGGCGTCCCCGACGCCGCACGCCGACATCCTGAACCACGTCAAGGACAACCTGGCGGCCAAGGCGGGCCTCAAGCTGGAGGTCAAGGAGTTCACGGACTACGTCCTGCCGAACACCGCCACCCAGCAGGGCCAGGTCGACGCCAACTTCTTCCAGCACAAGCCGTACCTGGACGACTTCAACAAGAAGAACAAGACGACCATCGTCCCGGTCGTCAACGTCCACCTCGAGCCGCTCGGCCTCTACTCCAAGAAGGCCGACGACATCAAGGACATCAAGGCCGGCCAGACCGTCGCCGTCCCCAACGACACCACCAACGAGGGCCGCGCACTCCACCTGCTCGCCGACAACGGCCTGATCGCCCTCAAGGACGGTGTGGGCACCGACGCGAAGCTCTCCGACATCGCCGACGCGAAGGGCCTGAAGTTCAAGGAACTGGAGGCCGCCACGCTGCCCCGTGCCCTGAACGACGTCGACGCCGCCGTCATCAACGGCAACTACGCCATCGAAGCCGACCTCAAGCCCGCCACGGACTCGCTGGTGCTGGAGAAGGCCGAAGGCAACCCGTACGCCAACTTCCTCGCCGTCAAGGAAGGCAACGAGGGCGACAGCCGTGTGCAGAAGCTCGCCGAGCTTCTCAACTCGCCCGAGGTGAAGAAGTTCATCGAGGACAAGTACACCGGCTCCGTCGTGCCCGCCTTCGGCGCCGCCAAGTAAGGCTCATGCGGCCCTACTTGACTAAGGCCCCGCGCACCGACCAAGGTGCGCGGGGCCGCGTCGTACCCCACCCGGCCATGCGCGGCCCGCACCCGATGTTGCATGCTGTGCCTTTACGGCTACGACGATCCAACGGCTTTGACCATTTATCGACAGTCTTCGGCATGGAGCTGCGCATGACTACCGCCTTCCCGGACGTGTCCATCAGTACGGAGCGGTTGGTACTGCGCCCCTACGAGGACGCCGACGCCGCGGCTCACACCGAGATGATGAACGACGAGATGGTCACCGCGTGGACCTCCGTGCCGCACCCGTACACGGCCGCGGACTCCGAGGAATGGGTGCGCAGGATCGCTCCTGCGATACGGACGGAGGGCCACGGCATCGTCCTCGCCGTCACCGAGTTCCTCACCCAGCGGCTCGTCGGCGCCGTCCACCTGCAGAACACCAACTGGCGCACGCTGTCCACCGAGGTCTCCTACGTCACGGCCCCCTGGGCGCGCGGCGAGGGATACGCGACGGAGTCCGTCCTCGCCGTGGCCCAGTGGCTCTTCCGCAACCAGAAGTTCGAGCGCATGGAACTGCGCACCGCCGCGGACAACACCGCCTCTCAGCAGGTGGCGCAGAAGATCGGCTGCATCAGCGAAGGCGTCCTGCGCAACGCCTGGATAGTGCGCACCCAGATACCGGACGGCACCTGGGCGGACATACGCACCGACCTCATCGTGTGGAGCCTGCTGCCCGAGGACCTGGAGGCCGACCGCATGGCCGAGGCGGGCTACACCTCCTTCACCGACTGGAACTGATCCCCCGGGCGTGGTGAGAAGCCTCCCCAGGGCCCGCGGCCGGGGCCGCCAGGTACTCTCACCCTGCGACGCGTACCCGCGGAACTGCTCCGACCTGCGACAACCTCCAGGAGACTGACGACGATGGCCGACCGGGTCACGGTGATCGGCTGGGACGGTTCGCCGCTCACCCAGGCGGCCAGGTCCGCGCTGTCGGCCGCCACCCTGGTGGCCGGCGCCGCCCACCACCTGGCACTGCCTGAAGTTCCGCCGACCGCCGAACGCATCCGGCTCGGCAGCGTGGACCTCGCCGCCCGCAGGATCGCCGGACACCGCGGCAGCGCCGTCGTCCTCGCCGACGGGGACCCCGGCTTCTTCGGCGTCGTACGCACGCTGCGGGCACCCGAGTACGGCCTCGAGGTCGAGGTCGTCCCCGCCGTCTCCTCCGTGGCCGCCGCCTTCGCCAGAGCGGGCATGCCCTGGGACGACGCCCAGATCGTCGTCGCACACAGCCGTACGCTGCGCCGGGCGGTCAATGTGTGCCGGGCGCACACCAAGGTCGCGGTGCTGACCTCCCCGGGCGCCGGGCCCGCCGAACTCGCACTGCTGCTCGACGGCATCCACCGCACCTTTGTGATCTGCGAGGAACTGGGCACCGACCGGGAACAGGTCACCGTCCTCACCTCCGACAAGGTCGCCGACCACATGTGGCGCGACCCCAATGTCGTCATCGTCATCGGCGGCACCGGCAGTGCCGCCGCGCACACCGGCGCCGGCGGCTGGATCGCCGGCCGGGACCCGGGCTACCCCCCGGCCCTGCGCGGCTGGGCGCTGCCGCACGCCGAGACGGCCCCGGGCGAACCCGCAGAGACGGCCACGGGCGAGGGCGAGTACGCCGGACTGCGGGCGGCCCAACTCGCCAGGCTGGGACCCCGCGTCGGCGACCTCCTCTGGGACATCGGCAGCGGCAGTGGCGCACTCGCCGCGGAGGCAGCGCGTTTCGGCGCCGCAGTGATCGCCGTCGACGCCGACCCCGACGCCTGCCGCCGCACCGAGGCATCGGCCCGCCGGGTCGGCGTCCAACTCCACGTGGTGCAGGGGCGGGCGCCGCACGTTCTCGAACGACTGCCCGAACCCGACGTCGTGCGCATCGGCGGCGGGGGAGTGCCGGTCGTCACCGCCGTGGCGGACCGGCGGCCGGAGCGCATCGTCGCCCATGCCTCCACGCGTGACGAGGCGGAGGCCATCGGCGCGGCGCTCGCCTCCGGCGGATACGCCGTCGAATGCGCCCTGCTCCAGTCCGTCGAAATGGACACCTCCGACTGGTCGGAGCGGGAGCGATCGGTCGTCTTCCTGCTCTGCGGACGGCAGCCCGATCCGCGCCCCCGGCCCCCCGTCGCGGACGGCCCGGGGTAGGCTGGCCGATCGTTGTACCGCAGCCGGGTGTTCGTCGCTTCGTTCGTCAATGTCCGGAAAAGAGAGCCACTTTGGTTCCCAAATGTGGTACGCCGATACCGGGGGGTCGCGCGACGTGGCGCAGCCCACAGTGGACCGCGGCGGATCTTGCTGCCGCGGTGGCGAACGACCGCGACAATGTCTGGGTCCGTGGGTCAATCGTGCCGCGCGGCGCACACGCTCGTTCTTGTTGACGGGCGTCAGGTGTGCCGCTGTCGGACGTCCCGGGCGATGGGCGAAGGAGCAACCGATGGGCGAGAGGTACGCGCATGACTGACACCGGCCAGATCCCGGGCGAGGGGCTGCCGGAGAACGCAGGCATGGTGGAGCAGCCGGGCGTCCCCGCTCCCGGCGCGTACACCTACCTCGAACCCTCCGCGAGCAGCCCGGAAGAGGACGACCTCCTGCTGATGCCTGGTGCACAGGGCGCGTGGAGCGACCCCCAGCACGCTGCCATGGCTCCGGCCGGGCACATGCAGGCGGCGCCCGCCACCGATCAGTACGCGGCGGCGCCCGCGGGCGTTCAGCCGATGGCGCCCCAGGACGCGGCGCTGCACCAGAGCGGCGAATACCGGACCGACTACGGCTCCGCCGCGTACCAGGCACACGACTACCAGGCCGCCCCGGCTGTGCACGGAGTCGAGCAGGGGGCGGGGTCGCCCGCCCCGGCCGACGCGTTCGCACCGGGCTCGGCGCCGGACGCGGTGGCGGCTCCCGAGTTCGTCGAGGTCACGCCGGCAGCCCAGGAGTCCGCCTTCCACGTCCAAGCCCCGCCCGAGGACTCCCAGCAGTTCCAGGACGTCCAAGCCCTGCCCCAGGACTCCCAGCAGTTCCAGGTTCCGGCGCAGGAAGTCGCCGCGCAGGAGCCGTTGGTGCAGGTGCAGGGGACGATGTCGGTGATCCCGGGCGTGGCGCCGGACGACTCGGCCGCCGTTGCCGTGCAGGCGCAGGCCCCCGCCGCGGCCGAGGCGCCTGCCGAGTCCTCCGTCGAAACCGAGGCCTCGGCCGAGGCGGCCGCCGCAGCGGTGCAGGCGCAGGGCATGCCCCAGCACGAGGCGGTCGCCGCCACGCAGACGGCGGTCCACGAGACCGGCGCCCACGAGGCGGGCGGCCGTGACTCCGGCTCGGTCGACCTCGGCGCCGTAAGGATGCCCGCGGCCGCCACCTCCGCCATGCCGACGCCGCCTCCCGCGCGTCGCCCGCTCCACATGGGACCGCCTGTGCCCGACACCACCAGCGGCGTGGTCCGCTCGCTCGCCGACCGAGGACCGGCAGGAACGCCGCCGCACCCGATGGTCGTCCGCACCACCCCGGCGCAGCCCGCCCACACGGGCGTGGAATACCTCGACGTACCGCGCGAGGAGCCCGCCGCCGAGCTGCCCGGCCCGCAGCTGGGGGAGATCCCTCCGCAGGCCGGCGCCCCCTGGGATCCCCAGCCGCCACAGAACCACGCGCCCGCGGCTGTGCCCGTGGCTGCCGAAGAAACGGTCGTCCCGCAGGCGTCGGCCGAACCGGCGGCAGAGCCGACGGACGAACAGCCCGCCGCCGAGGCCACGTTGGAGCAGGCGCCCGTCCCGGCGGAGGCAACCGTGCCCGCTCCGCGCACGGGCGGCTTCGAGTCGCAGCAGCTCGCGGCGGCACAGGAGCCGGCCCCCGCACCCGAGGCCGCGTCCGAGCACGCGCTTCCTGTGGCCGCGGAAGTCCCGCAGAGCGAGCCCCTCGCCGACGCCGTGGCCGAGCCCGTCCCGGTCGAAGTCGCCCCTCTCCAGGCCCCGCAGGCCGAGACTTCGGCCGCCGAGGCGGGGAACGCCGCGCCGTCCGCGCCGGCTCCAGAAGCGGAGCCCGAGCCGGCTCCAGAAGCGGAGCCCGAGCCGGAAGCCGCGCCCGTCCCGGCCGCGCAAGCCGCCCCCGTCACCGAGCCCGTAGCCCAGCCGGACCCTGCCCCCGAGCAGGAGCCCGCACCCGAGGCCGTCGCGGAGCCCGCCCCCGCCGAGGCCGCTGCGGAAGCCGACACGGCTCCCGAGGCTGGCCCCGACGCGGCCGCTGCGGACGCGGCCCCCGCGGACGTGACCCCTGCGGACGCGGCCCCCGCCCCCGAGGCCGGCGAGCCCGCTCCGGGCGAGGACGCCGTCGTGTCTCCCGTCGCGGACGTCGGCGAGCCCGCGGGCGAGGCTCCGGCCCCGCCGCCGGCCGAGAGCGCCACGGCCCCCGCGCCCGGCTACGACGACGCCGAACGCGAAGCAGTCCTGCGCGTCATGCGCGAACGCCGTGACATCCGCAACGGTTTCCGCAGCGACCCCATCCCGCACGAGGTCCTCCTGCGGGTCCTCGAAGCGGCGCACACCGCGCCGAGCGTCGGCCACTCCCAGCCCTGGGACTTCGTCGTCATCCGCTCCGCGGAAACCCGCCGCACGATGCACGAACTCGCCCAGCGCCAGCGCGAGGCGTACGCCAAGTCGCTGCCCAAGGGCCGGGCGAAGCAGTTCAAGGAACTGAAGATCGAGGCCATCCTCGACACCCCGGTGAACATCGTCGTGACGGCCGACCCCACCCGCGGCGGCCGCCACACCCTCGGCCGGCACACCCAGCCGCAGATGGCCCCCTACTCCTCGGCGCTCGCCGTCGAGAACCTCTGGCTCGCCGCCCGCGCGGAAGGGCTCGGCGTCGGCTGGGTCTCCTTCTTCGACGAGCGCGAGATGGTCCGTACGCTCGGCCTGCCCGAGCACCTCGAGGTCGTCGCCTACCTCTGCGTCGGCTACGTCGACGAGTTCCCCGAGGAGCCCGAGCTGATGCAGGCGGGCTGGTCCAAGCGCCGACCGCTGTCCTGGGTCGTCCACGAGGAGACGTACGGACGCCGCGCGCTGCCCGGCGAGGAGCCGCACGACCTCCTGCAGGAGACCGTCACCAACATCCGCCCGCTGGACGCCAAGGCGCTCGGCGAGGCGTGGGAACGCCAGAAGCGGATGACCAAGCCCTCCGGCGCGCTGGGGATGCTGGAGATCATCTCCGCACAGCTCTCCGGCCTCTCCAGGATGTGCCCGCCGCCGATCCCGGAGCCCGCGGCCGTCGCGATCTTCGCCGGCGACCACGGCGTGCACGCCCAGGGGGTCACCGCCTGGCCCCAGGAGGTCACCGGTCAGATGGTCGCCAATTTCCTCGGCGGCGGGGCGGTCTGCAACGCCTTCGCCAACCAGGTCGGCGCCGAGGTCTGCGTCATCGACGTCGGCGTGGCCTCCGATCTGCCGGCCACCCCCGGCCTGCTGCCGCGCAAGGTGCGTGCCGGCACCGCCGACTTCACCACCGGACCGGCCCTCAGCCGTGAGGAGGTGCTCTCGGCGATCGAGGTCGGTATCGAGACCGCCCGTGACCTGGTGGCCGCCGGCAACAAGGCGCTGCTCACCGGCGAGATGGGCATCGCGAACACCACCACGTCCGCAGCGCTCATCTCCGTCTACACGGGCGCCGACCCGTCCGAGATCACCGGTCGCGGCACCGGCATCAACGACGAGATGCACGCCCGCAAGGTCGACGTCGTCCGCCGCGGCCTCGAACTCCATCGGCCCGACCCGGCGGACCCGATCGGGGTGCTGTCGGCGGTCGGCGGCCTGGAGCACTGCGCGCTGGTCGGTCTCATCCTCGGCGGCGCATCACTGCGGACACCGGTCGTCCTCGACGGCGTCAGCACGGGCGCGGCGGCCCTCGTCGCCCGCGCCATCGCCCCCGAGGCGCTGGCCGCGTGCATCGCCGGTCACCGCAGCGCGGAGCCCGGCCATGTGGCCGCGCTGAACAAGCTGGGCCTGCGTCCGCTGGTCGACCTCGACCTCCGTCTCGGCGAGGGCACGGGTGCCCTGCTGGCGCTGCCGGTGGTACAGAGTGCCGCTCGCGCCATGCACGAGGTGGCGACGTTCGACTCGGCCGGCGTCACAGAGAAGTAGGCCGTCTCCGCACCGCGCACCTGGTCCGCTCCGTCCCGGGTGCGCGGTGAACTGGTCCCGGAAGCAACTGTTCCGCAACGGCCCCGGAGGCTCCCCCGCGCGGGGCCGTATCGTGGTGGCCAGGACCCCTCACCCGTCCCCACCAGCCGCTTCAGCGTCGCAGCGGCCTCACTCACCGCCCTGCCCCGCCCGAGGAGCCGCACCGCCATGGCCGAGCACGTCCCGCACGCCGAGCAACCCGCCTACCCCGTCGGTCTCCGTCTCGCCGGGCGGCGCGTCGTCGTCATCGGCGGCGGGCAGGTCGCCCAGCGCAGGCTGCCGGCCCTGGTCGCGGCCGGCGCCGACGTCACCCTGATCTCCCCGTCCGCCACCCCCTCCGTCGAGGCCATGGCGGAGTCCGGCGAGATCACTTGGGCCCGCCGCCGCTACGAGGACGGCGACATCGCCGACGCCTGGTACGCCCTCGTCGCCACCAGCGACGCCGACGCCAACGCCCGCGCGTCCGCGGAGGCCGAGCGGACCAAGACCTGGTGCGTCCGCAGCGACGACGCGGAAGCCGCCACCGCCTGGACCCCGGCCACAGGACGCAGCGACGGTGTGACCGTCGCCGTCCTCACCGGCCGTGACCCGCGCCGTTCCGCCGCCGTGCGCGACGCGATCGTCGAGGGACTGCGCGACGGCACCCTCGCCGCGCCGCACCACCGCAGCCGCGCCCCGTTCGTCGCCCTCGTCGGCGGCGGCCCCGGCGACCCGGACCTGATCACCGTCCGCGGCCGCCGGCTGCTCGCGGAGGCCGACGTCGTCATCGCCGACCGCCTCGGGCCGCGCGACCTGCTCGACGAACTCCCGCCGCACGTCGAGGTGATCGACGCCGCGAAGATTCCGTACGGCCGGTTCATGGCCCAGGAGGCCATCAACAACGCCCTCATCGAGCACGCCAAGGCAGGCAAGGCCGTCGTGCGTCTCAAGGGCGGTGACCCGTATGTCTTCGGCCGCGGCATGGAGGAGGCCCAAGCCCTCGCGGAGGCCGGCATCGCCTGCACCGTCGTGCCCGGCATCTCCAGCTCCATCTCGGTCCCCTCCGCCGCCGGCATCCCGGTGACCCACCGCGGCGTCGCGCACGAGTTCACCGTCGTCAGCGGCCATGTCGCCCCCGACGACCCGCGCTCGCTCGTCGACTGGAAGTCCCTCGCCCGCCTGCGGGGCACGCTGGTGATCCTCATGGGTGTCGACAAGATCGGCGCCATCGCGCAGGCCCTCATCACCCACGGCAAGGCGCCCGACACCCCGCTCGCCCTCGTCCAGGAGGGCACGACCGCCGCCCAGCGGAGGGTGGACGCCACGCTCGCCACGGTCGCGGAGACCGTCAAGGCGCAGGACGTACGGCCCCCGGCCGTCATCGTCATCGGCGACGTCGTCGCCGTCGGCCCGCACAAGTGACCCCCGGCACGGACAACCACCGGCAGAAGTGGCCCCCGGCGCAAGTAACCACCGGTAACCGCATTCTGTGGGAACCGTTGGCACCGCACATCCAAGAAGGCAGTATCACCCTGTGGCCGATCTCATCACCATCGAGGATCCCGACGACCCCCGTCTGCGCGACTACACGGGCCTGACCGACGTGGAGCTGCGCCGCCGCCGCGAACCGGCGGAAGGCCTGTTCATCGCCGAGGGCGAGAAGGTCATCCGCCGCGCCCGGCAGGCCGGCTACAAGATGCGGTCGATGCTGCTCTCAGCCAAGTGGGTCGACGTCATGCGCGACGTCGTCGACGAGGTCCCGGCCCCCGTGTACGCGGTCGATCCCGCCCTCGCGGAACGCGTCACCGGCTACCACGTGCACCGGGGCGCCCTCGCGTCCATGCAGCGCAAGCCCCTCCCGGCGGCGGCCGAACTCCTGACCACCGCCCGCCGGGTGGTGGTCATGGAGTCGGTCAACGACCACACCAACATCGGCGCCATCTTCCGCAGCGCGGCAGCCCTCGGCATGGACGCCGTGCTGCTCTCACCGGACTGCGCGGACCCGCTGTACCGACGCTCCGTCAAGGTCTCCATGGGCGCCGTCTTCTCCGTTCCGTACGCGCGCCTCGACACTTGGCCGAAGAGCCTCGAAACGGTCCGCGAGGCGGGCTTCAGGCTGCTCGCCCTCACCCCCGACGAGAAGGCCACCTCGATCGAAGAGGCGGCGCCGCACAGCCTGGAGCGCGTAGCGCTCATGGTCGGTGCGGAGGGCGACGGCCTGTCCACCAAGGCACTGATGGCCGCCGACGAGTGGGTCCGTATCCCCATGGCACACGGCGTCGATTCGCTCAACGTGGGCGCCGCGGCCGCGGTCGCCTTCTACGCGGTCGCGACGGGCCGCCCCCGTTAGCAGCCGCAGCTGACGGCGGCTACAGCTTCTGGGCCGCCGCGATGCCCAGCGCCACGATCAGCGTCACCACGAAGAAGACCGTGATCCGCTGACGCAGCAGCCGCGGATTCGCGGGCCGCCGCCCGGTCGACGTCGTCCTCGCGCCCGACCGGGTGCCGCCCTGCCGGCCGTTCGTACGGCCCGTGTTGCGCGGCTGCTGAGGCCGGGACCCGCCGCCGGTACGGGAGGGCGCCTGTGGCCTCGTCGAGCCACCCGTACGCCGCTCCATGCGCTCGGTACGCTCCATGTGCTCCGGGTAGCGCGCGGTGGCACGGCCCAGCTCCACCCGCTCCCGCTGTGCCGGCGGCCGCGCGTCGTGCAGCCCCTGAGCCTCCCTGGCCGCGATCTCCTTGAGCCGCATGGACAGTTGCAGGGTGCTGGGACGCTCCTCCGGATCCTTCGCCAGGCAGGCGGAGACCAGCGGGGCCAGCGCATCGTGCACCCCCTGCAGCTGGGGCTCCTCGTGCACCACCCGGTAGAGCATCACCTCGGAACTGCCGTGCCCGAACGGCGAGTCGGCCATCGCCGCGTAGGCCAGCGTGGCACCCAGCGCGAAGACGTCCGTGGCCGGCGTGACCACGGCACCGCGTACCTGCTCGGGAGCCAGGAACCCGGGCGACCCCACGGCCGTCCCCACATGGGTCAGCGTGCTCGCGCCCGTCGCCCAGGCGATGCCGAAGTCGATGATCCGGGGCCCCTTGGGCGACAGCAGAATGTTCGACGGCTTCAGGTCGCGGTGCACCACACCGGCCTCGTGGACCGCGACAAGACCCTCCGACAGCGCCGCGCCGATCGCGGCCACGTCGGCCGCCCGCAGCGGGCCCTCCTCCGCCACCTTGTCGTGCAGCGAGGGGCCGGGGACGTACTGGGTGGCGAACCACGGCCGGTCGGCCTCCAGGTCCGCGGCCACCAGCCGGGCCGTGCAGCCGCCGCGGATCCGCCGCGCGGCGGACACCTCGCGCGCGAACCGCGAGCGGAACTCCTGATCCTCCGCCAGGTCCGGCCGGATCACCTTGAGCGCGACCCGCTGGCCCCGCCGGTCCGACCCCAGGTACACGACGCCCATTCCGCCCGCGCCGAGCCGCCGGTGCAGCCTGAACGAGCCGACGACACGCGGGTCCTCGCGCCGGAGCCGCATCATCGCCATGTCCGTCCCCTACCTACGGTGGGGGAGCCCCCACCCCGCTGCCCGGTCGTCCGCTTTTGACGTGGCACAGCTTACGTACCGCCGTGCCGGTGCGCTCATAGGCCGCGCCCTCGTGAGCCGATCGATTGTCAGTGCCCGGTGGGACACTTGAGGGGTGGTCAGCGAAGGCCGGATTTGCCTTCGCCGATCCGTGCGAGATCTCAACGCCTCGTCGCAGAAGGGGGATTGGATCGATGAAGGGTGACCGCGTGGAGATAGTCGTGGACGCGGGGGACACGACCCGTACATACGAAGTGGTGGCAAGCCGGGCGGGCCGCAGGGTGGAGACGGCGGTCCGCAGAGGGGTGGTCGAAGTGAGCGAAGTCACTCGCACCGGGACCGCCGTCCGCACGGCCCGGTTCATGGCCAATCGCGTACTGGCCCTGGTGGAGCAGCCGGTCCCGCGCGAGGACGCCACCGACTGAGCGCGCCCCTCGGGGAAGACCCCAACTCCCGAAGCGGCGTCTCCACCCTGGGGAGTACACCGGAGGGTGACGGCTCATCCTCCGGGAGGCCCGCCAATCGGTACGAGGGCATGACGCCCGGGCCCCTCCGCTTCCTTAATGTTGGTGTCAAGCGGCGGGTGCAGCACTCGTCCCCCGAGGTCAGACACCCGCCGCTGCCAACCACGACAGGAGAAGGACCATGGCGGACACGGCAACGCGGACGATGATCCGCACGCAGGGACGCAGGGCATCCGCCGCGTTCGGCGCCCGCCCGTCCGGCACCCGGCACCCGCTGGTGGCGACAGCCATGGTCCTTCCCCTCGCGGCACTGCTCGTGGTCGTCTTCGGCGGCTGGGATGCGGTGGTCACACAGGCGTCGTCCGTGGGCGTGATGCTGGGGCGCTGAAAGGCGCCCCGGGCCCGGAAGAGCGGTCCGGGTCGGGGACATCCGGCCAACAGCCCCGTGGGGACGGGGGTGCGGCGGACGGCAGCGTTTGGCCGGTCAGCTGGGGAGCTGACCGGCCATCGCGCATTGCGGACCCCGGGATACGCTCCAGCGGTGACCGGACCCGTCGTACGCGCCCTGGCCGACGTCGCCCGCGACGCCGCCCACCTCGCCAACCCCCGCGCCACCTGCCGAGCCTGCGGCACCCGCGAGGACACCGACGAAGCTCCCGGCACCCCCGGCTCCTACTCCGGCGAGACGCTCGCCGACCGCCCCGACGGCATCGTCGTCCGACACGGCACCGCCGTCGCCAAGGCCCACGCCCCCGACACCGACCGCGACGCCCACCGCGCCCGCCTCGCCCTGGCCGCCCACCCCGCCTTCGCCGAGATCCTGCTGCCGCCCCTCCCGCTCCCGCGCGGGAGGGTCGCCGCGCCGCAGGACCGGCCTGTCACAGCGTGGCCCTACGGCACCCCCGTCGACCCGGCGGACCCGGACGCCGCCCCCTGGGAGGCCGCCGCAGCCCTGCTGGCCCGTCTGCATCGCATCGAGCCGGCGCAGCTCCCCGGCCCGCTCCCGGTCCATCGCGGCCCGGCGAAGGCCGCCGCCGCGATGGACCGCATGGAGGCGGCCGCCGGGGACCACCCGGCCGCGCCCGACGTCCGGCGTGCCTGGGCGCGGTTGCCCGCCTGGGCACGCGGCGAGGTGCCGTCCCCGCGCCGTGGCGCCGTGTGCCACGGCGACCTGCATCTGGGTCAGCTCGTACGCCACCCCGCACCGGACGGCCGCTGGCTGCTGATCGACGTCGACGACCTCGGTCTCGGCGATCCCGCCTGGGACCTCGCCCGCCCGGCGGCCTGGTTCGCGGCGGGGCTCCTGCCGCCGGAGGTCTGGCAGCGCTTCCTCGGGGCGTACACCGCCGCACAAGGCCCGGCGGTCCCGGCCGCCGGAGACCCCTGGCCTCAACTGGACGTTCCGGCACGGGCGCTGACCGTTCAGACCGCCGCACTCGCTCTGGCCAGGGCTGCGGCGGAGCAGCGTCAACCGGACGAGGTGGAGCAGGAGGTGATCGACGCCTGTACCCGAATCGGGACACTGCCACCCGAGTTGGAAGCCATCGCTCCGTCGTAGGGTGAAACTCTCGTCGCCGGGCATGCATTCCGGCGATGTCGACCGAACGGCGAGGAGCTGAGCCGACGATGCAGTGTCCCAAGTGTCATGCAGCGATGCACACGTACAACCGCAACGGCGTTCAGATCGAGCAGTGCAGCGGCTGTCGGGGCATATTTCTCGACTACGGGGAGCTTGAGTCCCTGACCCGTCTCGAGTCCCAGTGGACCCAGCAGGCGCCGCCCGCGCCGCCGGCCCAGGGCTACCCGGCCGCGCCCGCTCCTGCCGCGCCGGCGTGGGGCGCACCGCAGCATGGCGGTCACCACGGCGGCCACCACGGCCACTACCGTCAGCGCAGCTTCGGGCGGATGCTCTTCTCTTCGTGAGTCGCGTCGTGAGTTCTCCGCCGTGAGTTCGCGAACGGCGGGTGAACGACGAAGCCCCCGGCCGTGAAGACGACCGGGGGCTTCGGGCGGTGCGCGATACTGGGATTGAACCAGTGACCTCTTCCGTGTCAGGGAAGCGCTCTCCCGCTGAGCTAATCGCGCAGGGTGACCTGCCACGTGTAACGGGTTACTGCCTACAGCGTACTGCGTGCGCGATACTGGGATTGAACCAGTGACCTCTTCCGTGTCAGGGAAGCGCTCTCCCGCTGAGCTAATCGCGCTCGGATCCTCGCGGATCCAGTGGACGATACTGGGATTGAACCAGTGACCTCTTCCGTGTCAGGGAAGCGCTCTCCCGCTGAGCTAATCGTCCTTGGAGGTGGAGACGGGATTTGAACCCGTGTAGACGGCTTTGCAGGCCGTTGCCTCGCCTCTCGGCCACTCCACCCGGAGTGCAGGGGTTCGGGAAGATCCCCCTTCTCGAGCGGACGACGAGATTCGAACTCGCGACCCTCACCTTGGCAAGGTGATGCTCTACCAACTGAGCCACGTCCGCTTGTCGGGTCCGATCCGCTTGCGCGTCCCGGCGACGAGTTGAACTCTAGCGGATTCCCGGGCCAGTACAAAAACGCGTTTGTGCAGCTTGCCGACGTGTGTTCGCTCCACGGCGGCCGGGCGGCGGCCCACCTGCGGTTCACCCGCGAGGCACCGGCGGCCCGCCGGACGCTCATCCGCACCGCATCCTCGCCGGTCATAGACTCAACAACGTGCATGACCTTGCTCCTCTGGCCCGCTTCGGCTCCCTCGTCGCCACCGACCTCCGGGATGTCACCAGCGACCCCGCAGCCCTCGACTCCACCGGGTTCTGGGCCGTCGCGGCAGACTTCGAGGGCCGGCTGACCTGTGCCCGCTTCGGGGACGTCCGGAGCGCGCCGGTCCCCGAGCCCGTCCCCGGCCGGTGGCAGGGGCCCGCCGTGGAGGGGTGGACGAGCTCGCTGGACCGCGCCGGCTACGTCGCCGGCGTGCGGCGTATCCGCGAGCACATCGCGGCGGGCGAGGTCTACCAGGCCAATCTCTGCCGAGTCCTGTCCGCACCGCTGCCGGACCCGGCCACGGCGGACGTCGACGAGCTGACCGCCCTGCTGGCGCGGGGCAACCCGGCGCCGTACGCAGGAACGATCCGGCTGCCCGCGCACGGTGTGGAGATCGCCACGGCCTCGCCCGAGCTGTATCTGCGTCGCGAGGCGGACACCGTCGAGTCGGGGCCGATCAAGGGGACGGGCCGTACGGCCGACGATCTGCTGGAGAAGGACCACGCGGAGAACGTCATGATCGTGGACCTCGTCCGCAACGATCTGGGTCGCGTCTGCTCCACCGGCAGCGTCACCGTCCCCGCCCTCTGCGCGATCGAGCCCCATCCCGGACTGGTGCACCTCGTCTCCACCGTGCGCGGCACCCTTGCGCAGGGAGCGGGATGGCGCGAGCTGCTCGAGGCCACCTTCCCGCCGGGATCCGTCACGGGTGCACCCAAGTCCAGCGCACTGAACATCATCAAGGCTCTCGAGACCGCGCCACGCGGTCCGTACTGCGGCGGCATCGGCTGGGTCGACGCCGACCAGGGCACGGCGGAGCTCGCGGTCGGCATACGCACCTTCTGGATCGACCGCACGGACAGCACCCTGCGCTTCGGCACCGGCGCCGGAATCACCTGGGGCTCCGACCCGGAACGCGAGTGGGCCGAGACGGAACTCAAGGCATCCCGGCTGCTGGCGGTAGCGTCGGGCGCGTACGCGGCAAGTGGAAGGACAACTCGATGAAGGTCGCCATGAAGGTTTGGGTCAACGGCGCGCTCACGGACCTGGAGAACGCCCGGGTCTCCGTGCTCGACCACGGAATGACCGTGGGCGACGGCATCTTCGAGACCGTGAAGGCGGTGGACGGTCGGCCCTTCGCCCTCACCCGCCACCTGGAACGGCTGGCCCGCTCCGCCAAAGGCCTCGGGCTCACCGAGCCCGACCTCGACGAGGTGCGGCACGCCTGCACCGCCGTACTGGACGCCAACCCGATGCCGCTCGGCAGGCTGCGCATCACCTACACCGGCGGGCTCTCGCCCCTGGGCTCCGACCGCGGCACCGACGGCCCGACGCTGGTCGTCGCCGTGGGCGAGAGCGTCCGACGCCCCGACACCACCGCGGTGATCACAGTCCCTTGGACCCGTAACGAACGCGGTGCGCTGACCGGGCTGAAGACCACGTCGTACGCGGAGAACGTGGTGGCGCTCGCGAAGGCGCACGACCAGGGCGCCTCCGAAGCCCTGTTCGCCAACACGGTCGGGCAGCTCTGCGAAGGCACCGGCTCCAACGTCTTCGTCGTCCTGGACGGCGAACTGCACACCCCGCCGGTCTCCTCCGGGTGCCTCGCCGGCATCACCCGCGCGCTGACCGTCGAGTGGACGGGCGCCAAGGAGACGGACCTGCCCATGGACGTACTCCACAGCGCGGAGGAGATCTTTCTGACCTCCACGCTCCGCGACGTCCAGGCGGTGCGGCGCGTCGACGGCCGTGACGTCCCCGGGACGCCGGGCCCCGTGACGACGAAGGCCATGCGCGTCTTCGAGGAGCGCGCGGCGGCGGACCGCGACCCCAAGTCCCTGTGAGCCCCGGGGCCGTCGAAAAACCTGGTGTCGGACAGCCGCGGGGCAGGTAGAAACTCCTCGATGACCACAACCCTGCGGCCCACCGGGCCGATTCAGCGCGACGACACCGGCGCCACCGCACGCACCTACGACGTCTGCGTCAACGGCAGGCCCGTCGGCGTGGTCGAACTCGCAACGGACCCCGGCGCGGGCCGCCCGGTCGGCCAGGTGCGGTCGCTGCGCATCGACGACGCGGACCGCAGACGGGGCCGCGGCACCGTCGCCGCCCTCGCGGCCGAAGAGGTGCTGCGCGGCTGGAACTGCACCGAGGTGCGTGCCTCCA
Organism: Streptomyces sp. NPDC096176; assembly: GCF_044763255.1. Taxonomy (NCBI): domain Bacteria; kingdom Bacillati; phylum Actinomycetota; class Actinomycetes; order Kitasatosporales; family Streptomycetaceae; genus Streptomyces; species Streptomyces sp. NPDC096176. The sequence goes on along the minus strand of NZ_JBIWFV010000012.1, from coordinate 172,119 downwards.
TCCCGGCCGACGCGGCCCCCGCACTGCGCATGGCCGCCGCGCTCGGCTACACCGAGCGGGGCCGCAACATGCTCAAGGAGCCCCTGGGGCCTCCACCGACGCTGCCCGACGGGGTCGAGAGCCGGCCCATGGGGGAGGAGGAGTTCGACCGCTGGCGATCGCACGCCCTGCGGCAGTTCGCCCAGGACTGGATCTCCCGCGGCGTGCCCGAGGAGGAGGCCCTCGCCCGCTCCGAGGCGGTCCACAGGCAGCTCCTCCCGGACGGCCACGCGACCCCCGGCACCCACATCCACTACCTGATCGCCGATGGCACCGCGGTCGGTCATGTCTGGGTCTCGGAGACCGAGGTGCGCCCCGGCCAGGAGGGTGGATACGTCTTCGACGTCGAGGTCGCACCGGACCACCGCGGCCGGGGCTACGGACGTGCCCTGATGCTGCTCGCCGAGCGGATCGCGGCAGGGACCGGACACCGGCGGATCGCCCTGCACGTCTTCGAGGGCAACACTCCCGCACTCGCCCTCTACGAGTCCCTCGGCTACCGCACCACCCACCGCAACTTCGTCAAACGGCTCCTCTAGGGCGGCCCCGGCTCACTCCTGCCCGGCGAGCAGCCGGTCCACGATCTCCTCGATCCGGGCCCGCAGCCCCTCCTGGCTCTTGCCGCCGTCGAGGCGCTGCCCGTCGATGACGTACGTCGGCGTGCCGGTCACGCCGACGGCCTTGCCCTCCGCCTGGTCGGCGTCGACGATCAGGATGTGCCGCCCGTCGATCAGCGCGGTGTCGAACTCCTCGGTGTCCAGGCCCAGTTCGCGGGCCACCTCCAGCAGGAACGGCTCGCCCTTCGCCGCCAGCTCCTCGGTGCGCGCCAGGACTGCTTCCACGTACGGCCGGCCCTTGCTCTGCGCTGCGGCCTCCTCTGCGGCCTGCGCGGCGGCGAAGGCGTGCTTGTGCTTGTCGAGGGGGAAGTGCCGCAGCCTCAGCTCGAGCCGGTCGCCGTAGCGGGCGCGCAGGGCGCGCAGGTCCTCCAGGGCGCTGCGGCAGTCGGGGCACTGGAGCTCGCACCAGACGTCGAGGACGACGGGGGAGCCGGTCGTGGAGTCGCTCATACGGCCAGTCTCCCAGCCCGGACGCCCGCGCCGGAACCGGGACCTCGGGAGGAGAGCACCCCGGAGATGTCCCCCAGATGTTCCGGGTGGGGCGTCGCACCATGGCCCGGACAGGGTGGGGCGGTGCAGGATGGAAGGGACACACCGCTCATGCCGCGCTATGCCCTGGAGGACCGGATGCTGGCCGAGACCATTTGTTCCGCGGTGTCCGCGGCGGGCCTGGGCATCGCCGCGATCACGGCCTACCGCAGGCGCTTTCTCCCGGCGGCGCGTATCGCCGCCTACTCCCTCGTGCCGCTCGGCCTGGTGCTGACCGGCGCGGTCGACTGGGTGGTCGGCACGGCCTTCAGCCCGACCGCCTGGATCGGCTTCGGCCTCCTCGGCGGCGCGTGGCTGCTGTTCATGACCACACGGGCCGTTGAGCGACGTACGGGTGGAAGCCGCAAGGAGCGCAAGGCCGCCGCCGCTGCCGCCCGCCGCGACGCGGTCGAGCCCGCCGCGTCCCGGCCCTCGCTCGGCCGGCCCGGTCCGGCCGCCGCCGACCCCAAGGCCACTCGCCCGAAGGCATCCGGCACGGACGACGACTTCAGCGACATCGAGGCGATCCTCAAGAAGCACGGCATCTGACCCGACCCCCGCTCCGGCGGCCCCGCACCGATCCGTGCCACGGGATGTGATGAACGAGCCTGCCCGGTGGGTGTGTTGGTCGATCATCGGGGTGCGGGCTGCGTCATCATCACCCCCGAGATGCTCGATACCTCCCGGGGGCAGCCCCCCGTACCGACCCAGGAGCCGCGCGGATGCCTCTTCGCGCTCTCCCAGCCGCCCCTGATGATCTTCCTCGGAGTGATCGGTGTCCTGCTGCTGATGGCCGCCGTGCACGACCTCTTCTGGCTGTGACGCCGCGGTGAGGCGTCCCGGTCCGGTCAGCCGGCGGCCTTGCGGCGCGCCCGGTAGGCGGCGACGTGCAGGCGGTTGCCGCACGTGCGGCTGTCGCAGTAGCGGCGGGAGCGATTGCGCGACAGGTCCACGAAGGCGCGCCCGCAGTCCGGCGCCTCGCACCGCCGCAGCCGCTCCTGCTCACCCGCAACGACGATGAACGCCAGCGCCATCCCGCAGTCCGCCGCCAGGTGGTCGGCGACCGACGCGCCCGGCGCGAAGTAGTGCACATGCCAGTCATAGCCGTCGTGGTCCGTGAGCTGCGGAGTCGTCCCCGCCGCGGCCACCAGGCGGTTGATCACCTCGGCGGCGGTCCTGCTGTCGGGCGCCGCGAACACCGACGCGAACAGCGACCGGACGCCGTGCACCGCCTTGAGATCCCGCTGGGTCAGATCCCCCACACCGCTGACGTCGTGACTCCGCACGAAGCCGTACAGCGCCTCGACGTCCGTCAGCCCGTCGTCCCGATCGCCCTCAGGTGCGGTGTTCACCAGATCGACGACGGTGTCGAGGGCGATACGGGTGTCGTGGGGGATCAGCACGAATTCGCTCCCTGGCCGGATGCGGGCCGGTGCCCGCCGAATTGCGCTGAACTCTATCGGTTCGTGTCGAGAGCGCACCGGCGCCGTCGCCGCGGTGGATTCCGCGACGACGGCGCTGTGATCGCCATATGTGGTTGTCCGCGCGGCGCCGTCTCCCCGAGTCGGACGGCGCCGGGCAGTTTTCCGCCGGCCGGACTTCGGCTCAGCTTTCGGCCAGAATGTGCGACAGCTCCGTATCGAGATCGAAGTGTCGATGCTCGGTGCCGGGTGGCACCGCGGCGTCCGTCCGCTTGAGGAACGACTCCAGGGCCCGCGCCGGGGCCTCGAGCAGGGCTTCGCCCTCCGGGGAGCTCAGCGCGATGCAGACGACGCCCTGACCGTGGCTGCGGGACGGCCAGACTCGTACGTCGCCCGTGCCGGTGGGCCGGTGCAGCCCCTCGGCAAGAAGATCGCGGGCGAAAACCCACTCGACCGTCTCCTCGGCTCCGGTGTGGAAGGTGGCGTGCACGGCATAAGGATCGGCCGTGTCATACCGCAGGCCCGCGGGTACAGGCAGTGATGACTCGCTCGATACAACGAGGCGCAGGTGCAGCTCGCAGCTGACCGTGGTGTTCATAAGCGCCAGGGCCTTTCGCTCAGTGTGCGCTCGGGGATTCGCACGTCGGCGAAATCGACATGCCACCTACGGTGCCGTTGTAAACCCCTCTGACCGTTTTGGGATCGTTCAGGTCGCTCGTACGGCGGTGTATTACTTTGCGTTATACGGCCATTCTGGTGATCGCGTTCCATCCGGTAGGTTTGGATTCATGAACGCGGAGAGTGACGAGCGGGACGAGGCCGTCGCGGCGACGACGGCCCGCCCCGCGACGGGGGACGTGACGGACGGAGCGGCCGAGCCGCTCCCGGAAGGGGCGAAGGAGGAACCGGCGCTCGGCTCGAGGGCGCCGCACTTCATCAAGCGGTCCAGGACGCTGCACGTGAGCTGGCAGGTCGGTGTCTTCGTCGTCGGCCTCGCCGTCGTCGGCGCCGGTGTCTCGATGCTGGTGTTGCCCGGACCCGGCTGGGTGGTCATCTTCGGCGGCATGGCGATCTGGGCGACGGAGTTCGTCTGGGCCCAGCTGGTGCTGCGCTGGACCAAGCGCAAGGTCACCGAGGCCGCCCAGAGGGCGCTCGACCCGAAGGTGCGACGCCGGAACATCATCCTCACCACGATCGGTCTGGTGATCATCGCGGTGCTGGTCGGCATCTACCTGTGGAAGTTCGGGATCGCCATGCCGTGGAAGATCGACGAGTGACACCACAGTGGTCCTGAGGACCAGCTGACATGCGGTAATGTTTGCGCTGCGCCCGGGCGATTAGCTCAGTGGGAGAGCGCTTCGTTCACACCGAAGAGGTCACTGGTTCGAACCCAGTATCGCCCACCCGGACCGCGGGCCCCGGAGACCGACACGTCTCCGGGGCCTGCGGCGTTTCCCCGTCACCGCATACGACCAAGGCTCTCCCGCAGCTTGCGGGCGTCCCGCAGGCGCTGCTCGTACGTCGCTCCCACGGCAAGGAGCAGCAGGCCGACCAGAGCCGGCGGAAGCCAGCGGGGCAGAGCGCCGACGGCCTGCACCACGTACGGGGCGAGCTCGTGCAGGGCATCCAGGGCCAGGACCGCGCCACCGAGCATCAGCAGCGCCTGCAGCCGCAGCCTGGCGCCGGCGAGCGTGACGGCGAGCGCCGCGACCCCCAGCAGCAGCGGGCGCAGCCAGTGCTCGTCGCCCCACGCGGCGACGAGGCTCGGCACGAGAGTCGCGGCCAGGCCCGGCCCGTACGCCGTCCAGGACGATGCCTGCGGGTCCTTGCGGCGGCGCAGTGCACCGACCGCCAGCGCGGGAACCGTGACGGGCAGCGAGTACGCCTCGGGCGCCACGACGTCGGAGGCGGCCAGCCGCACCCACGTCGCCAGGACGAACAGCGCCACCGCCAGATACCCGGCGACCGGGCGCCGCTCGGCTCGCACGGCCGTTCCGGCGGCGATGACTCCGCACAGCGCGAGAACCAGGGCGAGCGTGGGCAGGTGGCCCGCCGCGAGCAGCAGCGCGACGAGTGCGGCCCCTGAGCCGGTGACCTCCACGGGGAGGGCCGCCGGGTGACGCCGCAGCCGGGCGCCCAGGAGCGCCGTGAGCGCCGGGACGGTGAGGAGCAGCGGCGCGGCCCGGTGTGCCGGAAGCTCCAGGGCCGCGGCGGCGGCTCCGGCGAAGCCCGTCGCGAAGACGGTCGCCGTGCAGGCGAGCAGGGCCTGCAGCGGACCACGCGCCCTTACGGCGGCCACCACGCAGGCCCCCACCAGCACTCCGAGGACGGCGAAGGTCGCGGGGCGAGTCGCGAGCGAGAGCAGCGCGACGCTCACCGACCCGGTCAGCGCGCACGCCAGAGCGGTCGACGTCATGGCACCGGACTGTCGCCACGCGGCGGCGGCCGGCAGGCCCAGGGTCGGCGCCAGCTGCCAGAGGACAGCGGCGGAGTGCCCGAAGCCGAACACGACCGGCACCGCGACGAACGCCGCCCAGACCAGCACCAGGGCACCGCAACGGGCGGCAGTACGCAGCCGGTCGCCCCGCGCCGGCCACATGGTGCCGGTCGCCGCCGACGGCGGCTGGGAGCCGGTGGCGTCCGCGGCGGAGGGCGTGCCGCGGTCATGGGAGGCCGCCACCAGGACCGCCGCGGTGATCAGCAGCGCAAGAGGCGCCGGGAGCAGGGTCGTTGCCGTGGAGTCGGGATCCGGCAGCGGCGACGTACCGGACCAGACGTCCGTCAATGCCGTCACCGGGCCCGCCAGCGCCAGCGCCGACAACGGCAGGGCCATCAGGGCCGATGCCGCATGCACCACGGCGGACGCGCCCGCCAGACCCGGCAGCAGGCGCCGCGGCACCGGGGCCCGTACGACGGCCATCAGCGCGGTCCCGCACAGCAGGTAGCCGATGACCGCCCAGCCGACGCCGGGAACCGTCGCGCGGACGACGCCGCCGACACCCGCTACCGCCGCGAGACCCGCCACCGCAGAGACACCGGCGACGGCCGGGACGCGCCACGCCGTGAACAGAGCGACGGCCGCCGCCGCGACCAGCAGCACCGCCGGATTCGCGGCAGCCGACGGGGAGTCGGCCGCCAGCGACCGGAAGGCGCCGATCAGCAGTGCTCCGCCGCCCGTCACCGCCGCCGCGACACCTGCGGTGACCCTCACCGGGACCGGCCGCGTCCACACCACGACGGCGACGTCCAGCGCGGCGGTCAGCAACAGCGCCCACTCCATGGGCGGTGCGCCGGCGCCGGCGGTCAGGGCCCAGAGCGGCAGCGGGAGCTGGGCGGCCACCACGGCCGCGGGCAGCGGTGTGTGAAGGCGCGGCAGCCACAGGCCGTACGCGGACCACAGCGCGGCGAGCGCGGCCGAGGCGAAGGCCGCGTAACCGAGTCCATCCGTCTCCGGCAGCACAGCACGGTGCAAGGCGTACGCGTCGAGCACCATGAGCACCAGGCCCAGCACGGCGATCGACTCGGCCGTCGCGACGAGCCCACGGCGCAGCAGCGCGTACGGGGTGCCGAGCGCCGCCACCGTCACGGCGCCGAGCACGGCGGAGCGGCCGCCGATGCCCATGGCCCCCCAACTGACCAGGGTGAAGGCGATCGCCGCGACGGTCAGCAGGATGCCGCCGAGCGTCAGCAGCACGTTCTGCACGCCGGGCGGGGAAGTGTCCGGCCCGGCCGGGGCGGCGAAAGGCCGGCCGAAACCGCCCGGAGCGGAATTGGGCGGGCCGAAACCGGCCCGCGGCGGCGCGGGCGGGGCGCCCGGGGCGACAGGCGGTTGCAGCGCGGCGAGCAGCCAGGCCCTGCGGGTCAGCAACTGCGCCCGCCGGGCGTCCAGTTGCCGCAGTTCGCGGTCGAGTATCCCCAGCTCCTCGGCCGGTGGTGGCACGTTGTCCATGGCCGGAAGTGTGGCCCCCGCCACAGCCCGCGGTATGGGCGCGGATACTCAATTCCGCGTGAGTATCCCCGCTGAGGGGCGCAGACTGGGCCCATGGACTGGAGCCACTACCGCTTCCGCACCACCTGGGATCTGCCCGCCGCGCCGGAAACGGTCTACGAAGTGCTGTCCAGAGCCGGGGACTATCCCCTGTGGTGGCCGCAGGTACGCGAGGTGGCCACCACCGACGGCGAGTCGGGCACCGCACGCCTGCGCTCCGTGCTCCCGTACGACCTCCGCATCACCGCCCGCGGACGGCGCCGCGACCCGGTGGCCGGTGTGCTGGAGATGGGCATGACGGGCGATCTCGACGGCTGGTCGCGATGGACGGTTCGGGCGGGCGGCCGCGGCACCCTCGCGCTCTACGAACAGGAGGTGGTGGTGCGCCGGCCCCTGATGAGAAGGCTGGCCGTGCCCTGCCGACCGGTCTTCCGCGCCAACCACGCGCTGATGATGCGCGCCGGGCGGCGAGGGCTCGAGGCGTACCTGGAAGGAGTTTGAAGGAAGCCCGCAGGGCACTGTATGGTTCAGTGCGTTCCCGGGCGATTAGCTCAGTGGGAGAGCGCTTCGTTCACACCGAAGAGGTCACTGGTTCGAACCCAGTATCGCCCACCGGGAGAGGCCGGTCCGTCATCGACGGACCGGCCTTGCTCATTCCCGCCCCGGGGTCAGGCCGCGGCCGGCAGGTCCGGACGCAGCGGCCACGCCGGGTCGACAGCCTCGGGAGTGCCGCTGCGCGCGAACCACGCCTGCAGTCCCCGCGCCTGCGCCGCGTGCCACACCGCCTGCAACGTGTGCAGCTCCGCCGGCGAGAGGCGCTCCATCCGCGCCGCGAAGCGCCGGCCGACCGCCCGGACGACCTCGAGCGCCGCCAGCGCGTCCGCCGCGGCGTCATGGGCGCCGTCCAGCACCACCTCGTACTGCGCGCACAGGTCGGCGAGTGTCCGCCGGCCCTTGCGATAGCGGTCCAGATGTTTGTCCAGCACCCGCGGATCCAGCACGCACAGCGGCGAACGGTCCAGATAGCGGCTCAGCGACGAGGCACGATGGCGCCTCAACTCCCGGTCCAGCAGCGTCAGATCGAACGGCGCGTTCATCACCACCAGCGGGCGGGCGGCAGCGCACTGCTCGGCCAGCGACCTGGCTATCTCCTCCATCACCGGCGCCGGCCAACGGCCGTTGCGCTGCAGATGGTCGTCGGTCAGGCCGTGAACCTCGACGGCTCCCGGCGGCACGGGCACCCCCGGATTCACCAGCCAGCGGGTGATCCTCGGCCGCCCGCCGGGCGCGTCCTGGACCACGAGCGCCGCCGACACGATCCGGTCCTGCTCGACGTCCACTCCGGTTGTCTCTGTGTCAAATGCGGCCAGGGGGCCGTCATACCAGTGCGTCATCCCCGAACTCCTCGCACGTAAGCGGCAGATGGCGACAACCCCTGCCCGAATCGGTGATACCCGGGCTGTTTGCACCGTACGCAGGCCGGTGACAACACAGGTGACGGGGAAGGAAATTGCCATGGCGCTCGCCCAGCCCGAGCCGGGAGGGCTGTCCCCCGCAAGCGGGAGGTGCCCCCCGCCCCAGCGGACGGTCCCGCTGCGCGGAGCACTCGCCACCACCGCCTGTATGGAGACGCTCCAGGTGGGCTATCTGCATGCCGTCGCAGCCGCGGCGGGGTGTTCGCTCTCCCAGCCGTTTCCCGACAACGGCATCGACTGGCATGTCAGCCACAGCTCGGCCGGACACACGGTCGACGACGAAGTGACCATCAAGGTGCAGCTCAAGTGCACGTACCAGATCCCGCCGCACCCGCCGGGGCCCGCGTTCTCCTTCACGCTCGACAACGACCACCTGGTGAAGCTGGCCCGCACCCCGGTCTCCGTGCACAAGATCCTGGTCGTGATGCTCGTCCCCAGAACGCAGGACGAGTGGCTGCGCGCCAGTCACGACCGGCTCGACCTGAGGCACTGCTGCTACTGGACCAACCTGGCCGGCCAACCCGTGACCGGCAGGCGCAGGACCACCGTGCGCATCCCGACCTCGCGGATCTTCGACGACCGAGCGCTCTGCGAGATCATGACGCGTGTCGGGGCTGGAGGGAGACCCTGATGCACCAGCCCTTCGATGAGCATGTGCGCCCCCGCCCGGGCGCCACGGAGCCCTCCGGACCCTGGCTGGGAGCGGTGGAACCGGACCCGGCCGACGTCGACCCCGTCGTCCTCGGTGCGCTGCTGGACCGGCACGGCTGGCGCCGCCGCGGTGGCGCCGCCGGGCGCTACACCCGCTGGACCCCGCCGGGGCCCGCCACCGGCGGCACCAGCCTGCTCGTACCCGAGAGCAAGGCCTTCCCCGACTGCGAGGACCTGCTCGGTGAGGCGATCACGGCCCTCCTCCGCAGCGCCGCACCGTCCGCGAGGGATGTCCTCGTGGGGCTCACCGTCCCCAGCGACGAAATCCGCTGGTGGCGTGACACACCCCTGACGGGTTCGTCGGGCACGGCACAGTGGACCGTCCAGGAGCAGCTCCGCTCCGCCGCCCGGCAGATGCTGCTGGCGGGGGCGCTCGCCGCCCGGGGCCGCGCCGGCTACTACGGCGCCCGCCACCGCAGGCAGGCCCAGGCCCTCCTCGAAGGTGTCCTCGTCGGGCCCGCGCCGGGCGGCCGGACCCTGACCGCCTTCGTGCCCGTGCAGTCCGGACGGGCCCTCGCGGTCCGGCTCTGCCACGCGCTGCAGGCGGCGCGGGAGGCCGTCGACTACCAGCGCGCGACCGGCGGGATGGAGGCCTTCGACGCGGCGGTCCACGCCGGGGTGAGCCGAGAGCTGACCGAGTCGGTCATCGCCCTGGTGCGGGGCTCGGAGGGCGCCCGGATCGCGCTCGCCTGGTCACCCGCCGCCGGAGTGCCGCAGGGCTGCGCGGCGCGCATGGAACCCGTCGAGTTCTCGCCTGGCGATCTACCGGCACTGCGCGCGGCCGGCGCCCGCTACCTCCAGGACGAGCCGTCCGTGCCCGTGCGCATCACCGGCACCGTCGTGCGGATGCGGCGCTCGGGACCGCGCGGCTCCGGCACTGTACGGCTGCGGGTGCTGGCCGGCGCGGACGTCCCCCACATCCGGGTGGCACTGGACGAGGACGCGTACCGCACGGCCGGCCATGCGCACCTGGTCGGCCTGCCGATCCGGGTGGCCGGACGGCTGGAGAGCCGGGGCGGCTTCCGGCGGCTCACCGACGCCTCCGGCCTGGTGCCGGTTCCGGTGGACGAGGCGGATCGGGACCGGCTGATGAAGTCGCTCCAGGAGAACCTCGACTTCTTCGAGGAGGCGGGCGAGCAGGAGGAGGACGGATAGGGCCCGCCCCGGCTCCTTAACCGTTTCGCGAGTGGTCCCTCCGGCTCGGTACGATTCCGAGTGCGTACGCACCCCCATCGGGTACGCATCCGCCTTCAGTCAGGAGAGACCGGTGTCAGACGTCCGTGTGATCATCCAACGCGATTCCGAGCGGGAAGAGCGCGTGGTGACGACGGGCACTACGGCCGCCGACCTCTTCCCCGAGCGCACCGTCGTCGCCGCGCGCGTGGGCGGCGAGCTGAAGGACCTCGCGTACGAGCCGAAGGACGGCGAGGAGGTCGAGCCCGTCGAGATCTCCTCCGAGGACGGCCTCAACATCCTGCGCCACTCCACCGCGCACGTCATGGCGCAGGCCGTGCAGGAGTTGTTCCCGGAGGCGAAGCTCGGCATCGGCCCGCCGGTCAAGGACGGCTTCTACTACGACTTCGACGTCGAGAAGCCCTTCCACCCCGATGACCTCAAGGCCATCGAGAAGAAGATGCAGGAGATCCAGAAGCGCGGCCAGCGCTTCTCGCGCCGCGTCGTCACCGACGAGGCCGCGCGCGAGGAGCTCGCGGACGAGCCGTACAAGCTGGAGCTCATCGGCCTCAAGGGCTCGGCAACGAGCGAGGACGGGGCGGACGTGGAGGTCGGCTCGGGCGAGCTGACCATGTACGACAACCTGGACGCCAAGACCGGCGAGCTGTGCTGGAAGGACCTCTGCCGCGGTCCGCACCTGCCCACCACCCGGAACATCCCGGCTTTCAAGCTGATGCGCAACGCGGCCGCATACTGGCGCGGCAGCGAGAAGAACCCGATGCTCCAGCGCATCTACGGCACCGCCTGGCCGTCGAAGGACGAGCTGAAGGCGCACCTCGACTTCCTCGCCGAGGCCGAGAAGCGCGACCACCGCAAGCTCGGCAACGAGCTCGACCTGTTCTCCATCCCCGAGCAGATCGGCTCGGGCCTCGCCGTCTTCCACCCCCGGGGCGGCATCATCCGCCGTGTCATGGAGGACTACTCGCGCAAGCGCCACGAGGAGGAGGGCTACGAGTTCGTCTACAGCCCCCATGCCACCAAGGGGAAGCTCTTCGAGACCTCGGGCCACCTGGACTGGTACGCCGAGGGCATGTACCCGCCCATGCAGCTCGACGAGGGCGTGGACTACTACCTCAAGCCCATGAACTGCCCGATGCACAACCTGATCTTCGACGCGCGGGGCCGGTCCTACCGTGAACTGCCCCTGCGCCTCTTCGAGTTCGGGACCGTGTACCGGTACGAGAAGTCGGGTGTGGTGCACGGTCTGACCCGTGCCCGCGGCTTCACGCAGGACGACGCGCACATCTACTGCACCAAGGAGCAGATGGCGGACGAGCTCGACTCGACGCTGACCTTCGTGCTGAACCTGCTGCGCGACTACGGTCTGACCGACTTCTACCTGGAGCTGTCCACCAAGGACCCGGAGAAGTTCGTCGGGTCGGACGAGGTCTGGGAGGAAGCCACCGAGACCCTGCGGCAGGTGGCCGAGAAGCAGGGCCTTCCGCTGGTCCCGGACCCGGGCGGCGCCGCGTTCTACGGCCCGAAGATCTCCGTCCAGGCAAAGGACGCGATCGGCCGCACCTGGCAGATGTCGACCGTGCAGCTGGACTTCAACCTGCCCGAGCGCTTCGACCTCGAGTACACCGGCCCCGACGGCACCAAGCACCGTCCGGTGATGATCCACCGCGCGCTGTTCGGCAGCATCGAGCGCTTCTTCGCCGTGCTGCTGGAGCACTACGCGGGCGCGATGCCGCCGTGGCTGGCGCCGGTGCAGGCGGTCGGCATCCCGATCGGCGACGCGCACGTCGAGTACCTGCAGGAGTTCGCCGCGGAGGCGAAGAAGAAGGGCCTGCGGGTCGAGGTCGACGCGTCCTCCGACCGTATGCAGAAGAAGATCAGGAACCAGCAGAAGCAGAAGGTCCCGTTCATGATCATCGTCGGCGACGACGACATGAACGCCGGCACGGTCTCCTTCCGCTACCGCGACGGCTCGCAGGAGAACGGCATCGCCCGTGACGAGGCGCTGGCCAAGCTCGTCGATGTGGTCGAGCGTCGCGTGCAGGTGTGAGGTGGTCCCCGCACCAGGCGGGGATGGCCCGATCGGCTTGAATCAGGGCTCGGCAGGAGCCTGCTCCCCGCCTCGGCGGGGATGAGCGAGGGGCGGCCCTTTCCCGGGGGCCGCCCCTCGCCGCATGCCGCCGCCCACGCCGAATATGCTGGCCCGCATGACGACAGAGCAGCCGGAGCAGCAGATCGGGGTCGGGACGCCGGACGCGTTCCAGCGACTGTGGACGCCTCATCGGATGGCGTACATCCAGGGTGAGAACAAGCCCACCGGTCCGGGCTCAGGCGACGGCTGCCCGTTCTGCTCGATCCCGGGGAAGTCGGACGAGGACGGTCTGGTCGTCGCCCGCGGCGAGCGCGTGTATGCCGTGCTCAATCTCTACCCGTACAACGGCGGGCATACCATGATCGTTCCGTTCCGGCACGTCGCCGACTACACGGATCTGGATGACGCCGAGACCCTTGAGCTGGCCGAGTTCACCAAGCGCGCCATGACGGCCCTGCGCACGGCCTCCGGTGCGCACGGATTCAATGTGGGCCTCAACCAGGGCTCCGCCGCCGGTGCCGGTATCGCCGCCCACCTGCACCAGCACATCGTGCCCCGCTGGGGCGGCGACACCAATTTCATGCCGGTCGTGGGCAACACCAAGGTGCTGCCGCAACTGCTCGGCGACACCCGCAAGATGCTCGCGGAGGCCTGGCCCGCGTAGGGCCTACGCCTCGTAGACGTCCGCCTTGCGCGGGCTGGGGTCCTGGACGAAGCCGCTGACCACGGAGGCGCGGGTGCTGAAGCGTTCCGTGTCGACGCCGTTGTCCTCGAGCACCTTCACGGCGGCCGCGTGTGCCACGCGCAGCACGGGCGTGGCCGCGCGCATGGCGTCGTCCGCCATGAACCGGTGCCGCCACGGCTTCTCCGCCCAGGCGTGCCGCAGGCCGAAGGGCTCGGGGAGCACCAGCTTGCCGCCGAGGTAGTCGAGCAGCGGCGGATACCAGGTGAACGGCGCACGTGCGGCGAGCCGTACGACCTCCCGAGCCTCGACGAGCGGCAGGACGCGCTCGACGGTTTCCCAGAACCGGAAGGTCTTGCTGACGGTGACGGTCTTGGGCTCCGGCTTCGTGGTGAAGAGGGAGTGGACCGGGCCGAGTGCGTGGCCGGTGACCTCGACGCGCAGGGTCTCGTGGAGCACGGTCACGGTGATCATCATGGTGATGACCAGCTGCCCGTCCCAGAGGGTGAACTGCACGCCCAGGTAGTGGCGGTTTCCGCTGCCGAACTGCTGGTGGTTGCAGATGCGCTGTATCTCGTGGCCCTTGATCTGGAAGGTCTCGATTTCCTGGCCCTCGGGCCGGGCGATGGCGCCGGCGTTCTCGCCGACGGGGGAGACGATCCAGTGCGTGACCGAGGGCGTGGGGAAGCCGCCCGAGTTGAGCGGGCCGCGTTCCAGGAGCTTGAGCTTGTCGTGGATGGCCCGGATGACGTCCCAGCTGCGGAACTGGTTGATCTCCTTGGCGGGGTCCTTGGAGACGAGCTCCTCGGCCATCTGCCAGCTGCCCCAGCGGGTTCCCATGCCGAGTATGCCCTTGGGGCCGGCGTAGAAGACGACGTTGGACCGCTGCTCGGCGGTGAGCTTCTCGAGGCCTTGGCGGAGCTGCTCGCGGGCGGCGTCACCCGGGTTCCCGGGCACGGCCTCGGGGACTTTGGCCCCGAGGCCGCCGCCGGACAGGAGGGCGTCCCAGCGGGCGCGCATGTCCCTGGCGGAGGATTCGCAGATGCGTTTGGCCAGGAACCAGCCGATGACGGGGGCGATGAGCATGGCGCGGACGTAGTACGCCCAGAAGCCGCCGAAGGGGAGGCGGACGAGGAAGAGCACGACCAGGATTCCGATGGCCACGAGCAGCAGGTTGCCGATCGCTCCGGCGGTCCTGTTCTGCGAGCCGGCGAGGGTGCGGCGGAGCTGGAAGACGCCCAGCCACAGGAGCAGTCCCGGCAGGAAGAGCAGTCCGCACATGCCCATGACGGCGGTGAGTCTTCTGTCGCGTTCGCGGCGCAGGCCGGTGGCGGCGAGGCAGTGTTCGACGACGGACTGGGGTTCGGTGCCGAAGGACTGCACGAGGGGCGCGCGGGCGCCGCCCAGCGTTCGGACCTGGACGGCCCTGGCGAAGGCTTCGCCGAGATTGGGCTCCAGGAGTGAGATCTTGCCCGGCTTCACCTCGGATTTGTGCCACTCGCTGTTGGCTTTGAGGATCTCCTTGAGCTCGCTGTCCCGGTATGCGGCCGATGCGAGCGCGTGCGTCGCCGCGGTCTGTCCGGCCGACCCCGTGAGCGGGACCTGAGCCCCGGGGGTGAAATCGAATGCGTTGTTCGCCACTACCGCCCCCATCGCCGCGTGCTTCCGCACTGCGGCCTGTTCCCAACTACCGTGCCTCGCACACCTTCTGAACTGGGCGACCCGGTTCGTTGCCCAGCGTATCGAGGCTCTGGCCGTCGCGTCAGTGGGCATGGGGCTGCCGCCCGCCGTGAGGGTCCCGGGCGGGCGGCAGCGACAACTACGCGTTGGCCGCGGCTTGTTCGCGCATTCTGTCGGCGACCTGCTGGGGCATGGCCTCATGGCGGGCGTAGCAACGGCTGAACCGGCCGGTGCCGTGGGAGAGGGAGCGGAGGTCCACCGCGTACCTGCCGATCTCGATCTCCGGTACTTCCGCTCGGACGAGGGTGCGTGACCCGGCGACCTGTTCGGTGCCGACGACTCTGCCGCGGCGGCCCGACAGGTCGCTCATCACCGCGCCCACGTACTCGTCGGAGACGAGCACCTTCACTTCGGCGACGGGCTCCAGCAGATTGATGTGGGCGTCGGCGGCGGCTTCGCGCAGGGCGAGGGCACCGGCGGTCTGGAAGGCGGCGTCGGAGGAGTCCACGGAGTGGGCCTTGCCGTCCCTGAGGGTGATCCGTACGTCGACGAGGGGGTAGCCGGCCGCCACCCCGCGTGCGGCCTGGGCGCGTACGCCCTTCTCCACGGACGGGATGAACTGGCGCGGCACCGCGCCGCCGACGACCTTGTCGACGAACTCGATGCCGGAGCCGGGCGGCAGCGGCTCCACGTCGATCTCGCAGATCGCGTACTGGCCGTGCCCGCCGGACTGTTTGACGTGACGGCCGCGGCCTGCGGAGGTGCCGGCGAAGGTCTCGCGCAGTGAAACCTTGTACGGGACGACGTCGACCTGCACCCCGTAGCGGCTGCGCAGCCGTTCGAGGGCGACGTCCGCGTGCGCCTCGCCCAGGCACCACAGGACGACCTGGTGGGTGGCCTGATTCTGTTCGAGCCGCATGGTCGGATCCTCGGCCACCAGGCGTGCGAGTCCCTGGGAGAGCCGGTCCTCGTCCGCCTTGCTGTGGGCCTGGATGGCGAGCGGCAGCAGTGGGTCGGGCATGGCCCACGGCTCCATGAGGAGCGGGTTGTCCGTGGCGGACAGCGTGTCCCCGGTCTCGGCGCGGGAGAGCTTCGCGACGCAGGCCAGGTCGCCGGCGATCGCATGGGGGAGGGGGCGCTGCTGTTTGCCGAAGGGGGCGGACAGGGCTCCGACGCGTTCGTCGACGTCGTGGTCCTCGTGGCCGCGGTCGGCGAGTCCGTGCCCGGACACGTGCACGGTGTCGTCGGGGCGCAGGGTTCCGGAGAAGACCCGGACGAGCGAGATCCGGCCGACGTACGGGTCGGAGGCGGTCTTGACGACCTCGGCGACGAGCGGGCCGGCGGGATCGCAGCTGATCTGCGGGCGCGGCTCCCCGTCGGGAGAGGTGACGACGGGCGCCGGCGGTTCGAGCGGTGTGGGGAAGCCGCCGGTGACGAGCTCCAGCAGTTCGACGGTGCCGAGGCCCTGCTTGGAGCCGTTGCCGGCGGGGGCGGCGGCGAGGACGGGGTGGAAGGTGCCGCGGGCGACGGCTTTCTCCAGGTCGCCTACGAGGGTCTTGAGGTCGATCTCCTCGCCGCCGAGGTAGCGGTCCATGAGGGTCTCGTCCTCGCTCTCGGCGATGATCCCTTCGATCAGACGGTTGCGTGCCTCCTCGATGAGGGGCGTCTGGTCCGGGTCCGGTGGGGTTTCCTTCCGTTCGCCGGAGGAGTAGTCGAAGATCTTCTGGCTGAGCAGGCCGACCAGGCCGGTGACCGGCGCATGCCCGTCGGCGTGCTGAGGGCCGTACTGCGGAAGGTAGAGCGGCAGTACGGCGTCGGGGTCGTCGCCGCCGAAGATGCGGGAGCATACGGCGGTGAGTTCGTCGAAGCCGGTCCGGGCGGTCTCCAGGTGGGTCACGACGATCGCGCGGGGCATGCCGACCGCCGCGCACTCCTCCCAGACCGCGCGGGTGGCGCCGGCCACCGCATCGGCCTCCTGCGCGGCGGACACGACGAAGAGGGCCGCGTCCGCGGCTCGCAGACCGGCCCTGAGTTCACCGACGAAGTCGGCGTATCCGGGGGTGTCCAGAACGTTGATCTTGCACCCGCCCCATTCGAGGGGGACGAGCGAGAGCTGTACGGAACGCTGCTGGCGGTGCTCGATCTCGTCGTAGTCGGAGAGCGTCGCGCCGTCCTCGACCCGGCCGGCCCGGTTGACCGCTCCAGCGGTCAGGGCCAGCGCCTCGACCAGGGTCGTCTTGCCGGATCCGCTGTGGCCGACCAGCACCACATTCCGTACGGATGCGGGGTGGTCGGCCGTTACTGCTCTGCCGGCGGCTCCGGGGTGTGCGTGTGCCTTGTCACCCATGATCTTGCCTCCCGATCGATTGCACGGCGAGGAGGGGAATCCGCGGGCGCGGGGAGCGGTGAGGCGTTTCCTCATGGGGCGTCCGGGGCAGCTCCGGCTGTGCCCGCGGTGGTCTTTCGAGCTTTCCACTCCCGTCACTGTGCGTCCATACGTCGGACGCCGCCTCCCCGGACGGGTGCCCGGCGCTGCCGCGCGGCGGTCGTGGCTACGATGGGCCAGCCGGTGGCCGTAGGGGCCACGCGGCCCACCGGACCCTCGGGAAGGCCATGCTGAACAAGTACGCGCGTGCATTTTTCACGCGTGTCCTCACACCGTTCGCCGCGTTTTTGCTCCGCCGCGGGGTCAGCCCGGACGCGGTCACCCTCGTCGGCACGGCCGGAGTGATGGCGGGAGCGCTGGTCTTCTTCCCCCGTGGAGAGTTCTTCTGGGGCACGATCGTCATCACGTTGTTCGTCTTCTCCGACCTCGTCGACGGGAACATGGCACGTCAGGCGGGCATTTCCAGCCGATGGGGCGCGTTCCTCGACTCGACGCTCGACCGGGTCGCCGACGGGGCGATCTTCGGAGGGTTCGCCCTCTGGTACGCGGGCGGGGGCGACGACAACGTGCTGTGCGCGGTTGCGATCTTCTGTCTCGCGAGCGGCCAGGTCGTCTCCTACACCAAGGCGCGCGGTGAATCGATCGGCCTGCCGGTGGCCGTCAACGGGCTCATCGAGCGTGCGGAGCGGCTCGTGATCTCGCTGCTGGCCGCGGGGCTCGCCGGACTGCACGCATTCGGCGTGCCCGGCATCGACATCCTGCTGCCCGTCGCACTGTGGATCGTGGCCGTCGGCAGCCTGGTGACACTGGGGCAGCGGGTGGTGACAGTGCGGCGCGAGTCGGCAGAGGCGGACGCCGCCGCGGCGCATGAGGGCGGGGCGGGGACAGCGTGATGCGGGACAGACTGACCGACGCGCTCTACGGACTGGGCTGGAGCGCCGTCAAGAAGCTGCCGGAGCCGGCCGCGGCCCGGCTCGGCCGCACCATCGCCGACATCGCCTGGAAGCGGCGCGGCAAGGGTGTGCTGCGACTGGAGTCCAACCTCGCCCGGGTGGTGCCCGACGCGGGTCCCGAGCGGCTCGCGGCACTGTCCAAGGCCGGGATGCGCTCGTACATGCGCTACTGGATGGAGTCGTTCCGGCTGCCCGCCTACAGCCCGGAGCGTGTCAAGCGCAGCGTCGAGATCCAGGACGTGCACCGCCTGACCGAGGGCCTCGCCTCCGGCCGGGGCGTGATCCTGGCGCTGCCTCACCTCGCCAACTGGGACCTCGCGGGAGTGTGGGTGACCAGGGCCCTGGGCGTGCCGTTCACGACGGTCGCCGAGCGCCTGCGGCCCGAGTCGCTGTACGACCGGTTCGTCGCCTACCGCGAGAGCCTCGGCATGGAGGTGCTGCCGCACTCGGGCGGTGCCGCCTTCGGCACCCTCGCGCGCCGGCTGCGCTCCGGCGGCCTGGTGTGCCTGGTCGCCGACCGTGACCTGTCGGCGTCCGGCGTCGAGGTCAAGTACTTCGGGGAGACGGCGCGCATGCCGGCAGGCCCGGCGCTGCTCGCGCAGCAGACCGGGGCGCTGCTGCTGCCCGCGACCCTGTGGTACGGCGACGAATCGATCATGCTCGGGCGCATCCACGCGCCCGTCGAGGTCCCCGAGACAGGCACCCGCGCCGAGAAGACGTCCTCCATGACACAGGCGCTGGCCGATGCCTACGCCACCGGTATCGCCGAACACCCGGAGGACTGGCACATGTTGCAGCGGTTGTGGCTCGCCGATCTCGAGGAGCGCAGGACGTGAAGATCGGCATCGTCTGCCCGTACTCCTGGGATGTGCCGGGGGGCGTTCAGTTCCACATCAGGGATCTCGCCGACCATCTGATCCGGCTCGGACACGATGTCTCCGTGCTGGCCCCGGCCGACGACGAGACGCCGCTGCCGCCGTACGTCGTCTCCGCGGGCCGGGCCGTGCCCGTCCCGTACAACGGCTCCGTGGCGCGCCTGAACTTCGGCTTCCTCTCCGCGGCCCGGGTGCGGCGGTGGCTGCACGACGGCACCTTCGACGTGATCCACATCCACGAGCCCGCGTCGCCGTCGCTGGGGCTGCTGTCCTGCTGGGCGGCGCAGGGACCGATCGTGGCCACCTTCCACACGTCGAACCCCCGCTCACGGGCCATGATCGCCGCGTACCCGATCCTGCAGCCTGCCCTGGAGAAGATCAGCGCCCGCATCGCGGTCAGCGAGTACGCGCGGCGCACCCTCGTCGAGCACCTGGGCGGCGACGCCGTTGTCATCCCCAACGGCGTCGACGTCACCTTCTTCGAGAAGGCGGACGCGAAGAAGGAATGGCAGGGCAACACGATCGGCTTCATCGGCCGGATCGACGAGCCCCGCAAGGGGCTTCCGGTGCTGATGAAAGCGCTCCCCGCGATCCTCGAACAGTGCCCGGACACCCGGCTGCTGGTCGCCGGACGCGGCGACGAGGAGGAGGCCGTGGCCTCCCTGCCGGTCGACATGCGCAAGCGCGTCGAGTTCCTCGGCATGGTCAGCGACGAGGACAAGGCGCGGCTGCTGCGCAGCGTGGACGTGTACGTGGCGCCGAACACCGGCGGTGAGAGCTTCGGCATCATCCTCGTCGAGGCGATGTCGGCGGGCGCGCCGGTGCTCGCCTCCGACCTGGACGCGTTCGCCCAGGTCCTCGACCAAGGGGCGGCGGGCGAGCTGTTCGCCAACGAGGACGCGGCCGCGCTGGCGGCCGCGGCGATCCGGCTGCTGCGGGACCCCGAACGCCGGGCCGAGCTGCGGGCGCGGGGCAGCGCGCATGTGCGGCGGTTCGACTGGTCGACGGTGGGGGCGGACATTCTGGCCGTTTACGAGACCGTGACGGACGGGGCGGCGTCGGTCGCGACTGACGAGCGCCAGGGGTTCCGGGCGCGGTTCGGCCCGGCGCGCTCAAGCTGACGCCTGCGGGGCTTGCCCCCGGCGGGGCCCGTACGGCCTGGCGGGCACGGGGCCGGCGTCCTGCTCGTGCGGTTGGGCGGTCGTGGTGTCCGCGCGCCTGCACGTGCGGTTTGGTGGCGTGGTGTCCGCGCGTCTGCTCGTGCGGTTCGGGGCGTGGTGTCCGCACCCCTGGCCGTACGGCCTGGCGGCCGTGGTGTCCGCACGCCGCCCCTGTGGCCTGGCCGACCGTTGTGCTCCCACTCGCGCTCGGCAGCAGCGTCGAGGCTCCGGCCGTGCCGGGTACCGGACCGGGCAGCACCCGGACCCCGCACCGCCCTTCGCGCGGTGTCCGTCCTTCGTCTCCACTTGTCGCGGGCGCCCGTGGGGGTGTCACCCACGCCGCCAGGCGTAGGAGGTGGACGCCGACGGGCCGGAATTCGCTCCGTGAAACCCCGGTTTCGGCTCGGTGCGGGTTGGGCCCCACGGCCGCCAGGCCGGACGGGCCGGGGGTGGGGGAGCTGCCCCGCCCAGTGGCCCGCCACGGACCGGTGGGCCCGCACCGGTAGCCTTGCCGCCCGTGAGCACCCTGATCTGGATCGTCGTCGCCCTCGTCGCCATCGGCATGTACCTCAGCTGGACCGCCGGGCGGCTCGACCGGCTGCACGCCCGGATCGACGCGGCCCGTGCCGCCCTCGACGCGCAGCTGCTGCGGCGGGCCTCGGTCGCGCAGGAGCTCGCCACCTCCGGCGTACTCGATCCCGCAGCGTCGATCGTGCTGTACGAGGCCGCCCATGACGCCCGCCAGGCGGAGGAGGAGCACCGCGAGGTCGCGGAGAGCGAGTTGAGTGCGGCGCTGCGGGCGGTCTTCGGGGAGAGCGAGCAGGTCGAGGCGGTGCGGCACGTTCCGGGCGGTGAGGACGCTGCGGAAGAGCTCGCGCAGGCCGTGCGCCGCGTGCCCATGGCGCGGCGGTTCCACAACGACGCCGTACGCGCCGCGCGGGCGCTGCGGCGGCACCGGAAGGTCCGCTGGTTCCGGCTCGCCGGCCACGCTCCCTTCCCGCTGGCCTTCGAGATGGACGACGAGCCTCCGGCCGCGCTTGCGGACAGGCCCGGCTAAAACGATCCACCGGGTGTCCATTGGCCCTTGCAGTGGACTGGTCGGCGGAGGTTCCATCGGTGACGCACCACAACGTCGTCATCAAGTGAGGTTCCCGTGTCCAGCACTCCCACCCCGCAGACCCCCGAGACCGGCACCGCACGCGTGAAGCGCGGTATGGCCGAGCAGCTCAAGGGCGGCGTGATCATGGACGTGGTCGACGCCGAGCAGGCGAAGATCGCCGAGGACGCGGGCGCCGTCGCCGTCATGGCCCTGGAGCGCGTGCCCGCCGACATCCGCAAGGACGGCGGTGTGGCGCGGATGTCCGACCCGAACATGATCGAGGAGATCATCGAAGCGGTCTCCATCCCGGTCATGGCCAAGTCCCGCATCGGCCACTTCGTCGAGGCCCAGGTGCTGCAGAGCCTCGGCGTGGACTACATCGACGAGTCCGAGGTGCTGACCCCGGCAGACGAGGTCAACCACAGCGACAAGTGGGCGTTCACCACCCCGTTCGTGTGCGGCGCCACCAATCTGGGTGAGGCCCTGCGCCGGATCGCCGAGGGCGCGGCCATGATCCGCTCCAAGGGTGAGGCCGGCACGGGCAACGTCGTCGAGGCCGTCCGCCACCTGCGTCAGATCAAGAACGAGATCGCCAAGCTGCGCGGCTTCGACAACAACGAGCTGTACGCCGCCGCCAAGGAGCTCCGCGCCCCGTACGAGCTCGTCAAGGAGGTCTCCGAGCTCGGCAAGCTGCCGGTCGTGCTGTTCTCCGCCGGTGGTGTGGCCACCCCCGCGGACGCCGCGCTGATGCGCCAGCTCGGTGCCGAGGGCGTCTTCGTCGGCTCCGGCATCTTCAAGTCGGGCGACCCGGCCAAGCGTGCCGCGGCCATCGTGCGGGCCACGACCTTCTTCGACGACCCGAAGATCATCGCGGACGCTTCCCGCAACCTGGGCGAGGCCATGGTCGGCATCAACTGCGACACGCTGCCCGAGGCCGAGCGCTACGCCAACCGAGGCTGGTAATGACCACGAATCCCCTGCCTTCGGCGGAGGCTTCGCCCGTGATCGGTGTCCTGGCGCTCCAGGGCGACGTCCGGGAGCACCTGATCGCCCTGGCCGCGGCCGATGCCGTGGCCAGGCCGGTCAGGCGCCCCGAGGAGCTGGCAGAGGTCGACGCCCTGGTGATCCCGGGCGGCGAGTCCACCACCATCTCCAAGCTGGCGGTCCTGTTCGGCATGATGGAGCCGCTGCGCGAGCGGCTGCGCGCGGGCATGCCCGTGTACGGCACCTGTGCCGGGCTGATCATGCTCGCCGACAAGATCCTCGACCCGCGGTCGGGCCAGGAGACGTTCGGCGGCATCGACATGATCGTCCGTCGTAACGCCTTCGGCCGGCAGAACGAGTCCTTCGAGGCGGCCGTCGAGCTGAAGGGCGTCGAGGGGAGTCCCGTGGAGGGCGTCTTCATTCGCGCGCCCTGGGTCGAGTCGGTCGGCGCGGAGGTCGAGGTGCTCGCGGAGCACGGCGGCCACATCGTGGCGGTGCGGCAGAGCAACGTCCTCGCGACCTCCTTCCACCCCGAACTGACCGGCGACCACCGGGTCCACGGCCTTTTCGTGGACATGGTGCGCGCCGCGGCCTGACGGGATCCCGGTAGGATCTCTGGGGTTCGTTCAGTAAAGGGTTACGCGAAGGAGACAGGCAGATGTCCGGCCACTCTAAATGGGCTACGACGAAGCACAAGAAGGCCGTGATCGACGCCAAGCGCGGCAAGCTCTTCGCGAAGCTGATCAAGAACATCGAGGTTGCGGCCCGCACCGGCGGTGCGGACGTGGAAGGCAACCCGACCCTCTTCGACGCCATCCAGAAGGCCAAGAAGAGCTCGGTGCCGAACAAGAACATCGACTCCGCGGTCAAGCGCGGTGGCGGTCTCGAGGCCGGCGGCGTCGACTACGAGACCATCATGTACGAGGGTTACGGGCCGAACGGTGTCGCGGTGCTCATCGAGTGCCTGACCGACAACCGCAACCGTGCCGCCTCCGACGTGCGCGTCGCCATGACCCGCAACGGCGGGTCCATGGCCGACCCGGGCTCGGTGTCGTACCTCTTCAACCGCAAGGGTGTCGTCATCGTCCCCAAGGGCGAGCTCACCGAGGACGACGTCCTCGGAGCCGTCCTCGACGCCGGCGCGGAGGAGGTCAACGACCTCGGTGACTCCTTCGAGGTGCTCAGTGAGGCCACCGACCTGGTCGCGGTCCGCACCGCCCTGCAGGACGGCGGCATCGACTACGACTCCGCCGAGGCCAACTTCGTCCCGACCATGCAGGTCGAGCTGGACGAGGAGGGCGCGCGCAAGATTTTCAAGCTCATCGACGCGCTCGAGGACAGCGACGACGTGCAGAACGTCTTCGCCAACTTCGACGTCTCGGACGACGTCATGGAGAAGGTCGACGCCTGACGCCCACTCATATCGGCGTACGCGACGGGCCGACGGGGAGACGCTCCCTGTCGGCCCGTCCGCGCGTCGCGCGCGATGTCAGTGGCAGCCGATAGCCTGCACAAACAGTTGAGCGAAGGATGTGGTGGCGTGCGCGTGCTGGGGGTGGACCCGGGGCTGACCCGATGCGGCGTGGGCGTCGTCGAGGGCGTGGCCGGCCGCCCGCTGACCATGCTCGGCGTGGGGGTCGTGCGCACCCCGGCCGACGCCGAGCTGGGCAGCCGGCTGGTCGCCATCGAGCAGGGGATCGAGCAGTGGCTCGACGAGCACCGGCCCCAATTCGTCGCCGTGGAGCGGGTCTTCAGCCAGCACAACGTCCGCACGGTGATGGGCACCGCCCAGGCCAGCGCCGTCGCCATGCTCTGCGCGTCCCGGCGCGGCATCCCCGTCGCCCTGCACACCCCGAGCGAGGTCAAGGCCGCCGTCACCGGCAGCGGCCGGGCCGACAAGGCACAAGTGGGGGCGATGGTGACGCGGCTGCTGCGGCTCGACGCCCCGCCCAAGCCGGCCGACGCCGCCGACGCGCTCGCCCTCGCCATCTGCCACATCTGGCGGGCCCCCGCCCAGAACCGCCTCCAGCAAGCCGTCGCCGCGCACCGCTCGTCGACGTACGCATCGAAAGGCCGCACCGCATGATCGCCTTCGTGAGCGGCCCCGTCGCCGCGCTCGCCCCCACCACGGCCGTGATCGAGGTCGGCGGCATCGGCATGGCAGTCCAGTGCACCCCGAACACCCTGTCGGAGCTGCGCATCGGCCAGGCCGCGAAGCTCGCCACCTCGCTGGTCGTGCGGGAGGACTCGCTCACCCTGTACGGCTTCGCGGACGACGACGAACGCCAGGTGTTCGAACTGCTGCAGACCGCGAGCGGGGTGGGGCCGCGGCTCGCCCAGGCCATGCTCGCGGTGCACAGCCCCGACGCCCTGCGGATCGCCGTCGCCACCGGCGACGAGAAGGCGCTGACCGCAGTGCCCGGCATCGGCAAGAAGGGCGCCCAGAAGCTGCTGCTGGAGCTGAAGGACCGACTCGGGGAGCCGCTCGGCACGAGCCCCGCCGTCGGTGCTCCTGTCAGCCAGTCATGGCGCGACCACCTCCACGCCGCGCTGATCGGCCTCGGTTACGCGACACGCGAGGCGGACGAGGCGGTGACGGCGGTGGCGCCGCAGGCGGAAACGATGGGCGCGTCGCCGGAGGTGGGCCCGCTGCTGCGCGCGGCGCTGCAGACGCTGAACCGGGCGCGCTGAGGTGTCCCTGCGGGGAGGTCTTGCGCCCGGGCCGTCGCGCTCGGGCCTTCCCGCGCCTCCGTCACCTGCGGCGCCGCGCCCCGAGCCCCGGGTCTCCCTCGCCGGCGGGGTGTCGTCCCTGGCCCCGGCGCCTCCACCGCCGGCCGGGCCGCGTATGCATCCGGCGGGGGCCCCTCCCGCGATGCCGGGTCCTGGGGGAGATTGAGGGCACCGCACGAAGCCCGGGCCCGCCCGGGTAGCAGGAGGGGGTGCCTCCCACGGCCGTCAGGCCGTTGCGGGAGGGTGGCGGCCGGGCCGCAGTGGCCCCGTCCCGCCCCGCCCGCTGACAACCGTACGAACCGAGAAGGCAGACACCACGTGAACTGGGACGACGAGACCACCGCCGAGGCGGAACCGCGGCTGGTCGGCGGTGCCGCCGACGGCGAGGACCAGGCCGTCGAAGCGGCTCTGCGCCCCAAGACGCTCGCCGAGTTCGTCGGCCAGGAGCGCGTCCGCGAGCAGCTGGACCTCGTGCTCAAGGCGGCACTCGCCCGTGGCGCCACCGCCGACCACGTCCTGCTCTCCGGCGCTCCCGGCCTCGGCAAGACCACCCTGTCCATGATCATCGCGTCGGAGATGAACGCGCCGATCCGCATCACCTCGGGCCCCGCCATCCAGCACGCCGGTGACCTGGCCGCGATCCTCTCCTCCCTCCATGAGGGCGAGGTCCTCTTCCTGGACGAGATCCACCGCATGTCCCGGCCGGCCGAGGAGATGTTGTACATGGCGATGGAGGACTTCCGGGTCGACGTGATCGTCGGCAAGGGCCCGGGCGCCACCGCCATCCCGCTGGAGCTGCCCCCGTTCACCCTCGTCGGTGCCACCACCCGGGCCGGACTGCTGCCGCCGCCGCTGCGTGACCGCTTCGGTTTCACCGCGCACATGGAGTTCTACGAGCCCACCGAGCTCGAGCGCGTCATCCACCGCTCCGCCCAGCTGCTCGACCTCGACATCGACACCGACGGCGCCGCCGAGATCGCGGGCCGGTCGCGCGGTACGCCCCGTATCGCCAACCGCCTGCTGCGCCGTGTCCGGGACTACGCCCAGGTGAAGGCCGACGGCCTGATCAACCGGGAGGTCGCCGCCGCCGCACTGCAGGTGTACGAGGTGGACACCCGCGGTCTCGACCGTCTTGACCGCGCCGTGCTCCAAGCGCTGCTGAAGCTGTTCGGCGGCGGACCGGTCGGCCTGTCGACCCTCGCGGTCGCGGTGGGGGAGGAGCGCGAGACCGTCGAGGAGGTCGCCGAGCCGTTCCTCGTACGGGAGGGGCTGCTGGCGCGCACACCCCGTGGCCGGGTCGCCACCCCTGCGGCCTGGGCCCACCTCGGGCTGACCCCGCCGCAGCAGGCGCAGGGTGCAAGCGGACAACAGGGCCTGTTCGGGACGTGACGGGGGCGGCACGGCGAGGGTACTCGCCGGACCAGGAACCACAGTGGGATGCTGGGCGTTGTTCCATCGATGCGGACTCGCTTAGACTCCGCCGATGCCGCCCGTACAGGTCGGCGTGCCCACCCCCGTAGATCAGGCCGCTCGCTCACGCGGTCATGCGAAGGAATTCCCCCGTGGATATCTTGACCCTCCTCCCCTTCATCGTGCTCATCGGGGCCATGTTCCTGATGACCCGCTCCGCCAAGAAGAAGCAGCAGGCTGCCGCCAACATGCGCGACCAGATGCAGCCCGGCACCGGCGTGCGGACCATCGGGGGCCTTTACGCCACCGTCAAGGAGGTCACAGACGACACGGTCCTCCTCGAGGCGGCGCCCGGCGTCCACCTGGTGTTCGCGAAGAACGCCATCGGCGCCGTGCTCTCCGACGAGGAGTACAACCGCATCGTCCACGGCGACGACGAGCTCAAGTCCGACGCTCCGGCCGTCCCGGACGACGCTTCCTCGCTGACCGACGACGCCGCCGGCACGGACGCCGACGAGGCTGTGGCCTCCGCGGACGACGCCAAGCTCGACCTCACCAAGAAGGTCGACAAGGCCGACGAGCCCAAGGACGGCAAGGCCGACGGCGAGGCCGACGCGAAGTAGCCACGATCGGGGACCGCTGACGGCGCCCAACCGGCGTCGGGCGGTCCCCCGGGCGTGCCGACTGATCGCTGATCGCGGGGGCAGGTCCCCACAACACTTCGTGGCCGCCCTGGGCGCATACCCGGCGCCGGGGCGGTTGGACAGGGAGAAACGAGAAGGTGGCAGCACCGAACAGGGGCCGAAGGCCCGCGGGGGCTCAGGGCAAGCCGGGGCGTGCCCTGGCTCTGATCCTGATCGCCATGGTCGCGCTCACGGGCGGGATGTTCTGGGCAGGTCAGTTCACGCCGCGTCTGGGCATCGACCTGGCGGGCGGTACGACCATCACGCTCCAGGCCAAGAGCCAGCCCGGTCAGGAGAACGCGGTCAACGAGACCAACATGAACACCGCGGTCGGCATCATCGAGCGCCGTGTCAACGGTCTGGGCGTGTCCGAGGCCGAGGTTCAGACCCAGGGCAAGAATCACATCATTGTGAACATCCCCAAGGGGACGAACTCGGAGCAGGCCCGCCAGCAGGTCGGCACCACTGCCCAGCTCTTCTTCCGGCCGGTACTGACCGTCGCAGCCGGTGGTCCCACCGCTCCGGAGCCTTCGCCGAGCGCGTCCAGCAGCGGTAAGCCGAAGGACGACAAGGCCAAGGAGACGGCCACCCCGCCGTCCGGCACTCCCTCACCCAGTGCGACCACCCAGGGCCGCGCGGTCACCGAAGACCTCAAGGCGCCTGCGGTGAGCCCGAGCCCCTCCGGCTCCGAGGAGCCGAAGGCCTCCGAGAGCCCCAAGCCCGGCGACAGCCCGGAGCCGAAGCCGTCCGCCGACCCCGCCACCGCGGCGCTGGAGAAGCAGTTCACGTCGCTGGACTGCACCGACGACAAGGCCCGCGGCAAGCTCGGCGACAACGTCAAGCCGTCCGAGCCGACCGTCGCCTGTGGCAAGAACAGCGCCGGCCAGTGGGAGAAGTACGTCCTCGGCCCGGCCGAGGTCGACGGCAAGGACGTCGAAGACGCCAAGGGCCAGCTCGACCAGACGCGTGGCATGTGGATCGTCACGATGGACTTCACCGACGCCGGTGCCAAGAAGTTCCAGAAGATCACCAGCCGCCTGTCGCAGCAGCAGCCCCCGATGAACCAGTTCGCCATCGTCCTCGACGGTGAAGTGGTCTCGGCCCCGCAGGTGAACCAGACGCTGAGCGCCAGCGCCGAGATCACCGGCAGCTTCGACCAGGACTCCGCTCAGAACCTGGGCAACATCCTGTCCTACGGCGCGCTGCCGCTGTCCTTCGAGGAGGACAGCGTCACCACCGTCACCGCCGCCCTCGGCGGCGAGCAGCTGAAGGCCGGCCTCATCGCCGGTGCGATCGGCCTCGCCCTCGTGATCATCTACCTGGTGGCGTACTACCGCGGCCTGTCGCTGATCGCTCTGCTGAGCCTCGGCGTCTCCGCGATCCTCACCTACACGCTCATGACGCTGCTCGGCCCGGCCATCGGTTTCGCGCTGAACCTGCCGGCCGTCTGCGGCGCGATCGTCGCCATCGGTATCACCGCCGACTCGTTCATCGTGTACTTCGAACGTGTACGGGACGAGATTCGCGAAGGCCGCACGCTGCGGCCCGCCGTCGAGCGTGCCTGGCCGCGCGCCCGGCGCACCGTCCTGGTCTCCGACTTCGTCTCGTTCCTCGCCGCCGCGGTGCTGTTCGTCGTCACCGTCGGCAAGGTCCAGGGCTTCGCCTTCACACTGGGCCTGACCACACTGCTCGACGTGGTCGTGGTGTTCTTCTTCACCAAGCCCCTGATGACGCTCATGGCCCGTCGGAAGTTCTTCGCCAGCGGCCACCCGTGGTCCGGTCTCGATCCGAAGCGGCTCGGCGTCAAGCCGCCGCTGCGCCGTTCGCGCCGCGCCACTGCCCCGACCGACCCGAAGGAGGCGTGAGATGTCGCGACTCGGCAACCTCGGTGCCAGGCTCTACCAGGGCGAGGTCGGCTATGACTTCGTCGGCAAGCGCAAGGTCTGGTACGGCGTCTCGATCCTGATCACGATCACCGCGATCGTGGCCCTCGCCGTCCAAGGCCTCAACATGGGCATCGAGTTCAAGGGTGGCGCGGTCTTCACGACGCCGAAGGCGGACGTGACCGTCTCGCAGGCCACGGACGCGGCCGCCGAGATCTCCGACCACATCCCGGTCGTCCAGGAGCTGGGCACCGGCGGCATGAGGATCCAGATCAGCGGTGTCGACACCGCTGAGGCCGACCGGGTCCAGAAGGAGCTCGCCCAGGAGCTCAACATCCCAGCCGAGAAGATCAACGCCGACCTCGTCGGTCCCAGTTGGGGTGAGCAGATCGCCAACAAGGCCTGGACAGGCCTCGGCGTCTTCATGCTCCTGGTCGTGATCTACCTGGCCATCGCCTTCGAGTGGCGCATGGCCGTGGCGGCCCTCGTCGCGCTGATCCACGACATCACCATCACGGTCGGCATCTACTCCCTGGTCGGGTTCGAGGTCACCGTCGGTACGGTCATCGGACTGCTGACCATCCTCGGTTACTCGCTGTACGACACCGTGGTCGTCTTCGACAGCCTCAAGGAGGGGTCGAAGGACATCACCAAGCAGACCCGCTTCACCTACAGCGAGATCGCGAACCGCAGCATCAACAGCACCCTGGTGCGTTCCATCAACACCACGGTCGTGGCGCTGCTGCCGGTCGCCGGTCTGCTGTTCATCGGCGGCGGTTTCCTCGGTGCGGGCATGCTCAACGACATCTCGCTGTCGCTGTTCGTCGGCCTCGCGGCCGGCGCCTACTCGTCGATCTTCATCGCCACTCCGCTCGTCGCCGACCTCAAGGAACACGACCCGCAGATGAAGGCCCTGAAGAAGCGGGTGCTCGCCAAGCGCGCCGCCGCCGCTGCCAAGGGCGAGAGCGGGCAGGACGAGGCGGACGGGGTGGGTGAGCCGCACGACGGGGAGCCGGGCGACGCCGCGCCCGCCGCCGCGGTCGTCGGTCCGCGCGGCCGCGGCCGGGGCCGTCCCTCGGACAGGCGCCGATGAGGGCCGCCACCCAGGAGCTCCTGCTCAGCCGCATCCGCGACGTCGCCGACTACCCGAAGCCGGGGGTGACGTTCAAGGACATCACGCCCCTGCTCGCGGACCCGGTCGCGTTCACCGCGCTGACCGACGCCCTGACCGAGTTCTGCGTCCGGCACGGCGCGACGAAGATCGTGGGCCTCGAGGCCCGCGGCTTCATCCTGGCCGCGCCGGTGGCGGTCCGCGCCGGCATGGGGTTCATCCCGGTGCGCAAGGCGGGCAAACTCCCCGGAGCGACGCTGTCGCAGGCGTACGAGCTGGAGTACGGCACGGCGGAGATCGAGGTGCACGCCGAGGACCTCAGTACGGGCGACCGCGTCATGGTCATCGACGACGTCCTCGCCACAGGCGGCACCGCGGAGGCTTCACTGGAGCTGATCCGCAGGGCCGGTGCCGAGGTGGCGGGCGTCGCGGTCCTGATGGAACTGGGATTCCTGGGCGGCCGGGCACGGCTCCGGCCGACGCTCGACGGCGCGCCGCTGGAGGCCCTGATCACCCTCTGACGCCACCCTGACCAGTGAATTTCCCACCGGTCCGAAGTCTGTCGCCCTGCCGAGACGGGCACCCGGGAACAACCGGGTGCCCGTCTCGCGTTGTGAGCAGCCTCCCCTCCGGGCGCGATGGGGACCGCCAAGGTCGATACCATGGGTTTTCCGGGCCTGACCGGGGACCCGGACCCGCACGAGGAGCGCTCTTGCCAGACGAGGCCCAGCCCGCCGCCGCGCAGCCCGACAAGAAGGCCGAAAAGGCCGCGGCAGCCCCTGTCACGCCCGAGCCGAAGCAGACGCAGCGGCCGCAGTCCGCCGCGCCCGAGCGAGTGAGTCAGGTCCCCGTCACCGCGCCGAAGCCCTTGCCGCCCACCGCGTCCCGCAGCGGGGGCTCCTCGAACCGTGTGCGCGCCCGGCTCGCGCGCCTGGGCGTACAGCGCTCCTCGCCGTACAACCCGGTGCTGGAGCCCCTGCTGCGGATCGTGCGCAGCAACGACCCCAAGATCGAGACGTCCACCCTCCGCCAGGTCGAGCGCGCCTACCAGGTCGCCGAGCGCTGGCACCGCGGCCAGAAGCGCAAGAGCGGCGACCCCTACATCACGCACCCGCTCGCGGTCACGACCATCCTCGCCGAGCTCGGCATGGACCCGGCGACGCTGATGGCCGGACTGCTGCACGACACGGTCGAGGACACCGAGTACGGCCTGGAGCAGCTGCGGCGCGACTTCGGCGACTCCGTGGCGCTGCTGGTCGACGGCGTCACCAAGCTCGACAAGGTCAAGTTCGGCGAGGCGGCGCAGGCGGAGACCGTCCGCAAGATGGTCGTCGCCATGGCGAAGGACCCGAGGGTCCTGGTCATCAAGCTCGCCGACCGCCTGCACAACATGCGCACGATGCGCTACCTCAAGCGGGAGAAGCAGGAGAAGAAGGCCCGCGAGACCCTCGAGATCTATGCGCCGCTGGCCCATCGCCTCGGCATGAACACCATCAAGTGGGAGCTGGAGGACCTCGCGTTCGCGATCCTCTACCCCAAGATGTACGACGAGATCGTCCGCCTCGTCGCCGAACGGGCGCCCAAACGCGACGAGTATCTCGCCATAGTGACCGACGAGGTCCAGTCCGACCTGCGCGCCGCCCGCATCAAGGCGACCGTCACCGGCCGCCCGAAGCACTACTACAGCGTCTACCAGAAGATGATCGTCCGCGGCCGTGACTTCGCGGAGATCTACGACCTGGTGGGCATCCGCGTCCTCGTGGACACGGTCCGCGACTGCTACGCGGCACTCGGCACGGTGCACGCGCGATGGAATCCGGTCCCTGGCCGGTTCAAGGACTACATCGCGATGCCCAAGTTCAACATGTACCAGTCGCTGCACACGACGGTCATCGGCCCCAACGGCAAGCCCGTCGAACTGCAGATCCGCACCTTCGACATGCACCGCCGCGCCGAGTACGGCATCGCGGCGCACTGGAAGTACAAGCAGGAGACCGTCGCAGGCGCGTCCAAGATCCGCACGGACGTTCCCAAGGCCGGCAAGGGCACCGCCGGGCAGGACACCGTCAACGACATGGCCTGGCTGCGGCAGTTGCTGGACTGGCAGAAGGAGACGGAGGACCCCGGGGAGTTCCTGGAGTCCCTGCGCTTCGACCTGTCGCGCAACGAGGTCTTCGTCTTCACGCCCAAGGGCGACGTGATAGCGCTCCCCGCGGGCGCCACGCCCGTCGACTTCGCCTACGCCGTGCACACCGAAGTGGGCCACCGCACCATAGGCGCACGGGTCAACGGGCGGCTCGTACCGCTCGAGTCGACCCTCGACAACGGCGACCTGGTCGAGGTCTTCACGTCCAAGGCCGAGGGCGCGGGCCCCTCCCGCGACTGGCTGGGCTTCGTCAAGTCGCCGCGGGCGCGCAACAAGATCCGCGCCTGGTTCTCCAAGGAGCGCCGCGACGAGGCCATCGAGCAGGGCAAGGACTCCATCGCGCGGGCCATGCGCAAGCAGAACCTGCCGATCCAGCGCATCCTCACCGGGGACTCCCTGGTCACCCTGGCACACGAGATGCGCTACCCCGACATCTCCTCCCTGTACGCGGCGATCGGGGAGGGGCACGTCGCCGCACAGGGCGTCGTCCAGAAGCTGGTGCAGGCCCTCGGCGGCGAGGAAGCCGCCAACGAGGACATCGCCGAGTCCACTCCGCCCTCGCACAGCCGCAGCAAGCGCCGCAACAACGCCGACCCCGGCGTGGTGGTCAAGGGCGTCGAGGACGTGTGGGTCAAGCTGGCCCGCTGTTGTACGCCGGTGCCGGGCGACCCGATCATCGGCTTCGTCACCCGCGGCAGCGGCGTGTCGGTGCACCGCGCGGACTGCGTCAACGTCGACTCGCTGTCGCAGCAGCCCGAACGGATCCTCGACGTCGAGTGGGCGCCGACGCAGTCGTCGGTCTTCCTCGTCGCCATTCAGGTCGAGGCACTCGACCGCTCGCGCCTGCTGTCCGACGTGACCCGGGTCCTGTCCGACCAGCACGTCAACATCCTGTCGGCGGCCGTGCAGACCTCCCGCGACCGGGTGGCCACCTCGCGCTTCACCTTCGAGATGGGCGACCCCAAACACCTCGGCCATGTCCTGAAGGCCGTTCGGGGCGTGGAGGGCGTGTACGACGTCTATCGCGTGACCTCGGCGCGACGGCCCTGACGGACGCGCGCACAGCATGACGAAGGGGCTCCCCGCCACCTGCGGGGAGCCCCTCCGTCATGAGCTGCGGCGAAAGAACTAGCCGCCGAACTCCTGCAGACCCTTCAACGCCTGGTCCAGCAGCGCCTGACGGCCCTCGAGCTCCTTGGCCAGCTTGTCGGCGCGGGCGTTGTTGCCCTGCGAGCGAGCCGTGTCGATCTGCCCGCGCAGCTTGTCGACGGCCGCCTGCAGCTGACCCGTCAGACCCTCGGCACGCGCACGCGCCTCCGGGTTCGTACGGCGCCACTCGTTCTCCTCGGACTCCTGAAGAGCCCGCTCCACCGCGTGCATCCGGCCCTCGACCTTGGGCCGGGCGTCGCGCGGCACATGGCCGATGGCCTCCCAGCGCTCATTGATCGAACGGAAGGCGGCCCGGGCGGCCTTGAGGTCGGTCACCGGCACCAGCTTCTCGGCCTCGGTGGCGAGTTCCTCCTTGAGCTTGAGGTTCTCCGCCTGCTCGGCGTCCCGCTCGGCGAACACCCCGCTGCGCGCCGCGAAGAAGACATCCTGCGCGCCGCGGAAGCGGTTCCACAGATCGTCCTCCGCCTCGCGCTGCGCACGGCCCGCGGCCTTCCACTGGGTCATCAGATCGCGGTAGCGGGCCGCGGTCACACCCCAGTCCGTGGACCCGGAGAGCGACTCGGCCTCGGCGACCAGCTTCTCCTTGGTCTGGCGCGCGTCCTCGCGCTGGGCGTCCAGCGAGGCGAAGTGCGCCTTGCGGCGCTTGGAGAACGCGGAGCGCGCGTGCGAGAAGCGGTGCCACAGCTCGTCGTCCGACTTCCGGTCGAGCCGGGGCAGGCCCTTCCAGGTGTCCACCAGCGCGCGCAGCCGCTCGCCGGCGGCCCGCCACTGCTCGCTCTGCGCCAGCTCCTCGGCCTCGGTGACCAGCTTCTCCTTGGCCTGCCGCGCCTCGTCGTTCTGCTTCGCCCTCTGGGCCTTGCGCTCCTCGCGACGCTTCTCGACCGTCGCCACCAGCGCGTCGAGCCGTACCCGCAGCGCGTCGAGGTCACCCACCGCATGGTGCTCGTCCACCTGCTGACGCAGATGGTCGATGGCGGCCTGGGCGTCCTTCGCCGACAGGTCGGTCGTCTTCACCCGCCGCTCGAGGAGGCCGATCTCGACCACCAGGCCCTCGTACTTGCGCTCGAAGTAGGCCAGAGCCTCCTCCGGAGTCCCGGCCTGCCACGATCCGACGACCTGCTCGCCCTCGGCAGTTCGCACGTACACGGTGCCCGTCTCGTCGACACGGCCCCACGGGTCGCTGCTCACAGCGCCTCCTCAACCTGATGCCGGCGAGGGTTCGTCCCCCCGGGCATCGTCCACAGTTTCCTGGACGGGCCTCGCCCGCCCCTCACAACGCGAATGCAGCGCGCTGCACAACGCCAATCTAGGCGACCGGCCGCCCGGCTGTCCGCACTCAGCGCGGCCGAAATTGCCCGGCTCACACCTTTGTGACCGTTGCCTTCTGCAAGGTGACGGCCTTCTTCGGCGCCCCGTCCGGTGCGCCTCCCTGGACCCCGGCCTTGCCCACACCCTGCACGACCTTCAGGCTCTTGGCGTCCATGGTGCCGAACGGCGTATAGGCGGGGGGCAGTTTGCTGTCCTTGTAGACGAGGAAGAACTGGCTGCCGCCCGAGTTCGGCTGGCCGGTATTGGCCATCGCCACCGTGCCCGCCTTGTATGTGACCGAGCCGTCGGCGCCCGGCTTGCCGAGACCGTTCAGGTTCTCGTCGGGGATGGTGTACTCGGGGCCGCCGGTGCCGTCGCCCTTCGGGTCGCCGCACTGCAGCACGAAGATGCCCTGTGTGGTCAGGCGGTGACACTTCGTGCCGTCGAAGTAGCCCTTGTCCGCCAGCGATTTGAACGAGTTCACCGTGTGCGGCGTCTTCGCGGCGTCCATGGCGATCGAGATCGCACCCTGGGTGGTCTTGAGCGCGTAGGTGTACTTGGCCTTCTTGTCGATCGACATGGCCGGCTCGGGCGCCTTGCTCTCCGACGGGGAGGAGCTCGGCGGGACGTCGAGCGGTGCCGCGTCGTCCTTCTTGCCACCGGTGAGGCCCATCGCGTAGACGGCGCCGCCGGCGGCGAGCACCACGGCGAGCGCCGACGCGATGATCGTGTTGCGCCGCCTGGCCTTGTGACGTGCCTGCTCCCGACGCTGCTGCTGGCGCTCGAACTTCTCCCTGGCGAGCTGCCGCCGCCGCTGATCGCTGCTGACCACCGGGTCTTCTCCTTGTACGTTTCGAATACGTCGCGTAGTGATAACCGCCGAGCCTGCCCGTACCGTATACGGGTTGGCTGTGTGATGAGCAGCGCCGGTAGGCTCTGATCTGCTGCAATCGATGTGAGGCAGCTGTCCGACGACGACCGAACTGAGGACGATCGTGCTTATTGCCGGGTTCCCCGCCGGGGCCTGGGGCACCAACTGCTACCTGGTCGCCCCCGCCGCAGGCGAGGAGTGCGTGATCATCGACCCGGGCCACCAGGCCGCCGAGGGTGTCGAGGACGCGCTGAAGAAGCATCGGCTCAAGCCTGTCGCCGTCGTCCTCACCCACGGGCACATCGACCACGTCGCCTCCGTCGTTCCCGTGTGCGGGGCCCACGACGTGCCGGCCTGGATCCA
This sequence comes from Streptomyces sp. NPDC096176, assembly GCF_044763255.1. NCBI lineage: Bacteria > Bacillati > Actinomycetota > Actinomycetes > Kitasatosporales > Streptomycetaceae > Streptomyces > Streptomyces sp. NPDC096176. The sequence goes on along the minus strand of NZ_JBIWFV010000012.1, from coordinate 136,563 downwards.
TCCCTCGGACCGCTACATGATGAGCGATCCGGAGAAGGCTCTCGGACGCAGCATCGGGATGCCGCTCATGGGCGAGATCACGGTCGGGGAGCCCGACGACGTCAAGGAGCTCACCGACGGCGCGGCGCTGAGCCTGGCCGGTCTCGATTTCTCCGTCTCGCACGCGCCCGGCCATACCAAGGGGTCGGTGACCTTCAAGATGCCCGAGTCGGCGGACGTTCCGTCCGTCTTCTTCTCGGGCGACCTGCTGTTCGCCGGCTCCATCGGACGCACGGACCTGCCCGGCGGCGACATGGACGAGATGCTCGAGTCGCTGGCACGGGTGTGCCTGCCGCTCGACGACTCGACCGTGGTGCTGTCCGGCCACGGCCCCCAGACGACCATCGGCCGCGAGCGCGCCACCAACCCGTATCTGCGCGAGGTGGCCGCCGGCCTCGGGAGCGTTTCGCCCGCTCCCCGACGAGGAATGTGACGAGACTTCTCACGTGAGTACCTTCCAGGCCCCCAAGGGCACGTACGACCTGATCCCGCCGCGGTCCGCGACGTACCTCGCGGTCCGCGACGCGATCTCCACTCCGTTGAAGAACTCCGGCTACGGCTACATCGAAACGCCCGGCTTCGAGAACGTGGAACTCTTCGCGCGCGGTGTCGGTGAGTCCACCGACATCGTCACCAAGGAGATGTACGCCTTCGAGACCAAGGGCGGCGACAAGCTCGCGCTGCGTCCCGAGGGCACGGCGTCCGTCCTGCGCGCGGCGCTGGAGGCCAACCTCCACAAGGCCGGCAACCTGCCCGTGAAGCTCTGGTACTCGGGCTCGTACTACCGCTACGAACGGCCGCAGGCGGGCCGCTACCGGCACTTCTCCCAGGTCGGTGCAGAGGCGATCGGCGCCGAGGACCCGGCGCTGGACGCCGAGTTGATCATCCTCGCCGACCAGGCGTACCGCGCGCTCGGCCTGCGGAACTTCCGCATCCTGCTGAACTCCCTGGGCGACAAGGAGTGCCGTCCCGTCTACCGCGAGGCGCTGCAGACCTTCCTGCGCGACCTCGACCTCGACGAGGACACCCGCCGCCGTATCGAGATCAACCCGCTGCGGGTTCTGGACGACAAGCGCGACGCGGTGCAGAAGCAGCTGACCGGCGCCCCGATGCTGCGCGACTACCTGTGCGACGCGTGCAAGGCGTACCACGAGCAGGTGCGCGAGCTGCTGGGCGCCGCGGGTGTCGCCTTCGAGGACGACGAGAAGCTGGTGCGCGGTCTCGACTACTACACGCGCACGACCTTCGAGTTCGTCCACGACGGCCTCGGCTCGCAGTCCGCGGTGGGCGGCGGCGGCCGCTACGACGGCCTGTCCGAGATGATCGGCGGCCCTGCGCTGCCCTCCGTCGGCTGGGCGCTCGGCGTGGACCGCACGGTTCTGGCCCTGGAGGCGGAGGGTGTCGAGCTCGACATCCCGGCCGCCACCAGCGTGTACGCGGTCCCGCTGGGGGAAGAGGCGCGGCGCGTGCTGTTCGGCGTCGTGACCGAGCTGCGCAAGGCGGGCGTCGCCGCGGACTTCTCGTACGGCGGGAAGGGCCTCAAGGGCGCGATGAAGAACGCCAACCGCAGCGGTGCCCGGTACACGATCGTCGCCGGTGAACGCGATCTCGCCGAAGGCGTCGTCCAGCTCAAGGACATGGAGTCCGGTGAGCAGGCGCCCGTGGCGCTGGCCGAGCTGGTCGACGAGATGCGGAACAAGCTGGCCTGACACGCAGCGGCAGGGGGCCCCGGGGTGATCAACTGCTCCGGGGCCCTTCGCTGTTGTGCGGGTGGCCGGCCACCGCTTTCGGGTGTTCCTTGTCCGAGGCGGACGGAGCGGGCCTGTGCCGGTGCGGCACAATGACCGTGACCTCAGCAGCCCCCGGAGATGGAACGGCGATATGACGAGTTCAGCGGCCAGCGACGTGTCCACCGACCACGAGGCGCCCGGCGCGCGCACGGTCGGCGGCAGCAAGGGCCTCGCCTGGCTGCTGGTGATCACCGGTGCCGCCGGGCTTCTCGCCGCGTGGGTCATCACGATCGACAAGTTCAAGCTGCTGGAGGACCCCGGGTTCACACCGGGATGCAGCCTCAACCCTGTCGTCTCGTGCGGCAACATCATGGAGAGCGACCAGGCCGCCGTCTTCGGTTTCCCCAATCCGATGCTGGGCCTGGTCACCTACGGCATGGTGATCGCCATCGGCATGGGCCTCCTCGCTGGCGCCCGCTACCGCCGTTGGTACTGGCTCGGCCTCAACGCCGGCACGCTCTTCGGCGTCGGCTTCTGCACCTGGCTCCAGTACCAGTCGCTGTACGAGATCAACGCCCTGTGCCTGTGGTGCTGTCTGGCCTGGGTCGCCACGATCTTCATGTTCTGGTACGTGACCTCGCACAACATCCGCCACGGACTGCTGCCGGCCCCGGCCTGGCTGCGCGGCTTCCTCGACGAGTTCACCTGGGTCCTGCCCGTTGTGCACACGGGCGTGATCGGCATGCTGATCCTGACCCGCTGGTGGGACTTCTGGACCGGCTGACCGGATCCGGCGATGTCAGTGGGCTGACATAGGCTGCACAGCGTGGAGCCCGACCTGTTTACCGCCGCAGCCGAAGAACGCCAGGAGAAGGACCCGACCAGCAGCCCCCTGGCCGTTCGGATGCGCCCGCGCACCCTGGACGAGGTGGTCGGTCAGCAGCATCTGCTCAAGCCCGGATCGCCGCTGCGCCGGCTCGTCGGCGAGGGCGGGCCGGGACCGGCCGGGGCCTCCTCCGTGATCCTCTGGGGTCCGCCGGGCACCGGCAAGACCACCCTGGCCTACGTCGTCTCCAAGGCGACCAACAAGCGTTTCGTCGAGCTCTCCGCGATCACCGCCGGCGTCAAGGAGGTCCGCGCGGTCATCGACGGCGCCCGGCGCGCCTCGGGCGGCTTCGGCAAGGACACCGTCCTCTTCCTCGACGAGATCCACCGTTTCTCCAAGGCCCAGCAGGACTCCCTGCTGCCCGCGGTCGAGAACCGCTGGGTGACCCTGATCGCCGCCACCACGGAGAATCCGTACTTCTCGGTGATCTCCCCGCTGCTCTCCCGCTCCCTGCTGCTCACGCTGGAGTCGCTGACCGACGACGACGTCCGCGGCCTGCTGCGGCGTGCGCTCGCCGAGGACCGGGGGCTCGGCGGCGCCGTGTCGCTGCCCGAGGACGCCGAGGCCCATCTGCTGAGGATCGCCGGCGGCGACGCCCGCCGGGCACTGACGGCCCTGGAGGCCGCCGCCGGCGCTGCGCTCGACAAGGGCGAGGGCGAGATCACGCTCCAGACCGTCGAGGAGACCGTCGATCGTGCGGCGGTGAAGTACGACCGCGACGGCGACCAGCACTACGACGTGGCCAGCGCGCTCATCAAGTCGATCCGCGGCTCCGACGTGGATGCCGCGCTGCACTACCTGGCGCGGATGATCGAGGCGGGGGAGGACCCGCGGTTCATCGCCCGGCGGCTGATGATCTCGGCGAGCGAGGACATCGGGCTGGCCGATCCGACCGCCCTGCCGACCGCCGTGGCCGCGGCGCAGGCCGTTGCCATGATCGGCTTCCCGGAGGCGGCGCTCACCCTCAGCCACGCCACCATCGCGCTGGCGCTCGCCCCCAAGTCGAACGCGGCGACGACGGCGATCTCCGCCGCCCAGCAGGACGTGCGCAACGGCCTGGCAGGCCCGGTCCTGCCGCACCTGCGCGACGGCCACTACAAAGGCGCGGCCAAGCTCGGCCACGCCCAGGGATATGTGTATCCGCACGACGTCCCGGGCGGTATCGCCGCGCAGCAGTACGCGCCGGACGCGGTGCACGGCAGGCGCTACTACGAGCCGACGCGATACGGCGCGGAGGCGCGGTACGCGGACGTGGTGGAGAAGGTGCGGGAGCGGCTGCGCGGCGAGGACGGCTGATTCTCACCTTGCAGGACCAGGGCCCGGCGATCGCGCAGCCCGCCCCGTTCAGTACGACGCAGCCTCGAAGAGGGTGTGCATCGCGCGGCGCAGTTCGGTGACGTCCCGTACCGGCGTGGGGAAGTCGAAGCGCACGTCGAAGGTGCGCTTCCCGGTGAACCGCACCCGTAGGCCGAACCTGTCCAGCGCCAGCGGCACCGCCCGCTGCTCTTCCTCGGTCCCTGCCTCGTCGCCTCCGCTTTCCCCCAGCAGCGAGCCCAGCGCCTGCACCTGCTCGCTGTGCGCGGAGTGCAGGTGCTGCAGCAGTTCGGTCTCGTGGGCGACGAGGGGGTCGACCGAGGCGCCCGTGAACGCCTCGGGCTCCACGTGCGCGGCGCCCCACAGGTCGTCGACGTTCGCCTCTTTGAGTTCCAGGCGCAGCATCATGAAGCCCGGCTCCGTCGCGAGGCCGGGCACGCAGGTCAGCCAGCCGGTGACCCAGGCGCGTCCCCGGATACGGTTGGGCACGGCGACCGGCGCGACGTCGGTGATCTCCAGGACGGCCGGCAGCTCGTCGTCCTGCGCGTGTGTGGCGGCCCGGACGGCGGGGGAGTCGGCCGGGAAGAGCAGGAAGACTTCGCCGTCGGTGCCGACCGCGCGGGCCTGTGGGCTCAGCTGCTCGGGCCGGGCGCCTTCCACCCCGGAAACGAGCAGTACCGCCGAGCATGTACTCTGTACGAGAGTTCGTGTGCGCTCGGCTGCTGACGGCATCCGAGTGATTTCAAGCCCGCTGGGACGCGGCTGACCATGAGCTGATCGGACCTCCGTCACCTCGATGCTCGCAGAAGCGTCGGTGTTCTCTGTGCTGTCCGTGATGCGCTTGGTGTTCCCAGGGCGAGACATGCGATCTCCTTGAGTAAGGTGAGCCTAACCTAACCTACAATGGAGGTCTGGAGAACGTGCCTAACCAGTCGCGTCCCAAGGTCAAGAAGTCTCGCGCGCTCGGTATCGCGCTGACGCCGAAGGCCGTCAAGTACTTCGAAGCCCGCCCCTACCCGCCGGGCGAGCACGGCCGTGGCCGCAAGCAGAACTCGGACTACAAGGTCCGTCTGCTCGAGAAGCAGCGCCTGCGTGCGCAGTACGACATCAGCGAGAAGCAGATGGCGCGCGCCTACGACCGCGCCAAGAAGGCCGAGGGCAAGACCGGCGAGGCGCTGGTCATCGAGCTCGAGCGCCGTCTCGACGCCCTGGTCCTGCGTTCGGGCATCGCCCGCACCATCTACCAGGCTCGTCAGATGGTCGTCCACGGCCACATCGAGGTCAACGGTGGCAAGGTCGACAAGCCGTCGTTCCGCGTCCGTCCCGACGACGTCGTGATGGTCCGCGAGCGCTCCCGCGAGAAGCCGCTGTTCCAGGTCGCCCGTGAGGGTGGCTTCGCGGCCGACGGCGAGACCCCGCGCTACCTGCAGGTCAACCTCAAGGCCCTGGCGTTCCGCCTGGACCGTGACCCGCAGCGCAAGGAAGTTCCGGTCATCTGCGACGAGCAGCTGGTCGTCGAGTACTACGCCCGCTGATCTTGGGGGCCGCTCCCGGCTGCAGCCGGGAGCAGTAGTCGCTCAGAGCGCCTCAGCCCGCCGACTCCCCGCCGCTCGCGGTGGGAGAGTCGGCGGGTTGCCGCGTTTCCTGGGGGTGGACGCGCTGCCGGCCGACCGGCCCGGGCCTCGGCGGTTTCGGCGCCGCGAGGGCGCGCCGCACCGCCGCCTCGAGGGAGAGCCCGTTCCCCTCCTGTACGCAGGCCTCTTGCCGCTCGGCCCCGAGCAGGGCGATCGTCCGTTCCTCGCACAGCGCGCGCGGTGCGCCGAAACGGCCGGAGCCGAACAGCGGCAGTCCCACGGACGTCCACACCGGGGCCGCCGCCCCCTGAAGGACCGCCGCCTCCGCCGGGTCGCCCTGGCTCGCCGTCACAAGAGCCAGCAGCTCGAGGGCGAGCACCAGCCCCACGAGGTCGTTGAACGTGTGGTCGATGACGATGCACTCGGCGAGCAGCTCGCGAGCCCTGCCGTGTTCTCCGGCCGTCCAGGCCGCGTACGCCAGCACATAGAGCGCGTACGAGCGGGTCCAGCGCTCGCCGCGGTCCTCGCAGACGAGCCTGACCTCCTCGCACAGGGCGACCGCGGCGTCCAGTCGGTCCTGGAAGACGAGACTCATGGCCAGCTCGACCCGGCCCATCAGCACGTTGCTGTTCAGCTCGCCCGCGTCCTCGTACGAGGCGAGGGCCGATCGCAGCAGCGCCTCCGCCCGGGGCATGTCGTCGGAGAGGAGCGCCAGACAGCCCTTCCGGTGAACGGCGTAGGCGCCGGCGAGCCGGTGCCCCGCCCGGTGCGCCCGCTCGCCGCACTCATGCAGTGCGCCCGCCGCCGCGGCGAAGTCGCCCTGAAGGACGGCCACGTAGCCGAGCACCCACAGCGCCTTGAGCCGCGACTCCTCGTGCTCGGACTCATGGGCGAGGCACCGGTCGAGCCAAAGCCTGCCCTCGGACATCCGGCCGCAGCCGGCCCAGTGGAACCAGAGAGTGCCCGCCAGATGTTGGCCGAGATGTACGTCCTCCGGGCGCTCCAGGCAGACTTCGAGCGCCGCCCGAAGGTTCGGCAGCGCGCTGTCGGCGCAGGCGGCCACCTCCGCCTGGCGCGGGCTGAACCACTCGAGCTCGCACCAGGTGGCGAGCCCCATGTACCAGTCCCGGTGGCGGCGGCGGAGCCGCTCGGTGTCGCCGATCGCCTCCAGCCACTCGGCCCCGTACGCACGCACCGTGTCCAGCAGCCGGTAGCGCAGTCCGGCGGCCGTCTCCTCGCGGAGCACCACGGACTGGGCGACCAGCTCGGCGAGCACGTCCAGGGCGCCGTCCTCGGGGAGTTCGGGCCCGGTGCAGATGTACTCGACGGCCTCCAGGTCGAACTGCCCGGCGAAGACGGACAGCCGTGCCCACAGCAGCCGTTCCTCGGGGGTGCACAGCTCGTGGCTCCAGCCGATGGCGGTGCGCAGGGTCCGGTGGCGCGGCAGCACGCCGCGGAAGCCGCCGGTGAGCACCGTGAAGCGATCCTCCAGCCGGTGCAGCAACTGGCCGACGGACAGCGCCGGCAGGCGTCCCGCGGCGAGTTCCAGCGCCAGCGGGATGCCGTCGAGCCGCCGGCACAGTTCGAGAACGGCGGGCCGGCCGGCGTCGTCGACGCGGAAGTGCGGCAGCACGGCCGCCGCCCGGGCCGCGAAGAGCGTCGCCGCGTCGTCCCGTCCCATCGCGGTCAGTGGGAACACCTGCTCCCCGTCGATCCGCAGTGGCCTGCGGCCCACGGCGAGCACCTGAACGCCGGGGGCGCCGCACAGCACGTCCCGTAAGAGCTCCGCGCAGGCGTCGACGATCTGCTCGAAGCCGTCCACCACGAGGAGCAGGCGACGTGCGGAGAGATGAGCGAGCACGACATCGCGCGGTGGTCTTCTGGTGTGGTCGGTGATGCCGAGCGCCTCCGCGAGAGCATGGGCGATCAGATCGGGGTCGCGAAGCAGCGACAGGTCACAGAGCCGCACACCGTCGCCGTACCGATTCTGCACGGCCGCCGCGGCGTGCAGCGCGAGGCGGGACTTGCCCACTCCGCCCGCCCCCACGACGGTGACCAGCCGGGCCTCGTCCAGAGCGCCGCGGAGCGCGGCCAGTTCGTCGGCACGGCCCACGAACCGGTTCAGTTCGGCGGGGAGGTTGGTGTGACGGTGTCGCATAGGGAACGCAGAGTACTCGCACGTAAGCACTGCGTACAGTCTGCCCGGGTCGGCTTCCGGGCTGTGCACCGGTAATGCGGTACGGGCCGCCGCCTGGGGCGCGATAGGCTCGGAGACGATTTCTCGAGTACCCGAAGACGAGCAGAGAGCGGTGCGCAGTGACCGGTGGAGAGGTTGCCGGGATTCTGGTGGCCGTCTTCTGGGCGATCTTGGTCTCCTTCCTCGCCGTGGTGCTGGCGAGGCTGGCCCAGACGCTCAGGGCGACCACCGAACTCGTGGCGAACGTGACGGAACAGGCCGTGCCCCTGCTGGCCGACGCCTCTGCGACGGTGCGCTCGGCGCAGACTCAGCTCGACCGGGTCGACGCCATCGCGACCGACGTCCAGGAAGTGACGTCCAACGCCTCGGCCCTCTCCACGACGGTCGCGTCCACCTTCGGAGGCCCGCTGGTCAAGGTCGCCGCCTTCGGATACGGCGTACGCCGCGCGATGAGCCGCAAGAGCGACGACAAGCCCGCGGCGCCGTCGCGCGGCTCCGTGATCGTCGGCCGCACTGTGCCGGGTGCCCGGCGCAGGAACCGGAAGGGCTGAGAACGATGTTCCGCCGCACGTTCTGGTTCACCGCCGGCGCAGCAGCCGGGGTGTGGGCCACCACCAAGGTCAACCGCAAGCTCAAGCAGCTCACCCCGGAGAGCCTTGCGGCGCAGGCCGCGAACAAGGCGGTCGACGCGGGCCACCGGCTCAAGGACTTCGCGCTCGACGTCCGCTCCTCCATGGCACAGCGCGAGGGTGAACTCGCCGAAGTGCTGGGCCTGCACGCGACGCCCGGACGCGAGCTTCCCGCACAGCGGGGCAGGGCCGCGGTGGGCCGGAACGAGCCCGCGCAGCTCAGGTATCTGCACGGCAAGACGTCACACGACAAGCATTCGAACACCGAGCACTCGTCCGGCGAAGAGCCGAACGGCGAGCATTCGTACAACCGGAATGAGGACCACTGATGGAGTCGGCTGAAATCCGCCGCCGCTGGCTGAGCTTCTTCGAGGAGCGCGGGCACACCGTCGTCCCTTCGGCGTCGCTCATCGCGGACGACCCGACTCTGCTCCTCGTCCCCGCGGGCATGGTGCCCTTCAAGCCCTACTTCCTCGGTGAGGTCAAGCCGCCCGCCCCGCGCGTGACCAGCGTGCAGAAGTGCGTGCGCACGCCGGACATCGAAGAGGTCGGCAAGACCACCCGGCACGGCACGTTCTTCCAGATGTGCGGCAACTTCTCCTTCGGTGACTACTTCAAGGAAGGCGCCATCAAGCTTGCCTGGGAGCTGCTCACCAGCCCCCAGGACAAGGGCGGTTACGGCCTCGACCCGGAGAAGCTCTGGATCACGGTCTACCTCGACGACGACGAGGCCGAGCAGATCTGGCGCGACGTCATCGGCGTGCCCGCCGAGCGCATCCAGCGCCTCGGCAAGAAGGACAACTTCTGGTCGATGGGCGTCCCCGGCCCCTGCGGCCCCTGCTCCGAGATCAACTACGACCGCGGTCCCGAGTTCGGCGAGGAGGGCGGCCCCGCCGTCAACGACGAGCGCTACGTGGAGATCTGGAACCTGGTCTTCATGCAGTACGAGCGCGGCGCCGGCGACGGCAAGGAGGACTTCCCGATCCTCGGCGACCTGCCGAGCAAGAACATCGACACCGGTCTCGGTCTCGAGCGCCTCGCCATGATCCTGCAGGGCGTGCAGAACATGTACGAGACCGACACCCTGCGCGTCGTCATGGACAAGGCCACCGAGCTCACGGGTGTGCGCTACGGCGACAAGCACGACACCGACGTCTCGCTGCGTGTGGTCGCCGACCACATTCGCACCTCCACGATGCTCATCGGCGATGGCGTCACCCCCGGCAACGAGGGCCGCGGCTACGTCCTGCGCCGCATCATGCGCCGCGCCATCCGCAACATGCGCCTGATGGGCGCCACCGGCCCGGTCGTCAAGGACCTGGTCGACGTCGTGATCGACACGATGGGCCTGCAGTACCCGGAGCTGGTCACCGACCGCAAGCGGATCGAGACCGTCGCCCTCGCCGAGGAGGCTGCCTTCCTCAAGGCCCTCAAGGGCGGCACCAACATCCTCGACACCGCCGTCACCGAGACCAAGTCCGCCGGCGGCACGGTCCTGTCCGGCGACAAGGCGTTCCTGCTCCACGACACCTGGGGCTTCCCGATCGACCTCACCCTCGAAATGGCCGCCGAGCAGGGCCTGTCCGTCGACGAGGACGGCTTCCGCCGCCTGATGAAGGAGCAGCGGGACAGGGCCAAGGCCGATGCCAAGGCCAAGAAGACCGGCCACGCCAATCTGTCCGCCTACCGCGAGGTCGCCGACAACTCCGGCATCACCGAGTTCACCGGGTACAGCTCCACCGAAGGCGAGTCGACCGTCGTCGGCCTGCTCGTGGACGGAGTGTCCTCCCCGGCCGCCTCCGAGGGCGACGAGGTCGAGGTCGTCCTCGACCGCACCCCGTTCTACGCCGAGGGCGGCGGCCAGAACCCGGACGCCATCGGCGACGCCGTGGCCGCCGTCGAGCGCCTCGTCGCCGAGACGGCGTGACGACCGCCATGCGCAGGGGCCGCCGTCTCGCGATCGACGTCGGTGACGCCCGGATCGGGGTCGCCTCGTGCGACCCCGACGGGCTCCTCGCGACGCCGGTGGAGACCGTGCCGGGACGCGACGTCCCGGCCGCCCACCGACGGCTGCGGCAACTCGTCGAGGAGTACGAGCCGATCGAGGTCGTGGTCGGCCTGCCCCGCTCACTGAGCGGTCGGGAAGGGCCGGCGGCCAAGAAGATCCGGAGCTTCGCCCAGGTGCTCGCTCAGGGCATCAAGCCGATCCCGGTCCGGCTGGTCGACGAGAGGATGACCACAGTCACAGCCACGCAGGGCCTGCGCGCTTCGGGCGTGAAGTCCAAAAAGGGCCGGTCCGTCATCGACCAGGCTGCCGCTGTGGTGATCCTCCAGAACGCTCTGGAGTCCGAACGGGCGTCCGGGGCTCCGCCAGGCGAGGGCGTCGAAACGATTGTCTGATCGCGATACGGTAACGTTCCGCGCGATGCGGCGGTGTTCGAACAGCCGCCGCACAGAAATGAGGCGGATCGCTCCGCGCCGTCTCGCGGCCCTAGGGGATCGATGACTGAGTATGGCCGGGGCCCCGGCTCCGAACCGTGGCATCCCGAGGACCCGTTGTACGGGGACCAGGGATGGGAAGGTCGGCAGGCCGCGCCTGGTCACGATCCCTACGCGGAGCAGGCGCAGCAGCACTACCCGCAGGGCGGTCAGCAGTACCAGGACCCGTACCAGCAGCAGTCGCAGCAGTACGGCGGCCCGCACGACGCGTACCAGGATCCGTACCAGCAGTCCGGTCAGCAGGATCCGTACCAGCAGTCCGGTCAGCAGTATGGGCACCAGCAGTCTGGTCAGCAGCAGCAGTACCAGGACCCGCACCAGCAGCAGCATCAGCATCAGTACGACGCCGGCTGGGACACGGGCCGGCAGTCGGCCGTGCCGTACGGCGAGGACCCGTCCACCACGTACGGCGGTGAGCCCGGCGGTTACGCCGGCCGGCAGGAGGCCGACCACTACGGCACTCCCGAGGCCTACCCGCCGCAGCAGCCCCCGAGCCGCCGCCCCGAGCCGGAGCCCGTCACCGACTGGGACGCGGAGGCGGCGCAGGAGGAGACCCACCCCTTCTTCACCGGCGACGACGGCCGCGGCGACGGCCGTGACGACGACGGCCGTGACGACGAACCACGCGAGCGGCGCAGCGGCGGTCGCGACCGCCGTGGCAAGGGCAAGAAGAAGAGCCGCAACGGCCTGGCCTGCCTCGTCGTCGCGGCGGTCCTCGCCGGGGGGCTCGGCGCCGTCGGCTACTTCGGATACCAGTTCTGGCAGGGCCAGTTCGGCGATGCTCCGGACTTCGAGGGCACGGGCATCGCCACGACCGTCGAGGTGACGATTCCCAAGGGCGCCACCGGGAACGAGATCGGCGCCATCCTCAAGGAGAAGGGCGTCGTCAAGAGCATTGACGCGTTCGTTTCCGCCCAGACCGAGAACCCGAAGGGTGTCGCGATCCAGGAGGGCGTCTACCTCCTGAAGAAGGAGCAGTCGGCGAAGAGCGCGGTCGAGTCGATGCTCGACCCGGCCAGCCACAACAACCTGGTCGTGGCCGAGGGCAGGCGCAACGCCGTCGTCTACAAGCAGATCGACGAGCGGCTGAAGCTCAAGGCCGGCACGACCGAGAAGGCCGCCGAGGCGAACGCGGACGGCCTCGGTCTGCCCGACTGGGCCAAGAACCACAAGGACGTCAAAGACCCCCTGGAAGGCTTCCTCTTCCCGGCCGCCTATCCCGTGTCCAAGGGCGAGAAGCCCGAGGAGATACTCAAGAAGATGGTGGCCCGCGCGAACCAGGAGTACACGAAGGCCGGTCTGGAGTCGAAGGCCAAGGGCCTCGGCCTCAAGAGCCCCTGGGAACTGCTCACCATCGCGAGTCTGGTCCAGGTCGAGGGCAAGACGGACGACGACTTCCGCAAGATGTCCGAGGTCGTCTACAACCGTCTCAAGCCGAGCAACACCGAGACGAACCAGAAGCTCCAGTTCGACTCCGCGTTCAACTACCTCATGGGTCAGAGCAAGATCGACATCTCTGAGGACGAGATCAACAGCAACCAGGACCCGTACAACACGTACACGCAGAGGGGCCTGACGCCCGGCCCCATCAGCAATCCGGGCAACGTGGCCCTGGAGGCCGCAACCAACCCGACGGACGAAGGCTGGCTCTACTTCGTGGCGACCGACGGCATGGCGAAGACCGAGTTCGCCAAGACGCTCGCCGAGCACCAGAAGCTGGTGGACAAGTTCAACGCCTCGAGGGGCAATTGATGCCCCCTGCCCGCCGCCGCGCGGCAGTGCTGGGCTCGCCCATCGAGCACTCCCTCTCGCCGGTCCTGCACCGCGCCGCCTACGCCGAACTCGGCCTCGACGACTGGTCCTACGACCGTTTCGAGGTCGACGAGGCGGCCCTGCCCGGGTTCGTGGCCGGGCTCGACGCCTCCTGGGCCGGGCTGTCGCTGACCATGCCGCTCAAGCGGGCGATCATCCCGCTGCTCGACGGGATCAGCGACACCGCGGCGTCCGTGGAGGCAGTCAACACGGTGGTCTTCACCGAGGACGGGCGCCGCGTCGGTGACAACACCGACATCCCCGGCATGGTCTCCGCGCTGCGTGAGCGCGGCGTGGACACGGTGGACTCCGCCGCGGTCCTGGGCGCCGGTGCGACCGCGTCCTCCGCGCTCGCCGCGCTCTCCCAGTTGTGCTCCGGCCCGGTCACCGCTTACGTCCGCAGCGCTGCCCGCGCGGACGAGATGCGGGGCTGGGGCGACCGGCTCGGCGTCGACGTCCGGATCGCGGACTGGGCGGAGGCCGACGAGGCCCTGCACGCGCCGCTGGTCGTCGCCACCACCCCGGCGGGAACCACGGACGCGCTGGCGGCCGAGGTGCCCGAGGCGCCCGGCACGCTCTTCGACGTCCTTTACGAGCCGTGGCCCACCGCCCTCGCCGCCGCGTGGGCCGGCAGGAACGGAACGGTGGTCGGCGGTCTCGATCTTCTGGTCCACCAGGCGGTGCTCCAGGTCGAGCAGATGACAGGCCGTTCCCCCGCCCCCTTGGGGGCGATGCGCATTGCCGGTGAACGCGCGCTCGAAGCCCGCTGACAGCTGCGTTTTCGATCAGGGGCACGTCAACAGCACAGGGGGATCTCGGCAGGGAAACCGGTCAGCCGCAGGCGTCGATCGCCAAGCACATCTTCGACGGCGTCGTCGCGTTCCTCCCCGAGTGGCTGCAGATCCTGCTGCTGTGCCTCGTCCTCCTGCTCGTCGTGATCGGCTGGGTGTCGTCGATCAGGAGGAAGATCGCCCGGCGCCGCGCGGCCGGCAACCCCAACCGGGTCGTCGTGCCGCAGGGCAGCCAGGGCAGCGGCGCCGATCATCTCGGCCAGTACGCCCCGGCCCGGTCAGGTGCCGCACACCCCGCACAGCCGCCCAGCGGCGCCGACTTCCTTGGCGCCTACGCTCCCCAGCAGCGCCGCGAAGCCGACTGACCTCTGTCCCACGGGCCGTCCGCCTGCTGGACCGGCGACCGAGTGGCCGCCCCGGACGTGGGAGGATCGGAGTAGGCGGGCCAGGGCCGCGCACCCGGTCGCGCCGTTGCAGTTCGAGGCGCGAGCATGAGGAGCACCGTTGAGCAGGTTGCGTTGGCTGACCGCGGGCGAGTCGCACGGACCCGCACTGGTGGCGACGCTGGAGGGTCTTCCCGCCGGTGTGCCGATCACCACCGACATGGTGGCGGACCACCTCGCCAGGCGGCGCCTCGGCTATGGGCGCGGTGCCCGGATGAAGTTCGAGCGCGACGAGGTCACCTTCATCGGCGGCGTGCGCCACGGGCTGACCATGGGCTCGCCGGTGGCGGTCATGGTCGGGAACACCGAATGGCCGAAGTGGGACAAGGTCATGTCGGCCGACCCCGTGGACCCCGACGAGCTCGCGCAGCTCGCCCGTAACGCGCCCCTGACCCGGCCCCGGCCCGGTCACGCGGACCTCGCCGGTATGCAGAAGTACGCGCTGGAGGAGGCGCGGCCGATCCTGGAGCGCGCCAGCGCCCGGGAGACGGCGGCCCGGGTCGCCCTGGGCGCGGTGGCCCGCTCGTACCTGAAGGAGACGACGGGCATCGAGATCGTCTCCCACGTGGTCGAGCTGGCGGCGGCGAAGGCTCCCTACGGAGTGGTCCCCGTTCCCGCCGACGAGGAGCGCCTCGACGCCGATCCCGTCCGCTGCCTCGACGCCGACGCGAGCAAGGCGATGGTCGCCGAGATCGACCAGGCCCACAAGGACGGCGACACCCTCGGCGGCGTCGTCGAGGTCCTCGCGTACGGCGTGCCGGTCGGCCTCGGCTCGCACGTCCACTGGGACCGCAGGCTCGACGCCCGGCTCGCCGCCGCGCTGATGGGCATCCAGGCCATCAAGGGCGTCGAGGTCGGTGACGGCTTCGACCTGGCCCGTGTGCCCGGCTCCAAGGCGCACGACGAGATCGTGCGCACCGAGGAGGGCGTCCGCCGCACCTCGGGCCGCTCCGGCGGCACGGAGGGCGGCATGTCGACCGGCGAGCTGCTGCGCGTGCGCGCGGCGATGAAGCCGATCGCGACCGTGCCGCGTGCCCTGAAGACCATCGACGTCGAGACCGGCGAGCCCGCCGCCGCCCACCACCAGCGTTCCGACGTGTGCGCCGTGCCCGCCGCGGGAATCGTGGCGGAGGCCATGGTGGCGCTGGTCCTCGCCGACGCGGTCGCGGAGAAGTTCGGCGGCGACAGCGTCACCGAGACCCGCCGCAACGTCCGTTCGTACCTCGACAACCTCCACATCCGGTGAGCGCCCCGCAGATCGTCCTCGTCGGCCCCATGGGCTCCGGCAAGTCCACGGTCGGCGAGCTCCTCGCCGGACAGCTGGGCGTGGCCTTCCGGGACACCGACGCGGACATCGTCGCCGCCGAGGGGCGCGAGATCGCCGACATCTTCATCGAGGACGGCGAGCCGGCCTTCCGCGTGCTCGAACGTGCCGCCGTCCGCACCGCGCTCGCCGAGCACACGGGCGTGCTCGCACTGGGCGGCGGTGCCATCCTCGACGAGGGGACACGCGAGTTGCTCACCGGCCTGCCCGTCGCCTACCTCTCGATGGACGTGGAGGAGGCGGTGAAGCGCGTCGGCCTGGGCGCGGCCCGCCCGCTCCTGGCGGTCAACCCGCGCCGCCAGTGGCGGGAGCTGATGGACGCCCGCCGCCCGCTGTACACCGAGGTGGCCCGCGTCGTCGTGGCCACCGACGACCGCACCCCCCAAGAGGTCGCGCAGGCGGTCCTCGACGCACTGGAGCTGAAGGACGTATGACTGACCAGGCAGTGACCCGTATCCAGGTCGGCGGCACGGCGGGCACGGACCCGTACGAGGTACTGGTCGGCCGGCAGCTGCTGGGCGAGCTGCCGGGCCTGATCGGCGCCATCACCCAGCGGGTGGCCGTCATCCACCCCGAGGCGCTCGCGGAGACCGGTGAGGCGCTGCGCGCCGACCTCGCGGACCAGGGCTACGAAGCCGTCGCGATCCAGGTGCCCAACGCCGAGGAGGCCAAGACCGCCGAGGTCGCGGCCTACTGCTGGAAGGCACTCGGCCAGACCGGCTTCACCCGCACCGACGTGATCGTCGGCGTCGGTGGCGGCTCCACGACCGACCTCGCCGGCTTCGTCGCTGCGACCTGGCTGCGCGGCGTCCGCTGGATCGCCGTCCCGACGACCGTGCTCGGCATGGTCGACGCGGCCGTGGGCGGCAAGACCGGCATCAACACCGCGGAGGGCAAGAACCTCGTCGGCGCCTTCCACCCGCCTGCCGGTGTGCTGTGCGACCTCGCCGCCCTGGACTCGCTGCCGGTCAACGACTACGTGAGCGGCATGGCCGAGATCATCAAGGCCGGATTCATCGCCGACCCGGTCATTCTCGACCTGGTGGAGTCCGACCCGCAGGGCGCCCGTACGCCCGCCGGACCGCACACCGCCGAGCTGATCGTGCGCTCCATCCAGGTCAAGGCCGACGTCGTCTCCAGCGATCTCAAGGAATCGGGCCTCCGCGAGATCCTGAACTACGGGCACACCCTCGCCCACGCCATCGAGAAGAACGAGCGCTACAAGTGGCGGCACGGCGCGGCCGTCTCGGTCGGCATGGTCTTCGCCGCCGAACTCGGCCGTCTCGCCGGGCGGTTGGACGACGCCACCGCCGACCGGCACCGCAGCGTCCTCGAGTCCGTCGGACTGCCGCTGACCTACCGGGGCGACCAGTGGCCCAAGCTGCTGGAGACCATGAAGGTCGACAAGAAGTCCCGCGGCAATGTGCTGCGCTTCATCGTCCTCGACGGCCTCGGCAAGCCGAATGTGCTGGAGGGTCCCGACCCGGCGGTGCTCCTCGCCGCATACGGGGAGGTCTCCGCGTGACCCGCCGGGTCTTCGTCCTCAACGGGCCGAACCTCGGCCGCCTCGGCTCCCGCGAGCCGGACGTCTACGGGGCGACCTCCTACGCGGGCCTGGTGGAGACCTGCCGGACGCTGGGCAAGGAGCTCGGCTTCGACGTGGACGTGCGGGAGACGAACGACGAGGGCGAGATGATCCGCTGGCTGCACGAGGCGGCGGACGGATCGATCCCGGTCGTGCTCAACCCCGGTGCCTTCACGCACTACTCGTACGGGATGCGCGACGCCGCCGCGCAGCGCACCGCGCCCCTCATCGAAGTGCACATCTCCAACCCGTACGCCCGCGAGACCTTCCGCCACACATCCGTCGTCGCGGCGGTCGCCAGCGGCACGGTCGCCGGATTCGGCATCGGCTCCTACCGGCTTGCGCTGCGCGCGCTGTCTGACGAACTGGGCGGCTGACGAGCCCCGGCCGCCCGGCGGGCACTTCGAACCGTTCCCGGCCGTTGTCGTTCCGGCGGCCGGGAACGGCCGCACATCCGAAGGGCATCGGGAGGGTACCGTTCGGTAGCACGGCGGCCATCGGCCGTCTGAACAAGCGTCAGTCGTACGAGACGGAGTGGCACCGGATGCAGCACGCAGTGGGGGCTCCGCTGCCGCCGCCCCACGGACCGGGGCAGGGACCGGCCGGATGGATACACAGCGCCCAGCACCCTGGGCCGGTCCCGGGACCGCCACCGCCGCCGTCCCCGCCGGCGGCGTCTCCGGCCGGGCCTGCGCCGCACGGGCAGCCGACCGCGGCGCCCGGCTGGACCGGCAACGCGCCGCAGGGCGCGGCACCGCCGCCCGCGCCGCCCACTCGTGAGTCCACAGGCCACATCCAGCTCCCGCCCGGCGGACCGGTCCCCATACCGGCCCCGCCCCAGACGGACAACGGCACGGGCGGGGCCATGCTCGCCGTGCTGCTGATCGGCCCCGCCGGAGCCGGCAAGACCACCGTCGCGCGCCACTGGGCCAAGCACCGCCGGGTGCCCACGGCGCACATCAGCCTGGACGACGTCCGCGAGTGGGTGTGCTCCGGCTTCGCCGACCCCCAGTCGGGCTGGAACGACAACTCCGAGGCGCAGTACCGCCTGGCCCGCCGCACCTGCGGCTTCGCCGCCCGCAACTTCCTGGCGAACGGGATCTCCTGCATCCTCGACGACGCGGTCTTCCCCGACCGTCCCGTCGTCGGCCTCGGTGGCTGGAAACGCCACGTCGGCCCGGGCCTGCTTCCCGTGGTGCTTCTGCCCGGCCTCGAGATCGTCCTCGAGCGCAACGCGGAGCGCAGCGGGAACCGACGCCTGTCGGACGAGGAGGTCGCGGGGATCCACGGCCGGATGGCCGGGTGGTACGGGTCGGGTCTGCCGATCATCGACAACTCGAAGTACGACGTCGAGACGACGGCGCGGGTGTTGGACGACGTCCTGGCGCGAGCGATCACGAGCCCGCCGAGCTGGTAGGCGGGGTCGCGGCCCTGCGGGGCAGTTCCCCTGCCTCCCCCTACGGCCTGGTGCCATAGGGACGCACACTTCCCGACACCGGGGCAGGCCTCGGACCCCGACCGCTCCGCGCCGTGTCCTCAACCTCCCCCTACGGCTTGGCGGCCGTGGGGGACCGACCCCACTTCCCGATACCGGGGCAGGCCCCGGACGCCGTACCGCGCTCCGCGCGGTGTCCTCAATCTCCCCTACAGCCTGGCGGCCGTGGGAGATGCCCCCAGACGGACTGAAGTTGCCTGGCAACTGCAGCCCCGGAGCGGGGCAACTCAAGCCCTGTCGGCGTTTGGGTCGGGGATTCGGGGCCGAGCTCTGACGAGGGGCCGAGTTCCCGCTCTGCCGGCGGAGGGCAACTCCAGCCTCGCCGGCGTTTGGGGCGGGTGGTTCGGGGGGCCGGGCCCTGGCGAGTGGGCCGAGTTCCCGCTCTGCCGGGGGGAGGGCAGCTTCGGCCCCGCCGGCGTTTGGGGAGGGGAGCGCAACTCCAGCCTCGCCGGCGTTTGAGGCGCAGGGTTCGGGGCAGCGCCCCGACGGCCGAGGCCAGTTCCAAGCCCCGCCGGCGATTGAGGCGCGGGGGCCCCGGGGGTGGAGCCCCCGAAGTCCCGTCGGCCGCGTCACCAGGCCCGCAGGGCTCCGCGCTCGTACGCTCGGAGAATGTCTGAGGTGTATGGGATCCGCCGGGCCCGGCTGCGCGACCGCTTCGCGGCGACCGGCAGCGCGGCGGCCCTGATCTCCCGGCCCGCCAATGTCCGCTACCTCGCCGGCGGCGCACCGCCGGGCGCAGTGCTGCTGCTGGGCCAGGGGGAGGACGTACTGCTCTGCCCCCGGGTGCCGTTCGGCGGCGACACCGCCGACGGGCGGCCCGACGAGTACCTGCGCCTCGCGGTGCTGCCGACGTCGGCAGGGGATGCGGCCGTCGCGGCCGCCGAGATGGCGCGCACCGACGGAGTGGAGTCGCTGGCGGTCGAGGAGCACCATCTGACGGTCGCCAGGCACCGAGCGATCGGCTCCGTGGCGCCACGGCTCCGCCTCGCGGACCTGGGGCTCACTGTCGAGCAGCAGCGGATCGTCAAGGACGAGGACGAGATCGCCTGTCTGCGTATCGCCGCCGAGATCACCGACCAGGCGCTCGGCGAGCTGCTGGAGTCCATCCTGGTGGGCCGCACCGAGCGGCATCTCGCGCTCGAGCTCGAGCGCCGCCTGGTGGACCACGGCGCCGACGGTCCCGCGTTCGCGACCTCCGTCGCCACCGGCCCCAATGCGGGCCGTGCCGGTCACCGTCCGGGTGACCGGAGGGTGGAGGAGGGCGACTTCCTCTCCGTCTGCCTCGGCGCGAACTACCGCGGGTACCGCTGCGAGATCGGCCGTACGTTCGTGATCGGCACCAGCCCGGCGGACTGGCAGATCGAGCTCTACGATCTCGTCTTCGCCGCTCAGCGGGCCGGACGAGAGGCCCTGGTCCCCGGTGCGGCCTACCGCGACGTGGACCACGCGGCCCGGCAGATCCTGGACGCGGCGGGCCATGGGGAGGACCTCGCACCCCGCACGGGGCACGGTGTAGGACTGGAAATCGACGAGGACCCGCAGCTCGCCCCTGCGGCCATGGGTAAACTGGACGCTTGTGTGCCGGTCACCGTCGAACCGGGGGTCCACCTCCCGGGCCGGGGCGGGGTCCGGATCGATGACACGCTCGTCGTGCGCCAGGAGGCGGACGGCGGACCCGAGCTACTCACCATCACGACCAAGGAGCTGCTCGCGCTGTAGCGCGGACGCCCAGGTCGTCCACCAGCGTCAGTCCAGGAGATTCCGCAACCGTGGCTTCCACGAACGACCTCAAGAACGGCATGGTGCTCAAGCTCGACGGAGGCCAGCTCTGGTCCGTCGTCGAGTTCCAGCACGTCAAGCCCGGCAAGGGCCCGGCCTTTGTGCGCACCAAGCTCAAGAACGTGCTCTCCGGCAAGGTCGTCGACAAGACCTTCAACGCAGGCGTGAAGGTCGACACGGCCACCGTCGACCGCCGCGACATGCAGTTCTCGTACATGGACGGCGAGTACTTCGTCTTCATGGACATGCAGACGTACGACCAGCTGATGGTCGACCGCAAGGCGGTCGGTGACGCCGCGAACTTCCTGATCGAGGGCTTCACCGCCAGCGTCGCGCAGCACGAGGGCGAGGTGCTCTACGTCGAGCTGCCTGCCGCAGTCGAGCTGACCATCCAGCACACCGAGCCCGGTGTGCAGGGCGACCGCTCCACCGGTGGGTCCAAGCCCGCCACCCTGGAGACCGGCTACGAGATCCAGGTCCCGCTCTTCATCACCACGGGCGAGAAGATCAAGGTCGACACCCGTTCCGGCGACTACCTCGGCCGGGTGAACAGCTAACCGTGGCCGCCCGTAACAAGGCCCGCAAGCGTGCCTTCCAGATCCTCTTCGAGGCCGACCAGCGCGGGGCGTCCGTGCAGACGGTCCTCGCGGACTGGGTCCGGCATGCACGTACCGACGAGCGGCAGCCGCCGGTCGCCGAGTACACGATGGACCTCGTCGAGGGGTACGCGGAGCACGCGGACCGCATCGACGACCTCATCGCCACCTACGCCGTCGGTTGGACGATCGACCGCATGCCGGTCGTCGACAGGAACATCATCCGCCTCGGCGCGTACGAACTCGTCTGGAAGGACGAGACCCCCGACGCGGTGGTGATCGACGAGGCGGTGCAGCTCGCCAAGGAGTTCTCCACCGACGAGTCCCCGGCGTTCGTGAACGGCCTGCTCGGCCGTTTCAAGGACCTCAAGCCGAGCCTGCGCCGCGACTGACGTCGCGGTCCGGCCGGTTTCACCAGGCCCGGGGCAGAAGACGAGAGGTCTTCTGCCCCGGGCCTGGTGTTGTGCCGGGTTCCGCGTCCGGCGCCGCCGGTGGCCGCGGAGCCGCTCCGCCATTCGGGTGATCGCAGCCATCGGGACGCTCCGGCAGGCGGAATGCCGGAGGGCGGGACCGGTCCTGACCGGTCCCGCCCTCCGGCGTGACGTTTCTTCGGAAAGGGAGCGTCAGCTCTCCTCGTGTGCGACGGCGCGGCGGGCGTCCGCGTCCAGCACGCCCCAGCTGATGAGCTGCTCGGTCAGGACCGACGGCGACTGGTCGTAGATCACGGCCAGCGTGCGCAGGTCGTCCTGGCGGATCGACAGCACCTTGCCGTTGTAGTCGCCGCGCTGCGACTGGATCGTCGCCGCGTAGCGCTGCAGGGGGCCGGCCTTCTCCTGGGGGACGTGCGCCAGGCGCTCCAGGTCCAGGACGAGCTTCGGCGGCGGCTCGGCGGCCCCGCCCGGCGTCGTGCCCGGAAGCAGCTCCTGCACCGGAACCCCGTAGAAGTCCGCCAGTTCGGCCAGACGCTGCACGGTCACGGCACGGTCGCCGCGCTCGTACGAGCCGACCACGACGGCCTTCCAGCGGCCCTGGGACTTCTCCTCCACGCCGTGGAGGGAAAGCCCCTGCTGGGTGCGGATGGCGCGGAGCTTGGCCCCGAGCTGCTTTGCGTATTCGCTGGACATATAGCTCCCCGGACGCTGTGACAACGTGCGGCTCGGCCGCGCGACTGGTAACTCACTGTGAGGTTACGCAGCGTTACTTGGCTGAGTCAAGCCGAACGGTCCGGACCGGTTTCGGCCAGGGACCGGTGCCCCTGGACTCAGTGCATCCATCAAGCCCTGGTAACGTTGACGGCGCAATTCCGACGTCCTTTAAGGTCCGTCCCGTGAGGCGGAGAAGGAGGTCCGTTTCCTATGGACACCCAGAGCACTTCCGATGCCGCCAGGCCCGTTCTCGAGGGCCCCGACATCGCGCGGGTACTGACCCGCATCGCCCACGAGATCGTCGAGCGCGCCAAGGGCGCCGACGACGTGGTGCTTCTCGGCATTCCGACCCGCGGTGTGTATCTGGCCCGCCGGCTCGCCGACAAGCTCGAAGGCATTACCGGCCGAAAGATGCCGGTCGGCTCCCTCGACATCACGATGTACCGCGACGATCTGCGGCTGAAGCCGGCGCGTGCGCTCGCCCGCACGGAGATCCCCGGCGACGGCATCGACGGTCGCCTCGTCGTCCTCGTCGACGACGTGCTCTTCTCGGGCCGCACGATCCGCGCGGCCCTCGACGCCCTCGGCGACCTCGGCCGCCCCCGGGCCGTGCAGCTCGCGGTCCTCGTCGACCGCGGCCACCGCGAGCTCCCCATCCGCGCCGACTACGTCGGCAAGAACCTGCCCACGTCGCTGCGCGAGACGGTCAAGGTCCAGCTCGCGGAGGAGGACGGTCGCGACACCGTGCTGCTCGGCGTCAGGGAGACCGCCCCGGTCGGCGAGCGATAGCGCACCCGTACGTCCCACCCCTGCGTACGGCGTGCCCTGCTGCGCGCCCGCATGTCGTGAAAACCTCCACAGATCTGGAGAAAACCCCCAGATGATGCGTCACCTCATCTCGGCCGCCGACCTCACCCGCGACGAAGCCGTCCTCATCCTCGACACCGCGGAGGAGATGGCCCGGGTCGCCGACCGCCCGATCAAGAAGCTTCCGGCTCTGCGCGGCCGCACCGTCTGCAACCTCTTCTTCGAGGACTCCACCCGCACCCGGATCTCGTTCGAGGCCGCGGAGAAGCGACTTTCGGCCGATGTCATCAACTTCGCCGCCAAGGGTTCAAGCGTCTCCAAGGGCGAGTCCCTGAAAGACACCGCCCAGACGCTGGAGGCGATGGGCGTCGACGCGGTCGTCATCCGGCACGGAGCCTCCGGAGCCCCCTACCGCCTCGCCAACTCCGGCTGGATCGACGCCCCCGTCATCAACGCCGGGGACGGCACCCACCAGCACCCCACCCAGGCCCTGCTGGACGCCTTCACCATGCGCCGCCGACTCGTCGGCAGGGACGCAGGTCTCGGCAAGGACCTGGCCGGCAAGCGCATCACCATCGTGGGCGACGTGCTGCACAGCCGGGTCGCCCGGTCCAACGTCGACCTGCTGCACACCCTCGGCGCCGAGGTCACCCTCGTCGCACCGCCGACCCTGGTGCCGGTGGGCGTCGGAACCTGGCCCTGCGAGGTGTCGTACGACCTGGACTCGACGCTGACCAAGTCCGACGCCGTGATGATGCTGCGCGTCCAGCGCGAGCGGATGAACGCCGCGTTCTTCCCGACCGAGCGGGAGTACTCCCGGCGCTACGGCCTGGACGGCGACCGGATGGCCCGCATGCCCGAGCACGCGATCGTGATGCACCCCGGCCCCATGGTCCGCGGCATGGAGATCACCGCAGAGGTCGCCGACTCCGACCGCTGCACGGTCATCGAGCAGGTCGCCAACGGTGTGTCGATCCGCATGGCCGTGCTCTACCTGCTGCTCGGCGGCAACGAATCCGACGCCCCCACCACCACCCGTACCGAGGAGAAGTAAGATCCATGAGCAAGATCCTGATCCGTGGTGCGAAGGTGCTCGGCGGCGAGGCCCAGGACGTCCTGATCGACGGCACGACCATCGAGGCGGTCGGTACCGGTCTGTCCGACGAGGGGGCCCAGGTGATCGAGGCCGAGGGGCAGATCCTGCTGCCCGGCCTTGTCGACCTGCACACCCATCTGCGCGAGCCCGGCCGTGAGGACTCCGAG
This sequence comes from Streptomyces sp. NPDC096176, assembly GCF_044763255.1. Classification (NCBI taxonomy): domain Bacteria; kingdom Bacillati; phylum Actinomycetota; class Actinomycetes; order Kitasatosporales; family Streptomycetaceae; genus Streptomyces; species Streptomyces sp. NPDC096176. Next base: position 112,655 of record NZ_JBIWFV010000012.1, on the reverse strand, counting down.
ACCGTACTCACCGGCACCCGCGCGGCCGCGAGCGGCGGCTACACGGCCGTCTTCGCCATGGCCAACACCTTCCCCGTCGCCGACACCGCCGGCGTCGTCGAGCAGGTCTACCGGCTCGGCAAGGAGTCCGGCTACTGCGACGTGCAGCCCATCGGCGCCGTCACCGTCGGCCTCGAGGGCAAGAAGCTCGCCGAACTCGGCGCGATGCACGAGTCCGCGGCCGGTGTCACCGTCTTCTCCGACGACGGCAAGTGCGTCGACGACGCGGTGATGATGCGCCGCGCCCTGGAGTACGTGAAGGCCTTCGGCGGCGTCGTCGCCCAGCACGCCCAAGAGCCGCGCCTCACCGAGGGCGCCCAGATGAACGAGGGCGTGGTCTCCGCCGAGCTCGGGCTCGGCGGCTGGCCGGCCGTGGCCGAGGAGTCGATCATCGCCCGGGATGTGCTCCTCGCCGAGCACGTCGGCTCCCGCGTGCACATCTGCCACCTGTCGACTGCCGGGTCCGTCGAGATCGTCCGCTGGGCCAAGTCCCGCGGCATCGACGTCACCGCCGAGGTCACCCCGCACCACCTGCTGCTGACCGACGAGCTGGTCCGCAGCTACAACCCGGTCTACAAGGTCAACCCGCCGCTGCGTACCGAGCGCGACGTGATGGCGCTGCGCGAGGCGCTCGCCGACGGCACGATCGACATCGTCGCCACCGACCACGCCCCGCACCCGCACGAGGACAAGGACTGCGAGTGGGCCGCGGCCGCCATGGGCATGGTCGGGCTGGAGACCGCCCTGTCCGTCGTCCAGCGGACGATGGTCGAGACCGGACTGCTCGACTGGGCGGGCGTCGCCGACCGGATGTCCGTCAAGCCCGCGCAGATCGGCCGGGCGCAGGGACACGGGCGACCCGTCTCGGCTGGTGAGCCCGCCAACCTCACCCTGGTCGATCCGGCATACCGTGGTCAGGTGGACCCCGCGGGCTTCGCCTCCCGCAGCCGCAACACCCCCTACGAGGGCCGTGAGCTGCCGGGACGCGTCACCCACACCTTCCTGCGGGGCCGGGCGACGCTCGTGGACGGGAAGCTGGCGTGACACCTGCACTCATCAACATGGCCGCGGAACCGAAGTCGGCGGAGGTGACCGACTGGGCCGCCCGTATCGGCTGGGTCGTCGGCCTGCTGCTCTTCGTCGCCTTCGTCTACTGGCTGATGCGCCAGGGCTGGAAGTGGCGCGGCTCTCTCCAGTCGGACCTGCCCGAGCTGCCCACCGCGCCGACCGGGCCCGGTACCGCGAAACTGAGGTTGACCGGCCGCTACCACGGCTCCACGACAGCCGGGCAGTGGCTCGACCGGATCGTCGCACACGGCCTGGGCGTCCGGTCCCGCGCCGAGCTCACGCTCACCGATGCGGGACTCGTCGTCGTACGGCCCGGTGCGCAGGACTTCTTCGTTCCGGCCGAAGCGCTGCGCGGGGCCCGGCTCGACAAGGGCATCGCGGGGAAGGTGCTCGCGGAGGGCGGCCTGCTGATCGTCACCTGGGCGCACGGAGACCGGCTGATCGACTCCGGCTTCCGCTCCGACCACGCGGCCGAGCAGAGCACCTGGGTCGACACCCTGACCAACATGATCAACACGACGGAAGGCACCGCACGATGACGACCTCCACCCGGGGAGCCGCCAAAGCTCCCGCCGTACTCGTCCTGGAGGACGGCCGCATCTTCCGCGGCCGTGCCTACGGGGCTGTGGGGGAAACCTTCGGCGAGGCGGTGTTCAACACCGGCATGACCGGCTACCAGGAGACCCTCACCGACCCCTCCTACCACCGTCAGGTCGTCGTGATGACCGCCCCGCACGTGGGCAACACCGGCGTCAACGACGAGGACGACGAGTCGAAGCGGATCTGGGTTGCCGGCTACGTCGTGCGCGACCCCGCCCGCATCCCGTCCAACTGGCGCTCCCGCCGCACCCTCGACGACGAGCTGGCCGCCCAGGGGATCGTCGGCATCAGCGGCATCGACACCCGTGCCCTCACCCGCCACCTGCGCGAGCGGGGCGCGATGCGCGTCGGCATCTTCTCCGGCGAGGCGCTGGCCGACGAGGCGACACTGCTCGCCCGGGTGCTCGAGGCGCCCGAGATGAAGGGCGCCGACCTCTCCGCCGAGGTCGCCACCGCCGAGGCCTACGTCGTCCCGGCCATCGGCGAGAAGAAGTTCACCGTCGCCGCGCTCGACCTCGGCATCAAGGGCATGACCCCGCACCGCATGGCGGAGCGCGGCATAGAGGTCCACGTCCTGCCCGCCACCGCCACCGCAGAGGAGGTGTACGCCACGAACCCGGACGGCGTCTTCCTCTCCAACGGCCCCGGTGACCCCGCCACCGCCGACCTGACCGTCATCAAGTCGGTGCTCGAGCGTCGGACGCCGCTGTTCGGCATCTGCTTCGGCAACCAGCTGCTCGGCCGCGCGCTCGGCTTCGGCACGTACAAGCTGAAGTACGGCCACCGCGGCATCAACCAGCCCGTGCAGGACCGCACGACGGGCAAGGTCGAGGTCACCGCGCACAACCACGGGTTCGCTGTCGAAGCCCCCCTCGACAAAGTGTCCGACACCCCCTACGGCCGCGCAGAGGTCTCCCACGTCTGCCTCAACGACAACGTGGTGGAGGGCCTCCAGCTGCTCGACCAGCCGGCCTTCAGCGTCCAGTACCACCCCGAAGCAGCCGCGGGCCCGCACGATGCCGCGTACCTCTTCGACCGCTTCGTATCCCTGATGGAGGCCGAGCGTGCCTAAGCGCACCGATATCCAGTCCGTCCTGGTCATCGGCTCCGGCCCGATCGTCATCGGCCAGGCCGCAGAGTTCGACTACTCCGGCACCCAGGCCTGCCGCGTCCTCAAGTCCGAGGGTCTGCGCGTCATCCTGGTCAACTCCAACCCGGCCACGATCATGACCGACCCCGAGATCGCCGACGCCACCTACGTCGAGCCGATCACCCCCGAGTTCGTCGAGAAGATCATCGCCAAGGAGCGCCCCGACGCGCTGCTGCCCACCCTCGGCGGGCAGACCGCGCTCAACACCGCCATCTCGATGCACGAGCAGGGTGTGCTGGAGAAGTACGGTGTCGAGCTGATCGGCGCCAACGTCGAGGCGATCAACAAGGGCGAGGACCGCGACCTGTTCAAGGGCGTCGTCGAGGCCGTCAACGCCAAGATCGGCCACGGCGAGTCCGCCCGCTCGGTCATCTGCCACTCGATGGACGACGTCCTCAAGGGCGTCGACACCCTCGGCGGCTACCCGGTTGTCGTCCGCCCCTCCTTCACCATGGGCGGCGCCGGCTCCGGCTTCGCCCACGACGAGGAGGAGCTGCGCCGTATCGCCGGCCAGGGCCTCACGCTCTCCCCGACCACCGAGGTGCTCCTCGAGGAGTCCATCCTCGGCTGGAAGGAGTACGAGCTGGAGCTGATGCGCGACAAGAACGACAATGTCGTGGTCGTCTGCTCCATCGAGAACTTCGACCCGATGGGCGTCCACACCGGCGACTCGATCACCGTCGCCCCCGCGATGACCCTGACCGACCGCGAGTACCAGCGGCTGCGCGACATCGGCATCGCCATCATCCGCGAGGTCGGCGTCGACACCGGCGGCTGCAACATCCAGTTCGCGATCGACCCGCAGGACGGCCGGATCATCGTCATCGAGATGAACCCGCGTGTGTCGAGGTCCTCGGCGCTGGCCTCCAAGGCCACCGGCTTCCCGATCGCGAAGATCGCCGCGAAGCTGGCCGTCGGCTACACACTCGACGAGATCCCGAACGACATCACCGAGAAGACCCCGGCGTCCTTCGAGCCCACCCTCGACTACGTCGTGGTGAAGGCCCCCCGGTTCGCCTTCGAGAAGTTCCCGTCCGCCGACGCCACGCTCACCACCACGATGAAGTCGGTCGGCGAGGCCATGGCCATCGGGCGGAACTTCACCGAGGCGCTGCAGAAGGCCCTGCGTTCGCTGGAGAAGAAGGGCAGCCAGTTCTCCTTCACCGGCGAGACCGGCGACAAGGACGAGCTGCTGCGCGAGGCGGTCCGCCCCACCGACGGCCGGATCAACACCGTCATGCAGGCCATCCGGGCGGGCGCGAGCCCCGAGGAGGTCTTCGAGGCCACCAAGATCGACCCGTGGTTCGTCGACCAGCTCTTCCTGATCAAGGAGCACGCGGACGAGCTCGCCGCCGCCGAGAAGCTCGAGCCCGGGCTGCTCGCCGACGCCAAGCGCCACGGCTTCTCCGACGCCCAGATCGCCGAGATCCGCGGCCTGCGCGAGGATGTCGTGCGCGAGGTCCGGCACGCGCTGGGCATCCGCCCGGTCTACAAGACGGTCGACACCTGCGCCGCCGAGTTCGCCGCGAAGACCCCGTACTTCTACTCGTCCTACGACGAGGAGTCCGAGGTCGCGCCGCGCACCAAGCCCGCCGTGATCATCCTCGGCTCCGGTCCGAACCGCATCGGCCAGGGCATCGAGTTCGACTACTCGTGCGTCCATGCCTCCTTCGCGCTCAGCGACGCGGGCTACGAGACCGTGATGGTCAACTGCAACCCCGAGACCGTCTCGACCGACTACGACACCTCCGACCGCCTGTACTTCGAGCCGCTGACGCTCGAGGACGTGCTCGAGATCGTCCACGCCGAGTCGCTCGCCGGCCCCATCGCCGGTGTCGTCGTCCAGCTCGGCGGCCAGACCCCGCTGGGTCTCGCCCAGGCGCTCAAGAACAACGGCGTCCCGGTCGTCGGCACTCCGCCGGAGGCCATTCACGCAGCCGAGGACCGCGGCGCCTTCGGCCAGGTGCTCGCCGAGGCCGGTCTGCCCGCTCCCAAGCACGGGACCGCCACCACCTTCGCGGGCGCCAAAGCCATCGCCGACGAGATCGGCTACCCGGTCCTGGTCCGGCCGTCGTACGTGCTCGGCGGCCGGGGCATGGAGATCGTCTACGACGAGACGCGCCTCGAGGCCTACATCGCCGAGTCCACCGAGATCTCGCCGACCCGCCCCGTCCTCGTCGACCGCTTCCTCGACGACGCCATCGAGATCGACGTCGACGCGCTCTACGACGGCACCGAGCTCTACCTCGGCGGCGTGATGGAGCACATCGAGGAGGCCGGCATCCACTCCGGCGACTCGGCCTGCGCCCTGCCCCCGATCACCCTCGGCGGCTTCGACATCAAGCGCCTGCGTGCCTCCACCGAGGCGATCGCGAAGGGCGTCGGGGTCCGCGGCCTGATCAACATCCAGTTCGCGATGGCCGGCGACATCCTCTACGTCCTCGAGGCCAACCCGCGCGCCTCCCGGACCGTCCCCTTCACCTCGAAGGCGACCGCGGTCCCGCTCGCCAAGGCCGCCGCGCGCATCTCGCTCGGCGCGACCATCGCCGAGCTGCGCGAGGAGGGCATGCTGCCCAAGAACGGCGACGGCGGCACGCTCCCCATGGATGCGCCGATCTCCGTCAAGGAGGCCGTCATGCCGTGGAGCCGATTCCGCGACGTGCACGGCCGCGGCGTGGACACCGTCCTCGGTCCGGAGATGCGCTCCACCGGCGAGGTCATGGGCATCGACTCCGTCTTCGGCACGGCGTACGCCAAGTCGCAGGCCGGGGCGTACGGCCCGCTGCCCACCAAGGGCCGCGCGTTCGTCTCCGTCGCGAACCGCGACAAGCGCTCGATGATCTTCCCGGCGCGTGAGCTGGTCGCCCACGGCTTCGAGCTGATGGCCACCTCCGGCACCGCCGAGGTCCTCAAGCGCAACGGCCTCAACGCCACCGTCGTGCGCAAGCAGTCGGAGGGCGAGGGCCCGAACGGCGAGAAGACCATCGTCCAGCTGATCCACGACGGCGAGGTCGACCTCATCGTCAACACCCCCTACGGCACCGGCGGCCGTCTCGACGGCTACGACATCCGCACCGCGGCCGTCGCGCGCGGCGTCCCGTGCCTGACGACGGTCCAGGCGCTCGCCGCCGCCGTCCAGGGCATCGACGCGCTCAATCGCGGTGACGTCGGCGTCCGTTCGCTGCAGGAACACGCGGAACACCTGACCGCGACCCGCGACTAGCAACCACGAGGGGGGCACCGGAAACGGTGTCCCCCTCCTCATGAGGACACCACTTCCCATGTACAAGTTCTTCTTCGACCTCGTCTTCAAGCGGATGGACCCCGAGCAGGCCCACTACCTGGCCTTCCGGTGGATCCGCCTCGCGGTCCGCGTCCCCGTCCTGCGCACTTTCGTCGCCGCCGTGCTCGCGCCCCGCCGCAAGGAGCTGCGCACCGAGGCGCTCGGGCTGCGGATGCACGGCCCGTTCGGCCTCGCGGCCGGCTTCGACAAGAACGCCGTCGCCATCGACGGCATGGCGATGCTGGGCTTCGACCACATCGAGATCGGCACCGTCACCGCCCAGCCGCAGCCCGGCAACCCCAAGAAGCGTCTCTTCCGGCTGGTCGCCGACCGCGCGCTGATCAACCGCATGGGCTTCAACAACGAGGGCTCGGCGGCGGTCGCCGCCCGGCTCGCGGCCCGCCGCGAGATCTTCCGTACGGTCGTCGGCGTCAACATCGGCAAGACCAAGGTCGTCCCGGAGGAGGAGGCGGTCGGCGACTACGTCACCTCCACCGAGCGTCTGGCCGCCCACGCCGACTACCTTGTCGTCAACGTCAGCTCGCCCAACACACCCGGTCTGCGCAATCTCCAGGCCACCGAGTCCCTGCGCCCGCTGCTCACCGCCGTACGCGAGGCCGCCGACCGCGCGGTCACCGACCGGCGCGTGCCGCTGCTCGTCAAGATCGCGCCCGACCTCGCGGACGAGGACGTCGACGCCGTAGCCGACCTCGCCCTCGAACTGGGCCTGGACGGCATCATCGCGACCAACACCACCATCGCCCGCGAAAGCCTTGGCCTGAAGTCCTCGCCCGAGCTGGTCAAGGAAACCGGCGGCCTCTCAGGTGCGCCCGTCAAGGCGCGCTCGCTGGAGGTACTGCGGCGGCTGTACGCACGCGTCGGCGACCGCATCGCCCTCGTCGGGGTCGGCGGCATCGAGAACGCGGAGGACGCCTGGCAGCGGATCCTCGCCGGTGCCACCCTCGTCCAGGGCTACAGCGCCTTCATCTACGAGGGCCCGTTCTATGCCCGCGCCATCCACAAGGGCCTCGCCGCACGCCTCGCCGCGAGCCCGTACAGCACCCTCGGCGAAGCCGTCGGCGCCGAGACGCGAAAGGTCACCGCATGATCATTCAGGAAACCTTCGGTGCGCGACTCCGCAATGCCATGGACACCCGTGGCCCGCTCTGCGTCGGCATCGACCCGCATGCCTCGCTGCTCACCGCCTGGGGCCTGAACGACGACGTCAACGGCCTGGAGCGGTTCACCAGGACCACGGTGGAGGCACTCGCCGACCGGGTCGCCGTCCTCAAACCGCAGTCCGCGTTCTTCGAGCGCTTCGGCTCGCGCGGCATCGCCGTACTGGAGAAGGCCGTGGAGGAGGCCAGGGCGGCGGGCGCGCTGGTCCTGATGGACGCCAAGCGCGGCGACATCGGCTCGACGATGGGCGCGTACGCGGAGACGTACCTCCGCAAGGACTCCCCGCTCTTCTCCGACGCGGTCACTGTCTCCCCGTACCTCGGCTTCGGCTCCCTGCGCCCCGCGCTGGACCAGGCCGTGCTGAGCGGCTGCGGGGTCTTCGTCCTGGCCCTCACCTCCAACCCGGAGGGCGCTCAGGTGCAGCGGGCCACCGCGGCCGACGGCACGTCGCTGGCCCAGGTGATGCTCGACCACATGGCCGCGGAGAACGCCGGCGCGCAGCCCCTCGGCTCGGTCGGCGCCGTGGTCGGCGCCACCCTCGGCGACGCCGGAGTCGACCTCGACATCAACGGCCCCCTCCTGGCGCCCGGCATCGGTGTCCAGGGCGCGACCCCGGCCGACCTTCCCGGCGTGTTCGGCGCGGCCGTGCGCAACGTCGTTCCGAGCGTGAGCCGAGGCGTCCTCAGCCACGGCCCGGACGTCGCGGGACTGCGCGCGGCGGCGGAGCGTTTCGCCTCCGAAGTGCGCGCGGCGGTCGGCTCGGCGTAGTCCTTGACAGTTTCTTCACGCAAAACCCGGTCATTATGTCCGAAATGTCCTGGTCGGCCGATGCTGACCAGGACTTTTCGTCTGTTCTCGCTGACTGGAGCGGTCATGGCCGCTAGTCTCCGTCGAAGAGCGAACGTGCAGGGCAGACCCACTGCGTTGCGCATTGCTCGCCTGGTGTGGGGCGACTAGCTTCCTCACCGGTCCGTATCCGACAGTTCGACATCCGAGGTGACGTAGGCGTGGCTCTTCCGCCCCTTACCCCTGAACAGCGCGCAGCCGCGCTCGAAAAGGCCGCCGCGGCTCGCCGGGAGCGGGCCGAGGTCAAGAATCGACTCAAGCACTCCGGCGCCTCGCTCCACGAGGTCATCAAGCAGGGCCAGGAGAACGACGTCATCGGCAAGATGAAGGTCTCCGCCCTCCTTGAGTCCCTGCCGGGCGTGGGCAAGGTCCGCGCCAAGCAGATCATGGAGAGGCTCGGCATCTCCGAGAGCCGCCGGGTGCGCGGTCTCGGCTCCAACCAGATCGCCTCCCTGGAGCGCGAGTTCGGCGGCGGCGCCGCCTGACGTTCCCGGGCACTCCCGAGAACCTGGATAATCGCTGCATGGCAGCAGAGGTACGTCCGCGGCTGACCGTGCTCTCCGGCCCCTCCGGGGTCGGCAAGAGCACGGTCGTCGCTCATATGCGCAAGGTCCACCCCGACGTCTGGCTCTCGGTGTCGGCGACCACCCGGAAGCCGAGGCCCGGCGAGAAGCACGGAGTCCAGTACTTCTTCGTCACCGACGACGAGTTCGACAAGCTCGTCGCCGGCGACGAACTGCTGGAGTGGGCCGAGTTCGCGGGCAACCGCTACGGCACGCCCCGCCGCGCGGTCCTCGACCGACTCGAGGCGGGCGAACCTGTGCTGCTCGAAATCGACCTCCAGGGCGCCCGGCAGGTCAAGGAATCCATGCCGGAGTCCCAGCTGGTCTTCCTGGCGCCGCCGAGCTGGGAGGAACTGGTCCGCCGTCTCACCGGCCGCGGCACCGAGTCACCGGAGGTCATCGAGCGCCGGCTGACGGTCGCCAAGGTGGAACTGGCGGCCGAGTCCGAGTTCGACACCACCCTGGTCAACACCTCCGTCGAGGACGTGGCGCGTGAGCTGCTAGCCTTGATGGAAGTTGTTTGATCTTTTGTCCGATCTTTCTGCAAGTTCTTCGGAAGGCATAGCGTGTCCTCTTCCATCACCGCGCCCGAGGGCATCATCAACCCTCCGATCGACGAGCTGCTCGAGGCCACCGACTCGAAGTACAGCCTCGTGATCTACGCGGCCAAGCGCGCGCGTCAGATCAACGCGTACTACTCGCAGCTCGGTGAGGGCTTGCTCGAGTACGTCGGTCCCCTGGTGGACACCCACGTCCACGAGAAGCCGCTCTCGATCGCCCTGCGCGAGATCAACGCGGGTCTGCTGACCTCCGAGGCCATCGAGGGCCCGGCCCAGTAGGTAAAAACGTTCTTCACCACAGGCCCGTCGGAGCATCCGCCGGGCCTGTGGTGTGTCATTAGGTCGCACGGACGAGCTCGTACCGATCCGAGTGGGGAGACGCAGTGGACGCGACGGACGCAATGGGCGACGCGAGGGGCACAGTGGGCAGGCCGAGGGTCGTGCTGGGGGTCAGCGGGGGGATCGCCGCCTACAAGGCGTGCGAGCTGCTGCGCCGGCTGACCGAGTCAGGGCACGACGTCAAGGTGGTGCCGACCGCGTCGGCGCTGAACTTCGTCGGCGCCGCGACCTGGTCCGCGCTCTCCGGTCACGACGTCTCCACCGAGGTCTGGTCCGACGTCCACGAGGTTCCCCACGTACGGATCGGGCAGCAGGCCGACCTCGTCGTGGTCGCCCCCGCCACCGCCGACATGCTCGCCAAGGCCGCCCACGGCCTCGCCGACGACCTGCTCACCAACACCCTGCTGACCGCCCGCTGCCCCGTCGTCTTCGCCCCGGCGATGCACACCGAGATGTGGGAGCACCCCGCCACCCAGGAGAACGTCGCGACACTGCGCCGCCGCGGTGCCGTCGTGATCGAGCCCGCGGTCGGCCGGCTCACCGGCGTCGACACCGGCAAGGGCCGGCTGCCGGACCCGGGCGAGATCTTCGAGGTCTGCCGCCGTGTCCTGGCCCGGGGAGTGGCCGCCCCCGACCTTGCCGGCCGACATGTGGTCATCAGCGCGGGCGGCACCCGCGAACCCCTCGACCCGGTCCGCTACCTCGGCAACCGCTCCTCGGGCAAGCAGGGCTACGCCCTCGCCCGAACCGCGGCCGCCCGCGGCGCCCGCGTCACCCTCGTCGAGGCCAACACCGGATTCGCCGATCCAGCCGGCGTCGACGTCGTCCACGTCGGTACGGCGGTGCAACTGCGCGAGGCCGTGCTCAAGGCCGCGGCGGACGCCGACGCGGTCGTCATGGCCGCGGCCGTCGCAGACTTCAGGCCCGCCACCTACGCCGAGGGCAAGATCAAGAAGAAGGACGGCGTCGAGGCCCCCGTCGTCACCCTGGTCCGCAACCCGGACATTCTCGCCGAGATCTCCGCGGAGCGGGCCCGTGCCGACCAGGTGATCGTGGGCTTCGCCGCCGAGACCGACGATGTGCTCGCCAACGGCCGCGACAAGCTCCGCCGCAAGGGCTGCGACCTGCTGGTCGTCAACGAGGTGGGGGAGCGCAAGACGTTCGGCGCCGAGGAGAACGAGGCCGTCGTGCTGGCCGCCGACGGCGGCGAGACGCCGGTGCCGCACGGCCCCAAGGAAGCGCTCGCCGACACGGTCTGGGACCTCGTTGTGCCGCGGCTTGCCTGAGATCCCCGTGAAGTCGGCCTGAACAGAGGGCCACGAACCGGCGACAGGCCGCGCCGAAGAAATTGCGAAATGTGGCGAATCGCTCAGTCCGCAGACGCTATCGTCGTGGTGTCTCGGCCGTGGCCCCCAGGTCAGCGGACTCCCAGCCTGCGAGACAGGGTGTCCGGTGGCGGAGCGCGACCGATAAACTGGTTCGTGGAACGTCGCGGGGCGCAGCCCCCTGCCGGTCCGTCAATGATCAGCCAGCAGCCGCTGCAACCCCAGGGAGCGATGTGTCCCGCCGTCTCTTCACCTCGGAGTCCGTGACCGAGGGTCACCCCGACAAGATCGCCGACCAGATCAGCGACACGATTCTCGACGCCCTGCTGCGGGAGGACCCGACCTCCCGGGTCGCCGTGGAGACCTTGATCACCACCGGCCTGGTGCATGTCGCCGGTGAAGTGACCACCAAGGCGTACGCCGACATCCCCACGCTCGTGCGCAACAAGATCCTCGAGATCGGCTACGACTCGTCGAAGAAGGGCTTCGACGGCGCGTCGTGCGGCGTGTCCGTCTCCATCGGCGCCCAGTCGCCGGACATCGCGCAGGGCGTCGACACCGCCTACGAGAAGCGTGTCGAGGGCGACGAGGACGAGCTCGACAAGCAGGGCGCCGGGGACCAGGGCCTGATGTTCGGGTATGCGTGCGACGAGACGCCCGAGCTGATGCCGCTCCCGATCCACCTCGCGCACCGTCTGTCGCGCCGTCTCTCCGAGGTGCGCAAGAACGGGACCATTCCCTACCTGCGCCCGGACGGCAAGACACAGGTCACCATCGAGTACGACGGCGACAAGGCCGTCCGCCTCGACACCGTCGTCGTTTCGTCGCAGCACGCGTCCGACATCGACCTGGACTCGTTGCTCGCCCCCGACATTCGTGAGTTCGTCGTCGAGTACGTGCTCGCGCAGCTCGTGGAGGACGGCATCAAGCTCGACACCGAGGGCTACCGCCTGCTGGTGAACCCGACCGGCCGTTTCGAGATCGGCGGCCCGATGGGCGACGCCGGCCTCACCGGCCGCAAGATCATCATCGACACGTACGGCGGCATGGCCCGCCACGGTGGCGGCGCGTTCTCCGGCAAGGACCCGTCCAAGGTCGACCGCTCCGCCGCGTACGCGATGCGCTGGGTCGCCAAGAACGTCGTCGCCGCCGGCCTCGCCGCCCGCTGCGAGGTCCAGGTCGCCTACGCGATCGGCAAGGCCGAGCCCGTCGGCCTGTTCGTCGAGACCTTCGGCACGGCCACCGTCGACGTCGAGAAGATCGAGCAGGCCATCGGTGAGGTCTTCGACCTGCGCCCGGCCGCGATCATCCGCGACCTCGACCTGCTCCGGCCGATCTACGCCCAGACCGCGGCGTACGGCCACTTCGGCCGCGAGCTTCCCGACTTCACGTGGGAGCGCACGGACCGCGTGGGCGCGCTGCGCGCAGCAGCGGGTCTGTAAGCCTCCGGCTTCCGCGCGGCGGGCCTCCGGGTTTGCACGGCGAGGGCCCTGGACCGATCGGTCCAGGGCCCTCGCCGTTGCTGTGCTCCGGCGTGGGGGAGGCTGGGGCGGGGCGGTGGTGACCGGGCCGGCTGGGGAGTCGGCCCGGCCACCCCGAGCGGCCGGGCCCCGGGCCGGCTGTCCCCCTGCCCGGCCTTGAGCCCGGCCGGGGAAGCAGAGGCGGGTCGGACTGGCGGAGCCTGCACCGGGCCCCGAGGGGGTGGGCTGCGGGGGCTGTTCCGGACCCGCGTCCGGGCCGGGGGCCCAGGATGCGCGGGCCGGTGGCGCGTGCCGTGGGCACGGGCCCCGAGTCTGGTTAGGCGGGTCGGGCGCGCGCTGGCGGAGCCTGCACCGGGCCCCGAGGGGGGTGGCGGCTGTGGCTGCGGCGCTGTTCCGGACCCGCGTCCGGGCCGGGGGCTGCCGCGGGGCGGGCCGGTGGCGCGTGCCGTGGGCCCGGGCGGGCTGTCGGAGGTCCGGTCTCCGAGTTCGGACGGGGGCTCCAAGGCTCTTGAAGCCCGGGCGGGCGAGGGTTGGGCTGGTGGAGCCTACCCGGCCCCAAGGGGGGCTGCGGGGCTGTCCACGGTCGCCAAGGGCGGGCGGGAGGCTCCGGCAGGGCCCGCCCGCTTGTCATGCACCGAGCCCGGGCGGGCCGGGGTGTCAGTGGTCTCTGGCAGGATTTGGCTGTGAGCAGCGAAGACAAGCAGCCCTCAGAGCCCACCGGCGACGGGCCCGAGCAGCTTGCGCTCATCCGGGAAACCGTCCGCAGCGCCAAGGTGCCGAAGGCCAAGCCGCGTACCTGGCGCGGGGCGGCGCTCGCCAAGGAGCTGCCCGTCGCGCGCGTCATGGTCAACAAGGGCGTGCTCCACCTCGACCAATTCTTCGACTACGCGGTGCCCGAGGAGCTCGATGCCGACGCCCAACCGGGCGTTCGCGTGCGGGTGCGCTTCGGGGCCGGCGCGCACCGGGTGCGTGACGGACGCCGCGAAGGCGGCGGGCTCATCGACGGCTTCCTCATAGAGCGGCGTACCGAGTCCGACTACAACGGCGCCCTCGCCGCCCTCGCCTACGTCGTTTCGCCCGAACCGGTGCTCAGCCCCGAGATCCTCTCCCTCGCCCGCGCGGTCGCCGACCGGTACGCGGGCAGCCTCGCCGACGTGCTCCAGCTCGCCGTGCCGCCGAGGAACGGCCGCGCGGAGGCCAAGCCCTCGCCGGACCCCCTGCCGCCGCCGGCCGCGCCCGAGGCCGGCACCTGGGAGCGGTACGGGCGGGGACCGGCCTTCATCGAGTCGTTGGCGGCCGGCGGAGCGCCGCGCGCGGTCTGGACCGCGCTGCCCGGTCCGCACTGGCCCGAGGAGCTGGCGCGCGCCGTCGCGGCGACCCTCGCGTCGGGGCGGGGCGCGCTCGTCGTCGTGCCCGATGGCCGGCGGGCCTCACGTGTCGACGCCGCCCTCACCGCGCTGCTCGGCGAAGGACACCACACGCTGCTGACCGCCGAATCCGGGCCCGAGCAGCGGTACCGGCAGTGGCTCGCGGTGCGGCGGGGCTCCGTCCGCGCGGTGGTCGGGACGCGGGCCGCCATGTTCGCTCCCGTACGGGACCTGGGGCTGGTCGTCGTCTGGGACGACGGGGACTCCAGCCACAGCGACGACAACGCCCCGTTCCCGCACGTGCGGGAGGTCCTCGAGCTACGCGCGGGCCACGACAAGTGCGCCTTCCTGCTCGGCAGCACGGCCTGCACCGTCGAGGCGGCCCAGCTGGTGGAGAGCGGCTGGGCCGCACCACTGGTCGCGGACCGGTCGCAGGTACGGGCCCTCGCGCCCCTGGTTCGGACTGTGGGGGACCAAGACCTGGCGCGCGACGAGGCGGCCCGCGCCGCCCGGCTGCCGAGCATCGCCTGGCAGGCCGTCAGGGACGGGCTCGCGAACGGTCCCGTCCTCGTCCAGGTGCCCCGGCGCGGCTACGTCCCGAGGCTCGCGTGCGAACGGTGCCGTACGCCCGCCCGCTGCCGCCACTGCGCCGGCCCTCTCGAGGCGTCCGACGAGCGCGACCTGCGATGCGGCTGGTGCGGGGCCGGCGAGCCGGAATGGCACTGCGCCGAATGCGGGGCGTGCCGCCTGCGGGCGCAGATAGTCGGGGCGCGGCGCACGGCGGAGGAACTCGGCCGCGCGTTTCCGGCGGTGCCGGTGCGCACCTCCGGCCGCGACCACATCCTCGACACCGTCCCGTCCAGGCCCGCGCTCGTCGTCTCCACGCCAGGCGCGGAGCCGGTGCCCGAAGGCGTCGGCTACGCGGCGGCGCTGCTCCTCGACGGCTGGGCGATGCTCGGCCGCCCCGACCTCCGCGCCGGCGAGGAAGCGCTGCGCCGCTGGATCGGCGCGGCCTCGCTGGTGCGGCCGCAGTCGGAGGGCGGCACGGTCGTCGTGGTCGCCGAACCGACACTGCGTCCCGTACAGGCGCTGGTGCGCTGGGACCCGGTGGGGCACGCGCTGCGGGAGTTGGCGGAGCGGGCCGAACTGGGCTTTCCGCCGGTGTCCCGGATGGCGGAGGTCATCGGGAACGCGTCCGCCGTGTCGGCGTTCGTGGCCCAGGCGGAGTTGCCCGCGGAGGCGGAAGTGCTCGGGCCGGTGCCGCTGCCGGAGGTGCTCGGGCGGGCGCGCCGGTCCGGGGATCCTTTGCCGGGGGAGCGGTGGGAGCGGGCGCTGGTGCGTGTGCCGCCGGGCAAGGGGGCTGCGCTGGCGGCGGCACTCAAGTCGGCGCAGGCCTCCCGCTTGGCGCGGGGCGGCCCGGACCAGGTGCGACTGCGCGTCGATCCGCCGGACATCGGCTGACGGCCCGGATTCCTCGTGCTCGAGCGGAGAGTCCGGACGACGCGCCTCCGGCCGATCCGACCGCCCGCGCGTCACACCTGGGGGGTGCCCGGATCCCTCCCAGGACGCCCCTTTACGACGGTCGGCGGATCAGCCACCGGTGCCTGCGCGACTGTGGCTTGGCGTAACATCACGAGACTCACCGACACGGACGGGCCGCCCTCCGCAGCGGCGCCCGGGGGGCCGTGCTGCTGACTCCGAGGCCCGGACCCGCATCGGCGACGAGTCCCAGAACCTCTCGGGAACGAGAGGGCCCACCGCGCACCCCAGGCAGGTCCTGGCGGCGCTCTGTGTCTCGGCGGAACGGCGAGGCACTTGGACGAGGAGAAGGTTCGTGACCACGCCCGACATATCCGTGATCATCGGCGCCTACAACGCCATGCCGTATCTGACGCGGACCCTTACGTCCGTGATCGGACAGTCGCTCGGGATGGAGCGGCTGGAGGTCATCGCGGTGAACGACGGCTCGACCGACGCCACGGGCGACGAGTTGGAGCGCTTCGCGGCCGCGCACCCTGAGCGTTTCACGGTCATTCACCAGGAGAACTCCGGCGGGCCGTCCGCCCCGCGCAATGTGGGAATCGAGCACGCAAGGGGTCGGTTCGTCTTCTTCCTCGACGCCGACGACTATCTGGGCGAAGAAGCGCTGGAACGGATGCTCGCCGCCGCGGAGACCAACCGGACCGATGTGGTGCTGGGCCGCATGGTCGGTGTGAACGGACGCGGTGCCCCCGCGTCGATGTTCGTCCGCAACCAACCGCGCACGGATGTCTTCAACTCTCGTGTGTACTGGGCGCTCAACCCGCTCAAGCTGTTCCGCAGGGACCTGATCGAGCGCCACGGCCTACGCTTCCCGACCGGCTTCAAGGTGTGTGAGGACCAGTTCTTCACAGCCCTCGCCTATCTCCACGCCGACGGGATCTCGGTGGTCGCCGACTACGACTGCCTCTTCATCGTCAAGCGGGACGACGGTCAGAACATCACCGTGACCACCCGCGGGGCCGAACAGCGCATCCAGACGCTCAAGATGATGATCGACCTCGTCGAGGAACACGTGGAACCCGGTCCCGCCCGCGACAGTCTGCTGAACAGGCACCTGTCGATCGACCTGTTCCACGCGCTGATCCACCTGGCGAAAGAATCCGAGCGATCGGTCCAGGAGAAGGGTCTGGGGCAGCTGCGCGAGCTTCTGTCGCGCATGTACACGCCCACCCTCAGACAGAGAGTCGGTGCCATCACAAGAACCAGATGCGAGTTCGTCGAACGGGGATTGCTCGACGAACTCATCGAACTGGAGAAGGCGGACGAGGAGCACCGTTCGCGCGGCACCTATCCCGACGTCCTCGTCGAAGCGGGCCGTGCCTACGCCCGACTCCCGTTCTTCCGCGACAGCTCACGTGGCGTGCCGGACGAGTGCTACGAGATCACGCGAGAGCTCCAGGTGCGCCACCGGCTCGACGCGGTCTCCCTCGACAGGGACGGCCTGCACATCGCCGGCCATGCCTACCTGCGGCGCGTCGCAGTCCCGCACCACAACACGGAACTTGTACTGCGTGAGCGCAGCACCAGGGTGGAACACCGGTTTCCCGCCCGGACGGTGCCCGCGCCCGGCATCGGCGCCGACGAGGACGCCGGCATCTTCGACTACACGGCTGCGGGTTTCGCCGTGACGATCGACCTGGCCACTGCGGCCGACGGCGAACGGCTGCCGCGAGGACTGTGGGACGTGTCCGTCTCCCTCGACGTCGAGGGGATCACCAAGGAGATCCGTTTCGGGAACCGGCGTGACCCGGACATCGCCAACACACCGCAGACGCATGTCTTCGACATCGGTGGGCAGTACACGGCGGCGGCGCTGTACTACACCCACCCCTACGACAACCTGACCATGGACGTCGGTGAGAACAAGCATCGGGTCGCGGACAAGGTGCATGTCGACAACGTCGCGTGGACCCCGGCCGGAGAACTCGAAGTCACCGGCTCCTGGACGCTTGCGTCGATGCCCGAAGACGCCCTGCGCCTGCGCCTGACGAACCGGGATGCGGCAATGACCGAGGACGCGGCGGTGGCCGAGTTCGCGGCCTCCCCCCACGGCCGGAGCGGATTCCGGGTCATCGCGAGCCTTTCGAATCTTCCGGCCGGCACATGGACGGCGCAGATGTGCCTGGGCGGCGGCAGCCGGGCCCGCCTGCTCGGAGCCGTTCCCGAGCAGGCGGGCCTGCCGGCCATGCGCCGGCGCCGTCGTGGCCTGCCCTGGTACGCGAAGCCCGTGAAGGCAGGCAAGGACCTGGCGCTGCGCATCGACCGGGTCCGACTCACCGCCGCCGTGACCAACCGCCTCAAGCGGTAGACGAAAGGCCTCCTTGGCTGACACGGCGGCCGCTTGGCGCTTGGCGCCTGGCGCCGTAACGGCGGTGGAGGGCCTGGTTGGTGACGCCGAGGGCGGAGCCGACCGCGTCCCAGGAGAAGCCAGGGAGCGGTCGAAGTCCACGGCCGCGGTCACGAGGGTCTCGACGCTGTCCCGCAGTTCCTGGGCGAGGCGGACGGCCGGGGCCGGGGCTCGATGTCTCGCACCAACAGGTGCGGACTCGCCCGGGCTTGGGCGTCGTGGGTTGTGTGGTCGGCCATCGCCAAGCCTCTCGAACCGGCGATGAAGAAGGGTTCGGGCCGCACCCGGGGACAGAGTTGGACATTCCAGACGGAGGGCGGCGTGGACCACATCTGCGGCAACCCTGCAAGACCGCTTGACTCCCTGCCCGCTCGGAGCGGCCTCGACCGCTCCGAGCGGGCAGGGTCGCGTCAGCCGTTGCGAGGGCCGGGGAAGGTGTTCGGGCGGGAGTCCGTCGGCTGGGGCGGCATCGAGCGGGCCGCCGGGACCGCAGGGACGGCGGACAGCCCGGGAGGTGCGGGCAGCGTACGTGTCGCGGCGGCCCCCTCCGCCTCCGTGGCAGGCGCCGCGGCCGCCTGGCGCCTGGCGCCGTAACGGCGGTGGACGGCCTGCTTGGTGACGCCGAGGGCGGAGCCGACCGCGTCCCAGGAGAAGCCGAGGGAGCGGTCGAAGTCCACGGCCGCGGTCACGAGGGTCTCGACACTGTCCCGCAGTTCCTGGGCGAGACGGACGGTCGGGGCCGGGGCCCGGCCGTAGACGACGAAGCCCGTGGAGGGGCCGGAGCGGCGCGGGCGGTAGACATTCCCCAGCTGGGCGGTGAGCGTGCGCAATGCGTCCACCTGCCGGCGGACCCGCTCGATGTCTCGCACCAACAGGTGCAGACTCGCCCGGGCTTGGGCGTCGTGGGTTGCGTGGTCGGCCATTGACAAGCCTCTCGAACCGGCGATGAAGAAGGGTTCGGGCCGCATACGGGGCGGCCCACTTTGGTCAATCTCTCTTGACCAACGCGTCGGCGGGCGATCTGGTCACGCTTCGAGGCGTATGTGCATATGCGCGGGGCGCACACTCCTCCGCACGCCCCCTACGGACAGGGCTCATAGACTGGTGTGCTGCTCGTCACCGCACACACCAGTCTGAGAGGCAGTCAGCCACCGATGAAGCTCGTCTTCGCAGGTACCCCCGAGGTCGCCGTCCCCGCACTGGACGCTCTGATCGCCTCCGACCGCCACGAGGTCGCCGCCGTGGTGACCCGACCGGACGCCCCCGCGGGCCGGGGTCGGCGGCTGGTCGCCAGCCCTGTCGCCGAGCGCGCCGCCGACGCCGGGATCGAGGTGCTCAAGCCGGTGCGGCCGCGCGACGAGGAGTTCCTGGCGCGGCTGCGGGAGATCGCACCGGACTGCTGCCCGGTCGTCGCCTACGGCGCGCTGCTGCCCAAGGTGGCCCTCGACGTGCCGGCCCGCGGCTGGGTGAACCTGCACTTCTCGCTGCTGCCCGCCTGGCGGGGCGCCGCGCCCGTGCAGCACGCGATTCTGGCCGGGGACGAGATGACCGGCGCCTCGACGTTCCAGATCGAGGAGGGGCTCGACTCCGGCCCGGTCTATGGGGTGATCACCGAGCCCGTGCGCCCCACGGACACCAGCGGCGACCTGCTGACCCGGCTGGCCTTCGCCGGTGCGGGGCTTCTCGCGGCGACCATGGACGGCATCGAGGACGGCACGCTGCACGCCGTCCCGCAGCCCGCGGACGGCGTCACCCTCGCACCGAAGATCACCGTCGAGAACGCGCACGTCGACTGGAGGGCCCCCGCGCTCCGCGTCGACCGTGTCGTACGTGGCTGCACGCCCGCGCCGGGCGCGTGGACGGTCTTCCGGGGCGAGCGCCTCAAGCTGATCCAGGTCGGGATCCTGGCGGACCGCAAGGATCTCGGGCCGGGCGAACTCGACGCCGGCAAGAACCATGTGCACGTCGGAACCGGATCCCATGCGGTCGAGCTCCTGTGGGTGCAGCCGCAGGGCAAGAAGCCGATGCGGGCCGCCGACTGGGCGCGCGGCGTGCGGATTGCCCCGGGAGAGCGCGTCGGCGCGGCGGACGTAGGCTGAGAGCGTTCAGCCCTCTTCGAACGCGGAGCACCTTTTGAGCGAGCAGTCCCGTCGCCGTCCCTCCCGGCCCCACCGCCGTCCCAAGAAAGATCCCGTGCGGATTCTCGCCTTCGAGGCGCTGCGAGCGGTCGACGAGCGGGACGCGTACGCCAACCTCGTCCTGCCGCCGCTGCTGAAGAAGGCGCGCGAGAAGGACGACTTCGACGGGCGTGACGCGGCGCTGGCGACGGAGCTGGTGTACGGGACGCTGCGCCACCAGGGCACGTACGACGCGATCATCGCGGCCTGCATCGACCGGCCGCTGCGCGAGGTCGACCCGCCGGTGCTCGACGTGCTCGCGCTCGGTGCGCACCAGCTGCTGGGGACCCGTATCCCGACCCACGCCGCGGTGTCGGCGAGTGTGGAGCTGGCGCGGGTGGTGCTCGGCGACGGGCGCGCGAAGTTCGTGAACGCCGTGCTGCGCAAGATCTCGCAGGACGATCTGAACGCCTGGCTGGAGCGGGTCGCGCCGCCCTACGACAAGGACGCGGAGGACCACCTCGCGGTCGTCCACTCCCACCCCCGATGGGTTGTCTCGGCGCTGTGGGACTCGCTCGGCGGCGGCCGCGCCGGCATCGAGGACCTGCTGGAGGCCGACAACGAGCGGCCCGAGGTGACACTGGTGGCCCGCCCGGGCCGTTCGACCACGGACGAGCTGCTGGACGTGCTGGGCGAGGACTCCGCGCTGCCCGGGCGCTGGTCTCCCTACGCCGTCCGCCTTGCCGAGGGCGGCGAGCCCGGCGCGATCGGGCCCGTACGGGAGGGACGGGCCGGCGTCCAGGACGAGGGCAGCCAGCTCGTGGCGATCGCGCTGGCGAACGCACCGCTGGAGGGTGCCGACGAGCGCTGGCTCGACGGCTGCGCGGGACCGGGCGGCAAGGCGGCGCTGCTCGGCGCGCTCGCCGCGGAGCGGGGCGCGTCGCTGCTGGCGTCGGAGAAGCAGCCGCACCGGGCCCGACTGGTCGAGCGCGCGCTGACCGGCAACCCCGGCCCGTACCAGGTGATCACGGCCGACGGCACGCGCCCGCCCTGGCGGGAGGGCGTCTTCGACCGGGTGCTCGTCGACGTGCCGTGCTCGGGCCTCGGTGCGCTGAGGCGACGCCCGGAGGCCCGCTGGCGCCGGCGCCCCGAGGACCTCGAAGGGTTCGCACCGCTGCAACGCGGTCTGCTGCGTGAGGCGTTGAAGGCCGTCCGTGTCGGCGGCGTGGTGGGTTACGCGACCTGCTCGCCGCATCTCGCAGAGACGCGGGTCGTCGTGGACGATGTCCTGCGCGGGCGGGGTGGCCCGGCCGCGCAGGCGGAATGGGTGGACGCCCGTCCACTGATGCCGGGCGTGCCCGGGCTGGGCGACGGACCCGACGTGCAGCTGTGGCCGCATCTGCACGGGACGGACGCGATGTACCTGGCGCTGCTGCGGCGGACCGCGTAGGCGGCGGGTTCTGCGGCCCTGCGTGCGTCTGTAGGGCCTCGTCTTCCCTCGTTCGACTGACCACGTCAGCCCAGTCGTGGGCACACAACATCGTCGGCGGGAGCGGCAGGGCCCGCCCACCATGACGCGCACCAACAAGGACACCGGTCAGGGCGGGCACTCGATGAGCTGCTCATGGGCAAAGGAGTACGACGCCGCTGCCTTGGCCAAGGACTTGACGGACAACCTCCAGGTTCCGGCTGAGCTGGCAAAGGAGACGGCCGGCCGCGTGGACGGGACCATGAGGGACAGCATCCTTGAGCTGTACCGCTCCGCTCTTACGGTGGGCGCGGAGTGGGAACCGGATCTCGCGAACCTGTCCGCCCCGTCCCTGGTGTTCTGAGGGGCGCTGGACCCGGTCTGCCCTGTGGAATTCGGCGAGAGAACCTGCAGGCCGGCCCGTACCGAGCTGCGGCGGCGCACACCGTGCCGGCCGAGGTGACCACGACGGTGGTTGCCTCGACGTATCGTTCCTGGCCCCGCCCGGCGAAGAACACGGACCGAAACATCCGGGATTGCGGTGGACTGAGCCGATCCGCCGCGTCCTTGGTCCGTACCGAGTGCGGTCCCGGGGAGGGGAAGCGCCTGTGGACGTGGCAGGCTTGGCCCATGGCCGTTCAGATCAATCCCAGCATTCTCTCCGCGGACTTCTCCCGCCTGGCGGAAGAGGCGAAGGCCGTCGAGGGCGCCGACTGGCTCCACGTCGACGTGATGGACAACCACTTCGTGCCCAACCTCACGCTGGGCGTGCCGATCGTGGAGTCGTTGGCGAAGGCGACGGACACCCCCCTGGACTGTCATCTCATGATCGAGGATCCCGACCGCTGGGCTCCCCAGTACGTCGAGGCCGGCGCCGGTTCCGTCACGTTCCACGTCGAGGCCGCCGCGGCTCCCGTACGTCTGGCGCGTGAGATCCGGGCCAAGGGTGCGCGGGCGTCGATGGCGCTCAAGCCGGCCACGCCCATCGAGCCGTACGAGGATCTGCTCTCCGAGCTCGACATGCTCCTGATCATGACGGTGGAGCCGGGCTTCGGCGGGCAGGCCTTCCTCGACATCATGCTGCCGAAGATCCGCCGTACCCGTGAGCTCATCTCCAAGCACGGCCTCCAGCTGTGGCTGCAGATCGACGGCGGAGTGTCGGCGTCCACCATCGAGCAGTGCGCCGAGGCAGGAGCGGATGTCTTCGTGGCGGGCTCCGCGGTCTACAACGCGGACGATCCGGCCGCGGCGGTCCGGATGCTCCGGGAGCAGGCGACGGCGGCGACGGCCTCTGCGGCCTGGGCGTGCGGCCACTGAACCACGGCCGCGCTTGTTCAACCGATGTTGGCCCGACGGGGCTGATCAAGGACCGACGGATCTGACAGGATGGCGGATCCGGAGTGTGTGCAGCGGTAAGTGTGTACGGCATGAACAGCAGTGAGGAGATCTCGGTGTCTGCTAGGTGGGCGGGACGGTCTGCCCTGCGGATGGGACCCGCCGAGCTTGTGCAGGCGGCGGCCATGGCCCGCCGCTTCTACCTCGAGGGCAAGTCCAAGATCCAGATCGCGGAGGAGTTCGGCGTCAGCCGCTTCAAGGTCGCGAGGGTCCTCGAGACGGCGCTCGAGCGCGATCTCGTACGAATCGAGATCCGTGTCCCCGCGGAGCTGGACGCCGAGCGCTCCGACGCGCTGCGCGCCCGCTTCGGACTGCGGCACGCGGTCGTCGTCGAGTCCCCGGCCGAGGCCGCGGACGAGTCGCCCGACCCGGAGAACCTGGGAGAGGTCGCGGCCGACCTGCTGGGCGAGCTGGTCGCAGAGGGCGATGTGCTGGGTCTGGCCTGGGGCAGGTCCACCATCCACATGGCTGCCGCCCTTGACCGGCTGCCGCCATGCACGGTCGTCCAGCTCACCGGTGTGTACGACGCGGGGACCGCGGAGCGGGGATCCGTCGAGGCCGTACGAAGAGCGGCGCAGGTCTCCGGAGGCGAGGCGCACCCCATCTACGCCCCGATGCTGCTGCCCGACCCCGCGACTGCCGCGGCTCTGCGCCATCAGACGGGTATCGCGCGGGCTTTTGAATACTTCGACAAGGTGACCGTCGCCTGCGTGTCGATCGGCTCCTGGGAGCCCGGCATCTCGACCGTCCACGACATGCTCTCCGACGAGGAGCGCGCCCACTACGCATCACTGGGTGTGGCCGCCGAGATGTCGGCTCACCTGTTCGACACCCAGGGCCGCCGGGTCGGCCGTGACCTGGGGGAGCGTTGCATCACCGTCGAGGCCGACCGGCTGCGCCGTATCCCGGAGGTCGTGGCCATCGCGGGCGGTGCCCGCAAGGCGGAGGCGATCGGGGCGGTGCTCCGTTCCGGCCTGGTCACCAGCCTGGTGACGGACACGGCCGCGGCCGATCTGCTGCTGACCGCGGCCCCCGGGCCGCGTCCGGCTCTGGAGCGCGCGGACCCGGACGACTGACGGACCCTGGAACGCGGGGATCCGGGCGACGGACCGGCCCTCCGCGTCCTGCTTGGATGATCGCACCAGCACGTCCCCTCTGACCTGGACGATGGTCCCGGGGCGGTCCGGGGGATCGGCATGGGAGAATGAAGTACGTGCGTTTTCCTCCGGCTGTATCGCCGGGGGGCCAACTCCGATCGACTGGGATGTTCTGCACGTGCGTTTCCTCAATGACATCAAGCCGCCGTACGACCTGACGTACGACGATGTGTTCATGGTTCCGAGCCGCTCGGCCGTCGGTTCGCGGCAGGGCGTGGATCTTTCCTCCCCGGACGGGACCGGCACGACCGTGCCGCTGGTCGTCGCCAACATGACCGCCATCGCCGGCCGCCGGATGGCCGAGACCGTCGCACGACGCGGTGGGCTGGTCGTCATTCCGCAGGACATCCCGATCGAGGTCGTCACCGACGTCATCTCCTGGGTCAAGACCCGGCACCATGTGCTGGACACCCCGATCATCCTGGAGCCCCACCAGACCGTCGCCGACGCGCTGTCCCTGCTGCCCAAGCGGGCGCACGGCGCGGGTGTCGTCGTGGACGAGGACCGCAGGCCGGTCGGCATCGTCACCGACCACGACCTGGCCGGCGTCGACCGCTTCACCCAGCTGTCCGAGGTCATGTCCAAGGACCTGCTCCTGCTCGACGCGGACATCGACCCGCGCGAGGCGTTCAACACCCTCGACGCCGCCAACCGGCGTTACGCCCCCGCAGTGGACGGCGACGGCAGGCTGGCCGGTGTGCTGACCCGCAAGGGCGCGCTGCGCGCGACCCTGTACACGCCCGCGGTCGACGCCCACGGCAAGCTGCGCATCGCCGCGGCGGTCGGCATCAACGGCGATGTGGCGGGCAAGGCGAAGCAGCTGCTCGACGCGGGCGTCGACACGCTTGTCGTCGACACCGCGCACGGCCACCAGGAGTCGATGATCAGCGCGGTCAAGGCCGTTCGGGCGCTCGACCCGCAGGTCCCGATCGTCGCGGGCAACGTCGTCGCCGCCGAGGGTGTCCGTGACCTGATCGAGGCCGGCGCCGACATCATCAAGGTCGGCGTGGGCCCCGGCGCCATGTGCACCACCCGCATGATGACCGGCGTCGGCCGGCCGCAGTTCTCGGCCGTCCTCGAATGTGCCGCGGAGGCCAGGAAGTTCGGCAAGCACGTCTGGGCCGACGGCGGTGTCCGCCACCCGCGCGACGTGGCGATGGCCCTGGCCGCGGGCGCGGCGAACGTCATGATCGGCTCGTGGTTCGCCGGGACGTACGAGTCCCCGGGCGACCTCCAGCAGGCCCCCGACGGCCGGTTCTACAAGGAGTCCTTCGGCATGGCGTCCGCGCGTGCCGTGCGCAACCGCACCAGCGAGGAGTCCGCGTACGACCGGGCGCGCAAGGGTGTGTTCGAGGAGGGGATCTCGCACTCGCGGATGTACCTCGACCCGAGCCGTCCGGGCGTTGAGGACCTGATCGACTCGATCATCGCGGGCGTACGCTCCTCGTGCACGTACGCCGGCGCGGGCTCACTCGAGGAGTTCGCGGAGAAGGCGATCGTCGGCATCCAGAGCGCCGCCGGTTACGCGGAGGGCAAGCCCCTGCACGCCAGCTGGAGCTGACACTCGGTCATGTCGTGTCCGGCCCTCGCGCACGCGGGGGCCGGACGTACTGTTTCAGGCCAACTCGATTGAGGGGGAATGCGTCCCGGCGACGGGGGTAGGCGCATTTCCGTACCGACATCGGAGCAAGGGGAGGACGAAGTGTCCACGGCGAGCACGGTCCCAACCGAATTCACGCAGCGTGGAGCGCAGGGCCCTGATGTGGCGCAGCTGGACCTTCCGGTCGTGGAGAACCCGGGGGAGGTCGCGCCGAAGGACGCACGCGAGATCTCCAAGGTCTTTTTCGTCCGGCTCGCCGAGCTGGAGGAAGGCACGCACGAGTACCAGTACGTGCGCAACACCCTCATCGAGCTCAACGTGGCACTGGTGAAGTACGCCGCCGGCCGCTTCCGTAACCGGGCCGAGCAGATGGAGGACATCGTCCAGGTCGGCACCATCGGCCTGATCAAGGCGATCGACCGGTTCGAGCTGAGCCGCGAGGTGGAGTTCGCGACCTTCGCCGTCCCGTACATCGTGGGCGAGATCAAGAGGTTCTTCCGCGACACCAGCTGGGCCGTGCATGTTCCGCGCCGCCTCCAGGAACTGCGGATCGACCTCGCCAAGGCGGTCGACGAGCTCTCGCAGAAGCTGGACCACACACCGACCACCGCGGAACTCGCCGAGTACCTCGGGATGGACGAGGAGGAGATCATCGAGGGCATCGTCGCGAGCAACGGCTACACGGCCGGCTCGATCGACATGCCCATGGATGACGCCTCCGACCACGCCTCGGTGCCGCTGTCCGACCGGCTGGGCGCGCCGGACGCCGACCTGGAGACGGCGGAGAACGTCCAGGCGCTCAAGCCGCTGATCGAGGAACTCGACGACCGCGACCGGCGGATCCTGCAGATGCGGTTCGGCGAGGAGATGACGCAGTCGGAGATCGGCGCGGAGCTCGGCGTCTCCCAGATGCATGTCTCGAGGCTGCTGGCCCGCATCACCGGCCGGCTGCGTGAGGGGCTGCTCGCCGTCGAGTGAGCTCGGCTGTGCAACGGGTGGTCGGCGTGGTCGGTCACCCGTCCTGATACCGATTCCCCCCACGGCAGAAGCGGCGTTCCGGGCAACCGGGACGCCGCTTCTGGGTGCGCGGTCACGTCCGCGGGCTTTCGTCCGCGGGCTTGCGAGCGTCGGGGGCTCGGATTCCGGGTGTGCGGTCACGTCCGTGGGCGCGTCGCGGTCTCGGGTTTCGGGTCACGCTGTGTGTCGGGCGGGTCGGTTCGGCGGCGGGTCGCATCGGCGGCCGCTCGGACCATCAGGCGGTGGTCAGCAGGCGGGGGCCGCCGGGCGCACCCACGTCGCCTCGACCCGCTTGCCGTAGGGGAGTTGGCGGACCTCGACCCGACCCGCGAGCTGATGCACCATGTGCCAGCCGAACCCACCGCCGCCCGTGAAGTCCGGCTTCCTGGCGACCGGCGGCTGTGGGCTGGAGTCGTCCATCTGGACCACCAGAGCGTCGTGCCCGGCCGTCAGGTGCAGCCGCCACCAGCCGGCGGTGTGCCGCACCGCGTTGGCCACCAGCTCGGTCACGACGAGCAGCACCGCGTCGGCGTCGACCCACGGGCAGTGCTGCAGCAGGAATTCCGCGGTGGCCGTACGGGCGCCCGCGCTGTGCCTGCTCTCCTGATGCGGCGATTCCTCAATCACCACATGTGGTTGTGCGTTCATCACCACTTCGCTTACCCAGAAGTCGCGGGAGTATCGGCACCGAGAACTGGCCGGATCGAGTTACTTCCGGAAACATTGCGCTGGGCATGCCAAGTCCCGTAGCTTGACGACCCCTACCGGAGGGTAACCACGGTCGGGCCGTCACCTCTTCCGCCCGCGTTGTTCCAGGTGCCCCGGGGGACCACATGCGCCGACGACTCCGCCGCCCGACGATCCGCGGCCGGATCGTGACGCTCACCGTCGTGCCGGTCGCCGCCCTCATGCTCCTCTGGGCCTTCGCCATGGTGTCGGTGACCGGCGACCTCCGGGCGCTGATCAGGGTCCAGGGGGTGTACGAGTCGTTCGGCACGCCCATCGACACCGCCGTGGGCCAGATCCAGATCGAACGACGTCTCACCGCCGCCTACCTCGGCGCAGGGCAGGGGAGCGACCGGGACGCCCTCGCCGCCCTGCTGGGGCAGCAGCGCGAGACGGACCGGACGGTGACCGCCATGCGGGAGGCGATCGGGAACGACGAACGGCGCGACGACCTCACCGGCCTGCAGCGGCAGTCGGTCGACGCGATGGCAGAGGCGGTCGACGGTCTGGAAGGACTGCGCGCGCGGGTGCTGGCCGGAAAGGTCGCCTGGGACGCGGCGATCTCCGAATACACGACGTTCGTCGAGCCGGCGTTCGACGTCCAGTCCTCGCTCACCGCGCTCCAGGCCGGCCGCCTCGCTCGGGAGGGCCAGGTCGTGATCGAGCTGGTGCGCGTACGGGAGTTCCTGTCGCGGGAGGACGCCTTCGTCGCCGGGGCCCGCGCGGCGGGGACTCTGACGGACCGGCAGTACGACTCGCTCACCGCGACCATCGAGGACCGGCGGGTCTTCCACCGCACCTACGTCCCCGACCTGCCGGGCGACTCCCGACGGCTGTTCACCGATTTCGAGCGCGGGGAGGAGTACCGCGCGCTCATGGCCGGCGAGGACGCTCTGCTGCGGGCGGGCGCGGACCGGGCGGGTGAGGCCATGGCCGCCGACTCCTGGCGCACCACCACGGACCGCGCGGTCAAGCGGTACATGCTGCTCTGCACCGAGGCTGCCCTGAACACCGCGGACCGCGGACGGGCTTACGCGTACCGGGAGATGGTCAAGGCCGCGGGCGTCGGCTTGGTCGGGCTCGTCGCTGTCGGCCTGTCGATCCGGCTCTCCATGGTCAGCGGGCGGCGCATTTCCCGGCGTCTCGAAGAGCTGCGCGACGCCGCCGACGTCCTGGCCACCCGGCGGCTCCCCGACGTGATGCGGCGGCTCGCGGCGGGCGAGCAGGTGGACGCGGCCGAAGCCGCTCCGCCGCTCGACTTCGGCGACGCGGCCGACGGGCGTGCGGAGGCCGACGAGATCGCCCAGGTGGGCCATGCGCTCAACGCGGCGCGTCTGGCCGCCGTCGAGGCAGCCGTCAAACAGGCGACGCTGCGCCGGGGCGTCTTCGCGGTGCTGCTCAACATCGCCCGGCGCAACCAGGCGCTGGTGCACCGGCAGTCCACACTCGTCGACACCCTGGAACGGCGCACCGACGACCCGGACGTGCTGGAGGACCTGTTCCGGATCGACCACCTGACGACCCGGATGCGCCGTCATGCGGAAGGTCTCATCATCCTGGCCGGGGGCGCACCGGGACGCCGCTGGCGCGAGCCGGTCCCTGTCGTGGACGTCGTCGCCGCTGCGGTCGGCGAGATCGAGGACTACACCCGGGTCGTCGTGCCGCCGATGCCGGCGGTCGGCATCGGGGCGGACGCGGTCGCCGACGTCGTGCACCTGATCGCCGAGCTCGTCGAGAACGCCACGGCCTTCTCCCCGCCCTTCACCCAGGTCACGATGCGGATGGCAGAGGTCTCCGGCGGTTTCGCCCTGGAGATCGACGACCGCGGGCTCGGCATGGACACGGCGGAGCTGGAGCGGGCCCACGCGGTGCTGGCCGGGCCGGGCGACTTCGACCCGGCGCAGGACGAGCGGCTCGGCCTGTACGTGATCGGCCGCCTCGCCGGGCGCCACGGCATCAAGGTGACGCTGACGAGATCACCGTACGGAGGAACGACGGCGATCGTGATGCTGCCGACGGCGGTCCTGGCCCCCGCGGACCCGCTCGCCCCGCCCGTCACCGGCACCTGGTCCCCGGCCGGTCCGAGGAGCGAGGAGTCGGCGGATCCGGTGGCGCTGCCCCAGCGGGTGCGGCAGACGTCGAGCGACCGGCCGCCTTTCGCGCAAGACCGGGACAGCGGTGTCGGCGGAAGCGGCGCAGAGGCGCCCGCGCGGGACGAGTAGCCCGTGGACGACCACTGGTACGAGGACGAGACGGGCTCCCTGGTGCGGCCCTACACCGTCACCCGCGGCCGGACGCGTCCCGACACCGGCATCCGCCTCGATCTGATGTCCCGGATCAGCGCGGTACCCGGCGCCGCACCCCGGCCGGGCCTCGACCACGCCCGCGTCTCCCTGCTGGACCTGGTGCGCGGTGCGCCCCGGCCGGTCGCCGAAGTGGCGGCGGACGCCGACCTGCCCCTCACCGTCGTACGGGTGCTGCTGGCCGACCTCGCCGCGCAGGGGCTGATCGAGGTGCGCCCGCGGGCCCGCTTCGCGGCCCCCGCCGATCCCCGGCTGCTCCGCGAGGTCGCGGAGCGACTGAAGCACTTGTGACACTCCCGTTCACCTCGGCGCAATGTTTCCCCGCGCCGCCCGTCAGCGCGCAATGATGGTCCGCCGATGCGCAACAACGATGCATTACGGCCGTGAGCAGCGGACTCGTAGGCTCGACCCCCGTACCAGGAGTGGCGGCGACCGTCTGCTCGGCGGTCCCTTCACCTATGCATGGGCTCTTCAGGCATGCTCGCGGGCCGCCGCGGGCTCGCCACCGCCGATCCGCAGCGATGAAGGAGCCCCGACGTGCAGGACACCGGCGCAGCGCCACCCATGACCGACCCGACGCCCGACAGGAGCCCGCGGCCGGGCGCCCGGCTGATGCGGCGCAAGCCCGTCGAGCGCCTGGTGGCAGAAGGCGGGCAGGGGGAGGGCGGCGCGCTGCGCCGCTCACTGTCCATGTGGCAACTGACCATGATCAGCATCGGTGCCACGCTCGGCACAGGCATCTTCGTCGTGCTCGGCGAAGCGGTTCCCAAGGCCGGCCCCGCCGTCACCGTCGCGTTCGTGATCGCCGGTCTGACCGCGCTGTTCTCGGCCCTGTCGTACGCCGAGCTGGCCGGCACCATCCCCGTCGCCGGCTCCTCCTACTCGTACGCCTACGCGACGATGGGCGAACTCGTCGCCTGGGTCTGCGGCTGGTGCCTGATCCTCGAGTACGGGGTGTCGGTCGCCGCCGTCGCGGTGGGCTGGGGCGAGTACCTCAACGAACTCCTCGACGGCACCCTTGGCGTCACCATCCCCGACGCCCTCTCCGCGCCGCCGGGTGACGGCGGGTTCTTCAACCTGCCCGCACTGATCGTCGTGCTGCTGGCCATGGTCTTCCTGCTCGGCGGTGCCCGCGAGAGCGCGCGGGCCAACACCGTCATGGTGATCGTGAAGATCGCCGCCCTGGTGCTCTTCTGCGCCGTGGGCGTCCAGGGCTTCCGCAGCGGCAACTACGAGAACTTCATGCCGCTCGGCATGGCCGGCGTCAGCGCCGCCGGAGCATCGCTGTTCTTCTCGTACATCGGCTTCGACGCCGCCTCCACGGCGGGCGAGGAGGCGAAGAACCCGCAGCGGGACCTGCCGCGCGCCATCATGCTCTCCCTGCTGATCGTCACCGTGCTGTACGTCCTGGTCGCGGCCGTCGCCGTAGGAGCCCGCCCGTGGAAGGGCTTCGGCGAGTCCGAGGCCGCGCTGGCCGGGATCATGGAAGACGTCACCGGACAGAGCTTCTGGGCCGTGCTGCTCGCCGCCGGCGCGGTCATCGCCATCGCCAGCGTCGTCCTGACCGTCCTGTACGGGCAGACCCGCATCCTGTTCGCCATGTCGCGCGACGGTCTGGTGCCCAAGGTGTTCTCCCGGGTGCACACGAAGACCGGTGCGCCCCGCGCCAACACGATCATCGTCTCGCTCTTCTGCGGAGGCCTGGCGGCCGCCGTCCCGCTCGGACGGCTGGCCGACGCCACCAGCATCGGCACCCTCTTCGCGTTCGCCCTGGTCAACGTGGCGGTCGTGGTGCTCCGCCGGACCCGCCCGGAGATGAAGCGGACCTTCCGGGTGCCGCTGTCGCCGCTGTTCCCGGCGATCGGCTTCGTGTTCTGCGTGTGGATGATGTTCAGCCTCGACACCATCACCTGGATCGTCTTCGGCGTGTGGATGGCGGTCGGCCTCGCCGTCTACTTCGGCTACGGCATGCGCAGGTCGGCCCTGCGCTGAGGGCCTGCGAGGGACGATGTCCTTCATGTCCCTGATGGATACTGTCCTGACCGGGAAGCCGCTCGCTTCCCGGCACGGACCGAGCATGGTGTTGAAAGTTGCTGAACGACCTCGACGAGCGCATCGTCCACGCCCTGGCGGAGGACGCCCGCCGCTCCTACGCCGACATCGGCGCCATGGTGGGGCTGTCCGCCCCCGCAGTGAAGCGGCGGGTCGACCGGCTGCGCGCCGAAGGGGCCATCACCGGCTTCACCGTGCGGGTGGACCCGAAGGCGCTCGGATGGGCGACCGAGGGATTCATCGAGATCTACTGCAGCCGCAACACGTCGCCGGAGGCGATCGAGCGCGGCCTCAAGCGCTACCCGGAGATCGCGTCCGCCTCCACCGTCACCGGTGAGGCGGACGCGATCGTCCAGGTCTTCGCCTCCGACATGCGCCACTTCGAGCGGGTACTCGAACGCATCGCGGGCGAGCCGTTCGTGGAGCGCACCAAGTCGGTCCTGGTGCTCTCCCCGCTGCTGCGGCGGTTCTCCTCGGGCGCGCCCGCGTAACGCCCGAGGACAGGCCCTCCCGCGGACAGGCCTCAGAGGGCCGGCTTCCAGGGCAGGACCTCGAAGTCCCCGGTGCCGGCCTTCACCTTCTCGAAGGGCGCAGAGCCCACGCACCGGGGAAGATCCGGGGCCTCCGCAGGGCTGCCGGTGGCGGCCCAGCTGTAGCCGAGGCGGTCCTTGCGGCCCGCGTCGTGGACCGTGATGCCGACCCTCTTGCCCTTGGCGCCCGTCAAGTCGCTCCTGGTGATGACGCCCGAGACGACGGCGACCTTGCCGCCGGTCAGCAGACAGTCGACCTCCGCCTCCGCGTAGGCGCCCTCGCCGTTCAGGTAGTGGCTGAAGCGGAACGTTCCCGTGGCCTTGGTCGGGTCGTTGTTGTCCTCGGCGGCCAGATGTGCGTCGAAGGTGAACGTGATGTCGTCGCCGAGCGAGCGGTACAGCTTGGCGGAGCCGGTCAGCGCCGCGGCCTCCCGCGGCTTTCCGCCGGTGCGGGAGTCGGCGGAGGCGGCGGCTGACCCCGCTGCCGCGGCGGTGATCAGCAGGGCGGCGCCGATCGCGGCGAGCTTCGTACGGCGTTGGACGGTGTGTTCCATGGAGCCCCCTTGGCAGGTTCTCGGACGTGGCCAACCCTTCCGCCCGCGCCGCCGCGGCCACATCGAACCGCGGGCGGGAGCCGTCTCGCCCGCACGGCTGCCCCGGCTACGACCTCGGTCGCACAGCCCCTGCCGACCACCCGCATGACCAGGCACGACGATGCGCGCAACGAATCGCCGCCCCACCCGCACACGACGCAACGGATCGACCGGCCGCGCGCAACGGTCGCGCCTTGTCCGGGCCGAGCGCCGGACCGTACCTTTTTAGTCGTCTCCCGTTCATCCGCCCCATGCCCGAGGTCACTCATGCCCCTGCGCACCGCCCTGCTCCAGAGTTCCGGCCGCCCGGGCTCGATCGCGGAGAACCTGAAGGTGCTGGACGAGGCAGCGGGGCGTGCCGCCGCAGCGGGCGCGGGACTGCTCGTCTGCCCCGAGATGTTCCTCACCGGCTACGCGATCGGTGACGACGTGCCGAAGCTGGCCGAACCCGCCGACGGCCCCGGCGCCGCCGCTGTCGCCGAGATCGCCGCCCGCCACGACGTCGCCGTGCTGTACGGCTATCCCGAACGGGCGGGCGAGGTGATCCACAACTCCGCCCAGCTGATCGACGCGTCCGGCGCGCGCCTCGCGAACTACCGCAAGACGCACCTGTTCGGCTGCTTCGAGCAGAAGTGGTTCACCCCCGGCGACCGGCCCGTCGTCCAGGCCGATCTCGACGGCATCCGCATCGGCCTGCTGATCTGCTACGACGTGGAGTTCCCGGAGAACGTCCGGGCGCATGCGCTCGCCGGCACCGACCTGCTGCTGGTGCCCACCGCGCAGATGCATCCCTTCCAGTTCGTCGCCGAGTCCCTCGTCCCGGTCCGTGCCTTCGAGAGCCAGATGTACGTCGCGTACGTCAACAGGACCGGTCAGGAAGGGGAGTTCGAGTTCGTCGGGCTGAGCTGCCTCGCGAGCCCCGACGGCGCCGTACGCACCCGCGCGGGCCGCGGCGAGGAGCTCGTGATCGGCGACGTCGACCCCGAGCTGCTGATCTCCTCCCGTGAGAACAACCCGTATCTGCGCGACCGGCGTCCCGGCCTTTACGGCTCCCTGGTCTGACCCCCTCCCGCCCCACCGCTCCATTTCCCCGCAAGGAGTCCGTACCCCATGACGTCCACGGTGCCCACCACCGCCGTCCAGCACAGCGACGATCAGCCGCCGATCACCATGTTCGGTCCGGACTTCCCGTACGCCTACGACGACTTCCTGGCCCACCCCGCCGGCATCGGCCAGATACCCGCGACCGAGCACGGCGCCGAGGTCGCGGTCATCGGCGGCGGCCTCTCCGGCATCGTCGCCGCGTACGAGCTGATGAAGATGGGGCTCAAGCCGGTCGTCTACGAGGCGGACCGGATCGGCGGCCGGCTGCGCACGGTCGGCTTCGACGGCTGCGACCCGGAGCTCTCCGCCGAGATGGGCGCGATGCGCTTCCCGCCGTCGTCCACGGCGCTGCAGCACTACATCGACCTGGTGGGCCTGACCACCCAACCGTTCCCCAACCCGCTCGCCCCCTCCACGCCGTCGACCGTCGTGGACCTCAAGGGCGAATCGCACTACGCGGAGACCATCGACGACCTGCCGCAGGTCTACCGCGACGTGATGGACGCGTGGAATGCCTGCCTGGAGGAGGGCGCCGACTTCTCCGACATGAACCAGGCCATGCGCGAGCGCGACGTCCCGCGCATCCGCGAGATCTGGGCCAAGCTGGTCGAGAAGCTCGACAACCAGACGTTCTACGGCTTCCTCTGCGACTCCGAGGCGTTCAAGTCGTTCCGCCACCGCGAGATCTTCGGCCAGGTCGGCTTCGGCACCGGCGGCTGGGACACCGACTTCCCCAACTCCATCCTGGAGATCCTGCGGGTCGTCTACTCGGAGGCCGACGACCACCACCGCGGCATCGTCGAGGGCAGCCAGCAGCTGCCGCTGCGCCTGTGGGAGCGTGAGCCCGCCAAGATCGTGCACTGGCCGATGGGCACGTCGCTGTCCACCCTGCACGACGGCGACCCGCGCCCGGCCGTCACCCGGCTCAACCGGACCGCCGGCAACCGGATCACGGTCACGGACGCGTCCGGCGACATCCGCACGTACCGGGCGGCCATCTTCACGGCCCAGTCCTGGATGCTGCTGTCCAAGATCGCCTGTGACGACTCGCTCTTCCCCATCGACCACTGGACGGCGATGGAGCGGACCCACTACATGGAGTCCTCCAAGCTGTTCGTGCCGGTCGACCGGCCGTTCTGGCTGGACAAGGACGAGATCACCGGGCGCGACACCATGTCGATGACGCTCACCGACCGGATGACCCGCGGCACGTACCTGCTGGACAACGGCCCCGACAAGCCGGCCGTCATCTGCCTCTCGTACACCTGGTGCGACGACAGCCTGAAGTGGCTGCCGCTGTCCGCGAACGAGCGGATGGAGGTCATGCTCAAGTCGCTCGGTGAGATCTACCCGAACGTCGACATCCGCAGCCACATCATCGGCAACCCGGTCACGGTGTCGTGGGAGAACGAGCCGTACTTCATGGGCGCGTTCAAGGCCAATCTGCCCGGCCACTACCGCTACCAGCGGCGCCTGTTCACCCACTTCATGCAGGACCGGCTCCCCGAGGACAAGCGCGGCATCTTCCTCGCCGGTGACGACATCTCATGGACGGCCGGCTGGGCGGAGGGCGCCGTGCAGACCGCGCTCAACGCGGTGTGGGGCGTGATGAACCACTTCGGCGGCACGACCGATCCGTCCAACCCGGGCCCGGGCGACCTCTACGACGAGATCGCGCCTGTCGAACTGCCCGAGGACTGACGGCGGGGCGCCCTGGTGGCCGGCCTCAGGGGCCGGCGCCAGGGCGTCAGCGGTCGCACGGCTCGGCGCCGGGGCGTCCGGGGCCGTACGGTTCAGCGCTGGCGCGTCCCGCTCGCACGGTTCAGCGCCACGGCGTCAGCAGACAGCGCCCGACCAGGCCGACGCCCGCGTCGAGACGCTCGGTGAACTCGTCGGCCAGGTCCGGCAGCTCCCGCAGCCCCCACAGCAGCCGCGCCGCCGACCAGGCGCCGTCGCGGGCCCGCTCGAGACTCCAGGCGCCCACCAGATGCGTCAGTGGATCGGCGATCTCGAGCAGATCGGGGCCGGGCATCAGATCCTCCCGGATCCGTTCCTCGAGCAGGACGAGGATGTCGCCGACGCGGTCGAACTCGCCTTCCAGGTCCGCGGGTTCGCAGCCGAGCGCATGGCAGGTGTCCACCACGGCGAGTGCGAGGTCGTGCCCGATGTGCGCGTTGATCCCCGCGAGGGCGAACTGCAGGGGCCGTACGCCGGGGTGGCGGCGGTACTGGAACAGCGGTCGCCAGCAGGCGGGCGGAGGCAGGCCGTCGGTGGCCGCGTCCACGGCCGTCAGATACCGCCGTGCGAACAGCACGTCGAGGGCGACGGCGGCTCGCCGGTCCGGGAACCGACCGGCGTCGACGTGCCGGACGATCTCCTCGGTGACCGCCAGATAGACCCGGTTGAACACGGCGACCCCGTCGCTCGCCGGCCATGCGGTGCCGAACGCGAGCATTCGCTCCATCACGGGATCGACCGCCGCCGGAGCGCACTCCGGCCGCTCCGCGAACTGTTCCGTCTGCGCCATGGGGGCAGCGTCCCAGCCCCCGGCACGTGGACGCGGTGACGGGCCGGAGCTTCCCCAAAAAGAGGGACGTTTCGCCACCGAGCCCTGCGGCCCGTCGCCTCAGTGGTGGGTGCCACCCGCGTCCGTGCCGCCCGCGTGCGGCCCTGCCGTGTCGGACCCGGCGTCGTAGGAGGAGGTGCCGGAGTCCAGCAGAGGTTCCTCCTCCTTCATCCTCTCCTTCATATGGGCGGGGGCGAAGGCGCGCAGCACGTGGTAGCCGGTGATGACGACGATGGTTCCGAGCGCGATGCCGCCCAGTTCGAAGTTGTCGGTGATCTTCAGGCTCACGCCGCCGACGCCGATGATGATGCCCGCCGCGGCCGGCACCAGGTTCAGCGGGTTGCGAAGATCCACCTTCGCGTTGATCCAGATCTGCGCTCCGAGCAGTCCGATCATGCCGTAGAGGATCACCGTGATGCCGCCCAGCACACCGCCGGGGATGGCGGCGACGACCGCTCCGAACTTCGGGCAGAGGCCGAAGAGCAGGGCGAAGCCCGCAGCGGCCCAGTAGGCGGCCGTGGAGTAGACGCGGGTCGCGGCCATGACGCCGATGTTCTCGGAGTAGGTGGTGTTCGGCGGACCGCCGACGGCGGTGGAGAGCATGGAGGCGGCGCCGTCGGCGGCGATCGCGGTGCCCAGCTTGTCGTCGAGGGGATCGCCGGTCATCTCGCCGACGGCCTTGACGTGGCCGGCGTTCTCGGCGATGAGCGCGATCACGACGGGCAGGGCGACCAGGATCGCCGACCACTCGAAGCTCGGCGCGTGGAACGAGGGCAGCCCGATCCAGTCGGCGCCGGCGACGGCGGACAGGTCGAGCCGCCAGTGGTCCACGGCCTCCGCGCCGCCGGCGGGGGAGTGGATCTTCCCGAAGACCAGGTCGAGTGCCCAGGACAGCGCGTAGCCGAAGATCAGGCCGAGGAAGATCGCGATACGGGAGAAGAATCCCCGTAGGCACACCACGGCGAGGCCGGTGAAGAGCATCACCAGCAGCGCGGTCCACTGGTCCTGCGGCCAGTACGTCGACGCGGTCACCGGCGCGAGGTTGAAGCCGATGAGCATGACGACCGCGCCGGTGACGATCGGCGGCATCGCGGCGTGGATGATGCGCGCGCCGAAGCGCTGCACGGCCAGACCGGCGACGAAGAGCGCGGCACCGACGACCAGCACCGCGCCGGTCACAGTAGCGCTGTCGCCGCCGGAGGCCCGGATCGTCGCCGCCACGCCGACGAACGAGAGCGAACAGCCGAGATAGCTGGGCACCTTGCCGCGGGTCGCCAGCAGGAAGATCACGGTCGCGACGCCCGACATCATGATCGCCAGATTCGGATCCAGCCCCATGAGGACCGGCGCCACGAAGCTCGCGCCGAACATCGCCACCACATGCTGGGCGCCCAGACCCGCCGTGCGGGGCCAGGACAGCCGCTCGTCGGGTCGTACGACGGCGCCGGGAGCGGGGGTCCGCCCGTCGCCGTGCAGGGTCCAGCGCACGCCGAGGTTCACGGGCCGCTCCACTTCTTCGGTCGTCGATGATCGGCGCAATGCTAACGGCCACGGCTGGATCCGCTTTCATCCGTGAATCCCGCCCGGTGCATTGCCGCGGCCACCAGGTAGCCCTACGCCCACACGGTCCCATCCATGAATTCTGTTCACATACATGGAGCCCCTATGAATGGAAGACCTCGGCGGCGCCTCGCGGCTCTGCTCACCGCCCTGACCGCCTGCGCCGCTGTCCTCGTGCCCGTCGCGTCGTCACAGGCCGCGGCGCAGGGAGCGCACCGGGCGCCCAGGACGGTGGTGATCGACGGCGAACGGCTCCAGCAGGGGAAGGCGCGTCTCGAACGCGGCGACCCCGCCCTGCGGAAGGCACTCGCGAGCCTGGTCGCGCGGGCCGACGGCCGGCTCGGCCAGGGACCGTGGACCGTCGTGGACAAACCCAGGCCCGCGCCCAGCGGTGATCCGCACGACTATCTGAGCCAGGCGCCCTACTGGTGGCCCTCGCAGCCCCGGACCCCGGACAACCCGTGGGGCTGCCCCTACGTCCGGCGCGACGGCGAACCCAACCCCGAAGTCGACACCGGTACCGACCGCCAGGACCTCGGCAGGGTCGTGGACTCCGCCACCACGCTGAGCCTCGCCTGGTACTACACGGGCGACCGGCGGTACGCCCGCCATGCCGCCGAGATCCTGCGCACCTGGTTCGTCGACCCGGCGACCCGGATGAACCCGAATCTGAACCACGGCCAGTTCATCCCCTGCAAGTACGACGGCCGGGCGATCGGCACCATCGACTTCTCGCAGCAGTACACCGGCGTACTGGACGCCATCGCGATCCTCGACACCGGGGCGCCCGGCTGGTCGCGGCGCGACAGCGCAGGGATGAAGGCGTGGAAGAGATCGTTCCTGGACTGGCTCGTCAACTCTCCCCTCGGCAAGGAGGAAGCAGCGGCGCGGAACCACCACGGCACCTTCCACGACATGCAGGTCGCCGCGCTCGCGCTCGCCATCGGCGACAAGGACCTGGCGCGCCGGACGGTGCTCGAGGCGCGCGGCAAGCGGATCGACCCGCAGATCGCGCCCGACGGCAGCCAGCCGCAGGAGCTCGCCCGTACCCGCAGCTGGCACTACTCGACCTTCGACCTCGTCGCCTACACCCGGCTCGCCGACATCGGCAGACACGTCGGTGTCGACCTGTGGGCGTACGAAGGGCCGCAGGGACAGAGCCTGTTCAAGGCGGTCGGCTATCTGCTGCCGGCCGCCACCGGCGCCGCTTCCTGGCCGCACCCGGAGCTGGAGTTCCATCGGTACGCGGCGAGCGACATCGTCCATGCGGCGGCCGACGCGGGGGACCGCAGGGCCAAGGCCGCCGTCCCGCTGCTCGAGACGCCGCCCGGAGGCGACCTCTGGGCGCTGCGGCCGGCCGCGGAACAGCTCGACTCGATCGCCGGCTGAGCGGTCACGCGAGCGACGAGTCGGCGCGGACTGCGGCACGCGCCGCACAGGCGGGCGGTTCAGAGCCGCGGGTCTTGGACCGTCTGCTCCACGGAGCCGGCCTTCGCGCTCTCCCGCCCGGCCGAACGCAGCACACCGGCGCCGAGCACCAGACCGAACGCCAGAGCAGTCACCAGGCCGAACGACACGACCAGGCTCGTCGCGTCCGCGACCGCGCCGATCGCGGACGGCGCGATCAGGCCCGAGGTGTAGGTGATGGTGGCGACGCCGGCGATCGCCTGACTCGGATTCGGTCCGCTGCGGGCGGCCGCAGCGAAGGCGAGCGGTACGACCACGGCTACACCGAGACCGATGAGCGCGAATCCGCAGAGGGCGAGTGCCGGATGAGGCGCGAGTACCACCATCAGTCCGCCGATCGTCGCCAGCACACCGCCGACCCGCACGGTCCGCACCGAACCGAAACGGTCCACGATCCGGTCCCCGGCGAGCCGCGCCACCGCCATCGTCAGCGCGAAGGCCGTGGTCGACGCGGCCGCGAGACCCGGTGACGTGTCGAGTACGTCCCGCAGGTAGACCGCGGACCAGTCAAGGCTCGCCCCCTCCGCGAACACCGCGCAGAAACCGATCGCGCCGATGACCAGCGCCGACCTCGGAGGAAGGGCGAACCGGGGCGGCGGCTCCTCGTCGGCCGAGCTGCGCAGGTCCAGTACGCCCTGACAGGCGATCAGCCCGAGCGCGGTCAGCGTCAGGGCCGCCAGGGTGTGGTGCAGCCGTGCGTCGCTGCCCAGATGCGCGGCGAGTGTGCCGCCCGCGGAGCCGATGAGCGCGCCCGCGCTCCACATGCCGTGGAGGCCGGACATGATCGAGCGGTCGAGACGATTCTCGATCTCCACGCCCAGGGCGTTCATCGCCACGTCGGACATGCCGGAGGTCGCGCCGTAGACGAACAGCGCGGCGCACAAGGCGAACAGGTTCGGTGCGAACGACGGCAGGATCAGGCTCATGGTCCACAGCGCGAGCAGACCGCGCAGCGCGGTACGCGCGCCGAAGCGGTGGCTGATCGCCCCGGCCAGCGGCATCGCGACGGACGCTCCGATGGCCGGGAAGGCGAGAGCGAGGCCGAGCTGACCGGCGCCGACCGCGGCATGGTCCTGGATCCACGGGATGCGCGTCGCGAAGCTGCCGGTCACGGCGCCGTGCACACAGAAGACGGCGGCGACGGCGAAGCGGGCGCGCTTCAGCTGCCGCAGTCCGACGACCAGTTCGCTCGACATGCGAAAAACCCCTCCCCGAGAACGTGGGAGCTAAACTATCAGGAACCCTGCCTGATAAATAGTGCCGCTGCCGACAGGCCGATCCACTCGTCTGGAAGGATTCCGGCATGCCCGCATCTCCGAGCACCGCCCGGGCCATCAACGACCGACATGCCCTGGAACTGCTCCAGCACGAGGGTCCGTTGACGGCAGGACAGCTGAAGACCATGACCGGCCTGTCCCGGCCCACCATCGCCGACCTCGTCGAAAGGCTCCAGGGATCGGGCCTCGTCCAGGTGGTCGGCGAGGCAGGCGCGCAGCGGCGCGGACCGAACGCCCGGCTCTACGGGATCGTCGCCGACCGTGCGCACCTCGCCGCGCTCGACGTGCGTACCCAGAGCGTGACCGTCGTCGTCGCCGACCTCCTCGGCGCCCGGCTCGCCGAGTCCTCCCTTCCCATCGGCGGCGACGTGGACCCCGGGCCGACGGTCGAGCGGGCCGCCGCCCTGGTGCAACGAACGGCCGCGGACGCCGGCGCCACCCGCCTGCACAGCGTCTGCATCGGCGCGCCGGGCCTCGTCGACCCCGCCGACGGCGAACTCCGCAACACCACCGGCCTCCCCGCCTGGCATCGGATGCTGGTCGCGGCCCTCCAAGGCCGGCTGCCCGCCCGAGTGATCGTCGAGAACGAGACCAACCTCGCGGCGTTCGCCGAGCAGCGCCTCGGCGCGGCGCGCGACCGCGACACCTTCGCCTACCTCTGGATCGGCCACGGCATCGGCGCGGGCATCTTCCTCGACGGCCGGCTGCGCAGAGGGGCGTCCGGCGGCGCGGGCGAGATCGGCTTCCTGCCGGTGCAGGGGGCGGCTGCCATGCCCTCCGCGGTCGACTGCGGCGGCGGCTTCCACTCGCTGGCCGGGTCGGCGGCGATCTGCGCGCTGGGGGAGGAGTACGGGATCGCCGCCGCCTCCGGGACGCAAGGGCCGGCCGCGGCGGGCGTCGTCAGG
The DNA here is from genome assembly GCF_044763255.1 of Streptomyces sp. NPDC096176. Taxonomy (NCBI): domain Bacteria; kingdom Bacillati; phylum Actinomycetota; class Actinomycetes; order Kitasatosporales; family Streptomycetaceae; genus Streptomyces; species Streptomyces sp. NPDC096176. Next base: position 71,129 of record NZ_JBIWFV010000012.1, on the reverse strand, counting down.
GCGGCCGTGGCCGAGCGCCGCGACGACTTCCTCGACGCCCTCGCCCACCGCCTCGCCCTCGGCGCGGCCGCGGTCGCCTCGGTGCTCGACCCAGGGTTCGTCGTCCTCGGCGGAGAGGTCGGCCACGCGGGGGGCGAGGCTCTGGCGTCGCGCGTGGAGGAGCGGCTGGCGGCGATCTCGCCGCTGCGGACGGATGTCCGGGCGGGCGCGTTGGGGGGCGAGGCGGTGCTGAGCGGGGCGCTGCTGACGGCGGGGGAGGCGGCGCGGGGGGAGCTGTTCGCGGGAGCGGGGTGACAGGTGGGTGGGGCGGGGGCCTGCGCTCCTGTCGGGGCTCCGCCCCGGCCCCCGCGCCTCAAATGCCGACGAGGCCGGATGTGCCGGCCGGCGGTTGGACAGCCACCGGTCCGTATCTGCTTGTGAGCCAGTCCACAGCAATCACTCGCATGGGCCACCGGGAGACATGGCACACTGGCCCTGTATCAGCAGCAGCGCACTCCGGGGTCGGTGCAATTCCGAACCGGCGGTTACAGTCCGCGACCCGTCCGCAGCCAGCGGCCGGTTGACCAGGTGAAATTCCTGGACCGACGGTTAAAGTCCGGATGGGAGGCAGTGCGCGGCGGGTGACACCGGCAGGTGTTCGCCGGCCGACTGTCGGTCGCCGTTTCCACGGGCGGCCGTCGTATTCGGCGTAGGCGTCCCTGGCCGTGGTGTTCTTCCCGCTCTCTGTCGTCATCGACAGGCCCCGGAGTCCGTGCCCGAAGAGGCAGGAGGACCCGGTGGCCACCGCAGCCGACACCGACGCGATGCGGCGAGCGATCACGCTCGCCGCCCGCGGACTCGGCTCCACCAGCCCCAACCCGGTCGTCGGGTGCGTCATCACCGATGCCTCGGGACACATCGTCGGCGAGGGCTACCACCAGCGCGCCGGCGGACCGCACGCCGAGATCCACGCCCTCCGCGCGGCCGGCGTCCTCGCTCGTGCCGGCACCGCGTACGTCACCCTCGAGCCCTGCAACCACACCGGCCGCACCGGCCCCTGTGCCCAGGCCCTGATCGAGGCCGGTGTCGCCCGCGTCGTGTACGCGGTCGGCGACCCGAACCCGCAGGCCACCGGCGGCGCCGACACCCTGCGTGCGGCCGGAATCGAGGTCGGGCACGGTCTGCTGGAGGGCGAGGCCGAAGCCGGCAACATCGCCTGGCTCACCTCCGCGCGCCTCGGCCGCCCGTACGTCACCTGGAAGTACGCCGCCACCCTCGACGGCCGCATCGCGGCCGCGGACGGCAGCAGCCGATGGATCAGTTCGGCCGAGTCCCGTGCCGACGTCCACCGGCTGCGCGCCGAGTCCGACGCGGTCGTGGTCGGCTCCGGCACGATGCGTTCCGACGACCCTCATCTCGCGGTGCGCGGCATCGAGGGCGCCGCTCAGCCGCTGCGCGTCGTCGTCGACACCGAGGCCGCCGCGGTGCGACCCGGTGCCCGCGTCCTGGACGACGCGGCCGACACCGTGGTCGTCGTCGCCGACGACCTGGAGCCCGAGGAGTTCACCCGGACCGGAGCCGGCGAGGTGTGGAGCCTGAAGCGCGGGTGTCGCGGGATCGACATCCGGGAACTGCTCCGCAGCCTGCACGAGAGCGGAGTCCGCTCCGTACTCCTCGAAGGCGGCCCGACCCTCGCCGGCGCCTTCGTCGCCGCCGGCACCGTCGACCGCGTCATCGGCTACATCGCCCCCGTACTGCTCGGCGCGGGTCCCGCCGCCCTCGCCGACGCCGGAATCACCACCATCACCGAAGCGTTGCGGCTCGACGTGACAGAGACCGTCCGCATCGGCCCCGACCTGCGCGTCACCGCGACCGTCTCCAAGGGAGCTTGAGTGTTCACCGGAATCGTCGAAGAACTGGGTGAGGTCACCGCCGTCGAGGACCTCGGCGACTCGTCCCGCTTCCGCCTGCGCGGCCCGATCGTCACCGAGGACGCGAAGCACGGCGACTCCATCGCCGTCAACGGCGTGTGCCTGACCGTCGTCGAGTCCGGCGACGGCGAGTTCACCGCCGACGTGATGGCGGAGACGCTGAAGCGCTCCAGCCTCGGCGCGCTCCGGCCGGGCTCCCGGGTCAACCTCGAGCGCCCCACCGCCGTCGGCGCCCGGCTCGGCGGCCACATCGTCCAGGGCCACGTCGACGGCACAGGCACCGTCATCGAGCGCACCCCGTCCGAGAACTGGGAGATCGTCAGGATCTCGCTGCCCTCCGGGCTCGCTCGATACGTTGTCGAGAAAGGCTCGATCACGGTTGACGGCGTCAGCCTTACCGTGGTCGAAGCGGGACCCGACACCTTCACGATCAGCCTCATCCCCACCACGCTCGCGCTGACCACGCTCGGCATCAAGCAGCCCGGCGACCCGGTCAACCTCGAGGTGGACGTCATCGCCAAGTACGTCGAGCGGCTGCTCGGCGCGAACGCCGAGGAGAGTGCGAAGTGAGCGCCGTGTCCTGGCTCAACTCCGAGGCGTTCACCGCCTTCGACCAGCACATCAAGTGGTCCGACATGATCGGCAACATCGTCGGTCTGGTCGCCCTCGCGCTCGGCTGGCGGCGCTCCATATGGACCTGGCCCGCTCAGTTCGTCTCCGGCGTCATCCTCTTCGTCGCCTTCGCCTCGTCCCATCTGACCGGCAGCGCCGGCAAGCAGATCGTCGTGATGGCCGTCGCGGCCTGGGGCTACTGGCAGTGGACCCGCGGCCGGCGGCAGGCGCAGGACGGCTCGATCGCCGTCAGGTTCGCGACCTGGCGCGAGCGCGGCTGCCTGCTGGGCGGCGCCGTCGTCGGAACCCTCGCCGTCGGCGGCCTGTTCACCCTGTACCCGTCGCTGTCGTGGGACCCGTGGCCCGACGCGTACATCTTCGTCGGCACGCTCGTCGCGATGTTCGCCCAGGCGCGCGGCATGGTCGAGTTCTGGTTCGCCTGGCTGCTCGTCGACCTGGTCGGCGTCCCGCTCAACTTCGCCAACGGATTCGCCTTCTCCGGCTTCGTCTACGTCGTCTACGGCGCGCTCGTCCTGTGGGGCCTGCGCGACTGGTGGCTGCGCTCCCGGACGAGCGCCGAGCCCACCCTGGAAGGAGCGGCAGCATGACTGCACTGCCCACCTGGTACTCCACCGACAACATCGAGGACCTCTCGCTCGACCCCGTCGAGCAGGCCGTCCGCGACATCGCCGCCGGCCGGCCCGTCGTGGTCGTCGACGACGAGGACCGGGAGAACGAGGGCGACCTCGTCATCGCCGCGGAGAAGGCCACGCCCGAGGTCGTCGCGTTCATGATGAGCGAGTGCCGCGGCCTGATCTGCGCCCCCATGGAGAACGACGAGCTGGAGCGGCTCGAACTGCCCCAGATGGTCGGCCGCAACACCGAGTCGATGCAGACCGCCTTCACCGTCTCCGTCGACGCCGGACCCACCTACGGCGTCACCACCGGCATCTCCGCCGCCGACCGCGCCACCACCCTCCAGCTGCTGGCCGGCGGCCAGGCCGGCCCCGCCGACTTCGTACGGCCCGGCCACGTCTTCCCGCTGCGCGCGAAGCCCGGAGGCGTTCTCAGCCGCCCCGGACACACCGAGGCCGCCGTCGACCTCGCCCGTCTCGCGGGGCTGCGCCCGGCCGGCGCGATCGTGGAGATCGCCGGCGAGGACGGCGTGATGCTGCGACTGCCCGAACTCGTCCCGTTCGCCCGCAAGCACGGCCTGACGATCATCTCCATCGAGGACCTGATCGCCTACCGCCGCAGCTCGGAGCCCACCGTCAAGCGCGAGGCCGAGGTCCACCTGCCCACCTCCGCCGGGGAGTTCACCGCCTTCGGCTATCGCTCGACCGTCGACGGGATCGAGCACGTCGCGCTCGTCCACGGCGACATCGGCGACGGCGAGGACGTCCTGGTGCGCGTCCACTCCGAATGCCTCACCGGCGACATCTTCCACTCGCTGCGCTGCGACTGCGGCCCGCAGCTCAACGCCTCCATGGAGCGCGTCGCGGAGGCCGGCCGCGGAATCGTCGTCTACCTGCGCGGCCACGAGGGCCGCGGCATCGGGCTGCTGTCCAAACTGCGCGCGTACGAGCTCCAGGAGCGCGGCCGGGACACCCTCGACGCCAACCTCGAACTCGGCCTGCCCGCCGACGCCCGCGACTACGCCGCCGGCGCGCAGATCCTCGAGGACCTCGGGGTGCGCAGCGTGCGGCTGATGACCAACAACCCCGACAAGTCCGCCGCCCTCGTCAGGCACGGCATCACCGTCCTCGGACGCGAGTCGATGCCCGTCCAGGCCGGCGAACACAACATCCGGTACCTGCGCACCAAGCGCGACCGGATGGGCCACGACCTGCCCTGGCTCGACGCGGTCACCGCGACGACCTGCGGCAACCAGTAGTTCCGCGCGATCGACAAGACCGGTTCTGCGCGGCCGGCAAGACAGACACGGCTAGTACGGCTAGGAGAAACATGAGCGGCAAGGGTGCGCCCGAACTGTCCGTCCGCAACTGCGGCGACCTGCGGGTCGCGGTGATCGCGGCCCAGTGGCACGAGAAGGTCATGGACGGCCTCGTCGACGGCGCCCTGCGCGCACTGCACGAGCTCGGCATCGACGAGCCGACGCTGCTGCGCGTCCCCGGCAGTTTCGAGCTGCCCGTCGTCGCCAAGGTGCTGGCGGGCCGCGGCTACGACGCGATCGTCGCCCTCGGCGTCGTCATCCGCGGCGGCACGCCCCACTTCGAGTACGTGTGCCAGGGCGTCACCCAGGGGCTGACCCAGGTCTCCGTCGACACCGGCGTCCCCATCGGCTTCGGCGTGCTGACCTGTGACACCGAGGAGCAGGCGCTCGACCGGGCCGGAATCGAGGGGGCGAACGAGGACAAGGGCCATGAGGCCGTCACGGCGGCCGTCGCCACGGCGACCATCCTGCGTTCAGTATCCGAACCCTGGCGCTGAGCCGCGGCCACTTCCGCGTAGTCTGGGACCACCATGTCCAATAAGACGTTCGAGGAGCTCTTCGCCGAGCTCCAGCAGAAGGCCGCCGAAGGCGACCCCGCCACCTCCCGCACCGCCGAGCTGGTGGGCAAGGGTGTCCATGCCATCGGCAAGAAGGTCGTCGAAGAGGCCGCCGAGGTGTGGATGGCCGCCGAGTACGAGGGCAAGGACGCCGCCGCGGAGGAGATCTCCCAGCTGCTGTACCACGTCCAGGTGATGATGGTCGCGCGAGGCATCTCCCTCGACGACGTCTACGCCCACCTCTAGCCGACCGCCCCTTCCGTAGTCACCCGTCACACGAACAAAGGAAGCCCGTCTCATGCTGCGCATCGCCGTCCCCAACAAGGGTTCACTGTCCGGACCTGCGTCGGCGATGCTCCATGAGGCCGGCTACCAGCAGCGCAAGGAGTCGAAGGAGCTCGTCCTCGTCGACCCCGAGAACGAGGTCGAGTTCTTCTATCTGCGCCCGCGCGACATCGCGATCTACGTGAGCTCCGGCAAGCTCGACATCGGCATCACCGGCCGCGATCTGCTGCTCGACTCCGGAGCGAATGCCGAGGAGATCCTCCAGCTCGGCTTCGCCCGCTCCACTTTCCGCTACGCCACCAAACCCGGCACCGCGAAGGGCGTCGAGGACTTCGGCGGCATGACGATCGCCACCTCCTACGAGGGCATCGTCGCCAAGCACCTCGCCGACAACGGCACCGACGCCTCCGTCGTCCACCTCGACGGCGCCGTCGAGACGGCCATCGAGCTCGGCGTCGCCCAGGTCATCGCCGACGTCGTCGAGACCGGCACCAGCCTTCGCAACGCGGGCCTCGAGGTCATCGGCGAGCCGATCATGACCTCCGAGGCGGTCGTGATCCGGCGCACCGGCGCCGACCCGGAGCACGCCCAGGTGCAGCAGTTCCTGCGCCGCCTCCAGGGCGTCCTCGTGGCCCGCAGCTACGTGATGATGGACTACGACTGCCGCGTCGAGAACCTCGAGCAGGCCGTCGCCCTCACGCCGGGCCTCGAGTCCCCGACGATCTCCCCCCTGCACCACGAGGGCTGGGTCGCCGTGCGCTCCATGGTCGCCGCCAAGGAGGCGCAGCGGATCATGGACGACCTGTACGCCCTCGGCGCGCGGGCCATCCTCACCACTGCCATCCACGCCTGCCGGCTCTGAGGACGCACTGACCATGTCCACCACCGCACAGCCGGTTCCCAACCTCCCGGTCACGTTCCGGCCGACCCGTACCCGGATCGTCCTGCTGACCGTGGGCGCGGCCATGTTCACCGTGGTCACCGCGATCTCCCTGCTCCTCGACCGGCTCAGTCCTCCCGAGCGCATCAGCTTCGTCTTCACGGCGCTGCTCTTCTTCGGTGTGCTCGTGCTGCTGAGCCGGCCCAAAGTCGTCGCCGACGACGACGGGGTGACCGTCGTCAACCTCACCCGTACGCGCCGGCTGGCGTGGGCGGAGATCCTGCGGGTGAACCTGCGGTCCGGCGACCCGTGGGTGTTCCTCGACCTGAGCGACGGCACGAGCCTGCCGGTGCTGGGCATCCAGCCGGGTATCGCCAGGGCCCGCGCCATCGACGACGCCCGCTCGCTGCGTACCCTCGTGGAGACGCGTGGCACTCGCCCGGACGCACCCTGACCGGCATTGCCCCTGCCTCCCCGGCCATGGCTTGATTACTCTGGTGTGCGGCGGCGCCGAGTGCGCCCCGCCCCGCACGACGCGGCCCCGAGGCCGGCGGGGCGCCCTGCGACCCGAGGAGTGACTCCCTCCAGCAATGGACGGATCGTCCGGTAGTACCTGCGCCGCCCCCTCCCAGGAGGCGGCGGCATGACCATCCCGCTTCTGCTGCTCGCCGCAGCGTTTCTTCTCATCCTTGCCAACGGCTTCTTCGTCGCCGCCGAGTTCGGACTCGTCACGGTGGAGCGCCCGGACGCCGAGCGCGCCGCCGCCGAGGGCGACCGCCGCGCCCGACGCGTCGTCACGGCGCTGCGCGAGCTGTCCTTCCAGCTCTCCGGCACGCAACTCGGCATCACGATCACCTCGCTCGTCGTCGGCATGCTGGCGCAGCCCGCTCTCGCCGATCTGCTCGGCGGGCCGCTGACCGCGACCGGACTGCCCGCAGGGGTCGTGCCCGGGATCGCGGTGGCCATCGGCATGCTGCTGGCCTCGGCCGTCCAGATGGTGATCGGCGAACTGGTCCCCAAGAACTGGGCGGTGTCAAGGCCGCTCCAGGTGGCCCGCTTCGTCGCCGGCCCGCAGACCGCCTTCTCGGCCGTCTTCCGCCCGGTCATCACCCTGTTGAACGCGGCCGCCAACCATCTCGTACGGCTGACCGGCATCGAGCCCGCGGAGGAGCTGGCGTCCGCCCGCACCCCCGGCGAGCTGGTGTCGCTGGCCCGCCACTCGGCGCGGGCCGGTGCGCTGGAACAGGACACCGCCGACCTGTTCGTGCGGACCCTGGCCCTCGGGCATCTGACCGCGCAGCATGTGATGACCCCTCGAGTGAAGGTGAGCGCCCTGCAGACGGGCGCCACCGCGGCCGACGTCCTCAACCTCACCCGTGCCACGGGGCTGTCCCGCTTCCCCGTCTACCGGGAGCGCATCGACGAGATCGTCGGGATGGTGCATCTCAAGGACGCCCTCGCCGTGCGCTCACAGGAGCGCCAGAGGGTCCTGGTCGAGCAGATCGCCGTCGCCCCGCTCCTGGTGCCGGAGACCCTTCCGGTCCAGCAACTGCTGGAACAGCTGCGCAGCGAACAGCCCATAGCCGTCGTCGTCGACGAGTACGGCGGCACGGCCGGCGTCGTCACCCTCGAGGACATCGTCGAGGAACTCGTCGGCGAGGTCCGCGACGAGCACGACGCGGAGGCGGACGCCCGGCCCGAGCTGGCGCCCGTCGGCTCCGAGGACGGACGGCCCGCATGGGAGGCCGACGGCAGCTGCCGTGTGCTGACCCTGCGCCGCATAGGCCTCGACGTGCCGGACGGACCGTACGAGACCGTCGCCGGCCTCGTCGCCGATCTGCTCGGACGCATCCCCGCCCCCGGCGACCGCGCCGAACTGCCCGGCTGGCGGCTGTCCGTGCGCCAGGTCGGCCGCTACCGTGCCGAGCGGGTGCGCCTGGTGCGCACCGCCGACATCCCGGTGCTGACGGGCCCGGTCGCGGGGACGGTCCGATGAGCGCCCTGCAACTGCTGTTCGCCCTCCTGCTGGTCCTGGCGAACGGCTTCTTCGTCGGCGCCGAGTTCGCCCTCGTGTCGGTACGCCGCAGCCAGATCGAACCGCTCGCGGCACAGGGCTCGTCGCGGGCCCGCCAGGTGCTGCACGGCCTGGAGAACCTGCCGCAGATGATGGCGGCCGCCCAGTTCGGCATCACCGTCTGCTCCCTCACACTCGGAGCGGTCGCCGAACCGACCGTCGCCCGTCTGGTGGAGCCCGTCTTCCACGCGGCCCATGTGCCGCAGGGCCTCATCCATCCGCTGGGCTATGTGATCGCCCTGGCCGTCGTGGTCTTCCTGCACCTCGTCGTCGGCGAGATGCTGCCGAAGAACCTGGCCATGGCGGCGCCGGAGCGGACCGCTCTGTGGCTCAGCCCCGGACTGGTCGGCTTCGCCCGGCTCTGCCGGCCCGTCACCACCGGCCTCGGTGCCTGCGCCCGGCTGGTGCTGCGGGCCTTCGGGGTCGAGCCGAAGGACGAGGTGGAGGCCGTCTTCACCAGCGTGCAGCTGGGCCGGCTGGTGGAGGACGCGGGCCAGGCGGGGCTGCTGGAGCCCGCCGAGCAGGAGCGGCTCGAGGACGCGCTCGAGTTGGGCAGCCGCCCGGTCACCGACGTCCTGATCCCGCGCTCCGCGCTGGTCACCGTCGCTCCGTCCGTCACCCCCCGGCAGATCGAGGAGTGCACGGTCCGCACCGGCTACTCCCGCTTCCCGGTCTGCGCCGAGGGCGACGGCCCGTTCATGGGCTACCTGCATGTCAAGGACGTGCTGGACCTGGAGGAGGGGGAGCGCGCCGTGCCCCAGCACGTCTGGCGCCCGATGGCGACCCTGCGCGCCGAACTGCCGCTCGACGACGCGCTCGCCGTGATGCGCCGGGCGGCGACCCATCTGGCGCAGGTCGCCGACGCGTCGGGCCGGGTGCTCGGCCTGGTCGCGCTGGAGGACGTACTGGAGATGCTGGTCGGCGAGGTACGCGATCCGGCCCACCGGGTCGGCGTGCCGAGGAGCCCCCGCCCCGCCCCAGCCGCCGAGCCGATCTCCGTCGACCCGGCTTCGGCCGAGGCGCTCGTGAACGGCTGACCGGCCGCAGGGATCAGCCGAGGGGAGGTTCCTGCGGGCCCCGGCCCACCGGACCGCGGCCCGACAGGACCTCCCCGTACGCCTGCATCAGGTCGGGCAGCCGCAGTGTGGCGAGGTCCTCGCGGGTCGGTGGGCCCGAGTAGCCGGTCAGCCGCAGATCACGGTAGGCGCAGCTCTTCTCGTACAGCGTGCGCAGGAAGCGGCCGTTGCCCAGCTCGTCGATCCACCCCTGGTCGACCACATGCGCGCTGATCGAGCGGAGCTCGTCCCGCGCCTCCTCGTCCCACACGTCGCCGTTGTCCGCCGCCAGCACGCCACCGATCGCGGTCAGCTCCAGCGGCCGGTACGAGGGAAAGTCGACGCGTGTGGTGAAGCGGGACGACAGTCCCGGGTTCGTGGCGAGCAGCCGGTCCATGCCCTCCGGGTAGCCGGCCAGGATGACGACCAGATGGTCGCGGTTGTCCTCGGCGCGCTTGAGCAGCACCTGGAGCGCCTCGTCGCCGTACGCGTCGCCCTTGCTGTAGCCGGAGTTGGAGAGGCTGTACGCCTCGTCCACGAAGAGCACCCCGCCCAGCGCCGAGTCGATCAGCTCGTTGGCCTTCACCGCCGTCTGGCCGAGGAACTCGCCGACCAAGTCGGACCGTTGGGCCTCCACCAGATGATCGCCGCCGAGCAGCCCCAGGGCGTAGAACACCCGTCCGAGGATGCGGGCGACCGTCGTCTTGCCCGTGCCGGAAGGGCCGGAGAAGACGAAGTGGCGCTTCGGCGGCTGTACGGGCAGCCCCTGCCCCGCCCGCAGCCGCGCCATCTCCAGCTGTGCGGACAGGGCCTTCACCTGCCGCTTCACCGGCTCGAGACCCACCATCCGCTCCAGCTCCGCCAGCGCTTCGGCCAGCAGCACCGGATCGGTGGGCCCGGCGGGGAACGGCGGGGGAGCGGACCGCTCCGGAACGGCCGACGTGCGCCGCCGTCCCTCGGCCGGTGCCGTGGGTACGCCACCCGGCAGCTGCCCGCCGGGATCACCCCCGAGGCGCGGCTCCGGGAGCGGCGGTGGGTCCTTGTCCAGCTGGGAGTCGGCGGTGTCGCCGGCGAACCCGAGGGCCACGGCGGCCAGGCCCATCGAGTCGTCGTAGCCGTCGATCCCGTCGTACTCGGCGATGGCCGCCAGCCGCGCGGACGTGTCCATGAAGGCCGGGTCGATGCGGTGCACCGCGCGGTACAGCGGCAGCGCCGCGGCGCTGCGGCCGGTGCCCTCGTGCGCACGCGCCAGCCAGTACCGCAGCTCCTTGCGCTGCGGCTGCTCGCTGCGGCAGCGCATCAGGGCGGCGGACAGCAGCGGCTCAGCCTGCCCGTACATTTCCAGCCGCACCCGCGCCATGCCGCCGAAGAGCCCGGCCTCGACACCCAGCAGAGGATCGTCGACCAGCGGCTCGGTGTGGCGTACGAGCTGCTCCCAGTCCTTGACCAGGTAGGCCCGGCAGGCGTGCAGGAACCGCACCTGCGGATCGGCGTCGACGGGCGGCAGCGCGGCGAGCGCCCGGTCGAGCTCGGGCACATGCCGGCCGTCGAGCCAGTGGGAGGCGTGCGCGAGCAGCAGGTCGCGCGGGCTCTCCAGCACGGGCTGCACCCACCACCCCAGCCAGTACCACGAGTTGAGGGTGCGACGGTGCCGGGTCCGCTGCTCGCCGAAGCGGTCGCGGTTGCGGTACATGTGCAGCAGGGCGGTTGCGGTGTCGACGCGCAGGGCGTGCAGGCCCAGCCAGCCGTCCGCCATGCCGGGGTCGAGCCGGACGGCCGTGCGGAACTCCTCCTCGGCCTGCGGGTACGCGCCCATCGTGCAGGCGTCCACGCCACGCATCCAGGCCAGGTCCGCCGGCGTCCGTACGCCCTGCGTGCCGATGTCCATAGGGCCCCCCACTTCCCCCACAAACGGTGCACCAGTGATGTCGCGCCGGTGGACGCCGCGATCGCAGCCGGAACGGCCTTGCCACGGAAGGGAATTGACCCTCCCCCTACGACCTGACGGTCATGGGAGGTGCCCACAGGGGTGCATCGTACCTGCGCTGGGGGCGGCGATTAAGAGCGCCGTGACGACCCGGCAACGGTGACCCAGGGTGAGCGAAAAGGGGTCGCGAAGGGGCCGGGCGAGTGAAAAGGGGGCAGAACGAAGCCCCCGATCACGGGGGAACAACCGGGGGCTTCGCGTCTGCGGCGGCTTCCGAAAGCCGCGCATTGAGAACGTAAGACCTGCCCGCCCCGTCGGTCAAGCAGAGTTGAGGCACTCTTGAGCCAGAATTCCGACTGTTCAGTATGCCGGGGGAGAGCCCTCACCATGAGTGACCGAGTGGTGCGAACGTGCAGTCTCTGAGGGTTTCGGGAGCCACTCGTATCCCTCGCGGCACTCGCGTATCAGCGCATCCGCGAACGGGCGGGACGGATCCGCCGAGAAATGGCGTGTCTCCGCCGCCGTCCATCCGTCCCAGAAGGCGGAGAGCGCGGCACCGTCGCGAGCCCTGCCCCGCGCCCATGACTCCTGTGCGCCCCGGTCCATCCACAGCAGCGCCGCAAGATGGGGGCGCAGCGCGCGCCGTCCGGCGCCCACGCCCTCCACCAGTACGACAGGCGCCGCGGCCAGCCGGCGCGGGGCGAGGAAGCGCCGCAGATTCCAGTCGTACGGGTGATACGCCGCGTCCCGGCCGGCCGCCAGCGGACCGATCACCTGGCTCAGCACGCGCTCGGTCCAGCCGAACAGTTCCTCGTGGGTGGCCAGATCGTCGAGATGCAGCACCGGTATGTTCCCGCCGAGCGCCTCGGCGAGCCGGCCTGTGAACGTGCTCTTGCCCGAACCCGCGTGGCCGTCCACGGCGACCAGCCGCACCGGACCGCAGGAGGGTGCCAGCGCGCGCAGCCCGGCTGCCCGCCGGTCGAGGTGGTCCATGGGGCCACCCTAAGAGGCCGCCGGACGGCGGCGCAGGCCCGGCCCGGGCCCAGCGCGGTACGGCGCCGCAGGTCATGCCACTGGATCAGACCAATATTGGCCCGGCGACGCGAGGCGAATCGCTGGCAGAGGAGCGTTCCGCTCCGGGATAGTTGGCCCACTGTCGCGCATCTGACTTGGGGGTCACATGGCCAGACCTGCTTCGCGCAGAACCGTACTGGGCGCCGCGATCGCGGCAGCCGCCACCGCGGGGACGCTGTCCTCAGCCGGACCGGCCGCGGCCGCGGCCGCGGACTGCGAGACCCGGACCGCTCCCCGGGCCCGGCGCTCCGGGACGTTCGTCGACAACCGCTTCTGGTCCTCCTACACGGACTGGCGGTGCGGCGAGCGGGCCGGTACCGCCGCCGTCGCCGGCCGCCGCCCCGGCGTGGCCATCGCGACGCCCGCCGGGACCACGGACTACACCGACCCGCACACCGGAACCACCTCCCACTGGGAGTACGCCACCTGGACCTCCCCGCCGCACCGCCCCAGCGTCCCGGCCACCGAGGTCATCGCCTCCTGGAACGCGCAGACGCCCGCGGGCACCTGGATCCAGGTCGAGCTGAACGGTGAGTACTCCGACGGCAGCGCCACTCCGTGGTTCGTCATGGGCCGCTGGGCCGCCGGCGACAAGGACATCCGCCGCACCTCGGTGGACGACCAGGGCGACGGCAGGGCGAGCATCTGGACCGACACGTTCTCCGTCGACGACGCCGCGAGCGGACTGCGCCTGGCGACGTACCGCCTGCGGCTGACTCTGTACCGCAGGCCGGGGACCCGGCTCACGCCCACGGTGTGGCGCCTCGGCGCCATGGCCTCCGACGTCCCGGACCGTTTCGGCGTCCCCGCGTCCGAGCCGGGGCTGGCGCGCGAGCTGTCGGTGCCGCGGTACTCCCAGAACACGCATGTGGGCCAGTACCCGGAGTACGACAACGGCGGCGAAGCGTGGTGCAGCCCCACCTCCTCGCAGATGATCATCGAGTACTGGGGGCGCAAGCCCTCTGCCGATGATCTGGCCTGGGTGAACCCCGACTTCGACGATCCGCAGGTCTGCCACGCGGCCCGCCACACCTTCGACCATCAGTACGAGGGCTGTGGCAACTGGCCGTTCAACGCCGCCTACGCCGCGAGCTACCGCGACATGAGCGCCGTCGTCACCCGGCTCTCCTCGCTGACGGACCTGGAGACGCTGATCGCGGCCGGAATCCCGGCCATAACGTCCCAGTCGTTCCTCAAGGAGGAGCTCACGGGGGCCGGCTACGGCACATCGGGCCATCTGATGACGGTGATCGGCTTCACCGCGGGCGGCGACGTGATCGCGAACGACCCGGCGTCCCCCAGTAACGAGGCCGTACGCCGTGTCTACAAGCGTGCCGAGTGGGAGAAGATCTGGCTGCGCACGAAGCGCTACAACGCGAGCGGGAAAGTGGTCTCGGGCACAGGAGGCGTCTGCTACCTGTACTGGCCCGCCTTCCCGACGCCCGCCCAGCGCAAGGCCCTCGCGGCCGTCGGCGTCCGCTGACGCGACCGGCCCGGCCCCGGGGGCAGTGACCAACGTCTCTACCGCCGGGGCCGGAACTGCTGGCACTGTGGTGTGGTCACGGGGGAGCCCACCTGCCAGACGACCGAGTGAGACGCACCATGACTTCGACCGCAGCCACGGCCGACCGAGTCCGGCCCACGACCCGCACCGGCGGCCCGGACGACGAGTCCGACATCCTCGAGCACATCGTCGGCTGGACGCTCGTCGTCGTCCTCGCCATGCTGATCACCCAGGTCGGCCTCTTCTAGCGTCCCGCTCCGGCCCGGCACCTGCGGGAGCGCGGCCACGGCGGCGTGATCCACCCCTGACATACTGCGAAGATCCGGCACGATCCTCCGGCACTCGAGACCAGGGATCACCTTGAGCGGCAGTCACCAGCGCGGCGCCACCGAGCGGGCGCAGATCCGTCGATCCGAACTCATCGCGATCGGCCGGAAGTTGTTCGCCGACACCTCGTACGACGCCTTGTCCGTCGACGACATCGCCCAGCACGCCGGCATCGCCAAAGGGCTGATCTACTACTACTTCAAGAGCAAACGCGGCTACTACCTGGCCGTCATCGAGGAGTCGGTGGCCGAGCTCGTCACCCGGGCCGCCGGTGAGCGGGAGCTGCCGCGCGCCGAGCGCGTGCACCGCACCGTCGACGGCTATCTGTGCTACGCCGAGCACCACCAAGCGGCGTTCCGCACCATCGTCACGGGCGGAGTCGGCTTCGACACCGAGGTGCAGGCGATCCGGGAGGCGGTGCGCGAGGAGCTGATCGCGACCATCGCGGAGGGCGCGTACGGACGGCGTGAGATCCCGCTGATGGCCAGGCTCGCCCTGCTGGGCTGGCTCAGCGGCGTCGAACAGATCACCCTCGACTGGCTCGCCGGCCGGCGGCCGGATCGCGAGGCGGTCTGCGCGCTGCTGGTGCGGCTGCTGCGCGCCACGCTGCGCACGATCGCGGAGTTCGAGCCCGCCTGCCCGGAGCCACCGCCCGTCGCCGAACCGGCCGCGGTGCCGCTGACCGTGTGAGCGCGGCCGGCCCGCATGAGCGAGACCGGACCGCATGGGCGGGGGCACGCCGTATGAGCGAGGGGCGGGCGCCCGCCGGCTGCCCGCCCCTTGATCGCCTTTCCGTACAGATCAGTTGATCGCCTTGATCAGCTCTCCGTCCGTGGTGTCACCGCTGAGCTCCCAGAAGAAGGTGCCGCCCAGGCCCTGTTCGTTCTTGTAGTTCATCTTCCCGGCGATGCCGGCCGGTGTGTCGTAGCTCCACCACTGGTTGCCGCAGTGCGCGTACGCGGTGCCGGCCACGGTCCCGTTCGCCGGGCACCTGGACTTCAGCTCCTTGTAGTCGTCGATGCCCTGCTCGTACTTGCCCGGCGCCGGCCCGGTCGCCGTGCCGCCGGGCTCCCCGATCACCTTGTCGCCGGCGGCGGTGGGGGCCGTCGCCTGCCGGGCGGCGGCGGGGGCGGGCGTCCCGGCGGACGCGGTGCCCGCGCCGGTGAGCAGGGTCGCGCCGAGGACCGCGGTGCAGGCGGTGGCGAGAAGTGCCCTGAACCGGGCGCGGCGGTGGTGTGCTCCGAGCATGGTGTCTCCTCGTGGGGGAGGGAGAGCGGGTGGGGGTGAGCGGTCGGCAGACCGAGTGCTTGGCATGGACGCGTCTATAAGTCTTGGGTGCATGAACGGTATGAGGACTAGACCAGCTGGTCAATGGTTCGGACCAAGCTCGACGAGTTCTGGATCACGTTCACGGCCTGCGGGCGACCTGGTGACGGGACCCGCCGAATCGGGCATACTCAACGCGCCACAAGCCGCTGTCCAGCGTCTTTCGTGATCCGGAAGGCAGCATCGGCCTGGTAGTACGACCGGCGGCACGCCCACACCCTTCGTGCGTGACCGTCGCAGCGCCCGACAGGGAGGAGAGCGCCGCAATGCCCGACCGCGCCCCGCAGCCGGTGGACCGTCAGCTGCCCACCGAGGAGGCCAGGGATCTGATCACCCTGGTCCGCGACATCGTCCAGCGGGAGATCGCCCCCCGCGCGGCCGAGGAGGAGGACGCCGGACACTTCCCGCGCGAGGTCTTCTCGCTCCTGTCCGACTCCGGACTGCTCGGCCTTCCCTACGACTCCGAGTTCGGCGGCGGGGACCAGCCGTACGAGGTCTACCTCCAGGTGCTGGAGGAGCTGGCCGCGGCCCGCCTCACCGTCGGTCTCGGCGTGAGCGTCCACTCCCTCGCCTGTCATGCGCTGGCCGGCTTCGGTGCCAAGGAGCAGCAGGCCGAGCATCTGCCGGCGATGCTCGGCGGCGGCCTGCTCGGCGCGTACTGCCTCTCCGAGCCCGCCTCCGGCTCCGACGCCGCCTCCCTGCGTACGAAGGCGGTGCGCGACGGCGACGACTGGGTCATCACCGGTACCAAGGCCTGGATCACCCACGGCGGGGTCGCCGACTTCTACACGGTCCTGGCCCGCACCGGCGTCGACGGCCCGCGCGGCATCACGGCCTTCCTGGTTCCGGGCGACGCGCCGGGACTGAACGCCGCGGCCCCAGAGAAGAAGATGGGCATGAAGGGCTCACCCACCGCCCAGCTCCACTTCGACGGGGTGCGGGTCGCGGACTCCCGCCGTCTCGGCGAGGAGGGGCAGGGCTTCGCCATCGCGCTCTCCGCCCTCGACTCCGGCCGGCTCGGCATCGCCGCCTGCGCCATCGGTGTCGCCCAGGCTTCCCTGGACGCTGCGCTCGAATACGCCACGGGGCGCAGGCAGTTCGGCCGCCCCATCGCCGACTTCCAGGGGCTGCGCTTCATGCTCGCCGACATGGCCACCCGGATCGAGGCGGGACGGTCGCTGTATCTCGCCGCGGCCCGCCTGCGGGACGCGGGCAGGCCGTTCTCGCAGCAGGCCGCCATGGCGAAGCTGTTCTGCACGGACACGGCGATGAGCGTCGCCATCGACGCCGTCCAGGTCCTCGGCGGCTACGGCTACACCCAGGACTTCCCCGTCGAGCGCTTCATGCGCGAGGCCAAGGTGCTGCAGATCGTGGAAGGCACCAACCAGATCCAGCGGATGGTCATCGCCCGGCACCTGGCCGGGCCTGAGACGCGCTGACCCGCCCGCTGGTGACCGGAGGCGCCGCGAGTCTGATCCATTCGGGATCGCGGCGTCCCGGCAGGGTTCTGCCCCGGCTCGCCCAGAGTTGGAGGAGCTCGCGGTAGATGGGCGGATCGGCCGGTCGCGGAACCGATTCTTCATAGGCGGGCACGACAAGGCGCCGCCGACTACGCGTGGTCGCGGAGTGCAGGGTCATGCCCCGCCAACGCGCGGCGCGCGGAAGCGGTTACCGTCAGGACTATTCGTGCGCCTGTGCACGAACTACACGGTCCGCAGGCCCTGTCCTGACGGCCGGCGCGCCGCGGCGGTCCCCACGCCGCGGCGACTTCGGCCCGCAGACCCCGCCACGGAGATTCGGTGCTGTCCGGGGGCGCGGGTCTCCCAGGGAAAACGGGCCTGTCAGGCGGCGCGCCGCATCGGCGGCACCTTGAGCGGCCGCGACCCCGGGCCGCCGACGTGCGAGAAGGGCTGGGTACGCCAATCCAGTCCCTGAGGGAGCGTCAACAGCAGTGCGGTGTCCTGCTCCTGAACTTCCAGGGATTCATCGGCCGGGCGGGCCGATGAGGCGTCCCGGCCGGTTCCCGAGCACACCGTCAGCCCGAACGGGTTCCACGGAGTGGGGCACAGCGCGTGCTCCGGCAGGACGGCCTCGTCCGCCAGTAGCGCGATCGGCTGCGCACAGTCCGGGCAGATCACCCGGTACATCTCGAAGGTGTCGTACGCCTCCAGATCGTCCGTCTCCGCCAGATCGGCCGGATCAACAGGCTCCGGTTCGGTACGTCCGCCGTTCTTGGACGGCAAAGTCTTGGCGCTCTGCATGGAGAATCTCCCCCTCGGATGGGCCGTTCAGGCATTTGCGGCCTCG
The DNA here is from genome assembly GCF_044763255.1 of Streptomyces sp. NPDC096176. Lineage (NCBI taxonomy): Bacteria > Bacillati > Actinomycetota > Actinomycetes > Kitasatosporales > Streptomycetaceae > Streptomyces > Streptomyces sp. NPDC096176. Next base: position 53,337 of record NZ_JBIWFV010000012.1, on the reverse strand, counting down.
ACCACAGCAAGCAATGCCCATCGCGCCGGGCAGGTAACCGTGGGGTCACGGCGGAGCCGCAGGGCAGACCTGTGGCGTTCGTCACATGGCCTCCGTAGGTGCCTCTGCGGGCCGTCGTGGACTGTGCCGGAAGCCACCTGGGGCAATAGGTTGATCCGCATGGAGGAGCTGGATCGTCAGATCGTGGATTTGCTCGTCAAGGACGGGCGGATGAGCTACACCGACCTGGGAAAGGCCACGGGCCTTTCCACCTCGGCGGTGCATCAGCGCGTCCGCCGTCTCGAGCAGCGGGGCGTCATCCGCGGTTACGCCGCGGTCGTCGATCCCGAGGCGGTCGGGCTGCCGCTCACCGCGTTCATCTCGGTGAAGCCGTTCGACCCGAGTGCCCCCGACGACATCGCGGACCGGCTCGCCGACGTCCCCGAGATCGAGGCGTGCCACAGCGTGGCGGGCGACGAGAACTACATCCTCAAGGTACGCGTCGCCACCCCGCTGCAGCTGGAGGACCTGCTCACCCGCATCCGCTCCCTGTCCGGTGTCTCCACCCGCACCACGGTCGTCCTCTCCACCCCGTACGAGGCACGCCCGCCGCGTATCTAGTCTTGGACCCATGACCGAGCGCACCGCCCCCCAGAGCGAACACCGCACCGTGCTGCTGCGCGGTGGAGAAGTCCACAGCCCCGCCGACCCCTTCGCCACCGCGATGGTCGTCGAGAGGGGACACGTCGCCTGGGTGGGCTCCGAGGGCGCCGCCGACGCATTCGCCTCCGGTGTCGACGAGGTGATCGACCTCGAAGGGGCCCTGGTCACCCCCGCGTTCACCGACGCGCACGTTCACACCACGTCGACCGGACTCGCCCTCACCGGCCTCGACCTCTCCCGCGCCGCCTCCCTGACACAGGCCCTGCGTCTCGTACGGGAGCACAGCGCCGCGCGCCCCGCCGACCAGGTGCTGCTCGGCCACGGATGGGACGCGACCCGCTGGCCCGAACAGCGGCCCCCGCATCGCGCGGAGCTCGACGAGGCGGCCGGCGGCCGCCCCCTGTACCTGCCGCGCGTCGATGTCCACTCGGCGGTCGTCACCACCGCCCTGCTCGACCTCGTTCCCGGTGCCACCGGTCTCACCGGCTACCACCCCGACGCTCCCTTGACCGGCGCCGCCCACCACGCCGTGCGGGCCGCCGCCCACGCCGCCGTCACCCCCGCGCAGCGGACGGCGGCCCAGCGCGCGGCACTCGCCCACGCCGCCTCGCTCGGTATCGGCACCGTCCACGAGTGCGCCGGCCCCGAGATCTCCGACGAGGACGACTTCACCTCCCTCCTGGCGCTCGCCGCGGCGCAGCCCGGCCCCCGTGTCGTCGGCTATTGGGCTGAACAGGTCGCCGACGAGAAGGACGCCACGCGTATCCGCGAACTCGGCGCCGCGGGAGCGGCGGGCGACCTGTTCGTCGACGGATCCCTCGGCTCGCACACCGCGTGTCTGCACGCCCCCTACACCGACGCCCCCGGCACGAGCGGGACCGCCCACCTCGACGCGGCCGCGGTCGCGGCTCATGTCGCCGCGTGCACGGAGGCAGGACTTCAGGCCGGTTTCCACGCCATCGGCGACGCCGCCCTGAGCGCGGTCGTCGACGGCGTGCGTGCGGCCGCCGAGCAAGTCGGCCTGGCCCGTGTCCGCGCGGCCAGGCACCGGATCGAGCACGCCGAGATGCTCACCCCAGAGACCATCGCGGCCTTCGCCGAGTTCGGCCTCACCGCCTCCGTGCAGCCCGCCTTCGACGCGGCCTGGGGCGGCGACGACGGCATGTACGCCCAGCGCCTCGGCGCGGACCGGGCCCGCACCCTCAACCCGTACGCGGCGCTGCTGCGCGCCGGTGTACCACTCGCCTTCGGCTCCGACAGCCCGGTGACACCTCTTGACCCGTGGGGCACCGTCCGGGCGGCCGCCTTCCACCGGACGCCCGAACACCGCATCTCCGCGCGTGCCGCCTTCACCGCCCACACGCGGGGCGGCTGGCGTGCCGTCGGCCGCGACGACGCGGGTGTGCTCGTGCCCGGCGCGCCGGCCGACTACGCGGTCTGGCGCACTGAGGAGTTGGTCGTCCAGGCCCCCGACGACAGGGTCGCGCGCTGGTCCACCGACCCGCGTTCCGGCACCCCTGGTCTGCCCGATCTCAGCCCGGGCAAGGAACTCCCCGTGTGTCTGCGGACCGTGGTCGCGGGGCAGACCGTCTTCGCGGGACCGAACGGGTGACGTGAGGACATTTCGCACCGCCGAAGGGTTCTCCCGCCGGTCCGCCACGACCTGCGGATCTTCCCCTCTGACCTGGTAGTTCGGTTGATTGTCGCTGATCAGACGACTGTTGACAGGCAGCGCCCACCGGCGGGTAGGTTCGGCCGGGTCCACCAAAGAACGTCCGATCGGCAACCTCCACGCAAGTCGTCGAACGCCGCTGGGTCATGGGGTGGTGTGCCGCACCGGCGCACCACGCTGGGAGCCAGGTCCAGCGCCCGCGCCTCGGGGGCAGAGGGAAGGATTCAGCCGGTCGGCAGGTGAGACCCGGGTGGGGCCCGGCGTTCAGTAGACAACGGCTCTCGGTCGACCCGCAGCCAGCGGGCCCCAGGTCGGCCCGAAGGACGCCGGGCCCGATCCGCTGCGCCCGTCCGGCCGACCCCGCTCCCGGATGATCCGTGCCGCCGCGATAGCGCTCGTGGCTGTCGCTATGGTGGGGCTCTGCGTACGGACTTTAAGGGGCAGCAGTGAACGACGGTGGTGCGGTTCCCCAAGGCGGAGGAGCCCAGGGGAGGCGGTACGGTCCGCTCGGCAGAGCCTTGGTGATCATCCCGACCTACAACGAGGCCGAGAACATCCGGTCGATCGTCTCCCGGGTGCGCGCCGCCGTACCCGAGGCGCACGTCCTCGTCGCCGACGACAACAGCCCCGACGGCACAGGGAAGTTCGCCGACGAGGTCGCCGCGCAGGACGAGCAGGTTCACGTGCTGCACCGCAAAGGCAAGGAAGGCCTCGGCGCCGCCTACCTCGCGGGATTCGAGTGGGGCATCGAGCACGGCTACGGCGTGCTGGTCGAAATGGACGCCGACGGCTCCCACCAGCCGGAGGAACTGCCCCGACTGCTGACCGCCCTCAAGGGCGCCGACCTCGTACTCGGCTCCCGCTGGGTACCCGGCGGGCGGGTCGTCAACTGGCCGAAGCACCGCGAGTTCCTCTCCCGCGGGGGCAGCACGTACTCGCGGCTGCTGCTCGGCGTACCGCTGCGGGACGTCACCGGTGGCTTCCGTGCGTTCCGCGCCGAGACCCTCCAGGGCCTCGGCCTGGGCGACGTCGCCTCCCAGGGCTACTGCTTCCAGGTCGATCTCGCCCGGCGGGCCGTGGCCGCCGGCTTCAATGTGGTCGAGGTCCCGATCACCTTCGTCGAGCGCGAACACGGCGACTCGAAGATGAACAAGGACATCGTCGTCGAGGCGCTCTGGCGCGTCACCGCATGGGGAGTGGGGGAGCGGGTGGGCCGCATCACCGGCCGCAGGGCGCACCGGCCGCGCACTCCTCGATCTTCCTGACCACCCCATACGCCGCTCCGACAAACGCCCAGGCACACTGGGAGCATGACGACCGGCGCCCCGCCCCCGACCGCCCGTAAGCGCTCACGCGCCCGCACGTTTCTCCCGCTGGGCGTCGCCGCCTGGTTGATCCTGGAGATTTGGCTGCTGACCGTGGTGGCGTCCGAGGCGGGCGGCTTCGCCGTCCTCGGACTGCTGGTCGGCGCCGGGGTCCTCGGAGCCGTGGTGATCAAGCGCGCCGGGCGCCGGGCCTTCACGAACCTCAGGGAGACGCTCCAGCAGCAGACGGGTCAGGGCGCGGCGCCTGCCGCCTCCCCGGCGCGTGGCGAGGGCAACGGCCTGCTGATGCTCGGCGGGCTTCTGCTGATGCTGCCCGGCCTGATCTCCGACGTGGCCGGACTGCTGCTTCTGCTTCCGCCCGTACGCATCCGGCTCGGCCGGTTTGCCGAGCGCTCGCTGGAGCGGCGGATGAACGCCGCGACGGCCGGCGGCCTCGGCGGCGCGTTCCAGCAGGCCCGGATGCGATACCCCGACGGCAAGGTCGTCCAGGGCGAGGTCATTCACGAGGGCGGCGCGCAGCGCCACGACGACAACCGGGACGACCGGCCCCGGCCCCCGTTGACGCCCTGACGCGGCCTGGCCGCCCCCGTCACGGGCCGCGGTCGTGGGCCTCCCGTGCCGCCCGACGTTCAGCGTTCAGGCGGCACACCGCCGCGCTGGACTCGCGGCACTGCCCCGAACACGAGGCTTCGCCCGGGACGTGCGTCGAGGTCCGCGCGGGGCATGACGAGAGCCGCGGGGGGGGCCGCCCGAGGGTGGGGGGGCCCCCCCGCGGGGCGGGGGGGGGGGGGCGGGTCGCGCGCGTGGGCCCGCCGGCGGCGGGAGCGGCGGGGGTG
>NZ_JBIWFV010000012.1:0-48852 GCF_044763255.1 Streptomyces sp. NPDC096176 | reverse complement strand
CGCCCCCTGACAACCACCCCCCCCCCCCCCCCCGGCCGCGCTCTTGTGGGGGCTGCCCCCTTTGTCTCCGGCCGGCTCCCCCCCGCCTGCGGCGGGGCCCCCCCCCGCGGCTCTCGTCGTGTCGTGCCTCGCTTCGCGCGCTTGCGCGCGCTACGCGGACTTCCGGCTGTCTCGCGGGTGCACCGCGATGTTCATGGCGCCGGAGCGAAGGACCGCCAGCCGCTCGGCCAGCACTTCCTCGAGCTCCTCGCGGGTACGCCGCTCCATGAGCATGTCCCAGTGCGTGCGCGCCGGCTTGCCCTTCTTCTCTTCGGGGCCGTCCCCGTCAACGAGGAGTGCCTGGGCGCCGCACGCCTTGCACTCCCACTCCGGCGGAATCTCCGCCTCGACCGAGAACGGCATCTCAAAACGATGTCCGTTCTGGCATGCGTACTCCACCGCCTGGCGCGGGGCCAGGTCGATGCCGCGGTCCGTCTCGTAGCTGGTAACCACAAGTCGCGTGCCGCGGAGAGCTCGCTCACTCATGAATCGTGCCTCCCGGGCTTGTCGCCCACAGGACAGGTGTCGCTGTCGTCGTCATCCGGTCAACGTCCGGTCGGCGGTAAAGATTCCCGTTCCGGGTCATGCGTCGCCCGTCGTGCCGCTGCTTTGCCATTGGTTGGGGTACCCACCAGTGCCCGGTTTGTCACATCTGACCGAAAGTGTCACCCACTGATTTCACTATTCAAGCACGCAGTAACGGTCCGCCTGGCAAGCCAAAGGCGTACACTACCGGCCTTTCACTCAGGCGTCTAAATCCGCTCCGGGACCGGGTTCCCCGCGGCAGCCACCGCACGCCTCACCGGAACCCTCGCGAGCAGCACGAATCCCAGCACGAAGAAGATCACCAACGAGATGATCGCGTCCCGGTAGCTGCCCGTGATCTGATACGCCAGCCCGAAGACGAGCGGCCCCAGCCAGCTCAGGCCCCGGTCGCTCATCTCGTACGCGGAGAAGTACTCCGCCTCCTTGCCTCGCGGCACGAGATGAGAGAACAGCGAGCGCGACAGCGCCTGGCTGCCGCCGAGGACAAGTCCGATTCCGGCCGCAAGGCAGTAGAACCAGACCGGCTCGCCGGCGGGCAGGAAGTACCCCGCCGCGAGGATCGACGTCCAGACGGCGAGCGAGCCGAGGATCGTGCGCTTCGCCCCGTACGTACGGGCCAGCCGCCCCATCAGCAGCGCACCCGCCACGGCGAGCACCTGCACCAGCAGCACAGCGGTGATCAGGGTCGTCTGGTCCAGACCCAGCTCCTCGGAACCGTAGACGGAGGCCTGCGAGATGACCGTCTGCACCCCGTCGTTGTAGACGAGATAGGCCAGCAGGAACGACAGCGTCAGAGGATGGCGCCGCATGTCGCGCAGCGTTGCCCTGAGCTGGTTCCATCCCGCCCCGACTCCGCCCTCGCCGACAGGCGCGATCCGGCGGTCCCGCAACCGCCGCAGCGGAATCAGGGTGAAGGCGCCCCACCACACACCCGCAGAGGCCAGGCAGATGCGGACCGCGTCGGACTCCGAGAGGCCGAAGGAATCATGGCCCGAGTAGACGGCGAGATTCAGCAGCAGCACCAGGGCGCCCGATGTGTAGCCGAAGGCCCAGCCCCGCGAGGACACCGCGTCCCGCTCGTCCGGGTCCGCGATCTGCGGCAGATACGCGTTGTAGAGGGCCATCGAGACGGCCAGCGACGCGTTCGCCACGATCAGCAGCAGCGCGCCCAGCAGATAACGGTCGCCGTCCAGGAAGAACATCCCCGTCGTCGCCGCCGCCCCCAGGTACGCCGCGACGGCGAGCAGAGGCTTCTTGCGGCCGGACCGGTCCGCCGCCGCCCCCGCGAGGGGCATGATCAGCACCGCGAGCACCACGGAGATCGACACGGCATACGGGAAGACCGACCCGGCCCGCACCGGTATGCCCAGCGGATGCACGAAGCCCTCGGTGTCCGCCGCGGCCTTCGCCACCGACGTCAGATACGGCCCGAGGAACACCGTCAAAACGCTCGTCGAATAGACGGAGCACGCGAAGTCGTAGAAGTACCAACCTCGTTGCTCACGTCTGCGGGCACCCGCACCCTCGTCCTCGCCCGTGCCGCCAGTGCGGTCCGCGGTGTCGGCCGTCACCCCCGCGCCCCCTTGTTCGTGCCGTCGCAGACGCGCCGGATCAGCCCCACACGCCCCGGTCACTCAGCACGGTGCGCAACGTCTCCAGATGATCGGTCATGATGCCATCCACGCCAAGGTCCAGGAGCGCGGCCATTCGATCGGCGTCGTTCACCGTCCACACATGGACCTGCAGGCCCCGTGCGTGAGCCGCCCGGACGAACCGCCGGTCCACCACACGGATACCGCCCTGCGTCTCCGGCACCTGTGCGCAGACCGCGCCGCTGCGCACCGCCGCAGGTATTCCGTACGACCCGAGCCGCAGACCGAGGACGCCGCGCACCCCGTAGGAGGTCGCCAGTCGGGGGCCCCCGAGGCGCATCGCGCGCGCCACCCGCCCCTCGGAGAACGACCCGACGCACACCCGGTCCCAGCTGTCCGTCCGGCGGATCAGCTCCACGAGCGGCACCAGCGCCGACTCCGCCTTCAGGTCCACGTTCCACCGGGCCCGAGGAAACTCCTCCAGCAGCTCCTCGAACAGCGACAGCGGCTCCCGGCCTGCCACCCGTGCCTTTTGTACCTCGCTCCACGGCAGAGCCCCGATGCGGCCCCGCGCATCGGTCACCCGGTCCAGCGTCGTGTCGTGGAACGCCACCAGCCGGCCGTCGGCCGTCGTGTGCACGTCGGTCTCGAAGTAGCGGTAACCGGCATCGGCGGCACGCCGGAAGGCTGCCGCCGTGTTCTCGATGCCGTCGGCCGCTCCGCCGCGGTGGGCGAAGGCGAGCGTCGACGGGTGGTCCAGGTACGGGTGGCGTATGCGGGTCACGGTCGAAGTATCGCGCGCCCAGGTGACCTCCCGGCCACCACGGTGCTGCGACCAGCCCCCTCTGGGACGGCGAACAGCCGCAGGAACAGCTGTGCCAGCGGCCCGATCGCCAGCGCGTAGGCCACCGTCCCCACGCCCACGGAGCCGCCGAGCGCGAAACCGGTCACCACGACGGCCACCTCGATCGCCGTGCGCACCAGGCGGATCGACCGGCCCGTGAGCCGGTGCAGGCCGGTCATCAGACCGTCCCGGGGGCCGGGGCCGAAGCGCGCCGCGATGTACAGGCCCGTCGCCATGCCGTTGAGCACGATGCCCGTGACCATCAGCGGGATCTGCCCCGCGAGCCCTCGCACCTCCGGCACCAGCGCCAGTGTGGCGTCCATCGCGATGCCGATGACGAACACGTTGGAGACGGTGCCGAGCCCGGGCCGCTGCCTGATCGGAATCCACAGCAGCAGCACCACGGCGCCCACGATGATCGACACCACGCCGATCGTCAGTCCGGTCAACTCGGCCAGCCCCTGATGCAGCACTCCCCAGGGCTCGAGCCCCAGCCCCGCGCGCACCAGGAGCGCGGAGCTCACTCCGTACAGCGCGAGGCCGACGTACAGCTGCAGCAGTCGGCGGGTGAGTTGCGCGGACACGATGGCGCCCCCTGTCTGGTGTGGGTGGACTGATGCGTGCCACTCTGTGGCTATGGAACAATCGGCAACCATGGCCAATTCGGGGAAGGTGGACTGATTTCCATGACGCAGTGGACCTCTGCGGTGGGAGCGTCTCAGCTCGCCCGTCAGCTCACCTCGCAGCAGCCGCGCCCCGCCGGCCCCGGCACCCGCAAGCCGCCCGCCTACCGGGCGCTCGCCGACGGCATTCGGCTGCTCGTCCTGGAAGGCCGCGTGCCGGTCGCGGCGCGACTGCCCGCAGAACGTGAACTCGCGCTGTCGCTCGCCGTCAGCCGCACCACCGTCGCCGCCGCGTACGAGGCACTGCGTTCGGAAGGCTTCCTCGAGTCCCGCCGCGGTGCCGGCAGCTGGACCGCCGTCCCCGCGGGCAACCCTCTGCCCGCCCGTGGCCTCGAGCCCCTGCCCCCCGAGTCGCTCGGCTCCATGATCGACCTGGGCTGCGCGGCACTGCCGGCACCGGAACCGTGGCTCACCCGGTCCGTCCAGGGCGCCCTCGAGGAGCTGCCACCGTACGCCCACACCCACGGCGACTACCCGGCCGGGCTGCCCGCCCTGCGCCAGATGCTCGCCGACCGCTACACGGAGCGCGGCATCCCGACCATGCCGGAACAGATCATGGTCACCACCGGGGCGATGGGCGCGATCGACGCGATCTGCCACCTCTTCGCCGGCCGCGGCGAGCGCATCGCCGTCGAATCCCCCTCGTACGCCAACATCCTCCAGCTGATGCGCGAAGCGGGCGCACGGCTCGTGCCCGTGGTCATGGCCGAGGGTCTGACCGGCTGGGACCTCAACCGCTGGCGCCAGGTGCTGCGCGACTCCGCGCCGCGCCTCGCGTACGTGGTCGCCGACTTCCACAACCCCACCGGCGCGCTCGCGGACGAGTCCCAGCGCCGCGCCCTCGTAGAGGCGGCCCGTTCGGCCGGCACGGTCCTCGTCGTCGACGAGACCATGTCCGAGCTGCACCTGGACGCCGCCATCGAAATGCCCCGGCCCGTCTGCGCCTTCGATCCCGCCGGCTCCACCGTCCTGACCGTCGGCTCCGCCAGCAAGGCCTTCTGGGCGGGCATGCGGATCGGCTGGGTCCGCGCCGCCCCCGACGTCATCCGCTCCCTCGTCGCCGCCCGCGCCTACGCCGACCTCGGCACGCCCGTCCTGGAGCAGCTCGCGATCAACTGGCTGATGCGGACGGGGGGTTGGAAGGAGGCCGTCGCCGTCCGCCGCGACCAGGCACGCGAGAACCGCGACGCACTCGTCGCGGCGGTGCGCAAGGAATTGCCGACCTGGGAATTCGACGTCCCCCGCGGCGGCCTCACCCTGTGGGTGCGCACAGGTGGCCTCTCGGGCTCCCGCCTCGCGGAGGTTGGCGAGCGCGTGGGCGTCCGCGTGCCGTCGGGCCCGCGCTTCGGCGTCGACGGCGCGTTCGAAGGGTATGTGCGGCTGCCGTTCACGGTGGGCGGCCCGGTGGCCGAAGAGGCAGCAGCCCGGCTGGCGGCGGCGGCGCGCCTGGTCACAACGGGCGCTTCGACGTCCACGGAGACGCCCCGCACATTCGTGGCCTAGGCGGTTTCCGCTGGGCCATCGTGCTGACCGGATGAAGATGCCCGCGACGTGCCGTGCGGCCTGTAGACGGTGGCGGTTCTGTTGTGTCGAGTGGCAGGGCCGCGCCCCTGCGAGCCTGTGAGGCTCGAAGGCTGCCGGCTCGGCCGCGCCGTTCGCGCTCGGCTGTCTGGTAGGCGGGCCGGGGGACGACCGCCCTGATGCTCCGACGGCACAGGGGGTACGGGAGGCGCGGGAGGAGTGCGCCGTGTCTGCCGGAGCACCCCGGAGCGCCCCTGGCCTAGGTCTTTGGTGCCGGTCCACCTGGGCCACAGGTCCGATTCGCCGCGCCCCGACAAACAGCTAGCGTCCCACCATGCGTATCGGACTACTCGGCACCGGCAACGTCGCTCGAGCACTGGCCCACGGCTGGAAGGCCGCAGGGCACGACGTGCTCCTCGGTTCACGTCAGCCCAAAGATCGGACAGACCTCGGTCTCCCCGTAGCGAGTCTGAACGAAACGGCCGCCCACGCGGAGGTACTCGTCAACGCCACCCCGGGAACCGTCTCGGTGGAACTGCTGCACTCCATCGGGGCACCGGCGCTGGCCGGCACCCTGATGATCGACGTCGGGGTCGGCCTTTCCGACGACTTCACGGAGCTCTCGCACCCCAACAGCAGCCTGGCGGAACAGATCCAGGAAGCCTTCCCCCTGACCCCCGTCGTGAAGACGCTGTGCACCATGGACTCCACGGTGATGATCGCCCCGGACCGTCTGGACGGCCCGAGCACCGTCTTCCTCTCCGGCGACGACGCCGGAGCCAAATCGACCACCGGCCGACTGCTCACCGACCTCGGCTGGCCCCCGTCGTCCCAGCTGGACATCGGCGGCATCACCACAGCACGCGGACAGGAACACTTCGCCCTGCTCTTCATGGGCATCGCCGGCGGTCTGGGTTCTCACGCGTTCAACATCAACGTGGTCAGCCGCCCCTCTGCATAGAGCCTGCCGCCAGGTGACCTGGCCTGGTGGATCACGGTCCGGGGATACGCCGGCATGAACTGTCCGCCGGGAACGGGATTTCATTCGTCCGCCGTGCGGCTTCGTTGCGTGGGCGCAAGCGGCTGGACGACCGGATGGTTCTCGCCGGGCCAGTGAGGGTCGGGGATCGGGGGGTACCTCCGGGCCAGGGGCCAGAGGGCAGGCCCGGCCGAATCCGGAAACGCCGAGGCCCGGCACGGGGACCGTCACGTCCCCGGCCGGGCCATGCGCAGCTGCGGGTCAGCCGGTTCCGCGCAGAGGAACCGTCGGTGGGGTGGCCGGTTTCGCCGGCATGCCGGGCAGGTCCGGAGCCGTGGCCGCGGCTTGGGGTTCCGCGGCGCCGGGGTCGGGCGGCAGCACCGCCAGGACCGCCTGGCGGTGGGCCTCCGTCGTCGCGTCGTCGAACGGGTCCGGCGTCGCGGGGACTTGGAGGCGCAGGACCGGCCCCGTACCGAGCCGAGCGTACCCCCGCCCAGGCGGCACGTCGGTCGTCGGCGTGGTGCGGGGTGCCTCCCCGAGCACCGATGCGACCTCCGGGAAGCCGGCCGGGCCGAGCGTCACCCGGGCCCGGGTGTGCGTCCGTACCGCCTCGCTGAGCGCGCCGACGCTGTCGAACTGCTCGGCGACGACCACCGTGACGTGCGCCGCCCGCCCGTGCCGCAGCGGTACGGAGAGCAGCTCCTGGGGGTCCATATGTCCGTCGGCGGCGGCCAGGTGCCCGAAGACGCTGGGCCGGTCCATGAGGATCCACAGGGGCCGTTTGGTGTCCTCGGGCGCGGGTTGCCCCGCCTGCCGGGCGCGGTTGGCGGCGATGAGCCGCCGCTCGGTCTCGTGCGCGGCCCACTCGAGGCTGGCGAGCGCGCCGGCCAGTCCGCACTCGACGGCGAGGACGCCGGTGCGCCCGGTGAGGCAGGCGTACTCACCGGTGCCGCTGCCTTCCACGATCAGTACGTCCCCGTGCTGCAGCGCCTGCAGGGCGATGGAGCGGAGGAGGGTCGTGGTGCCGCTGCCGGGTTCCCCGACGACCAGCAGGTGCGGCTCGGTGGAGCGAAGTCCGGTGCGCCAGACGACCGGGGGTGCCTGGACGATCTCGTCGCCCCGGATCACCGGCACCGTGCGCTGGACCGCGTCGGCGTCGGTGAAGCCCAGCACGGTCTCACCGGGGACGGTGACGAAACGCTGGGCGGCGATGGCGGTGGACAGGGCGGGCAGCACGCTCATGACGAGTTCGTTGCCCTCCTCGTCCCAGGTGAAGAGGTACTCCCGCCCGCGCCCGGACTTCGCGTGCAGCAGCTGCTCGATCCGCGCCCGGGCGGCGGTCTCCCCGTCGGTGAAGTAGGCGGGGTACTTGACGCGGAGCCGGGTGAGACGGCCGCTGTCGTCGAACTCGTACTCGGTGAAGGCCTTGCTCCACTCCCCGCCGTGGGCGAAGAGCGGGGCCGGGTCCTCGGCGATGGAGAAGTACGGGATCAGCGCTTCGTAGAGCGCCTGCAGCCGCCCCGCCTCCGCCTCGTCGGGACCCGTCTTGACGGGCACCCTGACCCGCCCCTGCCAGGCGGCCGCGGCCATCACCGTGATCAGGGCGAGCAGCGGCCCGTATGGGATGAGCGCGACCACCAGGACACAGGCGGCGACGAAGAACAGGGCGGGACCGCGCCGCTCCTTGGGCGTGCCTGCCCACTTCTGCCGTGCCACTCCCGCCAGCTTCCGCAGACCACGGGAGACCGTGATCAGCGGATGGAGGACGTCTGTGGCGCTGTCGGCGGCCGTGCGCGCGATCGCTCGGCTGCGGGCGATCTGCGTGCTGCCGCTGCTCAGAATGCGGGGGAGTGGACGCCGGGCCACATCGTCTCCTGGGGTGCTGAAGGGGGCGGACGGTCAGAACTTGATCCCGCCCAGCAGTCCGGCCAGGCTCGTCGTGCCTGCCTGGATGCTGGGGGCGATCGCGGTGCCCGCGAGGAAGAAGCCGAAGAGCGCGGAGACGAACGCGTGCGAGGCCTTCAGGCCGTCCTTCCTGAAGAAGAGGAAGACGATGATGCCGAGGAGCACGACGCCTGACATGGACAGAATCATTGGAGTTCTCCTGGGTGAGGGGACAGTCACCTTGAGTTGTTCCAGGCTCACAGGAAGTATCTATGCGATAAAAGGTGCATATGGGTGAACTGTTCGGCATTTCACTGCACTGGCGGACAGTCGGTCGTTGCGCAGCGGGCAGAGGGCAGGACCGCAGGGCACAGTGCCCCCGCGACGTGATCCTTTGCCGCCGACGCGCCGCGTCATGTCGGCCGCCGGGCAGTACCCTGTCGATTCACTCGTACGGCTGCTCCTGCCGTGCGCCCCAGGTCAAGTGGTGAAAGGCGGTACGTCCCATGAGTGAGGTCCCGGACTCCGAGGTGATCGAACTCGCGACCAAGGTCTTCGACCTGGCGCGTCAAGGGGAGGCCGACGCTCTGGCCGCTTACGTCGACGCGGGCGTCCCGGCCGACCTGACCAACGACAAGGGCGACACGCTCGTGATGCTCGCCGCCTACCACGGCCACGCCGACACTGTGGAGGCGCTCCTGGCGCGCGGCGCGGAGCCGAACAGGGCCAACGACCGCGGCCAGACGCCTCTCGCCGGTGCCGTCTTCAAGGGTGAGGACGCCGTCATCCGAGCTCTCCTCGCCGGTGGCGCCGACCCGCAGGCAGGCACCCCGTCCGCGGCGGATACCGCGCGGATGTTCGGGAAGGCGGAACTTCTGGAGCTGTTCGAGGGCCGCTGAGCGCTCCGCGGGCAGCGCCCGCGCAGCAAGGAAGAGGTCGCCGCGGGGGGCGCCGTAAATGTGGTCGCGGTGGCGAAATGGGTGGGTCATCATGACGTCAGCCCCATCCCGGACGACATCAACCGGGAGTCTCCCCTGGGGCCACCGAAGAGAGGCAGAGGAAGATGCTCTACAACAAGCGGAAGACGCGTACGACGACGGGCGGCCCTACATGCTGCTGCGCGGCCTAGGCACTCCACTTCCCGGTCGCGTCGACAGCTTGATGTGAGGCATTCCCCATGTTCGATCCAGTCATAGCGCCGAGCGGCACCCTGCTCGGCCTGCTGCAGAGGGGCCGCGGCGACGGCACGCTGCACGCGCTCGCCGCCCCGCGAGCCGAAGCGCTCGCCGCCCTCAACCACTGCGTGCTCAACGACCCCCGCCACGACTGGCAGGTCGAGAACCGCTCCCTCTACTACGCCCGCCTCTACCTCGATCTCCACGGCAGCCTCGAGGAGATCGAACGGCATCTGTGCGATGCCGACGACCACATCGACACGGACGAGTGCCGTACCGGTCTCGCCCTGGCGGTGCTCGGGCATCTCGCCTCCTACGGCAGGGGCGACGCGCTCGCTCTGTTGCGGCGGTACGCGACACACGGCGCCAACTGGGCCTGGGCGCTCGACGAACTCGCCCTGCGGGACGACGACGCGGGACTACGCGCACTGGCCGGCCCGATCCTCGCCAGATTCCCCGCCACCCCGGAAGGCGAGGCAGAGCTGGCCACGGCCGTACGCGACTCCTTCGAGCCGCGCCCCTGGCGGCTGTGGGCGGAGGACGGACGTGAAACCGTCGGCGCCAGGATCAGGGCCGCCCAGGAGGCGGGTTCCTTCGACCGCTGGCAGCGTCAGATGCGCCCCTCAGGGCCCCGGCCCGGCTGGAGCGTCCAGGCGGTCCTCGACTGGGCCGACCAGGGCCTGGAGCGCGGCAGCGCCCTGCACGTTCCGGCAGCCCGCTGCCTGACCGCTGTGGCGGGACCGGAGGACCGGCCCACCATTGTCGAGGCCGCCCGCACCGGATCCGACGGCGCACGCTCCGCCGCTCTGCACTACCTCGCCGAGTCGCGCGACCCCGTTGTCCTCGACCTGATCGAGACCGCGGTGACCTCCGGCCCCCGGCCCGTCGCCGACGCGGCAGTCGCCGCGTTCGAGCGGATGTGCGGCGAGCCGGCCGTGGACCGGGCACGCAGCTGGGTGCACCGTCCCGACGCCCTCGGCGCCTCCGCGGCCGGCGTACTCGCCTGCCGCGGCGGAGCCGGCGACGCGCAACTGGTGCTCGGCGCGCTCCGCGAGACCGTGCGTGCGGACGGACCCGACGCCCCCCTGTTGTGGACCCTCGTCGACGGAGCGGGCCGCCTCGGCATCGCCTGCGCCGCCCCCGTCCTGCGCCATGTCTACCGGGAGACGGCCTCCTCGCATCTGCGGGGCCGCGCCGCCCGGGCGCTCGCCGCCACCGACCCGTCCTTCCCCACCGGCTTCGCCGTCGAATGCCTGTGGGACTGCGAGGAAACCACGAGAGAAGTCGCCGCTCTGCACGCGGAGACCGGTGATGTGCGCGTCGCCGAGCGGCTGCGCCGGCTCGCCGCCGACCCGGCGGAGGAGGCCGAGGTGCAGACCGCGGTGCGGAGCCGTATCGGCCCGGACCGGTCGGGGCTGTGACGGTCGGGAGCCCGACGCCGCCCGAAGCGGATCGACGACAGTCCGAGAACCCCCAGCGGTCCGAGAAGCCCCGCCGGACCGCCGGCAGGGCGGCCGACGGCCCCGATGGACGATTCAGGACGTTCGGCGGTGGTTGACGCCGGTTGGGGGCCCGCCCGGCCACAAACGCTCACGGGACGTTCCGCGTACGGAAAGATCCACGTTGGCGCAGCCACTCCGGGCCCGACGACAACACGGGTATGCGTGTCGTCATCGTCACCGAATCCTTTCCGCCAGACGTCAATGGTGTGGCGCACTGCGCCCAGCAGACCGCACGGCATCTCGCCGCCCGCGGTCATGAACCGCTCGTCATCGCCCCGGCCGTGGCCGGGGCCGACAGCTTCGACGCCGACGCCCCCTGCCCGGTCGTGCGCGTGCCTTCACTGCCGCTGCCCGGCTATCCACAGGTGCGCGTCGCCCTGCCCAGCCGCAGGGTCGCGGCCGCCATCACCGCGCACCGGGCCGATCTCGTCCACCTCGCCAGCCCCTTCGTGCTCGGGGTACGCGGCATGGCGGCCGCGGCACGGCTCGGGCTGCCCGCCGTCGCCGTCTACCAGACCGACCTGGCCGGATACGCGCGTACCTACGTCGGAGCGGGCGAAGGCGCGGCCTGGCGGCGCATCCGGGCCGTGCACAGCGCCGCCGACCGGACACTCGCCCCCTCCACAGCAGCGCGGCGTGACCTCGAGGAGCACGGCGTCGAGCGGGTGCGGCTGTGGCCGCGCGGGGTCGAGACCACACGCTTCCGGCCGGAGCTGCGCGACGACGCATTGCGGCGGACTCTGGCTCCCGGCGGCGAACTGATCGTCGGATACGTCGGCAGGCTCGCCCCCGAGAAGCACGTCGAGCTGCTCGCCGGGTTGTGCGCGAAGCCCGGCGTCCGGGTGGTCGTCGTCGGTGACGGCCCCAGCGAGACGTCGCTGCGCGGCGCCCTGCCGGGGGCAGTGTTTCTCGGCCGCAGGACCGGCGACGACCTCGCCCGGATCTTCGCCTCCCTGGACGTCTTCGCGCACACCGGCCCCTACGAGACGTTCTGCCAGACCGTGCAGGAAGCCATGGCCAGCGGACTGCCGGTGATCGCCCCTGCCGCGGGGGGCCCGCTCGACCTCGTCGACCACGGCCGCACAGGACTGCTGGTTGAGCCCCACAGCGCCGACGCCGTACGGACAGCGGTCGACGTGCTCGCCGGTGACCGTGCTCTGCGGACCGCCTACGGGCGGGCCGGGCTCGCCGCCGTGGAGGGCCGTACCTGGGCCGCGGTCGGGGACATGCTGCTGGACCACTATGCCGATGTGCTCGGCGCGCGTACGGCGGTGGCGGCATGAGCGGGGAGCGTGGTCTGCGCATCGTACGGCTGGCGAACTTCGTCACCCCCTCCTCCGGCGGGCTGCGCACCGCGCTCGCGGAACTCGGCCGCGGCTACCTGGCCGCGGGCCACGAGCCCGTGCTCGTCGTCCCGGGCGACGGGGAGAGCGACCGGGTCACCGACCAGGGCCGCGTCATCACCCTGCCCGGACCCGAGATCCCCGGTACGGGCGGGTACCGGGTGCTGGCCGGCCGGCGGCGGCTGCGGGAGGTTCTGGACGAGCTGGCGCCCGATCGCCTCGAGGTCTCCGACCGCACCACCCTGCGCTGGACCGGAGAGTGGGCACGGCGCAGGCGGATCCCCTCGGTGATGGTCTCCCACGAGACGGCGGACGGAGTGCTGCGCACCTGGGGGCTCTCGGAGGCGGTCGCCGCCCGTACCGCCGACCGGCTCAACCGGCGCAGCGCCTGGACCTATTCACAGATCGTGTGCACGACGGAGTGGGCGGAGCGCGAGTTCGTACGCATCGGGGCGCGCAACATCGTGCGAGCCCCGCTCGGCGTCGACCTCCGGCGCTGCCGGCCGGCCCGCCGGAGCATGCGGCTGCGCGCGCGGTACGCGGCCGGAGCCGACGTGCTCCTGCTGCTCTGCTCCCGCCTGTCGGTGGAGAAGCGCCCCGGTACCGCCCTGGACGCGCTCGCCGCGCTGCGCGAACGCGGTCTGCGGGCGTCTCTGGTCGTCGCGGGCGACGGCCCCCTGAAGGGGTCGCTCGTGCGCAGGGGGCGCGCGGAACGGTTGCCCGTGGAGTTCCTCGGCCACCTCCCCGACCGTGAGGCGGTGGCCGACCTGCAGGCGGCGGCCGACGTGTGCCTGGCACCCGGTCCCGCCGAGACCTTCGGCCTCTCCGCCCTCGAGGCGCTCGCCTGCGGCACGCCGGTTGTGGTCAGCGCGTCGTCGGCGCTGCCCGAGGTGGTGGGCGACGCGGGCGTGGCGGCGGCCGACACCGCGGAGGACTTCGCCGGTGGCGTCCTGGACGTGCTTTCCCGCCCGGAGGGCGCTCGCCGTGAAGCGGCGCGGGCCCGCGCCGAACTCTTCGACTGGCAGCGCTCGGTGAATGCGTTCCTGGCCGCCCATGAAGCTCTGCCGGTCGCCGGCCGGGCGTCCGAGCCGGGAGGCCGCTGATGCCGGCGCCGGAAGCACCCACGGAGGCGATCGGGGGAGCGACGGAGGCGTCCGCGTGCGTGGCCGCCGAACCGGGAACGAGACGCACCCGGACGGGGACGCCGACGCCGCCCTCGACAGCCACCCGCCCGGTGCGGTTTGCCGCCCTCGGCGACTCGCTCACCGCAGGGGTGGGCGACCCCGTCGGGGGCGCCTGGCGTGGATGGGCCGCGCTGCTCGCCGACGGGGTCGGCAGCGAAGCCGCGCCGGTCGACTTCCGCAATCTCGCCGTCAGCGGCGCCCTCAGCAAGGACGTCGCCGAGTTCCAGGCGCCGACGGCCCTCGCGTTCGCGCCCGACATCGCGTCCGTCGTGGTGGGGGTGAACGACACGCTGCGCCGCACGTTCGACATAGCCGACCTCGCCCGCTGCCTCGACGACGTCTGCTCCGCGCTCGCCGCCCGCGGGACCGTACTGCTGACGGCGTGCCTGCCCGACCCCGGCGCCATGTTCGGGCTGCCGGCCCCGCTCGCGCGGCCGCTGGCCCGGCGGCAGCGGGCCGTGAACGCCGTCGTCCATGTGCTGTCCGACCGGTACGGCACCGTCCACCTGCACGCCGCCAACGCCCCGTGGGTGCAGGACCGGGCCATGTGGAGCACCGACCGCCTGCACCCGGGGGAGCGCGGACACCGCATGCTCGCCCGGCGCTTCCACGCATTGCTCGCCGCCCGCGGCCTGGCCCACGGCACCGCACCCGACGCCGAGCCCGACCAGCCCCACCCGACCCGTGCCGCAGCGCTGTTGTGGCTGGCCACGGCCGGCACCGGCTGGGTGGCACGGCGCTGCACGGACCTGCTGCCGCAACTGCTGCGCCTCGCGGGGGACGAGGTGCACCACTGGGCCCGTGGCACCAGCGCACGCCTGGACCGCAGCGCGGAGCTGGCCCTGTCCGCCGCGCTCGCGGCGGTGACGCCGACCGTTCCCGGCGCCCGGATCGGGGCAAGAATGGGGGAATGACCGGGCGCTGGGAGTTCTGGATCGACCGTGGCGGCACGTTCACCGACGTCGTGGGCCGGCGCCCCGACGGGCGGCTCGTGACCCGCAAGCTCCTCTCGCACAACCCCGGGCGCTACCGCGACGCCGCCGTCGCCGGCATCAGGCTGCTGATGGGCACGGCCGCGGACCGGCCCGTACCGGCCGACCTCGTCGCCTCGGTCAAGATGGGCACGACCGTCGCCACCAACGCCCTTCTGGAGCGGCGCGGTGAGCCGACCGTGCTCGTCATCACCGAAGGCTTCCGCGACGCCCTGCGCATCGCCTACCAGAACCGGCCCCGCCTTTTCGACCGCCACATCGTGCTGCCGGAGGCCGTGTACGACCGGGTGATCGAGGTTCCCGAACGCCTCGACGCCCACGGCGAGGTCGTACGCCCCCTGGACCTGGCGGCCGTGTCCGAGCGGCTGGAGGGCGTACGCGCCGACGGCATCTCGAGCGCCGCCGTCGTCCTGATGCACGGCTACCGCCACCCCGACCACGAGCGGCGCATCGCCGAGACGGCACGCGCCCTGGGCTTCACCCAGGTCAGCTGCTCCCACGAGGTGAGCCCGCTGATCAAGCTGGTGCCCCGCGGTGACACCACCGTGGTGGACGCCTATCTCTCCCCGATCCTCCAGCGGTACGTCGACGAGGTCGCCGCCGACCTCGCCGGAATCCGCCTGATGTTCATGCAGTCCAACGGCGGTCTGCGCGAGGCGACACACTTCCGCGGCAAGGACGCCGTGTTGTCGGGCCCGGCCGGTGGCGTCGTCGGAATGGCCCGCTCCTCCCGCCGGGCCGGCTTCGAGAAGGTCATCGGTTTCGACATGGGCGGCACGTCCACCGACGTCTCGCACTACGCGGGCGAGTTCGAGCGCGAACTCGGCACCCAGGTGGCGGGTGTCCGGATGCGCGCGCCGATGATGAGCATCCACACCGTCGCCGCCGGCGGCGGCTCCGTGCTCCACTTCGACGGGCGCCGCTACCGCGTGGGTCCCGACTCCGCGGGCGCTGTGCCCGGCCCCGCCTGCTACCGGCGCGGCGGCCCGCTCACCGTCACCGACGCCAATGTGATGCTCGGCCGTATCCAGCCCGCGTACTTTCCGGAGGTGTTCGGCCCGGAAGGCAACGAACCCCTGGACGACCGCACCGTACGCGAACGCTTCGGCGAACTGGCCGAAGAGATCGCCCGGGAGACCGGGAATCGGCGCACTCCCGAAGAGGCGGCGGCCGGATTCCTGGAGATCGCCGTCCTGAACATGGCGAACGCCGTCAAGAAGATCTCCGTCCAGCGCGGCCACGACGTCACCCGCTACGCGCTCACGTCGTTCGGCGGCGCCGGCGGTCAGCACGCCTGCGCCGTGGCCGACGCCCTCGCCATCGACACCGTGATCGTGCCGCCGCTCGCGGGCGTACTGTCCGCCTACGGGATCGGCCTCGCCGACGCGACCGCCATGCGCGAGCAGTCCGTGGAGGCCGAACTCGACGAGCAGAGCATCGTCCGCGTCCGTGGCCTCTGCGGCGAGCTGGCCTCCCGCACCCGCGCCGAGCTGCGCGCCGACGCCATCCCCGACGCCGCGATCACCACGCGCGCGAGGGTGCTGCTGCGCTATGCGGGCACCGACGCGAGTCTGCCCGTACCGCTGGACTCCGCCCCCGCCATGCGCCAGGCCTTCGAGTCCGCCCACCGCGCCCGTTACGCCTTCACCATGGACAAGCCGGTCGTGGTGGAGGCGGTGTCCGTCGAGGCGATGGGCACCGCGAGCGACCACGACGCCGCCGTCGTCGAGGAGCCGGGCACGCAGGCCGAGTCGCGGCCGCTCGATCGCGTGTCGATGTTCGTCGGGGGAGAGCAGCAGGAGGTGCCGCTGTACCGGCGGGGCGATCTGCGGCCCGGCCACGAGGTGACCGGCCCCGCGATCGTCGCGGAGCCCGACGCCACCACCGTCGTCGACCCCGGTTGGCAGGCCACGGCGAGCGCGACCGGGCACCTGCTGGTGACGCGGGTGCGCCCCCGGCCCACCCGGGTCGCCGTCGGCACCGACGTCGACCCGGTGCTGCTGGAGGTGTTCAACAACCTCTTCATGGCCATCGCCGAGCAGATGGGCGTGCGGCTGGAGAACACCGCCCACTCCGTCAACATCAAGGAGCGGCTCGACTTCTCCTGCGCCCTCTTCGACGCCGACGGCAATCTGATCGCCAACGCACCACACATCCCGGTCCACTTGGGCTCGATGGGCGAGTCCATCAAGGAGGTGCTGCGCCGCCGCCGTGACGAGGGCGAGCTGCGACCGGGTGACGTCTACGCGGTCAACGACCCGTACCACGGCGGTACGCATCTGCCCGACGTCACCGTCGTGACCCCCGTTTTCGAAGACGGCGAACTGCGTTTCCTCGTCGCCTCGCGCGGCCACCACGCCGAGATCGGCGGCATCACCCCCGGCTCCATGCCCGCGTTCAGCACCGACATCGAGGAGGAAGGCGTCCTCTTCGACAACTGGCTTCTCGTACGGGACGGGCGGCTGCGCGAGGACGAGACCCGGCGGCTGCTCACCGGCGCCCGGTACCCGTCCCGCGCCCCGGACATCAACATCGCCGACCTGAAGGCGCAGATCGCCGCCAACGAGAAGGCGATCACCGAACTGCGCCGCATGGTCGGCCAGTTCGGTCTCGGTGTCGTCCAGGCGTACATGCGCCACGTCCGCGACAACGCCGAGGAGTCGGTGCGCCGGATCGTCGCCACACTGGAGGACGGGCAATGCAGGTACGAGACCGACAACGGCGCTGTCATCCAGGTGGCCGTGCGGGTGGACCGCGAACGCCGCGAAGCGGTCGTCGACTTCACCGGCACCTCGCCCCAGCAGCCCGGCAACGCCAACGCACCCACCTCCGTGGTAATGGCCGCGGTGCTCTACGTGTTCAGAACCCTCGTGGCCGACGACATCCCCCTCAACAGCGGCTGCCTGGCGCCTTTGGAGGTGCGTGTACCGGCGGGCTCGATGCTCGCACCCGTGCACCCGGCGGCCACGGTCGCGGGCAACGTCGAGACCTCGCAGGCCGTCACAGGAGCGCTGTACGCGGCCCTCGGGGTGCAGGCCGAGGGCTCGGGGACGATGAACAACGTGACGTTCGGCAACGACCGCGTGCAGTACTACGAGACCGTGGCGAGCGGTTCCGGCGCCGGTGACGGTTTCGACGGCGCGGACGCCGTGCAGACCCATATGACCAACTCGCGCCTCACCGACCCCGAGGTGCTCGAGTGGCGCTATCCGGTCCGCGTCGACTCCTTCGTCGTACGTACGGGCAGCGGGGGGCGCGGACGGTGGCACGGCGGCTGCGGCGTCGTACGGCGGATCCGCTTCCTGGAGCCGATGACGGTGGCGCTGCTGACCGGTCACCGGCGCATCACGCCGTACGGGATGGCGGGCGGCGCGCCGGGTGCCCTGGGCGAGAACCGGGTGGAGCGGGCGGACGGCAGCGTGCACCGCCTCGACGGCGTCGACTCCGTCGACGTCGGGCCCGGCGACGTACTGGTCGTGAGCACGCCGGGGGGCGGTGGCTACGGCACGCCGCAGCCCACGCCGGGGGCCGGTGACTACGGCACGCCACAGCCGTGATCAGCGAACCGTCACGAAGCGCACCGCGGTACCGGGCACGGCCTGTGCCGCCGCGGGCAGATCGCGCCCGTCGACGACGCCCACCACGGGATAGCCACCGGTGGTGGGATGGTCGGCGAGAAAGACGACCGGGCGGCCGTCCGGGGGCACCTGCACCGCGCCCAGCACCATGCCCTCGCTCGGCAGCTCACGCGACCCCGCCCGTTCGAGCGGCGGCCCGTCCGTGCGCAGCCCGATGCGGTTGCTCGCCGACGACACCCGGAAGACACCGCGGGCGAGGGTGCGCAGCGCGGTGTCCGTGAACCAGTCGTCGCGGGGGCCGAGCCGTACTCGCAGCACCAGTTCGGCCGGGAGCGCGGGCCAGGGCACTTGGACGTCCACCCGGGCCGGCGGCTGTGCGGGAGGCCCGAGGGGCAGCACCGCACCGGCCGACAGGGGGGCGGGCCCGATCCCCGACAGCAGATCGGTGGAGCGGCTGCCCAGTACCGGGTCGACGGTGATGCCGCCGGCGAAGGCCATGTAACCGCGCACGCCCCGCACTGCGGGACCCACCTCCAGTACCGCCCCGGCCGGGACACGCAGCGGCGCGCCCCAGGGGGCGGGCCTGCCGTCGACGGTGACCGGGCTGTGCGCCCCACCGACGGCGACGGTCACGGCACAACGCGGCCGTACGGCGCAGCCGTCGAGCGTCGTCTCCAGGACCGCGGCGCCCTCCGGATTGCCGACCAGGCGGTTGGCGAGCCGGGCCGCCGGCAGGTCGAGAGCGCCCGAACGCGGCACCCCGAGGTGCGCGTGCCCCGGCCGCCCGGCGTCCTGCACCGTGGTCAGCGCCCCGGGCCGTACGACCGCGAGTGCGAGATCGGTCATCGGCCCTCCGGGACGAACCGGACCCGGGTCCCCGGCGACAGCAGCGCCGCGGGCTCCCTCGCCGGGTCCCACAGCACGGCGTCCGTGGTGCCGACCAGTTGCCAGCCGCCGGGGGACGAGCGTGGATAGACACCTGTGTACGGGCCGGCCAGCGCGAGGGAGCCCGCGGGCACGGCGGTACGGGGCGTGGACCTGCGCGGAACGGCGTAGCGCTGCGGCAGTCCTGTCAGATAGCCGAACCCCGGCGCGAACCCGCAGAAGGCGACCCGGAACTCGAGCGACGAGTGGATCCGTACGGCCTCGTCCGCGGTCACCTGCCACAGGGCCGCCACCTCCGCCAGGTCGGGCCCGTCGTAACGCACCGGTATCTCGACGGAGTTGTCCGCACACGTGGCGAGCGGCGGGACCACCCACGACACGATCTCCTGTGCGAAGCGCCGCGGATCGTCGAGCCCGTCCAGTAGTACGGTCCGCGCGGCGGGCACGATCTCGTCGACGCGCGGCAGGACGCCCGCGGCGCGCCGGCGCAGCAGTTCGGCGTGGAGCGCGCCCGCCTCCTCGCCGTCCCCGGTCTCGACGAGCAGCGCCCGCTCGCCGACCGGCAGAACCCTCCGGGCAGGGCCGCTCATACGAAGGCCTCCACACGGACGCCCACGCCTTCCAGTTGTTCGCGCACCTTGCGTGCCAGCGCCACGGCGCCCGGGGTGTCCCCGTGCAGGCACAGCGAGCGGGCCCGCACCGCGACCGAGCGTCCGCACCGGGACGTGACGACCCCGAAGCGAGCCATGCTCACGGACCGTTCGACGACGGCGGCCGGGTCGCTGATCACGGCGCCGCTCTCTGCACGCGGCACGAGCGTGCCCTGCGCCGTGTACGCGCGGTCGGCGAACGCCTCGGTGATCACGGGGAGACCGGCCTTCTCCGCCATGGTGTGCAGCTGGGAGCCCGGCAGGCCGAGCAGGGGCAGCCGCTCGCCCGACAGCAGCACGCCGTCGACGACCGCCGCCGCCTGCTCCTCGTCGTGCACGACTCGGTTGTAGAGCGCGCCGTGCGGCTTGACGTACGAGACACGGGAGCCCGCCGCCCGCGCGAAGATCTGCAGCGCGCCGATCTGATAGGCGGTCTCCGCGGCCAGCTCTTCGGACGGGACGTCCATGGAACGCCGTCCGAAACCCGCCAGATCGCGGTAGGAGACCTGGGCGCCGATCCGCACCCCGCGCTCGGCTGCCAGGTCGCAGACGCGGCGCATGGTGACCGCGTCCCCGGCGTGGAAACCGCAGGCGACGTTGGCACTGGTGACGACGGACAGCAGTTGCTTGTCGTCGGTCAGCCGCCAGTTGCCGAAGCCCTCGCCCAGGTCGGCGTTGAGATCGATGGACGCCCAGGTCACCGCAGTACCTCCAAGTTCCTTGCGGAGTCCGTCCCTTACGGAGTCCGGCCGGTGCCGGGCCGGTCAGAGAAGTTCGCGGTCGCGCGTCTCCGGCAGGCCGAGCAGAGCCAGCACGGCGAGACCGTAGCCGAGGGCGCCGAGAACGAGCGCGCCGCCCACTCCCCAGCTGTCGGACAGGAAACCGACGAGCGTGGGCAGGAAGGCGCCCACCGCGCGGCCGCTGTTGTAAGTGAAGCCCTGACCGGTGCCGCGCACGGCCGTCGGGTACAGCTCGCTGAGGAAGGAGCCGAACCCGCTGAAGATGGCCGACATGCAGAAGCCGAGCGGGAAGCCGAGGACGAGCAGCAGACCGTTCGCCCCGGCCGGGATGTTGGTGTAGGCGAGGATTCCGGTGCCCGACAGCACCGCGAAGAGCGCGATGTTCTTCTTCCGGCCGATCTTGTCCGTGAGATAGCCCCCGGTCAGATATCCGACGAAGGCCCCGGATATGAGGAACGTCAGATACCCGCCGGTGCCGACGACCGTGAGTTCGCGCTCGGTCTTCAGATACGTGGGGACCCAGGTCGCGAGGGTGTAGTAGCCGCCCTGAACACCGGTGGACAGCAGGGTGGCGAACAGTGTGGTGCGCAGCAGGTCCTTCTTGAAGATCGTGGTGAACGACCCTCGCTCGGCGCTGGTGCGGCGCTGCTCGGCGGCCGCGGGGGCGTCGCTGACATTGCGGCGTACGTACACCACCAGCAGGGCGGGCAGTGCGCCCGTCCAGAACATCACGCGCCACGCGGTGTCGGCGTCGAGGAACTGGAAGACCAGCGTGTAGACGACGACGGCGAGCGCCCAGCCCGCCGCCCACGCGCTCTGCACGGCCCCGAGTGTGCGTCCCCGGTGCTTGGCCGTGGCGTACTCGGCGACCAGGATGGCGCCGACCGCCCACTCGCCGCCGAAGCCGAGTCCCTGCAGCGCACGGAAGACCAGCAGCGTCTCGTAGTTGGGTGCGAAGCCGCACAGCACCGTGAACACGGCATACGTGATCACGGTGATCATCAGCGCCTTCACCCGGCCGATGCGGTCCGCGAGGATCCCGGCGAGTGCGCCGCCTATGGCCGAGACGACCAGGGTGACGGTGGTGAGAAGTCCAGTTTGTCCGTTGTCGAGGCTGAAGTAGGCGGAGATCGCCACCATGCTCAGCGGCAGCGTGAAGTAGTCGTACGAATCGAGGGCGTAGCCGCCGAACGCGCCGCCGAACGCACGGCGACCGCGCGGCCCGAGCGCGCGCAGCCACGCCAACGCGCCGGTGTCCTCGGGGAGCTCGTCGTGCTTCGGCTGTGCCTGGGTCGTGCTCATCTGCACCTCACTGAGGGGGAGGAGGAGCTTTCCGGAGAGTGCGGTGACGCCAAGGTAGGGGATTGTTGAACGATCCGACAAGAGTCGTGTGGACACGTTCTGGCTTCTACGATGGAGACCGCACGCCGGCGCGGACGTCCGGCGGCGGAGAGAGGGGCGTTGTGGGGACGACGGAGCCCAGGGCCGGGGGGCTGGCGGACGACCGCCCGCTGTTGGGGCGCACCAGCACGGCCGAACGAGTCGCGGACATCCTGCGCACCCGCATTGCCGAGGGCTACTTTCCTCCCGGCGAGCGGTTGTCGGAGGACAGCATCGGCAGGGCCCTCGGTGTCTCGCGCAACACTCTGCGCGAGGCGTTCCGGCTGCTCACCCACGAGCGGCTGCTCGTCCATGAGCTCAACCGCGGCGTCTTCGTGCGCATGCTGGCCGTCCAGGACGTCGAGGACATCTACCGCACCAGGCGACTGGTCGAATGCGCCGTGGTGGACCGGTTGGGCGAACCGCCGTACACGCTGGACAAATTGGACACCGCGGTCGCCGGAGGAGAACGCGCCGCACACGAGCGGGACTGGAAGGGCGTCTCCACGGCCAACATCCACTTCCACCGCGAACTCGTCGCCCTCGCCGGCAGCGCACGGACCGACGAACTGATGCGCAGCGTCCTCGCCGAGCTGCGCCTTGCCTTCCACGTCGTGGACGACCCGCAGCAACTGCACCAGCCCTACCTCGTCCGCAATCGCGAGATCCTCGAAACGCTGCGCGCGGGCAGGCGGAGCGAGGCACGACAGCTCCTGGACGCGTACCTGGACGACTCCCGCGCGCAATTGGTCAGCAGATACGCGAGGCTCCTGCCGGACGCCTGACCGCACCTGCGCGATGAGGGTGCTCTGCGCCGTTTCGACCGTTGTCGGTGCGAGGACCTAATCTGTGCACCGTGACTTCGCCAGCCTCGACGGACCTCGTTCCGCCCCAGCTCAGCGCGGGGCCGCGACCCGCGCAGGGCCCGGCCGCCGACGAAGGGCTCGCGCGGCGGCTCCGTGCGCTCGCGTGCACCGCGCCGCTGCACGATCTCGACGCCCGCAAGGCGAATCTCGCGGGCGAGTATTCGGTCTACGCCATGGCAGAGGTCGCCCTCGCCGCGATCGATCTCGTCACGCTCAACATGGACTTCGACACCGGCGCCGATCACGATCAGATAGTGGCGCGCCTCCTCCCGCGGGTGGCCGCCCAGGCGCCACGACGGCCCGTGGCCGAGCACGAGCGCGTGGCGCGCTGGGTGCTGGAGAACCTGATCAACGTCGGCAGCGTGGACCGCGGCTTCCGCGCCGTCTACGGCACGTTCGGCACCGACGGCGTCTACACCCGCCGCGACTACGACTTCAAGCTCATCGAGGAAGTGCCCGGCCACGGCGGCACCGTCTATCTGCGCACCACCGACGAAGCGGTCAACGTCCTGGTCGGTGCGCTCGACACCGACGTCACCAGCGCGCAGATCGCGGCCGAGGTGAAGCTCGAGGTCCTCATCAGCCGCGGCCGTCTCGCCGACGCGCAACTCGCCGCCGAACAGGCCCGCTACCGGACCGTGCAGTACTCGGAGGTACTCCGCAGGACGCTCGAGGCCACACGACGCAACGTCCGGGCTGTGGACTGGCTGAACGACGTCCCCGACATGATCGCCGAGGCCCTCGACCATGTCGCCGACCGGTACCGCCACGAGAACGCGATCCTCACCAACATCCGCAAGGCCCGTGACGAAGCCGAGGACCCCGAGCACAAGCGCCGCGCCGCCGAGCTCGTCGACATAGTCAAGGACTGCATCCGCCGGCACACCCAGCTCCAGTCCCGCCTTCTGGAGGCCGGCCCGCTGTTCCGGGCCGAACAGGACCGGCAGGCCTTCGCCCGGCCCACCGCCCGGACCGGGCTCGACCTGTACGGACAACTGGTGGCACCACTGCTGCCGCTGCCCGTCGAGTCGGCGATCCACGTCACCGACGCCTTCTTCGCACGCGGGACCGGCCTGCGGACACCGCCCTCCGTCCGCGTCGGCGACCTCGTCGACCTGCTTCTGACCCCGCCGATGGAGCGCGAGCACCTCGGTGCGGAGATGCCGGAGCCCGACCTGATCGCCACCCCCGACGACAGCCGCTTCAGCGAGGAGCAGCTCGCGAGCGCCAGGGAGCTGCTGGACCTGGAGCACGACGCGC
Source organism: Streptomyces sp. NPDC096176 (assembly GCF_044763255.1). Lineage (NCBI taxonomy): Bacteria > Bacillati > Actinomycetota > Actinomycetes > Kitasatosporales > Streptomycetaceae > Streptomyces > Streptomyces sp. NPDC096176. The sequence continues at coordinate 25,209 of NZ_JBIWFV010000012.1, read as the reverse complement.
CGCGCCGGCTCTCCGGCCTGCTGGTGGAGGCACGCCGCCGGGACCCCGACCTTCCGTATCTGGTCGCGTTGCTGGCCGTCCACGCGGCGAGCCCTCCGGTCGGCACCGCGTACCGCCAGGGCGAGCAGCGACTGCTGTTCGCCGTGGACGACGGTACGCAGCTGGACGACCCGGAGTTCGGCGGCGCGGACCTGATCGTGGGTACGGCGCTGCTGGACGCGGTGGGCATGGCGGCGGCGCGTGCGGAGGGGGCGTGACGAGGCCGTGGGCCGAGCGCCCGGGGCCTCGTACGACGGCGACCGCAGCCAGTCCGGCGCTTGAGGAGACCGTGCGAAGCGCCGTACCACGGTCCGCGCGGAGCCCGGTTTCCGGACAGGGCGGTTAGGGGAACGGCGTGCCGCCCCCACCGCCACCGCCCCGTAGACACCTCGACCACCCATCTCCCCCGTCAAACCCAGCCCTAGGAGCACCCCCGTGAGCGACCCCCACGTCGAGGCTCCCGCCGCGTGGAGCGACCCGGTCGCCCCTCCAGGCCCTCCGACCGGACCGATCTCCGCGGCCGCCATCACCGCCCCAGGGGTGACCCCCGCCGACGCCGCCGACGCCGCGCGCCTCGTCTCCTTCGGGCTCCAGCCCAAGCTGCTGCCGGCCCGCGACGCGGAGTACGCCGAACTACTGCGCCGCTACCGTGGGGACACCGCCTTCGCACGCGTCGCCGACGCCGTCGCGACCGGCCTCGGCCTCGTCGTGCTGGAGGTGTCTCCCCGGGCCGGCATGGCCGTCACCGCCGGCGAGGACTCCGTCTTCGCGGTCCGGATGGGCGACTACGCCCGCCGGGCCTCCGCCGACTCCGCCGACCGCTTCCTGCACGGCCTGGCCCACCTCGCCGTCGCCGCCATGGCCTTCCCCCGCCCGGAGGACCTCGCCGACGACGGATACATCGGCCGGATCACCATCAACGGCGTGGACGCCTTCGTGCGCCAGGCGTGCCGGCGCCTCGAAGAGCGCGCCGACGAGAAGGGCGAGAACACCGACCCGGCCAGCGAGGCCCCGGGTCTGGAGGCCGCCTGGCGGGTCTACGCCCGTCGCAGCGCCACCGGCGCCACCAAGGACGCTCGCCGCCTGGCGGGATCGACGACCGGCATCGTCGGCAAGGCCGTCGCCTTCCTCACCGACTCCGGCTTCCTGCAGCGGACCGGTGACGACGCCGGGGGCGCCTTCCGCACCACGGCCCGCTATCAGCTGCAGGTTCGCGACATGGCGGGCAACGCAGCGATGGCCGAGCTGCTGGAACTGGGCGTCGTCCCCGTCAGCGACGGTTCCGCCACGCTCGTGGCACCGCCCGACGGCGACGACCTCGACGTGGCGGCCGACGCCGGACTGCCCTTCCACGCGTAGGGCGTGCTCGTCCCCGCCCGACTGCTGCCCGCCGCCGCGTAACCGTTCAGACGAACACATCGACCAAACCGAGAGTCCCCCGCCATGTACGAGTTGTCCCGGGTCCGCCTCTACTCCATCGGTCCTGCCGGTGCGCGCTACGCCGACACCGTGCTCGACCTGCGCGGAGTCGGCGAGCCCGTGCCCGACCCCGCCCCTATGCAGGCGGAGTTCTTCGAGGAGGAGCCGGTCGGCCCGCCGCGCCGCCCGGCGCCCGCGGGCGTGCTCTTCCTCGAGAACGGCGGCGGCAAGTCGGTCCTGCTCAAACTGATCTTCTCCGTGATGCTGCCCGGCCACCGCAACACGCTCGGCGGAGCCAGCTCGGGCGTGCTGCGCAAATTCCTGCTCGCCGACGACTGCGGGCACGTGGCGCTCGAGTGGCAGCACACCTTGACCGGCGAGCTGGTCGTCGTCGGCAAGGTCAGCGAGTGGCGGGGACGTCAGGTGTCCAACGACCCGCGGAAGTTCGCGGAGGCCTGGTACTCCTTCCGTCCCGGCCCCGGACTCGGGCTCGACTCGCTGCCGGTCGCGGAGTCCACCGCCGTCCGTCCCCCCGTCGAAGGCGCGTCGGGCGCTCAGGGCCGCCGCCGCACGATGAAGGGCTTCCGCGACGCCATCACCGAGGCCGGCAAGGCGTATCCGCATCTCGACGTGTACTGGGAGGAGATCCACGACCGCTGGAACGAGCACCTCGGCGACCTCGGCCTCGACCCCGAACTGTTCCGCTACCAGCGGGAGATGAACGCCGACGAGGGCGAGGCGGCCGGCCTGTTCGCCGTCAAGAAGGACTCCGACTTCACCGACCTCCTGCTGCGCGCCGTCACCGACACCCGCGACACGGACGGGCTTGCCGACCTGGTCAGCGGATTCGGCAACAAGCTGGGCCGGCGCGCGGAGCTCACCGCGGAACGGGACTTCACCGCAGGCTCCGTCGACCTGCTCGGCCGCATCGTCGAGGCCGCCGACACCCGCACCAGGGCGCGCGACATCCACGCCGGCGCGGAGCGACGCACCCGCACCCTGGCGCGGCGCCTCTCCGCCCGTGCCGCGCAGGAGCGGACCCGTACTGCGGAGCTCGCCCAGCAGGTCACCGCCGCCGCGCACACGGTGACCGCAGCCGAGGAGACACGCAACCGCAGCTCGCTGGTCGCCGCCGAACTGGCGTTCCGCCACGCGTCCCTGGCCCTCGCGGCCGCTGAGAAGGGCGCCGCCGCGCAGCGCCGGGAACTCATCGACGCGCGCACCCTGCACTCGGCGTGGCAAGCGGCGGAGGCGGTACTGCGGCACCGGGCGGCCGCCGACCGTTCCGCTCGTGTCGCCGCGGCGATCCGGGAGGCGGAGCGGGACGCCGCCCCCGCGCTCGCCGCGCGGGCCAAGGCCGCCGGCGACCTCGTCCGCGCTCTGAACACGGCGGCGGAGAACGGCGAACGCATCGCCAACGAGGAGGAGGAGCGTTCCCGCGCCCTGCAGGAGGCGGGCGAGGCCGCCCACCGGGACGCCACTGCCGCCGCGAGGGAGGCGCAGCGCGCCCGCAGCGAGATCGGCCACCTCCGCCAGCGGCTGACCGAGGTCGAGCAGGAGACGGCGGAGGCGGTGCGGGCCGGATGGCTCGACGACACCGCCCCCGACGCCGACCCGGCCCGTGCCGCGCTGGCCGCGAGCGACGCGGAGAAGACGACCGTCGCCGCCTGGGACGAGGCCCGCGAGGCCGCCCGCTCCACGGCGGAGCGCGCAAAGGAGGCGGCGGCCGCGGAGAGCCGCGCGGAACTCGCCGCCGCCCGGGCGGCGGACGCGGCACAGGCGGCGGAGAACGCCTACGCGGCAGAGCGCCGCGCCGCAGAGTCCATCGCCGAAGACGAACGTCTGACGGACCTGCTGAGCCTCGCGCCCGCCACCACGAACTCCCTGGTGCCGTCGCCGCGCACCCCCGACCCGCTCGGCACCGGCCAGGCCGCACCGGCAACCCACGGCGAGGGCGACGGCACCGCGGCCTCGCACGCAACGCTCGCCGCCGAAAGCGCTGCCCACCGACGCCGCGACGGCCGCCTCGTCCCGACCCGCCGGACCGGGGAAGGGCCCCTCACCGTCGAGGAGCTCGACGGATTCGCCGACGAACTGCGCGAACTGCTCGAACAGTCCGTCGCCTCCGCGGAACGACAGCTGTTCGACCTGCGCACCGCCGCCGCCGACGACGCCCGCATCCTCGGCGCGCTCGGCGACGGCGGGCTGCTGCCGCCGGGCCCCGACGTCCTCGCCACCGTTGAACATCTGGGCGAGCACGGCATCCCCGCCCTGCCCGGCTGGCGCTACCTCGCACAGTCCGTCGACCCCGCCGACCACGCCGCCGTCCTGGCCGCGCGACCCGAGCTCGTCGACGGTGTGGTGATCACGGACCCGGATTCGCACGCCCGCGCCCGCGAGGTTCTCGCCGGCGCGGCTCTGCTGCCCCGGTCCGCCGTGGCCGTCGGGACCGCCGCCGCACTGCTCGCCCCCGTCCCGGGGCCGAGGACCGACGACGACGGGGACGTGTTCCTCGTGCCGCCGAACCCGGCGATGCACGACGAACATGCCGCCGACGAGGAGCGCCAGGCGCTGCGCGCCAGGGCGACGGCACGGGACGAGGACATCCGGACGCTCGCCGCCCGCCTCACCGCCGACCGGGCCATCGCCGCGCGCCTCGGCGCGTGGCGCACGGACTGCCCGCCCGGCATGCTCGCCGAGCTGGCCGAAGGCGCCCGTACGGCCCGCGCAGCGGCGGAAGAAGCGCAGGAAACGCTCGCAGAGGCCCGCACCGCACGCGCCGAAGCCGAGGAGGCGGCGTCCGACGCCGCCCGTGTGCACGACGAGCGGCAGGACGCCGCCCAACGGGCACGCCGGGCCGCGGACGCGCTCGCAGGCCTCGCCTTCCGGCTGCGCGAACGGGCGGGCTGGCAGGTGAAACTCCGTGAACTCGCCGACGAGGCCGCCGACTCCGAGACCCGCGCCGCGACCTGCCTGGAGCGCGCGAAGGCCGCCGACGAGGACCGCCGCGCCGCGCAGCGCGCGGGGGACGACGCCCGCCGCACCGCCCGTGCGCTGCTGGCAGAGCGTGCCGAGATCGCCGGAGCGCCCGAGAACCTGCCGGAAGATGACGGGACGACGCCCTGCCCCGCGCTGCCCACCCTGCGGGAGGCGTACCGCGCGGCCTCCCAGCTCTACGAGAAGGTCGGCGTCGGCGCGGATCTGCGCGCGGAGCAGGCCCGTGCCGAGAGCGACGAGAGCGCCGCCCTCGCGGAACTCGACCGGCTCACCAACAAGGTCCGCACCCGCGCCGCACAGCTCCTGGAGGGAACCGACGGCGCCGACGGCCCCTCCCGCCAGGCCGCCGCCGCACGGGCCGAGTCCCTGGTGCAGATGCTGGAGTCGCGTGCCTCGGAGGCGAGCGAGAAGCTCGGCCGGCTGCGCGGCGAGGCCGAGCGCCTCGCCCCCGCCGAAGGCGAGGCCCACACCGACCTGCCCGACGACCTCGTCCCCGCTGATGCCGAGCACGCCCAGGCCCTGCTGCGTACGGCCACCGGCGAACTCGCCGCCTGCACGGACGCCTTGGAGACGGCACGCGCCGCGCACGCCGGTCTGCTCCATGCCCACCGGTCCGCGGAGGACGCCGTCGGCGGCTTCGAGGAGACGGCCGCACTCCTGAGCGACCTGCTGCGCGACCACCACCACGAGGACGAGACGCCGGACGCACCGGAGCCGTACCCGGGCACCCTGGAGGAGGCCCGGCACTCCGCGGCGGAGACCCGCCGCGCGTTGCGCGGCTGCGCGACCGACCTGTCCGCGGCCGAGTCGGCTGTGCGCGAGGCGAGCGACGTACTCGTCCGGCACGCCAACTCCACCCGTTACGAGCAGGTCCGCACCCCGGCCCGCCAGCAGATCCGGGAACTGCCCGCCGCCGCGCTGCCCGAGCACGCGGCGAAGTGGGCGGAGGCGTTCGCGCCCCGGCTACGAGTGCTCACCGACGAGCTGGAACAGCTCGAGCGCAACCGCGACACCATCGTCGACCGGCTGCGCGGCCTTGTGGAGTCGGCGCTGGCCACGCTCCGCTCCGCCCAACGGCTCTCCCGGCTGCCCGAAGGGCTCGGCGAGTGGTCGGGACAGGAGTTCCTGCGGATCAGGTTCGAGGAGCCGGACCAGGCGACGCTCGCGGAGCGGCTGGGCGAGGTCATCGACGAGGCGACCCGTGCCGCGGTGAAGAAGAACGCGTCGGCCGCGTACGGCGAGGGGCGGCGCGACGGCATGTCGCTCCTGCTCCGCGGGGTTCAGGCGGCGCTGCAGCCCAAGGGCGTGGCCGTGGAGATCCTGAAGCCCGACGCGGTGCTGCGTGCCGAGCGTGTGCCGGTCGGTCAGATGGGCGACGTGTTCTCCGGGGGCCAGCTGCTCACCGCCGCCATCGCCCTGTACTGCACGATGGCCGCGCTGCGCAGCAACGACCGTGGCAGGGACAAGCACCGGCACGCGGGCACTCTGTTCCTCGACAACCCCATCGGCCGCGCCAACGCCACCTATCTGCTGGAGCTCCAGCGGGCGGTCTCCGACGCGCTCGGTGTTCAACTGCTCTACACCACCGGCCTGTTCGACACGACGGCCCTCGCGGAGTTCCCCCTGGTGATTCGGCTGCGCAACGACGCCGACCTGCGGGCAGGGCTGAAGTACATCAGCGTCGAGGAGCATCTGCGTCCCGGCCTGCCGCAGGTGGATTCGACGGGGGAGACCGTGCACGGAGAGATCACCGCGACCCGTATGTTCAAGCGCGCCTCGCTGCCCGCGCAGCCGACCGGGGAGCCGACCCAGACGCCGGCACAGTCGGCGGCGGGCCCGCAGGAGTAGCGCCGTACCCGCTCGCCCCTGCCCGCGCCGTCCCGTCGGCGCGGGCAGGTCGGGCATACAGGGCAGGCGAGCCGGTCCCCACGGAAGGGCAGGCAGGCCCGGACCGACGGAAGGGCAGGCAGGCCTGGCAGGTCCGAAAGGGGCGGCCCTACGCCCGGGAGAGGTTTCCGGTGCCGCGCCGCCGTATGTGCGAGGTCTCGCGGGCTGCGGCGCGGGCCGTCCGGCGGGCGTGACGGCGCTCGCGGCGCAGGTGGCGCGCGGTGCTGCTGGGCGCGGAAACCACGCCGTTCCGCTGGTTCCACACCTGGCGGGTCACCCACACGTCGAGTACCGCCCACGTGGCGGCAATCGTGCTGACAATGCTGCTGAGCACCAGCGGAAACGCCAGCCAGGCCCCAGTGAGCGTGAAGAGGAACGCCGCCATCGCCTGGATCATCGTCAGCGACGCGATGATCACCGCGCGGACCGCCGCCGTACGGACTGGGTCGGCCATGCGCCGTCTTGCCACCGGCTCCTCGACCCAGAGCTGCCGCAGCACATGCGCGTCGTCCGCCGTCGGCGCCGCGTAGCGGCGCTCGTCCGTGTCCATGGTTTCTGTCACTCCCCACCTCTGTCCGACCTGACGGTGGCTTCCCGGATTCGGTTTCCTTACTCCGGCTGCCCGCACAGCAGCCGCACAACCGCCACAGGACCCGCCGCTCGACCCCCCGCCGCAACGGCTGAATTCCATGCGCGTGGCGACTGCGAACCCCTCAACACCCCTGCACAGAACGACGAACGAGCAGGCCGGATGATTCCCAGGGAGCGAAGAGTTCCAGCCATCTGCCCTGGTCCGAAAAGTGACATGCCGCAGCTGTCGCGCGGCAAGGCGCAGAATGCCAACTCCCCGAATACCAGGACATCCCATGATCGAACGATGGTGCGGAGGCCGAAAACCATCCGGACGTCTCTTCGAGTTGGTTGTATGACAGTAGTAGGCTCACGCCGTTTGCTGTCGGAACACCACCCGCACCGTGCGGAGTCGAGCAGGGGGAGGCCATGCGCTTTCGCGGGAAGTCCATCCGCCGGAAGATCGTGGCGTTGCTGCTCGTCCCTCTCGTCTCCCTCACGGCCCTGTGGGGCTTCGCGACCGTACTGACCGGTCGGGAGGCGAACCAGCTGCTCGACGCCAGCTCCGTCGCGGAGCAGGTTGGCAAGCCCGTCCTGGACACGATCGACGTCGTCCAGAAGGAACGCAGGCAGACACTGATCTACCTCGCGGACCGGCGTGCCGCCGACGCGCAGCCGGTGCTGCGCACGCGCCGCGCGGCCACCGACAGTGCCCTCGCCACGCTCCGGCGGAACGCGGAGCAGCCGTCCGCTCGCGACGACATGTCCTCCGAGTCGGCGCAGCAACTGGAGTCGCTCCTCGACGCCTTCGAGGGCATCGGAGCCCTGCGCCGGTCCGTGGACACCAACACCGTCAGCCGCGCGGACGCCCTCGAGTTCTACAACCGGCTCGTCGACCCCTCGCACAGCTTCCTGCTGACCCTGCACGCCTTCGACGACGTCGAGATGGAACGCCAGGGCCGTGCGCTGGTCGGACTCTCCCGCGCCCGCGAGATGCTCTCCCGTGAAGACGCCCTGATCGCCTCGTCGCTGACCGCCCGGAAGGTGACGGCACAGGAGATCCGCCGGCTCGCCGACCATGCCGCGCACCGGAAGGTCTATTACGCGTCGAACCTCGAGATGCTGCCCTCCCGGGAACGGGACACCTTCGAGCAGTACTGGAGCAGCCCCGAGACCGCGCCCCTGCGCGACACCGAGGAACGCATCATCGCTGCAGGGCCGGCCGACAAGCTGCCCGCGTCCGACGCCGAACGCTGGCAGCAGGCCGCCACCCCCGTCCTCGACCAGCTCGACCGTGAGGCCGCCGACGCCGGCGACCGCTACGAGGACCGGGTCGAACCCGCCGCGTACCGGGTTCTTCTCCTGGCCGGAGTGGCAGGCGTCCTCGGGTTCCTGGCCCTGCTCGTCTCCGTGATCGTCTCCGTACGGATCGGCCGCGACCTGGTCCGCGACCTGTCCCGGCTGCGCAAGGATGCCCACGAGGTCTCCGGCGTACGGCTGCCCAGCGTGATGCGGCGCCTCGCCGCCGGCGAACACGTCGATGTCGAGACGGAGGCGCCGCGCCTCGAGTACGACAAGGACGAGATCGGCCAGGCCGGTCAGGCGCTGAACACCCTCCAGCGGGCAGCCGTCGAGGCCGCCGTCCGCCAGGCCGAGATGCGGCGCGGGGTCTCCGAGGTGTTCGTGAACCTCGCCCGCCGCAACCAGGTGCTGCTGCACCGCCAACTCTCCCTCCTCGACCAGATGGAGCGGCGCACCGAGGACACGGAGGAACTGGCCGACCTGTTCCGCCTCGACCACCTCACCACCCGCATGCGGCGCCACGCGGAGGGCCTGGTTATCCTCTCCGGGGCCGCCCCGTCGAGGCAGTGGCGCAAGCCCATCCAGCTGATGGACGTCGTCCGGGCCGCCGTGGCCGAGGTCGAGGACTACGAGCGCATCGAGGTGCGCAGGCTGCCGCGGATCGGCGTCGGCGGGCCCGCGGTCGCCGACCTCACCCATCTCATCGCCGAACTCCTCGAGAACGCGACGGTGTTCTCACCTCCGCACACCGGCGTGCAGGTCCTCGGCGAACGGGTCGCCAACGGCTTCACCCTCGAGATCCACGACCGCGGTCTCGGCATGGCCGCAGACGCGCTCCTCGACGCCAACCTGCGCCTCGCGGAGACCCCCGAGTTCGAGCTCTCCGACACCGACCGGCTCGGCCTCTTCGTCGTCAGCCGCCTCGCCCAGCGCCAGAACGTCCGTGTCTCGCTCCAGCAGTCCCCGTACGGCGGCACGACCGCCGTGGTCTTCATACCGGCGGCCCTGCTCACGGAGGCGCCGGAGACGCAGGGCACAGGATTCCGTCTCGACCGGAAGAGCGACAGCGCGGCCGGACGGCGCGGCGACGGCAAGCAGGCTGCCCTGTCCCAGGTGCCGACCGGCCTGGTCGGCTCCGCCCTCCTCGACGGACCCGTCGAACTGGAGGCGCCGATCGGCGCGTTGGGCCTCGACGAGCGCGACCGCTCGGTGCTCGGCGACAACCGACCTCTGCCCACGGACCCCGGCCGCCTCGCCGACCTGGAGGGCACCGAGAGCGAGCGGGGCGGCGTCTTCCGCCCCCGCCGACGCCACGGGGACGCGCCCGGCGAGCAGCACCAGCAGGCGCGGGAGCAGCCCGGCGAGCACCGCGTCGGGCCCGTGCCCCTGCCGCGACGCAGGCCCCCGACGCTCGTCGCCGACCACGGCCGGCGGGTCGACGAGCGCGGTGCGGCCGGACGTCATCACCCGGCCCAGGAGCCCGGACGGGCCGTGGATCCGACGCCGTTCGCCCGGCCGCCGCTCACGGCCGCGCCCACGCCGTTCCCGGAGGACCGCCGCGACCGCGCGAAACCGAGGCCGCTGTCCGGCCCCCCGCCCGTGCAGCCCGTGCAGGAACCCTCGCAGGAATCGGCACCGCGCCAGGACACTCGACCGCCGCAGCCCGTACGGCCGAGGCGCGACGTGCCCGGGCCGGACGGCACGCCGCAGCAGCCGCTCGAGGGCCTGCCCCGCCGGGTCCGGCAGGCCAGCCTCGCGCCCCAGCTCAGGGCGTCGGCCGACGCCGACGGCGAGCAGACGGCCGCCCCGGTCCCACGCAGTGAGCCGGAGCGGGACGCGGACGAAGTCCGCGACCGCATGGCGTCCATGCAGCGCGGCTGGCAGCGCGGCCGCCGCCGCAACGCGGAGGACGCCGCGGCCGAACCAGGCAGTGACCCAGCCACCGGCGACGGCCGGTCGGCACCAGGATCGACATCGGACGGATCGACATCGGAGGGGGACGGTCGATGACCGCACCGCACGCCGCAGCAACCGACGCACACGGCGCCCAGCTCGGAGCCCAGCGCTCGGGCGGACTCAACTGGCTCCTGGACGAACTGGTCGACCGCGTCGCCAGTATCCGCAAGGCCCTCGTGCTCTCCAGCGACGGCCTCGCCACCGGCACGTCCCGGGAACTGACCCGCGAGGACAGCGAGCATCTCGCGGCCGTCGCCTCCGGCTTCCACAGCCTTGCCAAGGGCGTCGGCCGCCACTTCGACGCCGGGCAGGTCCGCCAGACCGTCGTGGAACTCGACGAGGCCTTCCTCTTCGTCACCGCCGCCGGCGACGGCAGCTGTCTCGCCGTGCTGGCCGACTCCGACTCGGACGTGGGCCAGGTCGCGTACGAGATGACCCTGATGGTCAAGCGGGTCGGAGCCCACCTCGTCACCGCACCACGGACCGGTCCGGCCGCCGGAGGGTGAGGGCGGCCATGAGTGACTCACTCCAGCATGGTCACAGGTCGCACCACTGGATCGACGCCGACGCGGGCCCGGTGGTGCGCCCGTACGCGATGACCCGAGGCCGAACCAGCCACGCGGGCCGCCACCGGCTCGACCTGATCGCCCTGGTCGTGCCGGAGGCCGCGGCCGACGACCCGGGCCGTGACCAGACGCTCTCGCCGGAACACGTCGAGATCGTCGAACGCTGTGGCGGCACCCCGCAGTCGATCGCCGAACTTGCCGCCGGTCTGGACCTGCCCGTCGGTGTGGTCCGCGTGCTCGTCGGCGATCTCGTCGACGACGCGCTCGTACACGTAACCCGTCCCGTTCCGCCGGCCGAACTGCCGGACGTGAGCATTCTCCGCGAGGTGATCAATGGTCTTCGGGCGCTCTAGCCGCCGCAAGGCGCCGATCGAGCCGGTGACTCTGAAGATCCTGGTGGCCGGCGGCTTCGGCGTCGGCAAGACCACCCTGGTCGGCGCGGTCAGCGAGATCAAACCGCTGCGTACGGAGGAGACGCTCACCGAGGCCGGCCGGCCGGTGGACGACCTCGCCGGCGTCGAGACCAAGACGACCACCACGGTCGCCATGGACTTCGGGCGCATCACCCTGCGCGAGGACCTGGTCCTGTACCTGTTCGGTACCCCGGGCCAGGACCGCTTCTGGTTCCTGTGGGACGAGCTGGCGCAGGGCGCGCTCGGCGCCGTCGTCCTCGCCGACACACGCCGTCTCGAGGACTGCTTCGCGGGCATCGACTACTTCGAACGCCGAGGAATTCCCTTCGCGGTCGCGGTCAACTGCTTCGAGGGGGCGAACCGCTTCCCCGAGGAGACCGTACGCGCCGCGCTCGACCTCGATCCCGAAGTGCCGCTGTTGATGGGTGACGCTCGCGAGCGGGAGTCCGTCAAGGACATCCTCGTCGCGGTGGTCGAGCACGCCCTGGCCCGCGCCGACCAGGTGCGCGAGCACGCCACGACCTGAGCCCATGAGGTGACACGGCCCGTACCCCCACCGACAGGGGTACGGGCCGTGGGCTCTGTGCAACCGCTGCGGATCGGGCTCGGTGCCGCTGCCGCGCACACCCGGCCGGGCCCCAAGCCGGGGGCCGAGCCCCGAACAGGCCAGGGCGGCGGCTCAGCCCTGGCCGGCTTCCTCCTCCCAGCCGAAGCTCTTCTCCACCGCCTTGCGCCAGTTGTGGTACTCGCGCTCGCGGACCTCCGCCTCCATCCGCGGCGACCACTCCACGTCGCGCTGCCAGTGGGTCTTGAGCTCGTCCAGGCCCGACCAGACACCCGTCGCCAGCCCGGCCGCGTACGCCGCGCCCAGACAGGTCGTCTCCGACACCTTCGGCCGGATCACCGGCACGGCCAGCACATCCGCCTGATGCTGCATCAGGAGATTGTTGGCCGTCATGCCTCCGTCGACCTTGAGCGTGGTGATCTGCACCCCGGAGTCCTGGTACATGGCGTCGACCACCTCACGCGTCTGCCAGCTGGTCGCCTCCAGGACCGCCCGTGCGAGGTGCGCCTTCGTCACATACCTGGTCAGGCCCGTGACGACACCGCGTGCGTCGGAGCGCCAATAGGGGGCATAGAGGCCGGAGAACGCCGGCACGATGTACGCGCCGCCGTTGTCCTCCACGCTCGCGGCCAACGTCTCGATCTCCCCGGCCGAGCGGATGATGCCGAGCTGGTCACGGAACCACTGCACGAGGGCGCCGGTGATGGCGATGGACCCCTCCAGGCAGTAGACGGGTGACTCGTCGCCGATCTTGTAGCCGAGCGTCGTGATCAGCCCGCTCTTCGAGGGGACGAACCGGTTGCCGGTGTTGAGCAGCAGGAAGCTGCCGGTCCCGTAGGTGTTCTTGGCCGTGCCGATGTCGTAGCAGGCCTGGCCGAAGATCGCGGCCTGCTGGTCGCCGAGCGCGGAGGCCACGGGGACCCCGGCGAGCTGGCCGACGGCTGTCCCGTACACCTCAGAGGAGGACCGGATCTCGGGCAGCATCTCCTTCGGCAGATTCATCGCGGCAAGGATCTCCGCGTCCCACTCCAGGGTCCGGAGGTCCATCAGCATGGTGCGCGACGCGTTGGTCACATCGGTGACGTGCACGCCGCCGTCCGTGCCGCCGGTGAGGTTCCAGATCAACCAGGAGTCGATGGTGCCGAACGCGATCTCGCCCCGCTCCGCCCGCGCACGCAGCCCGGGCACCTCGTCCAGCAGCCAGGCGGCCTTCGGCCCCGAGAAGTAGCTGGCCAGCGGCAGACCGGTGGTGTCGCGGAAGCGGTCCTGCCCGTCCGAGCCGCCCAGTTCGTGGCAGAGAGCCGCCGTACGGGTGTCCTGCCAGACGATCGCGTTGTGCACGGGCTTTCCGGTCGCCCGGTCCCACAGCACCGTCGTCTCGCGCTGGTTGGTGATCCCGAGGGCGCTGAGCTGGTCGGCGCGCAGACCCGCCTTGGCGACGGCCCCGGCGACGACCGCCTGCACCTTCGACCAGATCTCGGTCGCGTCGTGCTCCACCCACCCGGGCCTCGGGAAGATCTGGCGGTGTTCGCGCTGGTCGACGGCGACGACGGCGCCGTCCTGGTTGAAGATGATGCAGCGGCTGGACGTGGTGCCCTGATCGATTGCGGCGACGAACCTGTCCGTCATGACGTCCCCTTCTCGAATCGGCCGGCCGGAGGGCCGGGGAAAGGCCGGCGGCGGCCCTAGAAGGCCGCGTTGAAGATGAGTCCGGCCAGCAGTGCTCCGACGAGCGGCCCGGCTACCGGCACCCAGGCATAACCCCAGTCGGACATCCCCTTGTTGGGGATCGGCAGAACGGCGTGCGCAATGCGCGGACCGAGATCGCGGGCCGGGTTGATGGCGTAACCGGTCGGCCCGCCGAGCGAGAGGCCGATGCCGACGACCAGCAGCGAGACCAGCAGGATGGAGATGCCGGAGCCGTAGATTCCGGCGTCCTCGCCGGGAATCGGTCCGATGCCGATGCCGTCGTTCTTCCCGAACGCGAGAATCGGCAGGACCAGCCCCATCGTCGCGATGATCTCCGTGAGGGCGTTCGCCCACGGTTTGCGGATCTCCGGACCGGTGGCGAAGATCCCCAGCGTCGGCTGGGCGTTCTTGGCGTCGCCGTTCGCCTGGAACTGTGCGAAGTAGACGAGGTACGCCAGTACGGCACCGACGATCGCGCCGATCATCTGCGACACGATGTAGAGCGGCACCTTGCTCCACTCGCCGGTGTCGACGGCGACGCCCACGGTGACCGCCGGGTTGAGGTGCCCGCCGGACAGCGGTGCGGCGGTGTACGCGCCGGCCAGCACACCGAAGCCCCAGCCGAACGCGATGACGACCCAGCCCGCGGACTTCGCCTTGGAGTGATGCAGGGTGACGGCGGCGCAGACACCTGCGCCGAAGAGAATGAGTATCGCGGTGCCGATGACCTCACCGAGGAATATGTCTGCGTTGCTCATGGCGGCTCCTTGGCCCTCGCCCGGGACACCTGCCCCGGCCCTCCGTGCAGGGTTCGTGCTCCATGTGCATTTCATGGACGTCCATGGCTACGGAGCCGGCGGCAGGGCGGATCCCTGCCACGCCCGGTGTCCGTGACGAGCGTGGTGAGCGTGCGCGCCGACGTACGGAGCTGCCGACGAACAGGCAGTTTTCACCGGCCGTGATGGGGCGTCAAGGTCGCCGACAGCATGCGCTGTTCACGGCATGACCAAGCGCGGGGAACGAGCAGTCAGCGGTTCTCCGCGAGCCACTTGGCGGCGATCTCCGCCAGCTCGGCGTCCCTGCCCGCCAGCATCATCCGGATCATCTGCATGTCACCGCGCAGCGACCACGCCGGATGCCCGAACGTCGCCGGATTGTTCCCCTCGATGAAGAAGTGGGCAGGCCACGCCGTCCCGTAGCCGATCAACGGCAGCGCGGCCACGAAACGTTTCCGCCCCCGTGCCAGACCGTAGGCGGTGACCGCGAGCCCGGTCAGCGTGCCCGTCAGATGCACCCACCGAGTCGCCGCCCGGGAGTGCATCGCGACGTAGTAGGGCCAGAACTCCTCGTACGACCGGAAAGTCTGCTGCTGCGTCATGCCGGCACGTTAGCCGCCGCAGCGCCCAGCGTCAGCCCGCCCGGTGCCCCGCGACCGAACGCACCGCTACGGGGAAATCGAAGTACCTGTCGGGGAAGGGCTCCGGCTTGTACGTGAAGTGCCACCACTCCTCCGGCAGGTTCACGAACCCGACCGCCGCGAGGGTGCCCCTCAGCAGTTCCCGGTTGGCGCGCTGCTCGCCGGTGATCCGCGGATCGTCGGTGTGCGACAGGGTGTCGAAGCAGTCGTACCCGGTCCCCATGTCGACCGAGTTGTCCGGGAACCGTTCGGCCTGGGGCGCGTAGCACGGCGCGAGCGGCTCGCCCGGCACATACGGCCGGGTCGGCAGGGCGGGCAGCTTCACGATCGTCAGGTCCACCGTGCTGCCGCGGCTGTGCCCGGACTTCTCCGCGATGTAACCATCCGCGAAGAGACGCGACTTGTCGACTTGCGGATAGAACTCCTTCTTCATCGTCTCGTCCTCGAGATCCTTCGCCCACCGCACGAAGTGGTCGACAGCACGCTGCGGGCGGTAGCAGTCGTACACCTTCAGCGAGTACCCCTGCCGCAGCAGCGCCGACTGCGCCCGGCGCAGCGCCTGCGCCGCGGGCCGCGTGACGATGCACACCGGCTGCCGGTAGCCGTCGACCGGCTCGCCCACGAAGTTGTGCGGCGTCGTGTAACGCATCTCCTGAATGATCGTCGGCGCCACGGCGCGCAGCGCCACGAACTCCCGCGGCGCCTTGGGTTCGGGAACTGCCCGGGCTGCGGGAGCCGCTGTGGTGACGGTGAGCAGAGCGGCGGCTGTGGCGGTCAGAGCACGCAAGGCGGAACCAAGTCGAGTCATGCGCCCACCGTTTACCAGGTACCGGCCCGCCGGGAAAGAGTGATCGGATACAGTCCGCGCGTGTCCAAGGACTCCCACTGCGGCCACTGCGGAGCGCCGTACGGCTCCACCGCAGGCTGGCCCCGCACCTGTCCCGCCTGCGGCGAGATCGCCTACCGCAATCCGCTGCCGGTCGCCGTCGCACTGCTGCCCGTGCGCGACGCCCACGGCACCGGCCTCGTCGTCATCACCCGCACGATCGCGCCCGCCCTCGGCGGAACCGCTCTGCCCGGCGGATTCATCGACCACGGCGAGGACTGGCGGCACGCGGTGGTGCGCGAGCTTCGGGAGGAGACCGGTATCGAGGCTTCGGAGCGCGACGTGCGGCTCGCAGACGCCCTCAGTTCCCCGGCCGGACATCTGCTCGTCCTCGGGCTGCTCCCCGTGCGGTCGGCGGCCGAACTGCCGCCGTCCCTCCCGACCGACGAGACCGACGGCTGGCGGCTGCTGCGCGGCCCCGCGGACCTCGCGTTCCCCCTCCACACGATCGCCGCGCGGAACTGGTTCTCCGGCGTCTACACCAACTGAGGGCGCGCCTGTCGTTAACTGAGGGCGCGCCTGTCGTTCTGAGGGACGCCCGGCCGACGGAGCGCCGGTCCGAGGGCGCGCCCCGTCGGCCGCCGTGCAACGCGGCTCGCCGTCACTCCAGGCCCCGCACCCGTACCGGTCCCTCGGCCGTGACCGGTCCGCCGTCGGTGACCCGTTCCACCACAACCCGCCCGTTCACCAGGCGGGTCGTCCAGCGCTCGACCTCCGGCTCGGCCCAGCCGTCCCCGGTGTCCCGCACCACCAGCCCGCCACCCGTGCGTCCCACGGCCGGCGCCCAGACCTCCAGCCCGACCCGGTCCTGTCCGTCGCCCTCTCCGCCGGCCATGTCGAGCACCGGCAGCACCGCACCCGCACGTGCGAGCACCGGAATCCGGGACAGCGGTGCGTCAACGAGCACTTGGCCGGGGCCCTCGTAGGACCGGCCGGTGGCCGTGTCGTACCACCGGCCGCGCGGCAGCCGCACCGCACGCCGGTCCGCGCCCCGCTCCAGCACCGGAGCCACGAGCAACGAGTCGCCCAACAGAAAAGCGTCCTCGCAGTCCCGCAGCGCCCGGTCCTCCGGACATCCCCACCACAGCGGACGCACATACGGCGCCCCGGTCAGCCGGGCCAGGTGCGCCAGCGTCACGAAGTACGGGCCGAGCCGGGCCCGCTCCACCAGGGCGGCCCTCGCGTGCGCCGCCACCTCCGGGCCGTACGCCCGCGGCGGCGTGGCCTCCTTCGTACGCATCAGTGGCAGGTACGCCGCCAGCTGGAGCCGCCGAAGATACAGCTCCGGCGACGGCCCCCCGTCGGCGCCCACATCCGCCCCCGCATAGGGAACGCCGCACAGCCCGAGCCCCAGTACCAGTGACAGCGTTGCCCGCAGTCCCGGCCAGCCCGCCGAGACCTCCCCGGACCCGGCGCCGCCGTACCGCTGCATCCCCGCCCAGCCGGAGCGGGAGACGAGGAACGGCCGCTCTTCGGGACGCAGCCGGCGCAGCGCCTCGTAGCCGGCGCGGGCCATTCCCAGCCCGTACACGTTGTGCGCCTCCCGATGGTCGCCGGGGCGCCCGTCCAGCGCGTGCAGCGATGACCGGGGGAGCGTCATACTGCCGAAGGCCGTGCAGGCCACCGGCTCGTTCCGGTCGTGCCACACACCCGAGAAGCCCTGGGCGAGTCCCTCCTCGTACAGCTCGCCCCACCACTCGCGCACCCGCGGCTCCGTGAAGTCCGGGAAGACGCACTCCTGCCGACCGGCCGTGCCCCGCACTTCGGCGCCCCTGGAGTCCCGCACGAACAGCCCCGCCGAGGACCCACTGTCGTACACCGCCTCTCCCGGCACGGCGCCCACCGCCGGGCAGACCGCGCGGACCAGTCGCACCCCTTCCTCGCGCAGATCTTTCGCGACCTCCGGCAGGGAGGGGAAACGATCACGGTCGCCTGTGAGCCCTGACGGTGCGCCGTCGAAGCCGTCGCCGAAGAGGCCGCCGACATGGACGGCCGACAGCGGAAGTTCCAGCTCACGATGGGCGGCCGCGGCCCTGCGCAGTTCCTCCTCGCTGTCGGTCCGTACGACGCGCTGCGCGCCGAGCGCCCACGAAGGGGGCAGCGCGGGAGCCCCCGTCAGCTGCGCCCATCCGAAGAGGACCCGCGCGGGCATGCCCACCAGCACCCAGCTGCGCAGCGGCCCGCCCTCCATCCGCAGCTCGACGGTGCCGGGCCGGTCGTGGCCGGACCCTGCGCCCTCCTCACCCTCACGGACGCTGACCCTGCCCTCCCACGTGTTGTCGTGGAAGGCGAGATGGGTGGCCGCGTCGGCAACCACCAGCTGCACCGGCATCGTGATGTACAACGGGTCCTCGCCCGGACCGAACCCTTCCTGCGGCGCCGTGTTCCACAGCCCATAGACACCGTCCCGCAGCCGCGGTCCCGAAGCCCGCCCGCCGAGCCCGAACAGGCGCGCGTCGGCGGCGATCTCGCTGCGCTGCACCCAGCGCGCGGACCCTCCTCCGACCGGCTCCCACCAGCGCGGCGGCAGATCCCGCCGCAGCACCACACCGCCCGGCGTGCGGATCTCCACCCCGCCGTGCCGCGAGACCTCGACCGTCAGCCGCTCGGAGACCACCCGCCAGCCGCCGTCCTTGTCCGGCTCGATCGCCACCCGGGCATCGGGCTCGGGAGGCACGCCGGCCAGGGCGTAGGAGGGTTCCGGCAGCGCACCGTCCCATCCCAGGAACACCGCACCGCCCACCGTCACCACGATGCGCAGCTCGGCACGGGCGAACCGTACGACGCCCCCACCGGGCAGCGGCTCCGCGCCGGTCGCCGGGCCCGGCACCCTGGCCCGCTCCGGGCCCCTGGCCGGCAGGCCCACGGCATCGGCCCGGTGCCGGCGCCATGCCGAGCGGGCGGCCCGCAGCCCCTGAGCCGTAGCGAACGTTCTCACAGAGCGCACCAGATCACGACCGTCCATGCGGATCACCCTGCCATCCGAGAGCGGACGCAGATGCGCTGTTCAACTGCCGTTCACCCGTGATGGGAGCACATATTCGCCAAGCTGACCATGGGGGATCAGCCCTGGTGCGAAAGACGATCACATGGCATCGTCCTGTCAGCCGCGTCCGCGCACACCCCGCCCGTGCGCGGCGGCACGCACACACCGCGTAGAGCCAGCCCGGGAGCCGACCAATGACCTCAAGCGCGAACCCTGCCCCTCTCTGGCAGCCCGACCCCGACCGCATCGCCGCCGCCCGGATCACCCGATTCCAGGCCTGGGCCGCCGAGCGCCACGGGGCACCCGCCGAGGGCGGTTACCAGGCGCTGCACCGCTGGTCCGTCGACGAGCTGGAGACGTTCTGGCAGGCGGTCGCCGAATGGTTCGAGATCCGCTTCTCGACCCCGTACTCGCGCGTCCTAGCCGACCGAGCGATGCCCGGTGCCCAGTGGTTCCCGGGCGCCACCCTCAACTACGCCGAGCACGCCCTGCGCACCGCCGAAGATCCCACGCGTGCCCATGATCCCGCGCTGCTGTATGTGGACGAGACACATGAGGCGACGCCCATCAGCTGGTCCGAGCTCCGGCGCCAGGTCGGCGCGCTCGCCGCCGAGCTGCGCGCCCTCGGCGTCAGGCCCGGGGACCGCGTCAGCGGCTACCTCCCGAACATCCCGCAGGCCGTCACAGCGCTCCTCGCCACCGCCGCGGTCGGCGCGGTGTGGACCTCCTGCGCCCCCGACTTCGGCGCCCGCAGCGTCCTCGACCGCTTCCAACAGGTCGAACCCGTTGTCCTGTTCACGGTCGACGGCTACCGCTACGGCGGCAAGGAGCACGACCGCACGGAAACCGTCGCCGAGCTGCGCCGCGAACTGCCCACCCTGCGTGCGGTCGTCCACATCCCGCTGCTCGGGACCGACGCCCCCGAGGGCGCCCTCGACTGGACCGCGGTGACCGTGGGACACGCCGAGCCGGTCTTCGAACAGGTCCCCTTCGACCACCCGCTGTGGGTGCTGTACTCCTCTGGCACCACCGGCCTGCCCAAGGCCATCGTCCAGTCCCAGGGCGGCATCCTGCTGGAGCACTTCAAGCAGCTCGGTCTCCACTGCGACCTCGGCCCCGGCGACCGGTTCTTCTGGTACACCTCCACCGGCTGGATGATGTGGAACTTCCTCGTCTCCGGCCTGCTCACCGGCACCACCGTCGTCCTGTACGACGGCAGCCCCGGCTATCCCGACACCGGCGCCCAGTGGCGGGTCGCGGAACGCACGGAGGCCACCTTGTTCGGCACCTCCGCCGCGTACGTCATGGCCTGCGCCAAGGCGGATGTCCACCCCGGAGGGGACTTCGACCTCTCGCGCGTCAAGTGCGTCGCCACCACCGGCTCCCCGCTGCCGCCCGACGGCTTCCGCTGGCTGCACGACCAGGTGGCGGACAACCTGTGGATCGCCTCCGTCAGCGGCGGCACCGACGTGTGCAGCTGCTTCGCAGGAGCCGTGCCCACGCTTCCCGTCGAGATCGGCGAGTTGCAGGCCGCGTGCCTCGGTACCGACCTGCAGTCCTGGGACCCGCAGGGCAAACCGGTCGTCGGCGAGGTCGGTGAACTGGTGGTCACCAACCCGATGCCCTCGATGCCGATCCGGTTCTGGAACGACCCCGACGGCAGCCGCTACCGCGACAGCTACTTCGAGATGTATCCCGGCGTGTGGCGACACGGCGACTGGATCACCATCACCGACCGCGGCTCCGTGATCATCCACGGCCGCTCCGACTCCACGCTCAACCGTCAGGGCGTCCGCATGGGTTCGGCCGACATCTACGAGGTCGTCGAACGCCTCCCCGAGATCCGCGAGTCGCTCGTCATCGGCCTCGAGGAACCGGACGGCGGCTACTGGATGCCGCTCTTCGTCCACCTCGCCGAGGGCGCCGTCCTCGACGACGGCCTGCGCACCCGCATCAAGCAGTCCATCCGCGAGAACCTCTCGCCGCGGCACGTCCCCGACGACATCATCGAGGTCCCCGGCGTCCCCCACACGCTCACCGGCAAGCGCATCGAGGTCCCGGTCAAACGACTCCTCCAGGGCACCGCGCTCGCCAAGGCGGTCAACCCGGGCTCCGTGGACAACCCCGAACTCCTCCGCTTCTACGAGGAGATCGCGCGCGGCCGCAAGTAGCCCCGGTCGTGGTCAACCCCCGTAGGTCGTCTCGGACTCACCCAGCACGCCGGCGAAGTCCGAGGCCGGCCGAGCAGCGTCGGCCGGCTGCAGTCGGCGGCCGTGATCCGCACCCGGGGGCCGCCGAGAGCCGTAACCCGTGCCCCGGCCGCGACCCACCAGCCCCTCGAACGCAGTCCGTGCACGACTGCGGACTCGTCGCGGACGGGCACCCACACATTCATCCCGCCCACCCCGTGTGCCTCCACCCCGCGTGAGGCCAACTCGGACACCAGCTCCCGCCGCCGCTCGCCGTAGGCGGACCGGGCGCGGGCCGCCAGGGCCTGCGTGTCGGAGTCGGTCATCAGGCCGAGGACCGTGCGCTGCAGCAGATGACTGATCCACCCCCACGTCAGCCGCAGCCGCCCGTCGTGACGCGCCGGCATCGTCGGGTCGCACGCCGCCGTGGCCCACCGCAAGTCCGTACCCAGAAGCTTGGTGGCGGTCCGCACGTAGGCCGCACGGCGCGAGGCCTCCGGACGCGGGTGCATGGAGCGGCGCGCCCGCGATGTCCGGGGCATGTTCGTTCTCGATGCCGTCCTCAAGGGTTTCTGCGCGGTGTGCCTCGCCCAAGGCCGGCTCGCACGCGACCGGCTGCCGGAGCCGGATTGTCAGTGCCTCCCACTACCGTGAGTCACGAATGATCGACAGCGCACTGGGGGAATCGACATGGCGCACATCAGGCAGTCCAGGCAGTCCAGGCAGACCGGCAGCAACGCAGCGATGCGGCGCGCGCTGCGCCGAGAAGTCCCGAGCACCGTCGGCATCCTCGCCGACGAGCAGGACTTCACGACCATGCGCCGCTACCGCACCTTCGCGTTCGACGACTACAGCACCTATCTACGGCAGTCGGAGCAGCTCCTGAAATCCCTGGCTGCCCAGCAACTGCACACGTCCGTGGCCCTCTTCGACCCCGGGGAATTCGCCGAGTACTGCACCGAGGCAGGCATCGACGCCGACGCCCCGGCAGGCCGCAGCCGTTTCACCGCAGAGCTCGCGGGCCGCGGCGCCGGCGTCGCGTACACGGGGCAACCCCTGCGCGCGCTGCTGCCCCAGCTCATCAACAGGGCGGTCCGCCAGGCCACGTGGGAGTACGCCACCATGCTTCTCGCCGACCTCGGAGCCTGCGCCGACTGCGGACAGGACATCGGAAGGTCCGCGTTCGACACGGCCTCCCGCATCCTGATGCGCCTGCTCGAGGTGGCAGGGCCCGGCACGCACCACCTCGTCTGCAGCGTCCCCGGCCCGGACGAACAGCTCCTCGCCGTTCTCCACGCCCAGGGCGGCCCCTCGACGTCGGCGCAGATCGACGCTGCGGAAGGCGCCGAGTTCGTCACCGTCCTCGCCGCGGGCATCGCCCTCCAAACCTCCGGAGGAGTGGTGCTCCGCACCAGCAGCTCCGACACGCCCGACCACCTCCACGGCTGGCGGCTCACCCAGGGCCGCCTCGACCCACTCACCGCTGGCGAGGTGTTCAGCGCCTACTGCACCGACTCCGCCACCGGCGACCCCCTGTCCCCGGAGCCAGGCGTCGAGTACTGCGCGGGCTTCCCCATCACCACCGACGACCCGGAACACCACCACTGACAGCGAAGGGGGCTTCCCGCCGTCGGCGGGAAGCCCCCTTGTCATCCATCGGCGCCGTGCCGCGGCTACTCGCCGGACAGCACCGCCTGCGCGGCCACCCGGGCTTCCTCGGCGGTGTCCGCGGCACGCGCCGCCGCGGCCGCACGCTCGCACTGCGCCAGCGTGTACTTCGCGAGCGTCGCCCGCACATAAGGAATCGACGCGGCGCCCATCGACAGCGACGTCACACCCAGACCGGTCAGCACACAAGCCAGCAGTGGATCGGAGGCAGCTTCACCACACACACCACAGCTCTTGCCCTCGGCCTGGGCAGCCTCTGCGGACAGCGCCACCAGATCGAGCAGCGCCGGCTGCCAGGGGTCCTGCAGCCGTGAAACGGCACCCACCTGCCGGTCGGCGGCGAAGGTGTACTGCGCGAGGTCGTTGGTGCCGAGCGAAAGGAACTCCACCTCCTGCAGGATCGAGCGCGCCCGCAGCGCGGCGGACGGGATCTCCACCATCGCTCCGAACTTCGCCCGCAGGCCCGCCTCCCGGCACGCGTCGGCGAACGCCTTGGCGTCCGTACGGTCCGCGACCATCGGAGCCATGACCTCGAGGTACACGGGCAGCCCCTGCGCGGCCTTCGACAGCGCCGACAGCTGCGTCCTCAGCACCTCCGGGTGGTCCAGCAACGAGCGCAGCCCGCGCACACCCAGCGCCGGGTTCGGCTCGTCGGCCGGGGTCAGGAAGTCGAGCGGCTTGTCCGCGCCGGCGTCCAGCACCCGCACGACCACTCGCCCCTCGGGAAAGGCCTCGAGCACCTTGCGGTACGCCTCGACCTGCTTCTCCTCCGACGGAGCCTGCTTGCTGTCGTCCAGGAACAGGAACTCGGTACGGAAGAGACCGACACCCTCGGCACCGGCGTCCACGGCCGCGGGCACATCCGCGGGGCCGCCGACATTCGCCAGCAGCGGCACCTTGTGCCCGTCGGACGTCGCCCCCGGGCCGGTGGAAGCCGCGAGGGCCGCCCTGCGCTCGGCCGCGGCCTGCTCCATCTGCTCGCGCTTCTCGTCGCTCGGCTCCACGAAGATCTCGCCCGTGCTGCCGTCGACGGCGATCATGGTGCCTTCGGCGATCTCACCCGCGCCCGGCAGAGCGACCACGGCAGGCACCCCGAGCGCCCGCGCCAGAATGGCGCTGTGGCTCGTCGGCCCGCCCTCCTCGGTGACGAACCCGAGCACCAGTGCCGGGTCCAGAAGCGCGGTGTCCGCCGGCGCCAGGTCCCGGGCGATCAGTACATACGGCTCGTCACTGTCGGGAACTCCCGGCATCGGCACGCCCAGCAGTCGTGCCACGATCCGGTTCCGCACGTCGTCCAAATCCGCGACCCGCCCGGCCAGGTACTCGCCGGCACCGGCCAGCAGCGCCCGGTAGGCGGCGAAGGCGTCGTACACCGCACGCTCGGCCGTGCTGCCGACTGCGATACGGCGCTCGACGTCGGCCATCAGCTCCGGGTCCTGCGCCATCATGGCCTGCGCCTCGAGCACCGCCTGTGCCTCGCCGCCGGCCAGATTCCCGCGGGCAATCAGGTCGGCGGACACGGCCTCGACAGCCTGACGGGCACGCCCCTGCTCGCGCCCCGCGTCCTGTGCCGGGATCTGCTTGGCCGGCGGCTCGAGAACCGCCGTGCCCATGTGCCGCACCTCGCCGATCGCCACACCGTGGCTCACGCCGACGCCTCGCAGCGTTGTCTCCATTTCACCGTCTCCGATAGAGCGACGATCCGTGCCGCCGCGATGAATCTCCGACCCGCCGTCACCGGCGTCGGCGGTCACTGCCAGCCGAAGAGGCTGTCGCCGGCCTTCACGTCGCCGTCCTCTCGGAGCCCGGACAGAGCATCGTGGGTGGCCTCGAGCGCCACGACCGGGCAGATGGCGGACTTGCCGGCGGCCTCGACGGCCGACGGGTCCCAGCCCACCACGGCCTGACCGCGGCGCACGGTGTCCCCCTTGTTGACGAGCAGCTCGAAGCCCTCGCCATTCAGCTGCACCGTGTCGATACCGAGGTGCGTCAGCACCCCGTGCCCCTCGTCGTCGACGACAACAAAGGCATGCGGGTGCAGCGAAACGATGATGCCGTCAACGGGAGAGACGGCCTCCGACGGCTCACGCACGGGGTCAATGGCAGTCCCGGGCCCGACCATCGCACCGGAGAACACCGGGTCGGGCACCGCGGCGAGCCCGATGGCTCGTCCGGCAAGAGGGGACGTCACTGTGGTCATGGAGCCTCCCAGGGGCGGAGATTCGGTCGGCGCCGTCACGGCGTGTCGTGGTCGACGCACTGTTTCAGAAGGGTAGGTCATGAGAAGTCCTAGTTCCGCCCTGGACCTACCAGTTGACGGACTAGGGGCACACCGGAGGGATTTGCGTCATCTGCCGGTAGGCCTGTACTGTCGTACCCCTGCCTGACCCCAACGCGACGCTGAGTCGGGGGTCGGCAGCAGCGCTTATCAAGCCGGATCCTAACTGGTCTAAACCACTGGTTGCCCTCAGGGTGCCCGCAAGGTGGTGGTCGGAGAGGCCATGAAAGCCTGATAGTGTTGGAAACACCGAAGGGAAGCGCCCGGAGGGCCCGTGAAAGGGACCGAAGGAAGCGTCCGTTCCTTGAGAACTCAACAGTGTGCCAAAAATCAACGCCAGATATGTTGATACCCCGTCCATCTTCGGATGGTCGAGGTTCCT
>NZ_JBIWFV010000011.1:4727-253441 GCF_044763255.1 Streptomyces sp. NPDC096176 | reverse complement strand
GAGTTCCTGGATCCGCTGGTCGAGCCCGTCCTCGCGCCACAGACCGAAGTAGTAGAACACCGCCGACCAGGCTGGCAAGTCGTGGGGCAGATAGCGCCACTGACAGCCCGTCCGGTTCTGATAGAAGATCGCATTCACGACCTCCCGCAGATCGCATGACCCGGGATCCCCCGTCGCCGACCGCGCCACCCGGTCCTGCTTCCAGGCTGTGATCATCGGCTCGATCAACGCCCACTGCTCGTCCGATAAGTCGCTGGGGTACGGCTCTCGCTTCATGCCTCGCATCTCAGCATGGACATGCCCGGCAGGAGGCCTGCGCGACGATCAGTACCACGATCCAGCGATCACGAACCGAGGAAGATCGGACTTAACGTCCACTCAGGCGCGCGCGACCCACGCGGGCGTCGACGGGCCTGTGCAGCTGCTGGAAACGTCCGACAACCGTTGGTACGGGTACTGCGAAGGACAGGAAAGCGGTCAGTTCCTCTCGGACCTCAAAGTGGTCAGCATGCTCCAGATGCGGTATGCCAGGATGCGGTCACAGGCTCTCTCCCTGGAAGACTCCTTGAGCCTGTTGCGGCGGATGCGAGGAGCGGCATGAGCACCACAGAACTGTCCTGGTTCAAGAGCAGCTACAGCGGCAGCTCCGGCGACAGCTGCGTCGAGGTGGCGAACACCCCCGAGACGATCCACGTCCGGGACTCCAAGATCGAGCAGAGCCCTCGGCTCGTCCTCTCCCCCACCTCGTGGACGAGCTTCGTCTCGTACGCCGCCCAGTCCTGACCTCGCAGGTGAGCGCCCCGTTCCGGTTCGAGTCCGACTCCAGAATATTGGGACAATTCACCCCTTTTCACTCGGGGCGCGGAGAGCTACTCTGGTAGTGGCCTACGAGGCGAGCGAGGGAGTTCGACCGGAGTAGCCGACTTTGGCGGATAGGTTTGTACCGCCGGGGCCGACGTCGACGGTCGGGCTGAGAGGTCTGAAGGTCGAGAGACCGGAAGACGACCCCCATCACCTGATCCGGACAATACCGGCGCAGGGAGCCCGTCTCGTAGGTTTTTGTGCGTCCACCCCACACCGCAGGCAAGCGACAGCTTGCCTGCGAAGGGTGGGCGCCCATGCGCGCCGGGCAGTCTGCGGGGCACAGCTACCGCGCAGACCGACGGCGTCCCGTCAGCTGTCGCGCTGAGCGCCGTGTCGAGACCGGCCGCTGGCCGCCGCCTCCGGCGCTCTCGCCGCCGACTGGCAGTGTGCCTGCGACTCCCTCACCTGGCCTGTGGGGGCTCTCGCCCGGTGCGTGCTTCACCTCGCTGCAGCCGCTCGACGATCTCGCGCAGCTCCGCCGAGTACCAGGCGAGCCGGCGCTCGAGCTGGTTCCGGATGGGAGGGCTCGTCTCGTACATGGACTTTACGAGCGACTCCCAGGCTGCCCGGTTCTTGCGGCTCACGTTGCGGGACTGTTCCACCAGTTCCTGGAAGTAGATGCAGTACAGCTCGGCAAGGGACGCAATCCGGGCCGCCTCGGGGTGATCAGGCGGATTCGGTACGTTCCCGAAGAAGAACGGCCGGAGGTGCGGATGTTCGATGAGAACCAGCTTGATCTGGACTCCGATGTCGTACGTCGCACCCCGAGCTGCCGACCGCAATCCTTTTGTGAGATGCCGGAGTTGCACAACCAGTGCGGCGAGCCCGAGAAGAGCCGCGCCGCTGCCGATGGCCGTCCCGAGCGCTCCGACTTGGTCGGTCCAGTTCACCGTTGCCCCCTGGCGTACGCCGGTTCCACATCGACGTCCCGTGCCTTCTGACGCGCCGCCCCGACCACTTTCGGTGCGGTCGGAGGCCGGCAACAGGGGGCGCGATGTAGCTGCGAGCGCACTCAGGGCGGGCACGGGGGCACGAGGCGGCGCACTCGGCCCGAACGGGCCTCGGCGACTGCGGCACAATCAGCGGTTGTGGTGACGCACCCCGATCCAGCTGTTCTCTATCCCGACATCGCGACGCGAGGCAGCCTCGCCGCGGCACTCCAAGCTGTGGCGGAGAGGGCGGTTTCTCCGTCGCCGCAACGTCCCTGGCCTCGAGCCCGTTGTGCTGCGCCGTGGTCGAGAGCCGGCTCCGATTCCGCCGTCACGAGGGTCGCCGGGGATGGACGCGAAGCACGCCCGCCCCAGTGATCCGACCGGCGGCCAGGTCGTCGAGCGCCCGGTCCGCCCGGTCGAAGTCGTACACCGCCAGGGTGGCCCGGGGCCGGTGGCGGGCGGCGGCCGCGAGAAGGTTATGTCCGTCCTGTCGGGTGTTGGCGGTGACGCTGCACACGGTGCGTTCGCGGAAGAGATGCCGCTGGTAGTCCAGCGATGGGACGTCGGAGAGGTGGATTCCGGCGATGCTCAGGGTCCCGCCGCTGCCCAGTGCTTCGAGGGCCGCGGGGACGAGAGCGCCGTTCGGGGCGAAGAGGATCGCCGCGTCCAGCGGATCCGGCGGCGGGGCGTAGGGGTCACTCGCCGATGCGGCGCCCAGTTCGAGCGCGAGGGCCTGGGCGGCGGGTGAGCGGGTGAAGACGTGGACGACGGCGCCCTCAGCGAGGGCGACCTGCGCGGTGAGATGGGCGGACGCGCCGAAGCCGTAGATCCCCAGCCGGCCGCCCTCGGGAAGGTTCGCACGGCGCAGGGCGCGGAAGCCGATGATCCCGGCGCACAGCAACGGGGCGAGTTCTTCGTCGCTGTATCCGGGCGGAAGGTCGTAGGCGTAGGGCGCGGGAACGGTCACGTACTCGGCGTAGCCGCCGTCCGCGTCCCAGCCGGTGTAGACGCTGGAGGGACACAGATTCTCCTGGCCCCGTGTGCAGAACCGGCAGGTTCCGCACGTGCCGCGCAGCCAGGGGACACCGATCCGGGTGCCACGTGCCGGTCCGGCGACGTCGCTGCCGGCGGCGACGAGATCGCCGACGGCCTCGTGTCCCGGGACGACCCGCTCCCTATGCGGGGGCAGGTCCGCGTCCCGTACGTGCAGATCAGTCCGGCACACCCCGCACGCACGCACTCTGACCAGCAGTTCGTCGGCCGCCGGTTCGGGCACGGGCATCTCGACGCACTCGAGCGTGCCCGGCCGGGCGGCGGGGGCGATCCACCCTCGCATCGTCGAGGGAATTCCGGCATCCACACACGCCACCTCCCTCGACTTCCATCAGACAACGGCCCGCGCCGACCGTCCAGGCATCGCCTACTGGGCGGCGAGCTCGGCGTTCGCCCTCGCGGTGACATGGGCGAGCGCGCGGGCGGCGATCTCGCGGTCGGCCGCCGGAAGGTCGCCGTACAGCCGCTCGGTCAGCCCGGCCACGGCGTCCGTGAACCCTCGGTGGACTGCGTCGCCCTTGTCGGTGAGGGACGGTCGGGCGCCGTCGAGCAGCCCGGCATCGGTGAGTTCGTCGAGCAGGGTGTGCACCTCCGGCTCGCCGATCTTGATCGTCGCAGTGATGCGGTCGACGACACCGGCACGGTCGAGCCCGTCGACGACGGCTTTGAGCGCGATGGACTGGTGGAAGGTCAGGCCCGAGGCGGCGAGGAGCCGGTCCCGGACGGCCGCGATCGCGTGGTACGTGATGCCGATCAACTGGCCGTTGAGGAGGGGGGTGGGGGTGGAGGTGGGAGTGGATGTGGCGGCGACGGTCATGGCGTGAATCTCCTTGCGGGTGAGACGTGTTGGAGCTCCGACCATCAACCGGAGAAGTCTCCGGTTGGCATGCCGCAACCCTAAGTGGAGACCTCTCCGATTATCAAGAGGTAACCGGAGAAGCCTCCGCTACGTCCGCTACGCTGCTCCGCATGACCGTCCCCACCGAGCGCGCCGACGCCGCCCGCAATCGCCTCCGCATCCTCGACGCAGCTCGGCGCCTGCTCGCGGCGGACGGCTTCGCCGATCTGTCCCTGGACGCGGTGGCCAAGGAGGCCGGGGTCGGGGTCGGCACGGTCTACCGGCGCTTTCACAACCGGGCGGGGCTCGTCTACGCCCTGATCGAGGACAACGAGACCCGCTTCCAGGAGGCGTTCACGCGGCACTGCGAGGACGGGGCCCCGCCGGCACACGACCGACTCCGAGCCTTTCTGCACGGCATGGCCGAACTCGTCGACGACAACCGGGAGTTGCTGCTCCTGGCAGAGGCGAGCGCGCCGGCAGGGCGCTATCACAGCGCCCCGTTCCGCCGGCACCACGAGCAGATCGCCGGCATGGTCGCGGAACTCTCCCCCGGCGTGGACGCCGCCTACGTCGCGGATCTGCTCCTCATGGCGTACACGCCGGGCCTGTTCGACTTTCAGCGCACCGAACGCGGCTGGGACGTGGACCGCATCAAGCGCGGCCTCGACGCGCTGATCACCGGCCTCGGGGCCGTCGAAGAGTCCGATCAGCAGACGTCGTAACCGGCCGTCGCTACGACCATGAGATCTGGAACCGCTTCTCAGCACTGCGGACGTCGACAAGATCGAACCCACCGGGTTGACGCACGATGTGCTGGATGTCCTCCAGGGCGGTGTCGCGGACGAACCCGACCCATCCCTCCGTGGTCGCCTGCCGAAGCAGCCATTCAACGACCTCCATGACCACCCCGAACTCGTCCTCGTGGACGCAGATCCGGACAGTCAGGGCCCATGGAACAACGCCGTCGCGATCGGGCCGGTCCACGGCAGGCACCAACTGGGAGACGTCCGCCCCGCCGAACGCATGACTCGCCGAACCGCCGGCGAAGACCTGCCATGGATACCCCCAGGTCTCCCAGTCGGCAGACCTCGGCGCCGACGGCATCTCCGCCTGCCCCAGGAGCCACCTGACCTCCTCCAGCGCAGGCTCGGACAGGTCCGGCGACAAGTCCACCGCGAGGAACAAGTCGTAGTAGTCACTCACGCCTTGAGCCTAACTTTCGGGCCCACGAGTCCGGGGGCAGTGATCAAGCGTTGCGGGACACGCGATCCTGGCGAGCCCTCGCCGCGTGCCCAGCCACGCGGCGCAGCCCCGGGCAGTGTGCCGTGCATTGGATGTCACCACCCTCGTTGACCATGTGATGGTGTGCGCCCGCCTCGTACAGCATCGACGAGGCCCGTTCGACCGCCCAGCCCTTCACCGTCGCGGAGCATCGAGACGACCGCCCGGTTACGCGGTGAACCGTCCGGCCGGTGACAAGGGCGGCGTCCGTTCCTCACACGGCCGCCGTCCGCCAGGTGCACTGGGGGGCCGGAAGCTGACGTTGTGCCGTTCGGTGGCCGGCAGGATCGACACCGGAATGGTGACCAATCCGAAAGTGATCGCGGAGTTGGCCAGGGCGTGGGGCGTGTTGCAACCTCCTACGTTGTTGGTGGCGCGCCCCAGCGCGCCGGATTCCCAGCGCTCCGGGCGGCCCTCGGCGTCCGCGATAACCCAGGCCCATCCGGCCGGTCCGGGGTTTCCCTTGGACGCCCCGTCGCAGGCGGCGCGGTCCGCCGAAGGCTTTGACGGCCGACGGCACCCCTGGAGGAGGTGCCGCCGACCGCCGGCCGGTCAGTAGGTGTAGCTCACACCCGACTTGTACGGCGTCAGGGTGCGCTGGCTGACGACGCCACGGTAGGTGTACCAGCCCCACTTCTTGCACATCACCTGGTAGCTCAGGGTGTTGTGGGCGCCGGAGCCCACGCGAACGCGCGGGTAGATGACGTTGTCGCCCCAGTCACCACCGGCCGGCCCGCTCGAATAGGCGTCCACCCCCCAGTACACGCCGACGACGGATCCGCCGCCGGGGCAGTTCCAGCTGCCGAAGTTGACCCAGACATTGCCCCCTGTCCACGCACTGGCGGGAGCGGCGGTGAGACCGACGACCCCCATCGCCATCAACGAACCAACCAGGACCGAGCGGCTCTTCCGGAGCAGCGATCCACGCATGCGACCTCCCCTGTGCGGCCGTGCGCGTGTGCGTCCGGCCGTGCGCAGCAGATTCCCACACGGATCACAGGATTCTCTGAATTTCATCGCAATCAGGTAAAAGTAGAACTCTTAGTTGATACTGGATCATTTATTCGACTATCAACAGTGCGAGCGCGCGAACCGGGTCAAGCGCGAGGCCTACGCCAACGACCAGGGTGCGGCCGCCTCGTTGGTCGCCGTCACGGCCCGTACCAACCGGTCCAAGGCCGACCAGGATCCGGCCCAATGGCTCCCGCCCGCCACCGACCAGTACTGCCGCTCCATCGGCGAATGGATCGGCGCCAAGCTCCGCTGAGGCCTTGCCGTCGACAAGGCCGAACTCGAAACGCTCAAGACCTTCACCGACGGGCCCTGCGAGCGCGATCCGGACCGGGTCCGGGATCGTGCGTGCCGCACAGGACGCTCAGCCCCAGGAAATGACCCAGCCGGCCTGGACGGCCCCATTGCCGCCGGCTCGCAAACCGCAGCGGGGCACCGGCGTGACCAGCCACAACCGCAAGAAAGTTGCGTATCCCACGTTTCGCTCAATGCTTGAACGGCCACTCACCCGCTCCCGTTTTCCTCGGTAACCGGTGACCCATCTGCAGACCGGTGAGTGAGTGAGGTTCGCACATGCCAAGGATTCTTTCGAAAGACACCGGGCATCGCCTTCCGGCCGCCGGTGACTGCTGCCGGGCCCGGTCGGCAGCGCACGGTTCCTTCCAGCGACCCACGCACTGAACGGTCGAGCGCATGGACTACTGCTTTCCCTGCCGCCGTAGCCTCAACGGCACCGTGACGTGCCCCGAGTGCGGAGCGTACGAGTCCGACACGGCACAGCCGAGCGATCGGAGCGGCGGTGCTCCGGCAGCCGACCCGGCGGTGTGGGATGTCCTCTTCAGCGAGGGACCGGGCTCCTTCGAGTCCCCCGACGTTGCCTGTTCCCCCACTTCCTCAGCCGATGTGCCCGTAGCCCGGCGCCGGCTTCCGCCGCGACTGAAGAAGTACGGTGGTCGGACTCTTGCCGCGGCCACCTTCGCCATGCTCGGCGGCCTGGCCGCCGCATCGCTGCTGCCCCAGGACTTCGCCGACCCTCCACGAGCACTACCGAGCCCGGAACAGGCATCTCCCGACGAGCCCGACGTCCACGTCACCGAATCACCGACGGCCTCACGTTCACCGGAACGTCCGGCAACGCGCCCGGCCAGAGGAGGAGGCGTCAGGGACCGGAGCACAGCCGGCACTCGGCGTCCTCGCGCGACGGCCACGCCCCGGGAATCACCGGCTCCCCAGGCTCCCGCTGCTACCAGCCCGCCGCCACCCGTGGAGGCCAGGCCGACACCCCGTCCTTCCAACGGCCGCCCCAGCCAGCCGGCGTCCTCCCCCACGGTGCCCCCTCCTGCCAGTCCGTCCGCCAGTCCGTCCGCCAGTGTCAGCGCCTCGCCGCCGAGCGGTCCCACGCCGAGCAGAACGGGTGTGCCGGTGCCCGGCGGCCGGCCGCGAGGGTGACACCGTGATCACCTCTGGCCCAGAATGCCTGCCGGGTGACGGCCGCCACGCCGTGACACAGCGCCCGAAGTCTGCTGGGCCCGACCGGGTTCAATAGGCTCGCAAGGCATGGCGAGCGAGCCGAAGGGGCGCGCGGGTGTCGAAAGGGAGAACGCGCGGAGATCTCGAGGGAACGAGGGATCGAGCACGAGCGACCGTCGACACCCGCAGGGGTGCCCCGGAGGCGAACCCAGCCCAAACAACCCGGGCTGAGCCACGCCGGTCCGGGGCACGCACCGGTACCGGTGGGAGAGCATCGGTAGCCGAGAGAGGTGGTGTCCAGCTGTGGACCAGCGGATGACGGCGCTCAGCGAGAGCCCGGATGATCCATTCGCTCTGCACCTGGCCGCCTCGGCGGTGCTCGACGACCGGGGAACCGTGGTCGGATGGAGCCGGCGGGCCGAGGAGCTGCTCGGCCACCCGGGGACGGGTGTGATCGGCCATCCGGCGCGCGAAGTCCTGATCGATCCCAGCGACATGCCGGCTGCCAGGGAGGCCGCGGCGATGTGCAGGAGAGCCGGAGGCTGGTTCGGCGTGGTGCCGGTGCGGCATCGCAGCGGGCGGCTCGTGGAGATGGGGTTCAGGGTACGTGCGCTCCTGCGCGACGGCGGTGTCCGCGAATGGTTCCTCGTCGGAGCGCCCGCGGCGGAGATCCTCGAGTGGCAGAGGGACCGCGCGGTTCTCGACGGGCTGTTCCGCCGGTGCCCGATCGGGCTCGTCGTCCACAGTCCCGAGATGACGATCCTCCGGGTCAACCGGGCGGTCGAACGGTTCACCGGGGTTCCGGCCGCCTCGTTCCGGGGCATGCCCACCGGTACGATGCTGGTTGCGGAGGACGCGCGGAATTCCGTGGACCGGGTGCGCCGGGTGATCCAGACCGGAAGATCACTGGTCTCCACCGAGCAGTACACCCGCCTGGAGCGCAATCCGACACGAGAGCGGGCCGCGTCCGTATCGGCCTTCCGGCTGGAGGATCCGTCCGGCCGGGTCCTGGGAGTGGCCGAGACCATCGAGGACGTCACCGAACGCCATCGAGCCCGACGTCGACTGGCGCTCCTCGCCCAGGCCGGCGCCCGCATCGGAACCACGCTCGATGTGAGCGAGACGGCCCGGGAGCTCGCTGATGTGATGGTGCCTCAACTGGCCGACCACGTAACTGTGGACCTGTCGCAGCCGGTGAGGCGTGGTGAGGAGTCGGCCCAGGGCTCGACGGAGTCCGTCGTACGGGTGGCGTCTCGGAGCGTCCCGGCCCTGCAGCCCGAACTCCCGCAGCCGGATGGGGAACCCGTCGAGTTCGCACCGGACACCCCACAAGCCGGCTGTCTGGCCGACGGACGGGCAGTTCTGGAGGCCGTTCTTGCGCCCGACCGATTCGCCATGGAACCGCGCCGGGGTGGGCTCGTTCCCGACCCGACTGTCCATTCCCTGATCGTTGTTCCCCTGATCGCACGGGGCCTGGTGCTGGGCGCGATGAGCCTGTGGCGCTCGGGGCGCCCCGACCCGTTCGAAGCGGACGACCTTACGCTGGCCCAGGAACTCGCCTCGCGTGCCGCCGTCTGCATCGACAACGCCCGGCGCTACACCCAGCAGCAAGAGACCGCGCTCACTCTGCAACGCAGCCTGCTGCCGAGGGCGGTTCCCCGCCGGCTTGCCGTAGAGGTGGCCCCTCGCTACGTCCCCGCCGGGGCGGCCTCGGGGCTGGGCGGCGACTGGTTCGACGTCATTCCCCTGTCAGGGGCCAGGGTTGCCCTCGTCGTGGGCGACGTGGTCGGCCACGGCCTCCACGCCGCGGCCACCATGGGCCGGCTTCGTACTGCCGTACACACCCTTGCCAGCCTGGACCTGGAACCGGACGAGGTTCTCTCCCGCCTGGACGACCTGGTCAACCTGTTGGCCGCCGAACAAGAAGCAGTCGGAGAACAGCCCGTGGGCGAGCAGGTCATCGGCGCCACCTGCCTCTACGCCCTCTACGACCCGGTCTCCCGGCTGTGCTCCGTGGCGCGCGCCGGCCACCCGCCACCAGCGGTGACGACCCCGGACGGACAGGTGAGCCTGCTCGAGCTGCCCGCCGGCCCACCCCTCGGCCTGGGCGGCTTGCCGTTCGAGGCCCGGGACGTCGAACTGGCCGAGGGAAGCCTGCTCACCCTCTACACCAACGGACT
The DNA here is from genome assembly GCF_044763255.1 of Streptomyces sp. NPDC096176. Classification (NCBI taxonomy): domain Bacteria; kingdom Bacillati; phylum Actinomycetota; class Actinomycetes; order Kitasatosporales; family Streptomycetaceae; genus Streptomyces; species Streptomyces sp. NPDC096176. Next base: position 243,809 of record NZ_JBIWFV010000011.1, on the reverse strand, counting down.
CATGGGTGAGCACCACAGCGACCTCGACGCGGGCCTGGCACAGCTGTGCGCGGCGCTCACGCGCCCCGCCGACCCTCTGGAGCGGACCTGTCAGGCGGTGATCGACTCCCTGGTACCAGCTCACCCCGCCGACGACATCGCCCTGCTCATCGCCCGTACCCGCGTGCTCCCCGCGCAGAACGTCGCCTCCTGGCGGCTGCCGCTGGACCCGGGTTCCGCCGCGCAGGCCAGAACCCTGACGACAGCCCAGCTGACCGAATGGGGCCTGGAGCACCTGGTCTTCACCACAGAGCTGGTAGCCAGCGAGTTGGTCACCAACGCCTACCGGTACGCCACCGGCCCGGTGACCCTGCGACTCATCCGTGAACGATCGCTGATGTGCGAGGTCACCGACAGCAGCCACACCTCCCCCCATCTGCGCCGGGCGCGCACCACTGACGAGGGCGGGCGTGGCCTGTTCCTGGTGGCCCAGCTGACCGAGCGCTGGGGCACGCGCTACACCCGCGAGGGAAAGACCGTCTGGACCGAGCAGCCACTGCTGGAGCCGTGAGCCGACGAGCGCCGAGCAGCGGCCACCGCCAGGCCGGAACAGGCCCCGCGCCAGGGACCCCTGTCCGGCCGCACACGGCGCAACGTCACCAAGGGGGAGCACGAAGCGTTCCGGGCCCGGGCCGCAGGGCCACCTGCCCTCCCTCTACGAGTGGAGTACGAGGCGACCATCCGCATAGGGGAGGGCCTTGGCGCGCGGAAGATGCACCAGGAACTCCTCGAGCGCCGGAATTCCGTCCTCACGTGGCACCTTCGCCCGGATGAGCTGGCCGGCCACCTCCATCTCGAGCACCCGCTGCGGCCCGTGGTCCCGGACGTCCCGAAGCCTGGCGGGGAACGTATTGGGCCCGGGTTCCGTGACGACTTCGACGTACTCGGGCCGGATTCCCACCTGACCCTCGGTGGTGCCTTCCGGAATGTCCCACGCCATGGTCAGGGCACGGCCCCCAAGGGTGACGTTCCCGTGTGCCCGGTCCAGGTTCAGGAAGTTCATCGCCGGTGAGCCGATGAAGTAGCCGACGTACGTCGACGAGGGGGCCTCGAAGAGCTGCTCCGGGGTGCCCTGCTGCATGGCTCGGCCGTCCTTCATGACCAGCACTTCCTGCGCGATGCTCATGGCTTCGTACTGGTCGTGGGTAACGTAGATCACTGTGGGCCGGAACTCCTCGGTGATCTCACGGATCTTGCGCCGCAGCGAGTGCTTCAGCTGGGGGTCGATGACCGTCAGCGGCTCGTCCATCAGCACGGCCGCCACGTCGTCGCGGACCAGACCACGACCGAGCGAGATGAGCTGTTTGTCGTCGGCGGTGAGCCGCCGGGCGGGCTGTTTGAGCCGGTCGTCCAGGTCCAGTGCCTCGGCGACCTGATGGACCTTGGCATCGATCCTCGCCTTGTCCCAACGGCGGCACTGCAGGGGGAAGGCGAGGTTCTCGTACACCGTCATCGACTGGTAGATGACGGGGAACTGGAACACCTGGGCGATGTTGCGCGCCTTCGTGGGCAGAGCGGTGACGTCCACGCCGTCGAAGAGCACTTGGCCCTGTGACGGCCTGACCAGCCCGGACAGGATGTTCAGCAGTGTGGTCTTGCCGCAGCCCGACGGGCCGACCAGTGCGTAGGTCTTGCCGGCCTCGAAGGTCAGCCCGAGGGGCTTGAGAGCCCACCGCTCCTCATCGGCCCCCGGCGTGTAGCTGTGCCCGACGTCGACGATGTCCAGCTGCGTCATATCAACGCCCTTCCACTGAAGCGAGATCGTATGAAGGCGTACGCACGAGCGTTCCCTCCTCGTCGAAGGCGAACAAACGCTCAGGACGCAGTCGCAGTTTCACCAGGTCACCGAGAGCGACGTCATGAATGCCCTCGATCTGTATGACGAACGGGGTCTCGCCGACGGCCGCGTGGACGAACGTCTCCGACCCGGAGATCTCGACGAAGGTGACCTCGCCCTCGACACCGGCGGACGCCAGGCTGATGTCCGTCGCGCACAGGCCGAACTGGTAGACCCCGTCGGGCAGGTCGGCGAGATGCGCGGACACGTGGGTCGCCTGGAAGCCGGCCACCGTGACCTGCCCGTTCTCGATGCGTCCCGTGAAGATGTTCATGGGCGGGTCATTGATGATGGACGCCACCGTGGTCGTCGCCGGGCGCTCGAAGACCTCCTGCGGAGGACCGATCTGGAGGATCTGCCCCTCGTGCATGACCAGCACCACGTCACCGAGCATCATCGCCTCGGCGGGTTCGGTGGTTGTGTAGATGACCACCGTGTCGCCCTGGTCCGAGAAGAGGGTTCTGAACTCGTCGCGCAACTGTTCACGCAACTTGTAGTCCAGGTTCGCCAGCGGCTCGTCGAGCAGGAGGATGCCCGTGCCGCGGGCAAGGGCGCGAGCCAGCGCAACCCGCTGCTGCTGGCCACCGGAGAGCTGGGACGGCTTGCGCCGCTCGAAGTCGGCCAGGCCGACGCGTGCCAGGCTGTTGGTGACACGTCGCTGGATCTCGTCTCGCGACAGTCCCGCCCGCTTGAGCGGGAAGGCGACGTTGTCGAAGACGTTGAGATGCGGGTAGTTGATGAACTGCTGGTAGACCATGGCGGTGTCACGTCGCCAGACCGGCGTCTTCAGGAAGTCGGCTCCTTCCCTGGTCAGTGCGCCGGAATCCACCCCCTGCAGGCCGGCCAGCACCCGCAGCAGGGTCGTCTTTCCCGCCATCGTCCGGCCGATGACGGTGTGGAGACGTCCCGGCAGAAAGGTCGCGGTCACCGCCTTGAGATGGTCGACGCCGTCGACGGTCAGGCACAGATCAGTAGCATGCAGGTTCATCGGACCGCTCCCGAGAGGTTTCCCTTGGACAGATAGCGCTCGACCCAGAGCGCGAGGAGGATCAGCGGCGCCACACCGAAGAGGGCGGCGGCGGACAGGGTCCACCAGGGCGGGATGGACGAGTTGAGGGCGACGACAGCCTGGGGCAGGGTCTGCACCTCGGTGAAGGTCAGCCTGAAGGCGAAGAAGAAGTCGTTCCAGCCGAACACCGCACAGAACATCGCGGCCACCGTCAGCCCGGGGAGGGAGTTCGGCAGGATCGCACGCACGAAGGTCTGGAACGGGCCGCAGCCGTCGAGCATGGCCATCTCGTCGATCTCACGCGGAATGCCGTTGAAGAAGTCGACCATCACCCAGACCGCGATCGGCAGCAGCAGGGCAACCGTGACGATGACCAGGCCCAGGATGGTGTCCAGCAGGCCCGTCCACTGCAGCAGGTAGAAGAACGGGATCACCAGGACGACGGGCGGCATGATCCGCTGTGACACGAAGAAGAAGACGATGTCGCTGTTCTTGATGAAGCCGAACTTGAAGCGGTATCGGGACAACGCGTAGGCGGCCAGGGACCCGAGGACAAGGCTGATCGCCGAGGCGGCGACGGTGACGACGGCGCTGTTGAAGAAGGGCTGGATCACATCGACACCCCCGGCTCCGCCGAAGATGTTGCGCCACCCGACGACGGTGGGTTCGTACTGCAGCCAGGGGAGGTAAGTGGCGCCGCCCTGGACACCGTTGACGTCCTTGAAACTGGTCGTCATGGCCCAGAAGAACGGTCCCGCGACGAAGCAGGCCCAGAGTGCGATCACAATGTACTTGAATACGGGATAAAGGCGCGACCTCATGAGTCCCCCTTCAGCTTGAAGGCCCTGGCGAGCAAGGCGGCGACGACCGTGAGCGTGACGATCATCAGGACCAGATAGGTCAGGGACATCGCCCCGCTGTACCCGGTCTGCTGATCCCTGAGCCCCTGGATGTAGAGGTAGTAGCCCGGCGTCTCCGTGGAGGAGCCCGGCCCCCCGGAGGTCAGCACATAGACGCTGTCGGAGAGCTTGGACGCCTCGATCAGCCGGATGATGATTGCCGCGACCGACACCGGCGCCATGAGTGGGAAGGTCACCTTCCGGAAGGTGCGCCAAGCGTCCGCCCCGTCGATGGCTGCGGCCATGAACGGTTCCTTGGGGAGGCTCAACAGGCCGGCCAGCAGCAGCAGGAACATGAACGGGGTCCACTGCCAGACCTCGACGGTCATCAGCGCGATCAGCGCCGGAACGGACTCGGTGAGCCAGGGAACCTTGGTCAGGCCGAGCATCCCGAGCAGATCGTTCACCGGGCCCAGCGACTCGTGGAAGATCATCTGCCAGATGGCGGCCATCACCACGGGAGTGGTCATCATGGGGACGAGGAACAGCACCCGCCACAGACGACGGCCGCGTGCCTCACGCCAGACGAGCAGGGCCATCCCGAACCCGATCAGGTACTGGATCAGCACTGTGCCGCCGGCCAGCAGGACCAGGCGCATGATCGACGCCCAGAACCGGCTGTCGTGCAGCATCGTCGTGTAGTTGGCCCCTCCAATGAAGTCCAGCTGAGGGTTGCTCACGTTCCAGCCGGAGAAGCTGACACGAACGGTGAACAGAAGCGGAAAGATGATGATGAGTGCGAGCGTGAGCAGTCCTGGGAGGAGGAACATGCTCTTGTGCCGGCGCAGAGCTTCCATGGTTGTCCTTGCGGAAGTGGGCAGGACCCCCGGTGGCCGACCGACTCGGCCGGCCACGGGGGCGTGCTGCGATCAGGTCAGTTGTCCTCGAGTGCGACCACGTGTCGATAGGCGCTTCGGACCTTGTCCTTGCCGACCTGTTCGGTGATCCTGTCCCACTCCGCGGCCACGTCGTCCAGCGCGCGCTGCGGAGCCTTCTGCCCGGCGAGGGCTGCGGCGACGCCGTTGGCCAGTGCCGACATGTACCCGTTGACCCCCGGTACGCGCAGGTCGAAGACGCGGTTGGTACTCGACTCCATGCCGGAGAGTGTCCGGACGTACGACTCGGCGACGTCCTTGTCCCAGCCCTGCTGCTCCCAGAATTTCGCGTCGAAGTGCGCGTTGCGGTAGGGGTTGACGCCGAAACGGCCGATGGTCAGGTCGAGAGCGGTGTTGGCCTCGTTGCTGAAGAAGCACAGATAGTCGAAGGCCATGTTCTGGTTCCGCGCGGCCTTGGCCACCGCCGAGGTCCAGCCCCAGGTGAAGTAGGGAGCCTGGTTGGGCTTCTTGTCCCACGACTTCGTGGTGCGGTTGTAGACCTCGTCGGATCCCGGCAACTGGGCCGCCCGGATCTTGTTGCGGATCGTCCCGTCCGGCTGCTGGGCCTGGATGAAGGCGTCGTCCCACGAATAGGACATCAGGCTCTGGCCACCGCCGAACGAGAGGATTTCGTCCCCCAGACCGAAGTTCTTGCCGCCCGGTGCCCAGGTCGACTCGGCCTTCACCATGTCCTCGAGGGCGCGTACGAAACCGGGCGTGTTGATCAGCGACTTCATGGTCTCGAGGTCGAAGAAGAGGCCACCCTTGACGTCCGGGTGCTTGACGTACGGTGCCGAACGGCTGATGAACGCCGAGAATGTCAGGTCGTCGCGCTTCGTCACCTCGGCACTGCCGAAGTTCGGCTTGCCGTCACCGTCGACGTCCTTGCCGCTGAAGAAGGCGGCGATCTCCTGGTATTCGGCCCATGTCGTCGGAGTCCGGAGGTCCTTGCCCGTGGCCGCCTTGTACGCCGCCTGCCGCTTCGGGTCCTCGAGAACGTCTGTCCGCACCTTGAGGTAGTGCCTGTCACCGTCAACGGGGTACTGCACGACCTTCCCGTCCCAGGTCGACACGTCCATGTAGGCCTTGGTGACGTCCTTCATGCCGGGAGTGTCCAGATACTTCTTCGGCACCGGGGCCAGATAGGGGGCCATGTCGCCGATCCACAAGGAGGGATAGAACATGACGTCGTACGCCGGCTGGCCTGCTTGCAAGGGTGTGAGGATCTTCTGGTGCAGCTCTCCGAAGGGGACGTTGATCACCTCCACCTTCGCCCCGGTGATCTCCTCGAACTGCTCGGCATGCAGCTGGGTCGGCTCGCCGATGACGGGAATGGCGTGGCTGATGATCTTCAGCGTCTGCCCGGAGTAGTCCTTGCGACTGATCGACTCGTAGCTGCACGGACCCGGGACGTCCCTGACCTTCGTCTTGGGATAGCTCTTGCTGTACTTGCTGTAGCTGATCTCCGAACCCGGCTTGAACAGCGCCGGCTTGTCCGGCTTGTTCTCGACAGGTCCCTGACCGGTGCAGGCGGTGGCGCTGAGAGCCACGACGATCGCCGCGGCGACCACGCTCTTGTACGAACTGCTGCGCATGGGAGTGCTCCTTCGACTGTCAGGGGATCAAGATCGCTCTGCCGCGTACGGCACCGGCGGACAAGTCGTCGAGGGCTTCCTGGAAGGACGCCAGGGGGTAGCGCTGGGTGTGCAGACCGACCTTGCCCCGGGCTGCCAGCACCATCAGCTCGGAAAGGTCGTTGTAGGACCCAACGAGGTTTCCGATGAAGTTGATCTCTGTGGAGATGACATCGATCGTCGGAACGTCGAGCCGACCGCCGTAACCGATCACGTAGTAGTTGCCGTTACGGCGGAGGCAGGCCACCCCCGCCTCCACGGCACCGCCCTCACCGACGAAGTCCAGGACCGCTTCCGCCCCGTGCCCTCCGGTGAGTTCCCGTACTCGCTCGGTCTCACTGCCGTCGGCGACCAGCGTGTGATCGGCCCCCAGCTCCTTGGCGAGTGCGAGGGCATCCGCGCTCCGGTCGATCACGATGATCTCGACCGGAGACAGAGCCCGGAGCACCTGGATACCGATGTGCCCGAGGCCTCCGGCGCCGATCACCACAGCGCGGTCACCCGGTCGCATGATCCGGGCCGCCTTGGCAACGGCGTGGTACGCCGTGAGTCCGGCATCGGCCAGAGCCGCCACCGAGGCCGGCTCGAGGGACGAGTCGAGTGCCACGACCGAGCGGGCGGTGGTCTTCAGGTACTCGGCGTAGCCCCCGTCGGCGTCGATCCCCGGGAAGCCCGAGCTCATGCAATGAACGTCGTCACCGGCCCGGCAGGCCCGGCACAGGCCGCAGGTCACGAGAGGGTGCAGGATGACCGGGTCGCCAACCTTGACGTTGGTGACGGCCTGCCCCACCTCCTGCACCCAGCCGGCGTTCTCATGGCCGATGGTGTACGGCAGGACGACCCCGCTCTTGGCGGCCCACTGTCCTTCGAGAATGTGAAGATCGGTGCGGCACACCCCCGCACCTCCTACCTTCACGATCACGTCCAGCGGACCGGTGAGCTGCGGATCCGGCACATCCACGAGCACTGGCGGCTCGTCGTACTCGATGACCTGCACGGCTTTCATGGCGCTCCCTGCGAATCGGCGGGTGGACGGTGCGCCGATTACACAGGCCGCTGCTCGTAGGCCGATGTCTCAGAAACGGTCCGCGGATGTCTCAATGTGATACACGACATAGGCGCGGCGTCATCGAGCTGTTCCAATCAGTTCATCGAGGGATGACGCGCGATACGGAAGTGTTAAATGCCCCGACGCCAGCCTGGCAGCTCGCTGATTGCGGCCAGAGAGCTGTATCTGGAAGTCACCAAGGATCCGAGCGCCCGTCCGCTCGTGGTCGCTTCGTGGCAGCGCTCGATCGAGTACGAGGTGAAGTCGGGCAGCATCAATGCTCCGTACCTCGAGAATGCCAATCTGGACTGCCCGCTCGCGAGGGCGGCGCTGCCGATCGTGGACAGACTGCACGAGCAGCTCGCCGACGACCCGGTGTCCACGATGATCACGGACCGGGACGGCGTGGTGCTGTCCCGCAAGCTTTCCCACGAGGGTCTGACGACACAGCTCAACCGAGTGCAACTGGCCCCGGGCCATGTGTTCGCCGAGCGCTACGTGGGCACCAACGGCATCGGGACCGCGCTCGCCAGCGGCCGTCCGGTCATGATTGCCGGGAGCCAGCACTACGTCGAGGAACTGCGGGACTTCCACTGCGCCGCCGTGCCGATCCTGCATCCCGTCCGGCGCACGCTGCTGGGGGCCTTCAACCTGACCACGGTCCGTCAGGGCTCCGCCGGGATGCTCATGGCCCTGGCCCGCTCCGTCGCGGGTCAGATCGAGGGAGAGATCGCCGCCATCAGTTCGCGGCGGGAGCGGGCCCTGTTCCAGGCCTACATGGACGCGTGCTCCTCGGTGCGCCCGGGACCTGTGCTGGCCCTCAACCGTGAAGTCGTCATGATGAACGAGCAGTTGAGATCAGCCGTGACAGGGCCGGATCACTACGCGCTGCTCGACCACGCACGGGAGATCGCCGCCGACGCCCGGTTCGAAGGGACACGGAGTATCGCCCTCCCTTCCGGACGAGTCGCCGAACTCCGGGTCAGCCGATGCCGGCGCGAGGACAGCGACGCGGGCGCCGTCTTCCGAGTCCGGATCATCGGACGTCCCCAGCCAGGACCCGTCCTTTCCGCCGGCCCCCAACGATCGGGCCTGGGGCTGGTGGGCTCCTCTCCGCAATGGCTCCGCGCGGTCGCCGAAACCGAGACGGCGTTCGCCGCCGGTTCCTGGCTCCATCTCGTGGGCGAAGCCGGTGCCGGCAAGCGGACGCTGGTCCATGCCGTCCACCGAGCCCACAGTGCCGGGCGCCGGCTCGAGATGGTGGAAGCGCCGTTGTCGGAGTCGCCGCACGCCACCGAGCACTGGCTGCGGGATGTCCGCGAGCTGCTGGCCACGCCGTCGACCGTGGTCGTACTGCGCGATGTCCATCTGCTCGGCGATCAGCTGCGCCGGCAGCTGACGAGCCTCCTGACGCGCCCCGCAGGGGCTGCCACCGGGCAACTGATCATGACCAGCCAACCGTCCATGGTCACGACCGACGACGAGCTCGACCGTCTGTGCGGCGCCTCGGTGGAGGTGCCGCCCCTGCGTCATCGCTATGGCGACATCGAGCACCTGATCCGTTTCTTCCTGCTCAAATACCGGCCGAGCGGAGAGAGCAGCTGCTCCCCTGACGCGCTGGCGATGCTGGAGCGCTGCCCCTGGCCGGAGAATGTCCGGCAGCTGGAGTCGGTGATCCGCGGCCTCGCACGGCGCCTGATCGGCGGGATCATCCACATGGACGATCTCCCGCCGGAATGCCGGGTGTCGTCCCGCAAGGTCCTGACCGCCATCGAAGCGCTGGAACGGGATGCCATTCTGCGTGGACTCATGGACCGCAACTCCAACGTCCAGCGCACCGCACAGGACCTCGGCATCTCCCGCGCCACCATGTACCGCAAGATGCGCCGCTACGGGATCGTCCCCTCGAGCCTCACCTAGGACTACAGCCGGTTGTTCACGTGACGTGACGGGGGGTGCCTCGTTGCTCCGTTCGTGGGACTGATGCTGACGCTGGGCGTGGTGCAGACGGGAGAGCTGAACGAGTGCGAGATCCGTTCGTTGGATGGGGAGTTGGAGGCGCTGTGCGCCTCGGTGGACGATGTGTTCGCGCGTCCAGCCTCGCGGGCGAACCTGCGGACTATGGTGCGCGGGCTGCTGAGCGAGGTGCCGCGCAAGAACATGTGGCAGCTGGCGGAGGCGGCCGGGGCACCCCAACCCCGACCGGCTGCAGGGCTTCCTTGCCAAGGCGGCCTGGGACGCCGACGAACTGCGTGACCGGGTGCGCGGCGTCGCGGTCGCCGCCCTGGCCGCCGACGACGCGGTCCTGATTGCGGATGAGACCGGCGATATCAAGAAGGGCACCAAGAGCGTCGGTGTGGCCCGCCAGTACACCGGCACGGCCGGCAGGATCGAGAACGCCCAGGTCAGCGTCCACCTCTCCTACGGCTCCAGCCGGGGACGCACCCTGATCGACCGCGAACTCTACCTCGGCAGGCACTGGGCCGGCACCACCGCCGAGCATGAGCGTCGCTGTGCCGAGCAGGGCATTCCGCCCGAGAGGGCCACCGCGGTGGCGACCAAGCCGGAGCTGGCCCGGCGCATGCTGGAGCGCGCGCTGGAAGCCGACGTGCCCTTCAACCTACTTCCTGGCCGACGAGGCGTACGGGCAGTGCCGCGCGCTGCGCGCCTGGCTGGAAGAGCGCCGGGTGCGCTACGTGCTCGCGGTGCCCAAGGACGAGGTGTTTCCCTCGCCGGACGAGCGCACCCGCCAGGCCCGCGAGCTGTACGCCCTCGTGCCCGAGGAAGCGTTCGAGCGCCGCTCGTGCGCCGATGGCGCCAAAGGCCCTCGCGACTATGACTGGGCCACCGTCCACCTCGCACCCACCGTCCAAGGACGGGAGCGCCACCTGCTGATCCGCCGCTCCACCGTGCTCAACAAGAAGGACAGGAAGACCGGCCAGCTCGTGCGCGAGATCTCCTACTTCCTGTGCCACACCGACCCCGGCGCCACCCTGGCCGCGCTGGTGACGGCCGCCGGGCAGCGCTGGATGGTGGAGGAGTCGTTCCAGGTGGCCAAGGGACAGGTGGGGCTGGACGAGCACGAGGTGCGCAAGTGGTGTTCCTGGTAACGGCACACCACCGTGTGCATGCTCGCCATGGCCTTCATGGTCGCCGTCCGGAGCCGGCTAATACCCCGCCAGCCGCCGGCACCCGGCCTCCGACCGTGAACGAGATCCGCCGCCTGTACGACCGGATCGTCCTCGCCCCCGCCCGCGCCGCTCGGACCTGGCTGGCCATGCACTGGCACCGCTGGCGCACCCGCCACCAGATCCTGGCCCGGACCAGCCACTACCGTGCCCGAGCTGCACGAACTCACTCACCGTGAAACCACCGGCCGTGACACTAGGGCCTGTGCGACGTCGTGATCAATCGAGGGGCCAGGCGGCGAGCTCAGGCAGCGGATCCGTCCACGGCGCAGCCGAGTCTGCTTGGTGCGGGCCCACCTCTGGGGAGCCCCGGCAGGGGCCGCGTCGCCCTCTGGTGCCGCTGCCCGAGAGCAAGCATCATCATGGGCATCCATCCTCGTGGGGTGACGACGCCGAGTGGCTGTCGAGATGCCCGGCACGACTGGGCCTGACGGAGGGCAATTCATAGTCAGTGACGGCGGGAACATCAACTGGGCGAGCATGCTGCGGGCGGACTTCACGATGAACGTCGACTCTCTGCAGCAGTACGCCTACGCCGCCGGCGCCCGCCGAGACGTGTCACTGCAGCGTCATTACCTGCATCAGATAGCCCAGTTGGAGGCGTTGCCCAAGCCGTGGGAAGGCGGTGCCCGCCTCACCGAGGAGGAGTACGCCGCCGCAGTGCGGGTGCGGGCGTGGGTGCTGCATGAGCAGCAGATCGCCGACGATCGGCGATGAACGACGAAGCGAGGGATGAGCGCCCAGGACTGGGCGCTGCGGGAGGCCAAGTTCCGTGCCAAGAAGCGATACCACCGCACACCGGATGGTCAGATGCTGTGTGCGGCGCTGCGTGACGACGGCAGGATCGCCCTCAACAGCGAGATACTGGAACCTGAGGTGGCCGGCCGACTTCGGCAACAGATGCCGCAGTTCGCGCACCTCATCACCTTCTACCTCGACAACCAGGAGGCGGGCCGAGGGTTGCAAGGCGCACCCATCGACCGCACGCCCCTGCCGGGTCCTGCGAGTCCGTCCCCCGAACCACCCATGCCGGACGGTGCACTGGTTACGGCACAGCCCGGTGTTCGCGACGGCACGCCTCGGCGCCCGGCAGCCCCCGCCAAGCGCTGGCCATTGTGGCGTAGGCGCCGCCCCTAGGGGGCCGGTGTGACAGTTCGTCCCCGTGCTGCAGAGGGTGCGGATCCGTCTGCCTGTCGGCCGTCCCCGGCCCCGGCCTGACGCTGTCGCCGCGGACAAGGCCTACTCATCCCGCGCCAACCGCTCTTACCTGCGGAAACGCAACATCAAGGCAGTCATCCCGGAGAAGAAGGACCAGGCTGTCAACCGGAAGAAGAAGGGCAGCCGGGGCGGTCGGCCCACCCGCCACGACGCCGGTCTTTACAAGGAGCGGAACACCGTTGAGCGCCTGATCAACAAGCTGAAGGCCTGGCGGGGCATCGCGACTCGATACGACAAGACGCCCGAGAGCTACCTCGCAGGCCTCCACCTCCGCGCCTCGATGATCTGGATTCAACGACCTGCTGAAGCCAACTGATTGATCGGGACATCACACAGGCCCTAGTGGTGCCAAGCCCGCCCGCCCGTGTTGTGGATGAACCGCTGCAACACCTTGAGGGTGGTCAGGTACTCCTCGTCGGAGATACCCGCGTGCCGTTCCGCCCAGAGCTCGTCCTGAAGGGCCGCGGCCTTGTCGTAGAACGCCCTGCCCTCAGCCGTGATGTACAGGCGTCCCTCGGCATCCTCGGTGAGCCAGCCCTGGGCGATGATCGTATCGATCTCCGACTCCATGGTTTCCGGGCCGACGTCGAGGTAGTTCCGAAGAAGGCGGGACACTTCGTCACGGGTCTTGACGGTGTCGGCGCTTGCCACCTGCGCGAGAGCCCACCACTGCGGTTGGGTGGTGCCGATCCCGGCGAGGGCGGCCCGGGTGCGGGCGATGACGGCCTTATAGGCCGCCCAACTCCAGTAGCCGATGGGCTGCTTGATCAGGTCGGTGTCGCTGTGCGAGTACTCCATGGCCGGGATCCCTGCCGTCGTCTGAGTCGGTTCGACGAGATCGACCGTAAAAACTCAACTGGACTTGAGGTCAAGGACGTACCGGTCGACTCGTCCGAGAGATCGCCTACTCTCTACTCACTCACCGTGAAACCACCGGCTGTAGTACTAGGCTTTCTCGACTCCTGCTCCGCCAGCCGGCCGGCTCGGCCGCTGAGGCGCCGGTAGCTGATGAGAGTTTCGCAGGGCTGTTTGGTCGGGTCCGACCCGGAGCGGATACAGCAGGCTCAGCCTTCGAGTTTGCGCAGATACGTGGCGAACTTCTCCAGGCCGTCGATGTTGCGCGGCCCGCTGATGCCCTCGTTGTAGTCGAGGATGAAGAAGTTGTTCTTCTTCACGGCAGGCAGTTCCTTGGTGTGGGGGGACTTCTTCAGGAAGTCGATCTTCTTCGCGGCAGGCAGGTCACCGTAGTCGAGGATGACGACGACTTCGGGCTCGGCTTTGGCGACGGATTCCCAGTTGACCTGGGTCCAGCGCTGGTCGAGGCCGTCGAAGATGTTCCTGCCGCCGGCCGTCTTGATGATGTCGTTGGGCGGCACCTGGTTGCCGGCGGTGAACGGCTGGTCGGTGCCCGAGTCGTAGAGGAAGACCGGCACCGGGTCGCCCTTCGGCGCCTTGGCCTTGACCGCGTCCACCCGCTTCTTCAGCCCGTCCACGACTTCATCGGCCTTCTGCTCCACCCGGAAGATCTTGCCGAGGCGTTCGAGGTCGGTGTAGAGAGCTTCGAAGGGGGTGACCTTCTCGGGGTACTTGGGGTAGTTGAAGCAGCTCTCGGTGTGCATGAAGCTCTGGATACCGAGCTTGTCCAGGATCGCCGGCGTGATGCCCCGCTCGTCCTTGAAGCCGGAATTCCAGCCCGCGACGACAAAGTCCGACTTGGCCTCGACGACGAGTTCCTTGTTGAGGAGGTCGTCGCTGAGCATCTTCACCTTGGCGTACTCGGATGCCCACGGTGACTCGCTCACCGGCGGGTTCGCGGGCGGCATCACATAACCGTGCACGTGCTCGGTCAGACCCAGGCTGAAGAGCTTGTCCGCGCTGCCGCCCTCGTAGGCGACAGCCCGCTTCGGGACCGTGTACTGGACCGGTTCACCGCAGCGCTTGACGGTGACCTTGTCGGTTGCCCTGGCGTCCGGTTCGACCTCGGCGCCGCAGCCGCTGAGCAGCAGCGTCGCTGCGAGCGCGGATCCGAGGGCGGCCCGTTGCCGCACCGAGCCGAGGGGTCGGGTTGTACGCATGACGTGGAGTTGCCTTTCACAGGGAGGGGTTGAGCGAGTACAGCAGTTGGGGGCCACCTGTCAGCGGGTGGGAAACGATGCTCGCCTTGACGCCGAAGACGTCGTCGACCAGTTCCATGGTGAGGACTTCCTCGGGCGTGCCGGCGGTCACCAGGCGGCCTTGGGAGAGCACGCCGAGGCGGTCGCAGGCGGCCGCGGCGAGGTTGAGGTCGTGCAGGACGACGAGGACGGTGAGGCCCGAGCCGCGCAGGAGGGAGAGCAGTTCCACCTGGTGCCGGACATCAAGGTGATTGGTCGGCTCGTCCAGCACGAGGATCTTCGGCTCCTGGACGAGCGCGCGGGCCAGCAGGACGCGCTGACGTTCCCCGCCGGACAGCGTCAGGACGCCCCGGCGGGCGAGGTGCCTGACGTCGAGCTGGTCCATCGTCCGCTCACACAGTGCCCGCTCGCGGCTGCTGAGCGCCTGGTTGCCGTGGAGGTGAGGTGCACGTCCCAGCGCGATGACCTCCTCGACCGTGAAGTCGAGGTCGACTGAGCCGTCCTGGGTCATGGCCGCAATGGTCTGGGCGCTGCGGCGCATGGTCAGACGGGTCAGGTCGTCCTCGCCCACCCAGATGGTGCCGGAGCTGGGGCGCAGTGCTCGGTACACGCATCGAAGGGCAGTGGACTTGCCGCTTCCGTTCGGACCGACCAGGCCAACCACCTGGCCGTTCCCCACTTCCAGGGACAGGCCGCGTACGAGACTCTTGCCGTCGGTCATCACGGAGAGTTCGTCAAGCTTCAGGTCCATCTCAACGGCCTCCGAACGTATAGCCCTTGCGGCGCATCAGGGCGATGAAGACGGGCACGCCGACAAGTGCGGTGATGACGCCGAGAGGCAGCTCGCGCGGGGCCACCAGCGTTCGGGATACCAGGTCGACCCAGACCATGAAGATCGCGCCGACCAGTGGTGCCACGACGAGCACACGGGCGTGGGTGGCGCCGACGACCATGCGGACCACGTGGGGCATGACCAGTCCGACGAACGCAATGGCGCCGCTGACGGCGACCATGACGCCGGTGACGAGCGAGACGAGCACGAGCAGGCCCTTGCGGTGCCGGTCAGGGCTGATGCCGAGGCTGGCGGCGGTCTCGTCCCCGAGGGCCAGCACGTCGAGAGCCCGCCCGTATCCGTACAGGGCGGCCAGTCCCAGCACCACGACCACGGACACGACGGGCAGCGCGCCCCAGGTCGCAGCGCCGAAGCTGCCCATCGTCCAGTACAGGACCATGCTGGTCGCCTCGCTGTCCGGCGCGAAGTAGATGATGAGGCTCATCACCGCCTGGAAGCCGAGCGACATGGCCACGCCCGTCAGCACGAGACGCAGCGGTGAGAGCGCGCCCCGGCTGGATGAGGCGACGTACACCAGGAACGAGGCGACCAGCGCGCCGATGAACGCGCCGGCGGAGACCGCGTAGATGCCGAGCGCCGCCAGTCCCCCGGTGACCGTGACACCGACAGCGCCGACAGACGCACCCGACGAGACACCGAGGACGAAGGGGTCGGCGAGTGCGTTGCGCACCATGGCCTGAATGGCAACGCCGACCGCGCTCAGGCCGGCCCCCACGAGCGCCGCCAGCAGCACCCGCGGCGTGCGGATCTGCCAGATGATCTGGTACGTCGTGATCTCACCTGATTCGATGCGTCCGCCGCTGAGAGCCGCCCACAGATACCGCGCGGTCTCCCCCGGTGGGATCACGGCGGAGCCCAGACCGATGGCGACGACGACGGAGACGAGGAGGAGGGTGATCAGTGCGGCGCAGGTGACCACCAGGCCCTTTCGGGAGGCGAGCCGGTCCTTCACTCCCCCAGCAGGTTCGGACGGTGTCATCTCGGCCGGCCCGGCCGCACCGGTACCAACCGGCGGTGTGGAGATCGCGGGCGGAGGCATTGAGCCGACCCCTTTGCTTTCGATAATCGGAACCATATTCACCAGCGCATGGCACGCCTCCTCGTGCCGTCCGCCCCGGGCCGGGGCGGACGGCACGAGGCCATGCCCTTACGCGGAGGCCTGCGCGTCGTTCGCCTCGTCCTCGGGTTCCTCATGGCCCGCACGCAGCACCAGGACGGCGGCTCCCAGTGCGGCGACGACGAGGGCACCGAAGACGGCAGCGATGCCCGGGTAGCCGGCGAGACCGAGGCCGGCGCCGCCAAGGGCCGCGCCGACGAAGACTCCGAAGCTCTGGCCCGCGGCATTGAGGCTCAGTGCCGAGCCGCGCAGCGAGTCGCAACGCCGGACGAGGAGGCTGACGGCGCAAGCGGCCACGACGGCGTGACTGGCGGCGTGCAGCGATGTCAGCGCGAGTGCGAGCGGGAGCCAGTGCGTGAAGTAGAAGCCCACGACCGAGGCGAGCGCAGCGAACAGGCCGATTGCCAGCAGGCGTTCGGTGCTGATCCGGGGCCGGTCGGCGTTGGTGAGCCGCCCGGTGAGGAGGTTGCTCACGAAGAACGACGCGCCACTCAGTGTCCAGACGAGGGCGAAGAGGCCGGGGGCGAGTTGGAAGCGGTCGTCGTAGTAGGCGGCCAGGTAGGCGAGGTAGCCCATGAACACCGCTGTGCGCAGCAGGGAGATGAGGAGCAGGGGCACCGCACCGCGAATCGCGCCCAGGGCCTTGAACGACGCGAGGTAGCTCAGGCGTTGCGTGTTCCCGGCCTCGTCGGAGTCCTTGCGTCTGGCCCTTGCACAGAAGACCACCGCCAGGAGAAGCGAGCCCACCGACACCGCGACGAGGTCTCCCTGCCAGCCCCACAACAGCGCCGGGAGGGCCACGACCGGCGCGGCAAGCATCGCGGTCATCGACTGCACCGCGGTGACCAGGGTCGCCGCCCGGCCGGCCGCCTTGCCCGTGCCGAAGCGGTCGGCGGCCGCCGCGGTGAGGGCCGGATTGAGCACGGAGGTACTGGCACCCACCAGCAGGCAGAAGACGGCGAGGAGGATGAAGTCCCCGCTCGCGCCCAGGGCCGCGGAGGCCCCGAGGGCCACCAGTCCGCCCACGGCCGCCCAGTCCTTGCGTACTCGGTCGATGAACGGTGCGAGAGCGGTGCCGACCAACAGGGCGGCGAGACCGCCCAGTCCGCGGAGTCCGCCCATCGCGGCGACGCTGCTCCCGGCTTCCTCCGCGATCGGCACCAGGTAGGTGCTGAAGATGGTGAACGGCAGCAGACCGACCGCCGAGGCCAGCAGGACCGGCCAGAGGGCACGGGCCATCCGCAGGTCGCCCGGCAGCGGCTCCTCGGCCTCCGGAGCCTCGCGATCCACCGCCGGCTCCTTGGCGTCGATGCTCACGCCCCCTCCCCGTTCGCGCTCAGGAACTGGTCGGCGCGGTAGCGGTACATGAGTGTGGGGTCGGCGCTGAACTGCGAGAAGGGGAACGGCTCGGCATTCAGGGCGGTCACTCCGGCGGGCAGGAACGCTCGAGCAACGGCGCTGCCGGTCTGTGCGTAGACGATGAGCGGTACGCCCTGCTCCCGGCAGTGCTGGAGGATGAGGTCGAAGGTGCCGTTGCTCAGGGTCATGCCCGTGGCCACGACGGCGTCGGCCTCCTTCAGCACTTCGGTCATGTCGTCGCTCACCTGCTCGCCCCACTGGGTGGTGCGCAGGTTCAGGTCGCAGGGCAGACAGACGCCGCCCCGCTCGCGTATCGCCGCGACGAGAGGGTTGACCACACCGATGAGCGCCACCTTGGCCCCCGGCTCGATGTCGAGCAGACCGGCGATGGAGGCATCCCGGGCACGGGCACGGATTTCCGGGGTCCCCAAGGGCAGCGTGACGCTCTCGGCCTCGACTGCGTCCCGGTGCGGCTGCACCTGTGACAGGTAGGCGTCGAGGGCGGCGACACGAACGGGGGTCGATGCGTGGCGCAGCAGCGTGTCCAGGGTGTGGCCGGAAGCGTTCTCGCAGAAGTCCGGGGCGAGTTCACCCGCCTCGAAAGAGGAGGCGCCGAAGGACTGACCGACCCGGAGCACGAGGTAGTGGTTGTGGTAGGTGACCGGGCCTCCGGCCAGCCGGGTGGTGTGATACAGCCAGAACGCGCTGGTGACAGCCAAGTCCTTCGGGTCGCGGCCGTACGCGCCGGACAGTACGGCCTCGGTCAGTTCCGCGACTGTCTGCGGCTTGGGGTGTGACATTTCGGTGTCTCTCATCGGGGGTGTCGGTCCGTTTGGGAATGGGGTCCGCCGGAAGCGGAATCAGCGAGGTGCTCGGCTCTCACTCGAAGCCCGGAGGTCGGGCCACGACGTGGTCGACCACGGGTGTCTCAGCTCTTCGAGAGTTGTGATCTCGTGCGGTTTCAGGGTGTCGAAGTCATGGGCTTCCGCGTGCTTGGCATAGGCGCTCTCGACGTAGCGGTGGCCCGTGTCTGCGGCGATGAAGACGTACGTGGGGGAATCGTTCCTGCGGCGCTCCCACTGGGAGGCGAGGTAGGCCGCGCCGGTCGACAGGCCGGCGAAGACTCCGCTGCTCCGCAGGAGTTCGACTGCGCCGGAGAGTGCACAGTCGAAGTTGACCCAGTGGATCCTGTCGTACAGCTCGTGCCGTACGTTCTTGAACTCGATGGCGCTGCCGATCCCGGCGATGATCATGTCCGGGTCGGCGACATGCTCCGAGCCGAAGGTGACGCTGCCGAAGGGCTGGACGCCGACCAGGGACACATCTCTGCCCGCCTCGCGCAGATACGTGGCGATGGCGCCCGTCGAAGCCCCCGAGCCCACACCGCCCACCAGGGCGAGCGGCCCGGCGGGCACCTGCTGATCGATCACTTCGGCGACGTCGCGGTAGCCGTAGTAGTGGATGCTGTCGTGGTACTGCCGCATCCAGTGGTACGACGGGTTCGCCTCCAGGATCTCGGCGATGCGCCGCACCCGGAGTTCCTGGTCCAGGCGCAGGTTCTTCGAGGGCCTGACCTGCTCCAGCGTGACGCCGAGTATCTCCAGCTGCACGCGAAGGGGCCGGTCCACGGTCGTGGACCCCACGATGTGGCACTTCATTCCGTAGCGATGGCAGGCAAGCGCCAATGCCTGTGCGTAGATGCCGCTCGAACTGTCGATGAGTGTGTCACCAGGCTTGACGGCGCCGGTCTCCAAGAGGTGGCGGACCGCCCCCAGGGCCGAATAGATCTTCATGGTCTCGAACCGGAGACAGACCAAGCCCGGTTGCAGGGATATGAGATCGGGCTTCTTGAGTGCTTCTGCTATGTGTTCGTACATTCCTGTCTCCCCGTCAAGCGGCCGCAAGGCGGAGCAGCGTGAACAGGTAGGTCTGGACATTGTCCGTGTCCCGGGTCTGCCGGTGGATGACCTGGGGCGTGAATCCGGACTCGATGGTGCGCTTGATCACGTCCCGCATCTCGGCAGTACGGCTTCGATCCTGCTCGCTCACGCCTCCTCCTCCCCGGACTCGGGCCGACGACCCGGGCCGCAGCATCACACTAAATGAAAATGATTGTCAAGTTCGACTAGCGGGCGAACCGCGACTTGCCCGGAACGCTCCGCTCAGATAGAAACGATTGTCACTTTCAATTGGGTGCGGTGATGCATCCAGGCGCCGACCGGCCCACAGAGCAGAGGAATTACGTGAAGCTGTCCCTGGAGGTCGGGCCGCGACCTCGCCTGCCGCGACATGGACCGACGCGCACGGGAGTGGGGACCGCCTTCGGGACCTTCGGCGAACTGCTGCAGGGCGTACTGCCCGAGAAGGACGGGGACTTCCTGGTGACGCTGCCCGTCGCCCGGTGGACGATGGCCACCTTCCGGCAGGACCCCGACTCCAGCGAACTGCTGGTCCAGCCGCCCGAGAAGACGAAGGCCCACCGACTGGCAAGCATGATCCTCGAGGAGACACCGCAGCCGACAGGGGGGACGTTGACCGTCAGCAGTGTCATCCCGGAGGGGAAGGGACTGGCCAGTTCCTCCGCCGACCTGGTCGCCACCGCGCGAGCTATGGGCCAGGCGCTGGATGTCGAGATGCCCGCCTCTCGGATCGAGCGGCTGCTGGCACGCATCGAACCCACCGATGGCGTGCTCTATCCGGCGATCGTCGCCTTCCACCACCGCACCGTGAGACTGCGAACGGTCCTGGGATCGCTGCCGGCCATGGGGGTGGTGGGAATCGACGAGGGCGGCTCGGTGGACACCGTGGACTTCAACCGCGTCCCCAAGCCGTTCACGGCAGCCGACCGCCGCGAATACGTACGCCTGCTGGACCGCCTCACCGACGCCATCGGCCGGAGGGACCTCGCGGAAGTGGGAAGGATCGCCACCCGAAGCGCCTTGATGAACCAAGCACTTCGTTACAAACGATCCCTGGAGCCCATGTGCGAGATCTGCCGTGACGTCGGTGGGCTGGGAGTGGCCGTCGGGCACAGCGGTACGACCCTCGGAGTCCTGGTGGACGCCGAGGACCCCGCATACACCCACCGCGTCACCGCGGCGGCGCAGGCGTGCTCCGAGCTCGCGGGCCACGTGTCCGTCTACCGGACCCTCAGCTTTCCGAACACCCTCTACGCGGGGCCCGGCCTTCCCGCCCCCGCGTGATCCGGACTCACGGCAGGTCGAAAGGCAGGGTCATTCCGCCGAGCGCGTGAGCAGCCCGGGAATCACACCTCGGGCTCCTGCACAGGATGCTGCTGTGGCCCGTCGAGGACACAGACGAATTCCATTGCGCGGTGGGACCGGCTGGTGGGAACCCCGACCGGGAGGACGCGCTGACAACGTCACTGGACCCTGCGGTCTTCGAGAGGTGCCGCCTTGAGCTGCTCGTCGGTCGTGCGGGGCAGATGGGGAGTGTGATTGACCAGGCGGGCCGAGTTGCCGACGACCGCGATGCTGCTGGTGTTGTGGAGCAGAGCCGCGAAGACGGGGTTCATGGATCCGCCGGCGCCGACGAGCAGACCGACGAGGTTGACCCCGATGGCGAGACCGTAGTTCTGCCGTACGACGCGCAGGGTGTGGCGGCTGAGTTCGACGACGGCGGCGACCTGACGCAGATCATTGCCCGCGAGAGCTATGTCGGCGGTCTCCAGGGCCACGTGCGAGGAGTGCTCCCCCATGCTGATGCCGACGTCGGCCAGGGCGAGGGCGGGGGCGTCGTTGGTGCCGTCGCCGACCATGGCGACGGTGTGCCCTTCGCCCTGCAGGTCGCGGATCAGCTGGAGTTTGCCCTCGGGGAGGGCGTGGGAGTGCACTTCGGTGATGCCGAGGGTGTCGGCGACGACCTGTGCGGTCTCGGGTGCGTCACCGGTGAGCAGGATGAGTCGGGAGACGCCGAGATCTCCGAGTTGCTGGATGACGGTCGCGGCGCCGGAGCGTACGGCGTCGGAGACTCCGAGCAGTCCGATCAGGTCGTCGTCATGGGCGATGCAGATGACGGTTTCGCCGCCTCTTCGGAGCTGTTCGACCCAGCCCTGGGCCTCGTCGGTCAGTTCGACACCGTGCTGGCGGAGAAGGGCGGGGCTGCCCACGAGTAGGCGGGTGCCGTCGAGTTCGGCGCGCATGCCCATGCCGAGGACGACCTCGCAGGCTTGGTGAATGGGCACGTGCAGGTGCTGTTCCTCGCTGCGGGCGACGATGGCCTGGGCGAGCGGGTGCCTCGCGTGGAGCTCTCCGGAGGCGGCCAGGCTGAGCACCTCGTCGGCGGTGAATCGGTTGCTGAGGGTCACGACACTGGTGACCAGGGGGCGCCCGAAGGTGAGCGTGCCGGTCTTGTCGAAGACGACGGCCGTCACGCGGCCGATGCCCTCCAGGTGGGTGCCTCCCTTGATGAGGGTGCCGCGGCGCGCGCCGTTGCCGATGGCGGCGCTGATGGCGGTCGGTGTGGCCAGGCCGGCGGCGCAGGGGCAGGCGATGAGGAGCATGGTCATGGCGCGGCGTGCGTCGCGGGTGAGCACGTACGTCAGCGTGGCCAGGGCGAACGAGACGGGGACGAAGCGCCGGGTGAAGCGGGCGGCCACGGTCTGAATCGGCGCCCGGTCGGCCTGGGCCTCCTCGACCCGGCTGATGATCCGGCCCACGGTGGTGTCCCGGCCCACCGAGGTGGCGCGGACGTTGATCGAGCCGGAGGTGACGATGGTCCCGGCGTAGACGTGGGTGCCTTCCCGGGCATAGACGGGCAGGGCCTCACCGGTGATCGCGGCCTGGTTCACCAGGGCCTCACCGGAGATGACGTGTCCGTCGACGGGGATCCGGTGGTGTTCGTAGACGGCGACGATGTCACCAGGCTCGACGTCTTCGAGTGCGGCCTCCACCTCGACGCCTTCGCGTACGAGCCAAACGCGCTCCTCGCCGATGGTGAGCAGTTCCTCGATGGCGCGCCGGGTGCGCCGCAGGGTCAGGGTCTGAAGGAACTCACCGATGTTCAGCAGCCACAGCACGGTGAGGGCCACGACGTTCTCTCGGAGAAGCAGCGAGATGAGCGTCGCTGCTGTGACCAGAGTGTCCGTTCCCGGATGACTGCGGCCCCTCAACGTGCGCAGGGTGCCACGGAAGAAGGGAAGGCCGGTGAAAACCGTGACCGCGCCGAGGAGTCCGGAGGAGCCGAAGGCGAAACGTGGGCGACCCAGCAGGCGGCGCAGTGCGACGAGTGCGAGGACCGCGCCGCCGACGACCAGCCGTGCGAGCTCACCGGTGGAGGAGTCGGGTGTGGAACGGGTTGGTTTGGCAGGCGCCGACACCGGCGGGGCTTCTTCAAGCGCGGCAACCAGACGGTCGACGTCCAGACGGTCCGGCGCCACCCAGATCACGACGCTTCCGGTGCGGGGGAAGATCCGCAGTGCACGGAACCCACTGATGCCCATCATCCGCTCGTCGACAAGACCGGCGCTGCCCGGGCGGGCGCGCACCCATGGAACGGTCAGCCGTGCACGGCCCGCGGCGACGGAACGTACGACCACGCCGGGCATGATCAGTGCTCGTGTCCGTGATCGTGGTCCTCGACGCTGACCGCGGAGGGGGGCGGTGCCTCTTCGCCGAGCGTGGTCCGCGCCTCGGCGACCACGTCACCGGCCTTGAGTCGTGCCTCCTCGGCGGCCGAGGCCAGCCACCGCCCCGCGACGAGGCCACTCGCTATACCCCCGACGACCGCCTTACGGGCCGCCGATGTGCCGTCGGGGAGACGCTTCGAGGCCCCTCGGATGATCAGGCCGCCCACCACTCCGGAAATCGCGTAGTGAGCCAGACGGCCGGCTGCTGCGCCGGCGAGAGCGACGGGATGCATGGCGAGATCCTTCCGTACCTGCCGGACGATGGACTGCCCTTCCAGTCTGCTCCCGTGTGCCGAGCCGAGGCGAACCGAGTCCGACGGAGAACAAGGCCATGTCAAACACGCATGGCGCCCACTTCGGATGCGGAGTTCAGAACCCGGGGCGTTCGCTTGGCGCGTTTCGTGGTCGCCAGGCGGCAGGCGAGATAGATCACGAAGGAGATCGTCGTTACATAGGGGCTGATGGGGACCGTGCTGCCGAGGGCGAGCAGAATCCCTCCCTCGATCGAGATGAGTGCGAAGACGACGCTCAGTACGGGAAGCAGGACCGTGGAGGCCGTGATCCGCGCGGCGGCCGCCGCGGGAGTGACGAGCAGCGAGAGCACCAGCAACGCTCCGACGATCTGCACACACAGAGCGACCGCCAACCCGAGGACCAGCATGAACGCCAGCGAAAGCGCGCGTACGGGGACGCCGCGCGCTTCGGCCACCTCCGGGTCGGCGCCGGCGAACGTCAGCGGCTTCCAGACGATCAGCAGAACGATGAGCACCACGATGGAGGTGCTGATCAGCCACGACATCTGCGGTGTGTCGACGGCGATGATCTGGCCTGTCAGGAGCCCGAACTTGTTCGCCGCCCGCCCCTTGTAGAGGGACAGGAAGAGCACCCCCAGTCCCAGTCCGAAAGGCATGATCACGCCGATGATCGAATTACGGTCGCGGGCGCGGACACCAAGTACGCCGATCGCTGCCGCCGCCAGCAAGGATCCCACGATGGACCCGGCGACGATGTTCACCCCCAGCAGCAGCGCCGCCGCCCCGCCGGCGAAGGACAGTTCACTGATGCCGTGCACCGCGAACGGCAGATCGCGCATGATCACGAACACCCCGACCAGGCCGCCGACCAGGCCGAGAAGAGCCCCGGCCAGAAGAGAGTTCTGGACCAGACCGAGCAGCTCGCCGTAGTTGTCGAAATTGAAGATCTGCTGCCAGACGCCGGTGCCGTCCCCCTCGGCGAGCAGCCAACGTCCGATCACGACGGTCCGCCCCCGTTCGGCCTCTCCGCATGGTGGTGAACGGTGGCGGTGTCGGGCGCTCCGATGACGACGATGCGCCCCCTGATACGGACGACATCGACCTGCGTCCCGTACAGCTGCGACAGCGTGGACGACGTCAGCACCTCGTCCGGCGTCCCGATCCGGAAGCCACCCTGGGCCAGATACAGGACCCGGTCCACCAGCCCCAGGACAGGGTTGATCTCGTGTGTCACGAAGACGACGGCGGTGTCGGCGGAGCGTCGCCGTCCTTCCACCAGGTCGGTGACGGTGCGCTGGTACTGCAGATCGAGGGAGAGCAGGGGCTCGTCGCAGAGCATGATCCGCGGATCGGTGGCGAGCGCCTGCGCAATGCGGAGGCGTTGCTGCTCACCGCCGGAAAGTCTGCTGACGGGAACGTTCGCGAAGGGGGTCGCCCCGACAGAGGCAAGAATGTCGTCGACCCGGCGGCGGGTCGTCCCGGGAGCGAGCGACAGCCCCCAGCGATGTCCGTCGAGTCCGAGCTGAACCAGGTCGCGGGCCCGCAGCATCGTGTGTGCGGGCAACGTTTTCTGCTGAGGGACGTAGCCGACGTGCCTGCTGCCGCGCCGGGGGGCACGGCCCAGGACCGTGAGGGAGCCGGCGGTGAGCTGCAGTCGGCCCAGGATCACCCGCAGCAGGCTGGTCTTGCCGGATCCGTTCGGACCCAGCACCGCGAGGAACTCCCCGGGTCGCACATCGAGGTCCAGATCGCGCCAGAGCACGCGGTCTCCGTAGGCCAGAGCAGTGCCCCGCAGACTGATCACCGGCTCGGCCGGGGCGGCGCTCCCGTGTGTGGCCGGCCGTCGGTGGAAGAGTGGAGAGACAGCTTCTGTGCGGTCCATGGTTGGTCCAACTCCGCATCCGGCTACTCGTCCAATGCGCGCTTGAGCGCCTCGACGTTGGCGGTCATCCACCCGATGTAGTCCTCACCCTGGGGCAGGGTCTCGGTGACGGGGACGACCGGGATGCCGTTGTCCTCGGCGGCCTGCTTGACCTTCTCCGTCTGCGGGCTGGAGGTCTGCTCGTTGTAGACGAGTGCTTCGACCTGCCGGTCGGTGAGCAGGCCGAGCGTCTGCCGGAGGATCCTCGGCGACACCTCGTCGCCCTCCTCCACGGCTTCGCTGAAGTCCGCGGGCGTGAGGTTCCGCAGCCCGCTCGCCTCGATCAGATACAGCGGGACGGGCTCCGTGACGACCACCGCCCCGCCTTCGTGGTCCGCCCTGATCTGCGCTTCCTTGTCCTGGATCAGCGTCAGTTTCTCCTTGAACGCCTTGGCGTTCTGCTGGAAGGTGCCGGCGCCCCCCGGAGCGGTCTTGGCCAGTGTGTCCGCGATCCGGTCGGCCAGCCTTGCCATCGTGGGCACGTCGTACCAGACGTGCTCGTTGAGCTCTGCGCCCGGTTTCTTTCCTGAGACCTCCACGGCGTTGATGACAGCGGCCGAGGAGTTCTTGGCGCTGTGGAGCATCCTGCCGACGAAGTCGTCGTAGCCGCCTCCGTTCTCGACGACAACCTTCGCCCGGGACAGCTCGAGCTGGTTCCGCGTGCTGGCCTCGTACGAGTGGGGATCCTGCGCAGGGTCGCTGATGATGGAGAGCACGCTGACCTTGTCACCGCCGATTTGCTCGACGATGTCCCCGTACACGTTCGTCGAGGCGACGACCGGGATGGCGGAGGTCGCGTCCACGCTTGGCGGGCTGCTGCCCGAGCCGGCGCTCGAAGAGCTGCCGCAGGCGCAGAGCAGGACCAGCGCGATGCCGCTGAGGAAGGCCGTGCCGCGGGCTGAGGACATGCGCATGTGCGTCCTCCGAGCCAAGTGAAACCGGAACCGTTATCACTTCGATTATCGCCCTGATGGATCGCGCCTTCCACCTGGAGCCGCTCCACGGACGTGGGCTGCGGCGCCTGCGTTCAGTCGAGGGCAGGGGCCCTGTCGATGTACGGAGTGGGCGGCTCGGGGATTGTCTGGATGGTGTCGACATCGAGCGCCAGGGCGGCGGAGGTGGTCCCCAGAGTGCCGCGCGGGTGCCAGGTGCCCGTCACTTTCACCCAGGTGTCGCGTGGCGGTGCTTTCACACCGTGCATGGTGACGGTCAGCGACTGGGAGTCGGCCGCGCAGCAGGAGACCAGGAGCCGGCTCAGCTCCCAACTGCCGTCTCTGTGCGGTGTGACGAATCCCTGCAGCGCTACGGTGCGGTTCTTGAGGCTCTGCTGTTCCTCTTGTTGCAGCCGCGCGATGAATTCGGTGAGGGAGAGTGCGGCGGGGCCGTGAGCGGGGAGCGGGTCGAAGCGCTCGTAGTCCTCGACGATCTTCGGGTTGTCGCGTGTCGCCGTGTAGGAGCCGAGGGCCGGTGGGGCGAAGAGCAGCAGCGCGAGGGCAGGCGGCAGCAGAAGCCAGGCGATACGAGGGCCGTGGAGGTGGTCGTGCCCGTGCGCCGACTCCACGGAGGCGTCGGCCGGCGGTCCGTCATTGCCCTGGCAGCGTCCGGGCAGGGGCAGCCCGTCGCGCCGAGCGCCGATCAGCCCCAGGGCGCACAGAACGATCCCGGATGCGACAAGGAAGGGCTGCAGCCCTTCCTTCACGTAGCGCAGGCTGATGTCGCTGAACAGGGACACGCGCAGGACCCCGGCTCCGGTCAGCAGAAGCAACAGGGGCTGGAAGGTTCGTCTCACAGCAGCCACCACCCGACGAATGCACTGCACACGATGGCGACCACTGCGGTGGTCGCGGAGAACCGGACGGCGAAGGACCGGCCGAACGTGCCGGCCTGCAGGGCGATCAGTTTCACGTCGACCATCGGGCCGACCACCATGAACGTCAGGCGGGCGGTGGGCGAGAACCCGGTCAGCGATGCGGCGACGAAGGCGTCGGCCTCCGAGCAGACGGCCAGGACGATCGCGAGTACGGCCAGGAACAGCACCGACATCCACGGCGATCCGGCAAAGGTGTCCAGCCACGACCGTGGCACGGTGACATTGAATGCGCCCGCGGCCATGGCGCCGAGTACGAGGAATCCTCCGGCGTGCAGGAAGTCGTGTTGGAAGCCGAGCCGGAACTCCTCCCAACGGCTGTGCCCGTGCTGGTGGCCGGTGTGCCGGGCCGGCATCCGCAGCCACTCCGAGCGCCCGAGCCTCAGCCACAGCCAGCCCATCGCCGCGGAGGCGGCAAGTGAGGCGATGAGCCGCGCGGCAACCATCTCGGGGCGGCCCGGGAAGGCAACGGCGGTGGAGGCCAGCACAATCGGGTTGACGGCGGGCGCGGACAGGAGGAACGCAAAAGCGGCGGCCGGTGTCACACCCCGCCGGATCAGACTCCCGGCCACGGGCACCGAGGCGCACTCGCAGCCCGGAAGCACGATCCCGGCCGCGCTCGCCACCGGCACTGCGAGAACGGGGTTGCGCGGCAGCGCCCTACTGAATACATGCGCGGGTACGAAGGCGTTGACCGCCCCGGAGATCAGCGTGCCCAGGATGAGGAAGGGAAGGGCCTGAACGGTGATGGCCACGCAGATCGTCTGCCATGCACGGAATCCGGGGTGAGTCAGCCAATCCGCCGCTCCTGCGGCCCAGGCGAGCCCGCACAGAGCCAGCAACGAGGCCGCGCCTGCGGCGAGGACAGACGCCGGGACAGCAGGGCGATCCACGGCGGCGTGTGTCCCGGACCGCCCGGGAATGTCGACCCGCTCGACCTGCAGATCGTTCAGCGATCCATCCGGTTCGTTCACATCAGCTCCGGTCGTCCGAAGGACGCATCACGATAGCCGGAGTGTCCACGTGCCCGGAGGATCGACTGCCGTTCGTCGCCGCCGTACACATGGCCGAGCCGACATCACGGTCCACCAACCGGGTTGGGCAGTGCCGTGGCTGCGACCACTGCCCAACCCGGAGTCCTCACCCCTGCGCCACGAGCTCGGGTTGCTCGTGCTCGTGTTCGCAGGCGTCGTCGATTCCGTAGGTGTCCCACGCGGGGAACGGATCGATGGCCGGGGTGCTTTCGTCTTCCGCCAACAGGCAGGCGGCCAATGCGGAGTGAAGAGCCTGGACGTGCAGGCCGGTGCCGATGAAGACCAGTTCCTGGCCCTGGGTGGTGTCCGTGTCCCGGGCGCCGGAGGGCTCGAAGCGGGCGACGGAGCCGGCCTGGGACCACAGGCCGGTCACCTGGGGGCGGTTGGCCAGCCAGAAGAAGCCCTTGGAGCGCAGGATCTGCCCGTACATGCCGCTGTCGAGTTCCTCGGTGACGAACTGCCAGAGCCGGCCGGGATGGAAGGGCCGCTCGGAGCGGAAGACCGTGCTGGAGATGCCGTACTCCTCGGTCTCCGGGACGTGATCACCGTTGAGTTCCATGACCCAGCCCGGGGCCTGCTGGGCACGCTCCAGATCGAACAGCCCGGTACCCAGCACATCTGTGAGGTTGACGCGCCCCTGTGTGGCGGGCACGATCCGCGCCACCGGGTTGAGACGCGTGAGCGTGGCACGGAGCCGGTCGGCGCTCTCCGCATCGACGAGGTCGAGCTTGTTGAGCACGATCACGTCGGCGAACTCGATCTGGTCCATCAGCAGGTCGCTGACGGTCCGTTCGTCGTCCTCGTACTGGTCGAGCCCCCGCTCCACGAGCCCGTCCCCGCCTGCCAGTTCCGGCAGGAAGTTTGCGGCGTCGACGACCGTGACCATGGTGTCGAGGCGGGCCAGATCACCGAGGGTGGCGCCGTCGTCGCGGGGGAAGGCGAAGGTGGCGGCCACCGGCATGGGTTCGGAGATGCCGCTGGACTCGATGAGCAGGTAGTCGAACCGGTCCTCGCGAGCGAGCCGGTCGACCTCCTCGAGCAGGTCGTCGCGCAGGGTGCAGCAGATGCACCCGTTGGTCATCTCGACGAGACGTTCCTCGGTCCGCGAGAGGGCGGCCTCGCTGCCGCGCACCAGTGCCGCGTCGATGTTGATCTCGCTCATGTCGTTGACGATGACCGCGACGCGCAGTCCCTCGCGGTTGCTCAGCACATGGTTGAGCAGGGTGGTCTTGCCCGCCCCGAGGAATCCGGACAGGACAGTGACAGGCAGTCGCTCGGGCATGCGCGTCAGCCTTCGGGGCGCAGCAGACCGCGCTGGTACGCCTTGGCCAGCCGCTGCGGCACCAGATAGGCGACGCCGTCGACCGTGATGGGCACGAGCTGCGGCGTGACGGCCTTCCACTGGGCACGGCGGTGGCGGGTGTTGCTGCGGGACATCTTCCGCTTGGGAACGGCCATTGTTCGGGTCCTCTCTGGTGGGGCTGTGTGAGGTTACATGGGAATGGGTTTCGTTTTCAATTTTCCCCGGATCGCCACGGGCATCAGGAGCCGCGGGATCCGGTCGCACCCTTGGAGGGCGCAGCGCGCCCTGCGCGGCCGCGGGCAGGCTTCTGGCCGTGACCCCGCCGGAGGTCACGGCCAGTTGCGACGGCCCGCCGTCAGGCGGTGCGGTCAGGCGGTGCGGTCAGGCGGTGCTGTCACCAGGACGACTTGGTGACTCCGGGAAGGAATCCGGCGTGCGCCTGCTCACGCATGCGGACCCGGGAGAGCCCGAATTTGCGCAGATGCCCGCGGGGGCGACCGTCCACACTGTCGCGGTTGCGGATCCGGGTCGCGCTGGCGTTGCGCGGCTGGCGGCGCAACTCCTCCATGGCGGCCCGACGTTCGGCATCAGTCGACGACGGAAGCCGGATGATCTCCTTCAGCTCGGCGCGCCGGGCCGCGTACCGCTCGACGATCGCTTTGCGCTTCTCGTTCTGCGCGATCTTGCTCTGCTTGGCCATCAGACCTTCCCTCCCCGCGCCCGGATGCGGGCGACCGCGGCCTCGATGCCGATGACGTCGATCGCCTTGATCGCCTTGGTGCTGAGCGTCAGGCGTACATGCCTGCCCTCGCTCGGCAGCCAGTACCGCTTGCGCTGGATGTTGGGGTCGAAGCGCCGGGATGTGCGCCGGTGCGAGTGGGAGATGTTGTTGCCGAAGCCCGGCTGGGCGCCGGTCAGTTGGCAGTGGGCGGACAAGGTGTTACCTGCCTCTCTTCAGACGGGGACTTGTTGGTAATGGAAACCATTGTCATATACTAGCCCCATGGCTCGCAACGAAGTACGCCCGGTCATCAAGCTCCGCTCCACCGCGGGAACCGGCTACACCTACGTCACCCGCAAGAACCGGCGGAACGATCCCGACCGCATGGTCCTGCGCAAGTTCGACCCGATCGCCCGCAGGCACGTCGACTTCCGCGAAGAACGCTGACCGCACCGCCCCTGACCCCGACCAGCCCAGAAGGACATCACCATGAAGCCCGGAATCCACCCCCCGTACGGCCCGGTCGTCTTCCGCGACAAGGCCGCCGGCTCCGCCTTCCTCACCCGCTCCACCATGTCCAGTGACAAGTCCATCGAGTGGGAGGACGGCAACACCTACCCCGTTGTGGACGTCGAGATCTCGAACGTGAGCCATCCCTTCTACACCGGCACCGCCCGCGTCCTGGACACGGCAGGCCGCGTCGAGCGATTCGAGCGCCGTTACGGCCGCGGCGGAGCGAACTGATGCAGGACAAGCCCCTACTGCCCGTCGTCATCGTCGGCGGGCTCCATTCCGACGCCCGCAAGGAGGTCGTCGACCGCCTGCTGCGCTCCGTCCCCGGCAGCGTCGCCCTCCATCACGACCTGGCCACCGCGGCGGCCGGCACCGTGCGGCGCAGCGTCCGGGACGCCTCCGGCGAGCTGTCCTGCGGCGAGACACCGCTGGTCAACGACTGCGCCTGCTGCGCGCTGCGCGAGGACCTCGTCCCCGAGCTGGAGCGCCTGGCCGACAGTGGGCTGACCCGGCTCGCGATCGTGGAGCTGTGGGATTCGGTCGAGCCCAAGGCGATGGCCGAGGTCGTCGCCGCGCACGGCGGCGACGATCTGATCCTCGCCAACGTGATCACAGCGGTCGACCCCGCACTTGTGCTGCCCTACCTCGCCAACGGCGACGACCTCGCCGAGGTCGGACTTGCCGCGGCCTCGACCGACCAGCGCACTGTCGGCGACACCTGGGCCCGCCAGCTCGAGTACGCCCCCGTCCTCGCTCTCGTCGACAGCGATGACGCCGACGACGAGGACCGTGCACTCCTGGCCCAACTGCACCCCACCGCACGCCGGGTGCCCGCCGGATCCGGTGAACTCGCCGAACTGGCCTTCGCCGGCTTCGACGTGGAAGCGGCGGCGGCCGCCCAGCACCCGGCATGCGCCCTGCTGCCCCAGGAGGCGGACGAAGCGGGAGTCACCACGCTTGTCTGGCACCGCCGCCGCCCCTTCCACCCCGAACGCCTCTATCAGGCGCTGGAAGACCTCTGCTGCAGCGCCGCGCGCAGCCGTGGCCGGTTCTGGCTCGCCGACCGCCCGGACACCTTGCTTGCCTGGGACGCGGCAGGCGGGGCGCTGTGCGTGGAGAACGCCGGCCCGTGGCTGGCTTCCCTCCCGGACGCCGCCTGGGACTTGGTGCCCGCCGTACGCCGAGCCGCTGCCTCACTGGACTGGCACCCGGAGCACGGCGACTGCTGCCAGCACCTCGTCTTCACCTCACCCGGCCTCGACCGCGACGGCCTGGCACAGCTTCTCGAGTCCTGCCTGCTCACCGACGACGAGTACGCCGCCGGGCCCGAGGCGTGGAAGCACCTGCCCGCCGCGTTCGACTCGCTCCTCGACCCCGTCTCGTAATCCCCCCGGCACCGGACACCAACCCGAACCGAAGAAGGAACACTCATGGCCCGCCGTCACGATCCCCGCAAGCCGGTGAAGTCCCGCCCCAACCCCCTGGACGCGGCCCGGATCACGTACATCGACTACAAGGACACCGACCTGCTGCGGAAGTTCATCTCCGACCGCGGCAAGATCCGCAGCCGTCGCGTCACCCGCATCACCGCCCAGCAGCAACGCCAACTCGCCACCGCCATCAAGAACGCACGCGAGATGGCACTGCTGCCCTACTCCGACCGCTAGCTCGTGCACGACGGAGGCCTACGACAACGGCCGCGTCAACCAGAGGTATGACGTCATCAGGCCCTGCTCGGAGCAGGGCGAGCCAAAGGCGCCTGACGGGCGACGACCCGGGTCAGGCGCCTTTCTCGTGCGTCCGGACGAACGGCCCACGCCCCGGGTCGTCGCCCGGGGCGGGACGGCCCGCCGGTCTCATGGCAGCCGCCGGGCCGCCCTCCTGCCCTCCCGGCGCAGCAGCTGGGCGCTCGCCCGGTACGGCGCCTGAGCGGTCCGCACCCGCGCCACGGCAGCCGCGGCCGGAGGAAGAGCGACCGCTTCCCCAAGTCCTTGCGAGCGCCGTGGCTCCACAAGGACGCTCCGCTGTCCGTGAGCTCGTTCGCGTTCAGGAGGACATCGGGATCTCGAAGTGCACCGTTGCGACACCCGGTCCGTGCTCGCCCGTGGTCCGGGCGTCGAAGACCTCCTTCGCCATGCTGCGCCAGAAGGCTTCGGCGCCCCGCACATGGGTGTTGGTGTGCAGGTAGATGCTGTCGTAGCCGGGAGTCGTGGCGGCGAAGTCACAGGCCATGCGTACCAGGGTCCGTGCCAGACCGTGCCGCCGGTGCTCGGTCCTGACGTACACACGGACGATCTGCGCGGTCGTCCCGGACGGATAGCGTTCGGCGAGCCATCGCGGGTGGGGCGGGTGTGCCGGGCCCGTCGACCGCACTGCGGTTGTGGCCACCACCTCACCGTCGTGCACGGCCACCAGGAGCAGATGCCGTGGGTCGTCCAAGTAGCTGCCCTCGATGTCGATGACGTCCCGGTGCCACGCGGGAACGTAGCCGTAGCCGAAGTCCTGGTAGAAGGTGTCGAGCATGACGCGGCGCGCGCCCTCCGCATCGGCTGTCGTGGCGGGGCGGACGGTGTACGAGGGGTGTGGGGCGTCGGTCATGATCAATCTCCTTGTGGTCAGGGGCTCAGGGTCGGCAGGCCAGGTCGGTGCAGTGCACGTCGGTCGCCGGGAGGTTCCGTAGTGCGTGGCGCGGCGCTGTCGAAGGGGGCGGTGGGACGCAGCGGTTCCGCGTTGCCGTGGTGCACGTAGGCGTGGCTGCCTGCCGCACGTCCCACCCAGCGTTCGGCGCAACCGAGGCCCAGTACCCGGCACGGTCGAATGCGGCCGGACCGAAGCCGTTCACGGGGTGGGCGGCGAGTCGTTGGCGCGCCTTCCGTCAGGCATCGCGGACCTGGCCGGCGCCGCCTCCCAGGCCGAAGCGCGCTACGTGCCGCGCGGCCCAGGTGAGGGCCGGCGCCGGCCCGCCGGGGTTCACCATCCGGATGCCGCGTCGCTCCTCGGGCGGTCCCGAGGCGCGTATGGGTGAGACGGCGATGCGGATGTGCTTGCCGTCCGGGTGTCGCCCTTCGAGCAGGACGCTCATCCGCCCTCCACCCGCAGGGCGCCGGCGGAGCCGGCACGGACTCCGGGCAGGCGCCGAAACGAAGGGGTGGAGCCGGGGCGGTGGCCTGCACGGATGCGGCCGGGGCCAGGGCGTCGGTGGTGGCCACGAGGGCGCACAGCGCACCCGGGGCGGGCAGCGGGAGTCACGGGTCTCGCATTCAGAGAATCGACGGGCATTCAGCTGACAATGAAAACGATTGTCGATAACGTGGCCGTCGTCAAGCCGGGCCGTCCTGGACGGTGCCGCCGACGCGTCATGCCTCCAACTGCGTTCCGAGAAGGGAAGCTGTGGCCCATCTGCTGATGGTCGAGAGCTGGGTCGGATCGATGAGCAGGCTGCTGCCACGAGCGATCCGCGAGGGCGGGCACGAGTTCACCTTCCTCACTCGTGATCTGCACCACTATCTGCGTTCCGCCCCTGAGGGCACCGCGCACCCGCTGCTCGCGGCGCAGCATGTGCTGACCGCCGACAGCAACGACACCGACGCCCTGCTGCCCTTCGTCGAGCGCGCCCACGGCGCACTGGGTTTCGACGGGGTGATCACCTCCTGCGACTACTACCTCCCCACGGCAGCCCGTATCGCCCGCCGGATGGGACTGCCGGGCCCGGCGCCGCAGGCGGTGGAGAACGCCTGCCGCAAGGACGCGACACCGCCGTGCCCTTGCCGACGCCGAAGCGCCCGGTCCGCGATTCGCGGTCTGTGCGGACTGGGCCGGAACTGTCAGCGGGGCGCGGGGGCTCGGTTACCCGCTTGTGCTCAAGCCCGTGGACCTGTGCGCCGGGATGTTCGTACGACGCGTCGACGAGAGATCGAGCTGGCCCGCGCCTACCGGTCACTCGCTGACTTCCCCGTCAACGCGCGAGGCCGGCGCCGCGAGCCCGGGCCCGCGCGCATCACCGCGGCCCTGGCTACCTCCGATCCGATCTGCGCGGATTCGACCTGGGGGAACGGGCTTTCGACGCTGTGGTGTGCCTGGACAGCGCGCTGCTGTACTGCCACACCAACAACGAGCTCGACAGCTTCCTGGCCTCCTGCCGCCGCAGTCTGACTCCGGGCGGGCTGCTCGCCGCAGAGATGCGCAACGGGGCCTTCTTCCTCGGCCGTACCGAACTGCTCGACACCGCGACCGTCAACGGCTTCACCCGGCAGAACACCACCTACCGGTCCACCACCACCCTGCGGGTGGACCGGACCGCGCAACTGTTTCGCCGCACCCGGGTGTGGACGTCCGACGACGGACTGCCGCCCGTCGAACAGCACTCCGCATGGCGGCTGCTCTTCCCGCAGGAAATGCGCCGCCTCCTCGACGCTCACGGATTCGAGGCCCTCGCCCTCTACGACCGGCCCGGACCGCGCACGGAGCCGCCCTGGCGGGAGGGGGAGCCACCGGCCGCAACAGCCGTTTCGGACCGGCTGCATCTCATCGGCCGCCTCACCGACGGCCGCTGAACCCCACATGCCCCCACGACTTCATCCGCTCGCACAGCAAGGACACCGCAATGCACGACGTCGCCGTCAATGAACCCCGCTTCCCCGGCCTTCGCCGCCGGGGCTTCCTCGCCGCCGCCGGAGCCGCAGCGGGAATCAGCGCACTCGCACTCACCGGCTGCGCCGGATCCGGCACCGCCGCCGACCCCGCCACGTCAGACGGCAAGCCCAAGCGAGGCGGGCGCCTTCGTGCCGCCTTCGCCGGCGGCGGTGCGAGCGAGACCCTCGACCCGCACCTGGCCAATCTCTTCGCCGACGTCGCCCGCGCCAAGGCGCTCTTCGACAAGCTTGCCGACTACGGACCTGACCTGTCCGCTCAGCACCGACTTGCCTCGGCCTGGGAGCCCAACGCAGGCCTCGACCGCTGGAAGGTCACTCTGCGGAAGGCAACCTTCCACAACGGCAAGCCGGTGACCGCCCAGGACGTCCTCCACAGCTACCGCCGCATCGCCGACCCCGCGAAGGCGTTCCGCGCCAAGGCGTCACTGGAACCCATCGACCTCAAGGCGAGCAGAGCTCTCGACGAGCGGACGGTCGAGTTCGCCCTCAAGCGCCCGACCGCCGAATTCCCCAACCTCCTGGCCGCGTTCGGCGCGTACATCGTCCCCGAGGAGACCCAGGACTTCGACAAGAAGCCGGTCGGCAGCGGACCCTTCCGCTTCGTCTCCTTCGCCCCCGGCAAGTCCGCCGTCTTCACACGCAACGACGCCTACTGGGACGGCGCCCCGTACCTCGACGAGCTGGAGTTCGTCGTCGCCGACGAAGAATCGGCACGCACCAACGCCCTGCTGGGCGGCCAGGTCGAGTACGCCCACGAGCTCAACCCCGCCACCGCCCGCGCGCACGAGAACAAGGGGCAGATCCAGATCGTGCGGCTCCGCAACAGCGCCATGCAGGGCTTCGTCATGAAGACCGACCGGCCGCCCTTCGACGACAAGCGGGTCCGCGAGGCGTTCTTCCTGATCGCCGACCGCAAGGAACTGGTCGCCGGCGCCCTGTCCGGCGCCGGTGAGGTCGGCAACGACCTGTTCGGCAAGGGCTACGAGTACTACGCCGGCAGCCTGCCGCAGCGCGAACAGGACCTCGACCGCGCTCGCAAGCTGCTGAAGCAGGCCGGCGCCGAGAAGCTCAAGGTCACCCTCGACACCTCCCCCGTCGCCGCCGGGTTCACCGAGGCGGCGGCGATCTTCCGTGATCAGGCGGCCAAGGCCGGAGTGACCATCGAGATCAGGACCGGCAGCAAGGACAGCTACTGGAAGGACATCCTCGATTCCGGAACCTTCGCCTCCTACCGATCCGGCGCCATGCCCATCGAGTCCCACATCTCGCAGCGCCTGCTGACGGGTTCGACCACCAACGCCACCAAGTGGCAGCACAAGGACTTCGACGCCCTGTACCAGCAGGCGCAGTCCACCAAGGACAAGAAGGACCGAGCCGCCGTCTACGAGCGCATGCAGCGCCGCCTGTACACCGAAGGCGGCTTCCTGATCTGGGGCTTCGCCGACTGGATCCTCGGCACCGCCCGCAACGTCCGGGGCGTCGAGCGGAAGGCCCCCGCCAACTCCCTCGACTGGGCACGCTTCGACAAGGTCTGGCTCGCGTGAGCGGACTGCGCTCCTGGGTCGCCCGGCGGCTGCTGCTCGGCGTGGCACAGACGGCAGCCGTCGTGCTGCTCGTCTTCGCTCTCACCGAGGCGCTGCCGGGCGACGCCGCCGTCGCCCTCGCCGGCGACCAGCCCGACCCGGAGCGGATCGCGGCCATCCGCGAGGCGATGCACCTGGACCGGCCCGCATACGAACGCCTGACGGACTGGGCCACCGGATTGGCGCACGGAGACTTCGGCACGTCCCTGGCCTCGGGGCGGCCCGTCAGCTCGTACATCGCGGACGGCTTCGGGCCGACCGTGCTGCTCGCCGTGCTCACGCTGATCCTGCTGGTGCCGGCCGGGTTCGGTCTCGGTGTACTGGCCGCCCGCCACGAGGGGAAGCTCGTGGACCGGCTCGTCAGCTCGGTGATGCTCGGCGTGTACGCGGTCCCGGAGTTCGCCTTCGGCGTGCTGCTGGTCACCGTGTTCGCCCTGCGCCTGGGCTGGCTGCCCCCGACCGCCGTCGGCTACGGCACCGACCTGCTCGCCCACCCCGCGGCGCTCGTGCTCCCCGTGCTCGTGCTCCTGTCGCGGCCGGTGTGCTCACTGGCCCGCCTGGTACGCGCCGGAATGATCGACGCGCTCGCGTCACCGTATGTCGCACAGGCCCGCCGCTACGGCCTCTCCGGCGCCCGCATCCGGTACGCGCACGCGCTCCCCAACGCCGTCACGCCCGCTTCCCAGCAGCTCGCCCGCACGATCGACTGGCTTTTGTGCGGGGTCATCGTCGTGGAGGCGCTCTATGTCATCCCCGGTCTGGGAACGGTACTGATGAACGCTGTCGCGGAACGCGATGTCCCCGTGATCCAGGGCCTCGCGGTCGTCTTCGGACTGACCGCCGTCGTCCTCAACATCGGCGCCGACCTCGTCGCCCACCGCCTCGCTCCCCGGGCGGAGGTGGCGGCATGAAGCGACGCGTCACGCTCGGTGCGTTGATCGTCGGCGTACCCCTCGCCCTCGCCCTGCTCGGACCACTGTTCGCGGGCACCCCCGGGCCACGAGCACCCTCCTTCACCCTGGGCGGCGGACACTGGCTCGGCACCGATTTCGTCGGCAGGGACGTCTGGCAGCAAGTGCTGCTCGGCGGACGCTCGGTCGTCCTTGCCGCGCTCGCCGCCACGGCTCTGGCCTACCTGGTAGCCCTGCCCCTCGGGCTCATCAGTGCGCTCACCCACCGGACATGGCTCGAGGAGCTGCTGATGCGCCCCCTGGACGTGCTGCTCGCCGTGCCGTCGCTGCTGATGATCCTGCTGGTGGCCGCCGTCTTCACGCCGGGCGTTGTGGGGCTGTCACTGCTGGTGGCCCTGGTCAACATCCCGGATGCCGCGCGGATCGTGCGCGCCGCCGCAGCCGAGGCGGCTTCACGCCCTGCCGTCGAGGCCCTGCGCATGCAGGGAGAGACATGGTGGCGCGTGGCCGTCGGCTACGTCGGCCGCACCACAGCCCGCACACTCGCCGCCGATACGGGCGTGCGGCTGACGGGCGTGCTCTACCTCGTGGCCACAGCGGCCTTCCTCGGCGTCGGCATGGAGCCGGATGCCGCCGACTGGGCGGTGATGGTCGACCGCAACCGCACGGGGCTGTTCATCCAGCCCTGGGCGGTAGTGGTCCCGGCCCTGCTGATCGTCACCCTGACCATGGGGAGCAACCTGCTCTTCGACGCCGTACTGGAAAAGAGGAAGCGGGCGTGAACGCGGTCGCAGAGATCAAGGACCTGCGAGTGGAGATCGGCGGCCGTCCGATCGTCGACGGGGTCAGCTTCCAGGTCCTGCCCGGTAAGGTCACCGCGCTCGTCGGCGCCTCCGGCAGTGGCAAGACGACCACGGGCCTCGCGCTGCTCCGCGAGTACCCGCCTGGTGCCAGGGTGTCCGGCGACGTGCACACGTCCGACGGACTCGTCGGGTACGTACCCCAGCACCCGGGCGCCGTCCTCAACCCCGCGCGCCGGGTCGGCGCCCTGCTCCGGGACATCGCCCGTGCCCAGGTGCGGCACCTGCCGCGGACCGAGCGCCGGACCGCAGCCACGGACCGTATCGAGCAGGCGCTCTCCCTGGCTCAACTCCCCGCCGGAGAATCCCTCCTTCGCCGCTATCCGCACCAGCTCTCCGGCGGGCAGCAGCAGCGCTTCGTCCTGGCGCAGGCACTGCTCCTCGGCGCCAGGGTGATCGTCGCGGACGAGCCGACCACAGGGCAGGACGTGGTGACGAAGCAAGCAATCGTCGCCCAGCTGGCAACGATCGCCCGGCAGGGCATCGCCGTGCTCCTGCTCAGCCACGACCTTGACGTCGTCCGGGCGCTTGCCGACGAGGTGCTCGTCATGCGTGACGGTCGCGTGGTGGAGTCGGGACCTGCGGAGCAGGTGTGGCTGGCCCCCCAGCATCCATGGACCGTCCAACTCCTCGCAGCGGAGGGGGAGGTGGGCGCCAGTCCCTCGGCACATGAAGGACACGTCGTGCTCCAGGTACGTGACCTCACCGCGCACCACTCCCGCACGGCAGTGCTGCGCACCCCTGAGCTCACCGTCCGCACGGGCGAGTGCCTGGCCGTCATCGGCCGCTCCGGCAGCGGCAAGACCACACTCGCCCGTTGCCTGGCCGGACTGCACCGCGACTACAAGGGCGATGTCCTGCTCGACGGCACCCCGCTCCCGCGCAGCCTGCGTGCCCGGACCCGCGAGCAACTGTCCGCGGTCCAGTACGTCTTCCAGGACGCAAGGGCGGCCTTCGACGAACACCGCCCGGTACTGGACCAAGTGGCGCGCACAGCGGTACGGCTGCGCGGCACGGACCCGCAGGAGGCTCGGGCCGAGGCCCTGAAGACCCTGCACACCCTCGGCCTCAGCGGGGAGCTGGTCCAGCGCAGACCCGGCCGGCTGTCCGGCGGCGAACTCCAACGGTCGGCACTCGCCCGGGCCCTGCTCGCCCACCCCCGGGTGTTGATCTGCGACGAAATCACCTCCGGGCTCGACATGGTCACCCGACGCGACCTCCTCGACACACTCGCCGGACTGCTGTGCGAGCGTGGCGAACTGGCCCTGATCCTCATCACCCATGACCTCGACACCGCAGCAGCTGCCTCCCGGATCGCCGTACTCGACACCGGCGAGCTCATCGAGCAGGGACCGGCACAGCAGGTACTCACCTCACCGCGGCACGAATTCACGACCACGGCGGCCTACACGGCGTAGCGCTCCAAGCGCCGGGCCCGCCCCATCCTCCGTGGCTGGAGCCCCTGCTCTCACTGAGCGCCGGTGGCCGAA
This sequence comes from Streptomyces sp. NPDC096176, assembly GCF_044763255.1. Classification (NCBI taxonomy): domain Bacteria; kingdom Bacillati; phylum Actinomycetota; class Actinomycetes; order Kitasatosporales; family Streptomycetaceae; genus Streptomyces; species Streptomyces sp. NPDC096176. The sequence continues at coordinate 203,863 of NZ_JBIWFV010000011.1, read as the reverse complement.
GTCACCGGACTCGGTCGGGTAGGCCAATGCCCGCACACGTACCCCGCCCCCCCCGCTCGGCGAGCACGCGCTGGGCTTCCAGCCGGGGGCGAGGTTCGCCCGGTGGTCGGCCAAGGGACCAGGACTCCTCACCGTCGATGAGGTAAGAGGTGCGCGCCGACCCCATGACTCTTCGTCAACCTCCGGGCTTTCACCGGCCGTCCCCAACGCCCGCCGGCACGGGCAGGCGGGCGCGGAAAAGGGATGATGCTGTCGGGCATCGGGCCGCTCAGTGCGAGGCGTGCTGCCTGAGGCGGACGCCGGCGGTGTTGGTCGAGGGCAGCGCGGACAGCACCCGCGCGAGGGTGTGGTGTCCGCTCGAGTCATCGAGGATTGCCACGGTGAGGCCCATCAGGGCCGCCGAAGTAAGGCTGTGGTAACTTCCGAACGCCAGTCGAACTCGTGAACGCGGCCATATGTGTGCACGAGTCAGGGAATCCGGTGGGAGTCCGGAACTGACGCGCAGCGGTGAGGGTGACGGGCGGGGCAGCAGCCACTGGACGACGGTCACGGCCGGGTCCGGGAAGGCGTCCCGCCGGGGTGAACCCGAGTCCGAAGACCTGCTGGCAACCGATCGTCCACACGGGCCCCGCGTATGGGTCCTGACGTTGAGGAAGCCGCCACCGTGCATCTGCCACGTCCCACCCGCTGTTCCGTCCTGCTCCTTGCCGGGGCGCTGCTGCTCACCGCATGCGGCTCCGGCTCCGGCCCGTCCGGGAAGTCCGCCGGTAGCGGCGCGCAGGCCGTCACGTTCGACAACTGCGGACAGAAGGTGACGGTCGAGGCTCCACCGAAGCGGGCGGTGTCCCTGAACCAGGACACCACCGAGATCATGCTTTCCCTCGGCCTCGCCGACCGCATGGTGGGGACCGCGACCTGGACCGACCCCGTCATGAAGGGACTGGAGCGGGCCAACGCGAAGGTGCCCCGGCTCGCCGACAACCAGCCGTCGTTCGAGAGGGTCCTGGCCGCCGAACCGGACTTCGTGGCCTCCTCCTTCGCGTCCACCTTGAGCAAGGGCGGAGTGGCCACCCGCGAGAAGTTCGATGAGCTCGGCGTGCCGACGTATCTGTCGCCCGCCGACTGCGAGGGCAAGGACAACAGCGGCGACGGTGACGGCTCACGGACGAAGCCCCTGGCCATGGAGACGGTCTACCGCGAGGTGCGGGAACTGGCCCGGGTCTTCGGGGTGGAGGAGCGTGGCGAGAAGCTGGTCGCCGGGCTGAAGAGCCGGGTCACGAAGGCCACGTCCGGGATCCGCGCCGAGAACGCCACCGTTCTGTACTGGTTCGCGAACCAGGAGTCCCCCTACATGGCGGGCTGCTGCGGCGCGCCCGGCATCATCACGAACGCGCTCGGCGCGAAGAACGTCTTCGACGACAGCACGCAGGAATGGCCCCAAATCAACTGGGAGACCGTCGCCGACCGCGATCCCGACGTGCTCGTCATCGGGGACCTCACCCGCAAGTCGCAGACCGCCGAGTCGGCCGCCAAGAAAATCGCGTTCCTGGAGTCGAACCCGGCGACGAAGAACATGGAGGCGGTGAGAAAGAAGCGGTACGTGCTGCTCAGCGGGCAGGCCATGAATCCGACGATCCGTACCGTCGAGGGCGTGGAGAAGGTAGCCGCGGCGCTGCGCGCGTACGGACTCGCCGGATGACCACCGCCCTGCGGTCTTCCCCGGTCCGCCCGACGCGGGGTGCCGCCCGGGTGCTGCGCGTCGTGGCCGGCCTGGGCGGCGGGCTGGCGGTGCTCGCCGCGTCCGTCGCCGTGGCCATCACCATCGGCCCGGCCGACATCGGTGTGGGCGACGCCTGGTCCGTGGTCGCCTCCCATCTGGGCTGGGGCACGACAGATCTCACTGCGATCCGCGAGGGCATCGTCTGGAACCTGCGGCTGCCGCGTACCCTGCTCGCCGCGGTGTGCGGAGCCGGACTCGCGGTGTGCGGCACGGTGATGCAGTCACTGCTGCGCAACCCCCTCGCCGACCCCTTCGTCCTGGGCGTCTCCTCCGGTGCGTCGACCGGCGCCGTCGTCGTCATCGTCCTCGGGGCGGGCGGCGGTGTCCTGTCCGTGTCCGGCGGCGCGTTCGTGGGTGCGGTCGGCTCGTTCGCACTGGTGCTGCTGCTCAGCCACACGCTCGGCGGGACGACGGACCGGGTCGTGCTGTCCGGCGTGGCAGCGATGCAACTGTTCTCCGCCCTGACCTCGTTCGTGGTGACGACGGCGGCCGACGCGGAGACCACCCGGGGCGTGCTGTTCTGGCTGCTCGGGTCGCTCAGCGGGGCCGGCTGGAGCGAGGTGGGGCTCTGCATGGCCGTCCTGGCGCTCGCACTGCTGATGTGCCTGGGGTACGCGCGCACCCTGGACGCCTTCGCCTTCGGTCAGGACGCGGCGGCCACCCTCGGGGTCTCGGTCGCCCGGACCCGGCTGATGCTGCTGTGCGTGACCGCGCTGCTGACCGCCGCGCTGGTCAGCTCGGCGGGTGCGATCGGCTTCGTCGGCCTGGTCCTGCCGCACGCCGCCCGTGCCCTCGTCGGCCCGGGGCACGCCCGGCTGCTGCCGGTCACCGCGCTCGCCGGGGCGGTGTTCCTGGTCTGGGCCGACACCCTGGCCCGTACCGTCCTCGATCCCCAGGAGGTGCCGGTGGGCGTGGTGACCTCGCTGGTCGGCGTTCCGGCGTTCGTCCTGGTTCTGTATCGCACGAGGAGTGTGCGATGACGACCCGCACGCAGCGGCGGGACGATGGTGCCCGGCCGCCCGGCCTTGGACAGACGACAGCCGGGCAGGCACTCGACGGAGCGTGGTCCGCCGGGCCGCCCACCCTCGTCGCCGACCGTGTGAGCCGCACCTTCGACGGGCGGCTGATCCTCGACGGCGTCAGCCTCACCCCCCGGCCCGGCTCCGTGACCGGACTGCTGGGCCCCAACGGCTCGGGGAAGTCGACGCTGCTGCGGCTGCTGTCCGGCGTCCTCGCCCCCGCCTCCGGCGTCGTCACCCTCGACGGGCGTCCACTTGGCGACTGGGGCCGCCGCGCCGTGGCCCGGCGCATGGCCGTCGTCGAGCAGCAGGCCGACACGCTCGTCGAGCTCACGGTTGTCGATGTCGTACGCCTCGGCCGCATTCCGCACCGCCGCGCCTGGACCCCCGCGACCGCGGCAGACGAGGAGGCTGTACGCACCGCTCTGGAGCGCACCGGCCTCACCGACCGCGCGGACCAGCCCTGGCACACGCTCTCCGGCGGCGAGCGCCAACGCGTGCAGATCGCCCGTGCCCTGGCCCAGGAGCCGCGCGAGCTACTGCTGGACGAACCGACCAACCACCTCGACATCCAGCACCAGCTCGACCTGCTGAACCTGATCGCCGAACTCCCCGTCACCAGCCTCGTCGCCCTGCACGACTTGAATCTGGCGGCCATGTACTGCGACCAGGTCGTCGTCCTCCGGGAGGGCAGGGTGGTCGCCGCCGGCTCCCCGGGCGACACGCTGACCGAGTCCCTGATCGCCGACGTGTACGGCGTGCGCGCCGCGGTCACCCGCCCCGGTCCCGGCAACCGGCCGCACATCCGCTTCCTGGGCACCGTGGCCGGGAACTGACGGCGGCCGGGGGCCGGGGGCCGGCACCAAGGGCCCGGCCCGTAGGCTGGTCCGTGCAGCTGGTTCGCCCCCGTCCGCCAGACGGGACGCGTCGTAAGAGGGAACCCGGTGGGAATCCGGGACTGCCCCGCAGCGGTGAGCGGGAACGACCGCCGTCATACGCACTGGGTCCGACGTACGGGACCTGGGAAGCGACGGCCAGTAGGTGTCCTCCGACACGGAGGGCGTGCCCGCGAGTCCGAAGACCTGCCACCTGCCCGCGCGCGGACCAATCCGCGCGCGGAGATCCCGGTGACCTCGAGGGCGGGTCGGCGTACGTATCAGGCGGACAACCGCGCTTCGCCGCGCGAGGTCGGATCCGTCCGGTTCGTCACCCCTTCGCGCTCTCGTCCCGTCCCCGGGATTTCAGGGATTCATCTCGCGAAGGAGATCTCCGTGACAGCGAAGTCCACAGCCGCGGCAGCACGGGCCACCGTGTACGGCTACCCCCGCCAGGGACAGAACCGGGAACTGAAGAAGGCGATCGAGGGCTACTGGAAGGGCCGCGTCACCGCCGACGCCCTGCGCGCCACCGCCGCCGAGCTCCGTCGCACGAACTGGCAGCAGCTGGCCGCAGCCGGTATCGACGACATCCCGACCGGTGACTTCTCGTACTACGACCATCTCCTGGACACCACCGTCATGGTGGGCGCGATCCCCGAGCGACACCGTGCCGCCGTCGAGGCGGACGCGCTGGACGGCTACTTCGCGATGGCGCGCGGTACGCAGGACGTGGCGCCGCTGGAGATGACCAAGTGGTTCGACACGAACTACCACTACCTGGTGCCGGAGCTGGCCCCGGACACCGTCTTCACGGCCGACTCCGGCAAGCAGGTCGCCGAGCTGAAGGAGGCCCTCGCCCAGGGTCACACCGCCCGGCCCGTGCTGGTCGGGCCCGTCACGTACCTCCTGCTCGCCAAGCCCGCCCCGGGCGTGCCCGCGGACTTCGAGCCGCTCACTCTCCTGGACCGCCTGCTGCCGGTGTACGCCGAGGTGGTCGCCGATCTGCGCGCGGCCGGCGCCGAGTGGGTGCAGCTGGACGAGCCGGCGTTCGTGCAGGACCGCACGCCGGCGGAACTGAACGCCCTCGCACGCGCCTATCGCGAGCTCGGCGCCCTCACCGACCGGCCCAAGCTCCTCGTCGCCTCGTACTTCGACCGGCTCGGCGACGCGCTTCCCGTCCTGGCCAAGGCCCCGGTCGACGGGATTGCCCTGGACTTCACCGAGGCCGCCGCCGCGAACCTCGACGCGCTCGCCGCAGTGGGCGGGCTGCCCGGCAAGCGCCTGGTCGCAGGCGTGGTCAACGGCCGCAACGTCTGGGTCAACGACCTGGAGAAGTCGCTCGCCACGCTCGGCATCCTGCTGGGCCTCGCCGACCGCGTCGACGTGTCCGCCTCCTGCTCCCTCCTCCACGTGCCGATCGACACGGCCCTGGAGCGAGACATCGAGCCGCAGATCCTGCGCTGGCTGGCCTTCGCCCGGCAGAAGACCGCCGAGGTCGTCACGCTCGCCAAGGGCCTCGCCCGGGGCACGGACACGATCGCCGCCGAACTCGCCGCCAACCGCGCCGAACTCGCCTCCCGCGCCGCCTCGCCGATCACCCGCGACCCTGCCGTCCGGTCTCGTGCCGAGGCCGTGACGGACGCCGACGCGCGCCGCTCCCAGCCGTACGCCGAGCGGGCCGCCGCCCAGCGCGACCACCTCGGGCTGCCCCTGCTGCCGACCACGACCATCGGCTCCTTCCCGCAGACCGGCGAACTGCGCACCGCCCGCGCCGACCTGCGCGCGGGCCGCATCGACACGGCCGCCTACGAGGAGCGCATCAAGGCCGAGATCCAGGAGGTGATCGTCTTCCAGGAGAAGACCGGCCTGGACGTCCTGGTGCACGGTGAGCCCGAACGCAACGACATGGTCCAGTACTTCGCCGAGCAGCTCACCGGTTACCTGGCCACCCAGCACGGCTGGGTCCAGTCCTACGGCACCCGCTACGTCCGACCGCCGATCCTGGCCGGCGACATCTCCCGGCCCGAGGCGATGACGGTGCGCTGGACGACGTACGCCCAGTCCCTCACGGAGAAGCCGGTCAAGGGCATGCTCACCGGCCCGGTCACCATGCTCGCCTGGTCCTTCGTCCGCGACGACCAGCCGCTCGGCGAAACGGCGCGTCAGGTCGCGCTCGCCCTGCGCGACGAGGTGAACGACCTCGAGGCCATCGGCACATCCGTCATCCAGGTGGACGAACCCGCCCTGCGCGAGACCCTGCCGCTGCGCTCCGCCGACCACCCTGCCTACCTGGCCTGGGCGACCGAAGCGTTCCGGCTCAGCACGAGCGGAGTGCGCCCGGACACGCAGATCCACACCCACATGTGCTACGCCGAGTTCGGCGACATCGTCCGGGCCATCGACGACCTGGACGCCGACGTCATCAGCCTGGAGGCCGCCCGCTCGCACATGCAGGTCGCCCGAGAACTCGCCGCCCACGGCTATCCCCGCGAGGCGGGCCCGGGGGTGTACGACATCCACTCCCCGCGCGTCCCGAGCACCGAGGAAGCCGCCGCGCTGCTGCGCACCGGCTTGAAGGCCATCCCGGCGGAGCGGCTGTGGGTCAACCCCGACTGCGGTCTCAAGACCCGTGGCTGGCCCGAGACCCGCGCCTCCCTGGAGAACCTGGTCGCCGCCGCCCGCACGGTCCGCGGCGAGCTGTCCGCTTCCTGACCGCAGGTTCCGGTGGGCCGGGACGTCTTGGACGTCCCGGCCCACCGGCCGCCGCATCGTCGTCTTCCTCGGCCCGCGCCATCCCGACCGCGGCATCGCCCCGCTGCCTCTGTGAGCCGTGGCGCTCGCCGGTGCTCAGGAAGCCGTGCGGCGGCGCGGCGGGGTGAAGGTGTACAGGTCGAGGATCTCCGGACGGGGCGCGACGCCGGGGCCGCCCGCCCGCACCCAGGCGGCGATGTCCTCTGTCGCGTCCGGGTCGTTGACCAGGCCCAGCCACACCGGCCGGGCTCCGGCCGCCCGCCCGGCGGACGAGGGCCGCACAACGATCACGCCTGCCTGCTCGCACACGTCCAGGCAGGCGGACACACGTACGGGAGCCTCGGCACGCAGGCGCGCGGTCTGTGCGGCGTGGTCGACGCCGGTCACCTTCGAGGTGCCGCAGCAGCAGTCCCGGCACACGACGACCCGGCAGGGCACACCGCCGACCGGTCGCGCCGGCACCTCGACGGCGTACGCCTCACCGCCCATTGTCTCGGACACGCCGAAACACCCCTCTCTTCCGGGGAAATCCGCTCCGGTGTCCTTCGAGGAGGCGACGACGTGAGTCTCCTGGCTCTCGGCTCGCAGCTCGTCCCGGCCTTCCCGCCCTCCGCGGGGCAGTGGCCCGTTCGGGATCCGCTCACCGATCACAGTGGCGGGACCGCGCCGGATTCGCACCGGCTTCCTCGGACCGTCGTCGCCCTGTCGCCGGTCATCATCCCATCAGCCAACTGCCCGGATCATTCGGGCTCATGAGCGTGCGGGCTCGTCGCGGGCGGCTCGGCCGGGCGTTCCCGGCCGCCGTCATGGCCGGATGTCATCACGATGAGGAGCCCCACCACGACGGCCCCGGCGACCACCCGGCCGGCGGCCCGCACCACCCAGCCCGGCAACGACGCGCCCTCGCGCCGCCTGGGTGCGCCCAGCCGCTCGGCCCGCCGTGCGGGACGCAGCAGGCGCAGCAAGAGCAACGCGGCGACCGGGAGTTGCAGCAGCCACAGCACGGTGCGCGGCCACTCGCCGTACAAGACGTTGGTGCCGTACAGCAGGGTGTGCCACACACAGCACATAGACGACGATGACGAAGCGGTGCAACCGGCGCCACGTGTTCGCTCCGATGCGGTGCCGGACGTAGAACAGCAGGCCGAGCGGAACGGCCAGATAGAGGGCGCCCTGGCCGAGGAGGATGGCGATCCGGCCGGTGCCGGAGTCGTACCAGCCGGGCACGAACGTGTCCGCGAAGCCCACCCACAGCCGTTCCGCCCACGCCAACTCGACCTCGTAGCAGACGAATTCGGCGGCGAACATGCGGCGTGCGCGGACCTCAGGCCGCGTCCTGTGGCTGAACGCACAGAGGTGGGTCTGGCGGAGCGACGGCCCCCTCTGCCATGCTTCCGTCCGACAAGCGACGGCGGAACGAGGAAGCCGGTGAGATTCCGGCACGGTACCGCCACTGTGTAGGGGGAGCGACTCCACCCGAGGCCACCGCCCCGTCCGGGGTGGGAAGGCCGGAGAAGCCGTGATCCCGAGTCAGGAGACTCACGCCGTCGCACCTCGATGTACGGGGCGGATTTCCCCAGGAGAGGCGGTGGCACGCGTGTGCCTGCTCAGGTGTGGTGGCAGCCTCGTGCTGCCCATGGCCCGTCGGAGTCTGTCCGTACCGCTTGACGCGTCAGCCCCCTACCCCTGGTTCTGACGGCCTCCGCCCTCAGCGGGTTCCCTCCCTTACGCCGCATCGCGCGCCGCGCGCTGCCGGTGCGCCCTGCCACGCACGCCACCTGGAGTCATCTGTGTCCGTACGGTCCCCCATGCCCGGCCGTCGTCAGGCCGCCGCCGCGGCTGTCCTCGCCGCCGCCCTCACCTCCACCGCGTGCGGCGGCGACTCCGGCCGGCCCGCCGATGCCAAGGCGACGGCCGCGGGACAGGGCTGCGTCAAGAACTTCGACCCGGCCGAGGACTACTTCCCGGTCAAGTCGGAGGTGAAGCACGCCAAGAACTTCACGCTCCGCTACGAGAAGAGCTACCAGGTCCTCACCGTCAAGGAGCCCTACCCGAAGGGGAAGCCCGAGTCGTACGTCCTGGTCAAGTGCGGCGCGCCGAAGCCGAAGCTGACGGGTGAACTGGCGTCGGCCCAGCAGGTCACCGTCCCCGTCAAGAGCCTGTACTCGGCCTCCACCACCCACGTGCCGCTGCTCACCGAGACCGGCACCCTGGACGTGCTGACGGGAGTCGCGAGCACCGCGAACATCTCCTCCGCAGAGGTGATCGCGCGGGTGAAGGCGGGGAAAGTCACCGAGTACGCCAAGGACCAGACCCTCAACGCCGAGACGGTCATCGGTGCCAAGCCGGACGTGCTGATGACCCAGGGCACCGACGACCCGCAGTACCCGAAGCTGCGCCAGGCGGGCGTCGCGGTGGTCGCCAACGCCGAGTGGCTGGAGCCTAGTCCGCTCGGCCGCGCCGAGTGGGTGAAGGCGATGGCCGCGCTCACCGGGGCGGAGAAGCGCGCCGGCGAGTTGTTCGGCACCATCGAGGCCGACTACCGGAAGGTCGCCGAGAAGGGCGCGCGAGTGGTCGAGGCGGCCAAGCCCGTCGAGATCCTGCCCGGCACGATGTACCAGGGCACCTGGTACATGCCCGCCGGGGGCAGCTACGCGGCCCGGCTGATCAAGGACGCGGGCGGCACCTACCCGTGGGCCGGCGATGCGGGTACCGGCAACCTCCAGCTGAACTTCGAAGCCGTGTACGCCAAGGGCGGCGAGGCCCCGGTCTGGATCGCCGACCAGCAGTGGAAGTCCACCGCCGACGCGGTGAAGGCCGACAGCCGGTACGGGGAGCTGAAGGCCGTCACCTCCGGCGCGGTCTGGACGAACCAGAAGGCGCTCGGCCCCGGCGGCGGCAACGACTACTTCGAACGGGGTGTGCTGCGCCCGGACCTGGTCCTCGCCGACCTGTTCGCGCTGATGCACCCGGAGCAGGCGAAGGGCCACAACTTCACCTTCTACCAGCCGGTGCCCAAGGCGTGACGGACCAGCAGGTGACCGCCGAGCCGACCGCGCCGAGAACGGTGCGGCGCCTCGCCGTCGTCCTCACTCTCACGGCCGGTACCGCCGCGCTGTTCGTCCTCACCATCGCGACCGGCTCCCACCGGGTGCCGGTCGCGGAGGTGGTGCGGGTCCTTCTCGGCGGCGGAGCCGAGGACCCGCGCTGGTCCGTGATCGTCGAGCAGGTACGGCTGCCGCGCGCGCTGACCGCCACCGTCGTCGGCGCCGCCCTCGCGGTGGCGGGCGTGCAGATGCAGACGCTGTTCCGCAACGCGCTGGCCGACCCGTTCTCCCTGGGCGTGAGTTCGGGCGCCAGCATGGGTGTCGCCGCCGTGGTCGTCGGCAGTGGCGGGGTCGCCGGGAGCTTCACCGGAGACCTGGCCGGGCTGGGACGGGTGGGCGTCGTGCTGGCCGCCTCGATGGGCGCCGCCGCCGTGCTGGCCCTCGTCCTGCTCCTGTCGCGATGGGTCCGGTCGGCCGTCACCCTGCTCGTCATCGGCGTCATGATCGGCTCGGCGGCCACCGCGGTGGTCGGCGCGATGCTCGTCTACGCCCGGCCCGAACGGGCCCAGCAGTTCGTGATGTGGGGCCTGGGCAGCTTCAGCGCCACGACCTGGCCCGACCTCCAGGTGATGCTGCCCGTCATCGGCCTCGGCCTGCTCACCGCGCTGCTGACCGCCAAGCGCCTCAACGCCCTGCTGCTCGGCGAGGACTACGCCCGCACCATGGGCCTGAACGTGCGGCGCTGCCGCGATCTTGCCCTGTTCGGCACCTCGCTCCTGGCCGGCGCGGCCACCGCGTTCTGCGGCCCGGTCGCCTTCCTGGGCCTGGCGGTGCCGCATCTGACACGGGTGGCCCTCGGGACCTCGGACCACCGGGCGCTGATCCCCGCGTCCATGCTCGCCGGGGCGTTCCTGGCGCTGGCGTGCGCGCTGCTGAGCCAGCCGCCCGGCACCGACTCCGTGCTGCCGCTGAACGCCATCACCTCGCTGTTCGGCGCCCCCGTCGTCATCGCGTTCCTGATCCGCAGCCGTCGCGGCGTACAAGGAGTGGCCTCGTGACCGACACGATGACCGAACCCGCCACGGACACCACCGACGGACCGGACCGCCCCGGCGGCCTGGAAACCCAGGGGCTCGCCGTCGGCTACCGCACCCGGTCGTCGCACCGGCGCGGAGCGGCACATGCCGTGCTGTCGGGGCTCGACCTCCAGGCGCGGGCCGGCGAGCTGACCGTCCTGCTCGGACCCAACGGCGCGGGCAAGTCCACGCTCCTGCGCACCCTGTGCGGGCTCCTGCCACCCCTCGGGGGCCGAATCCGCATCGGGGGTGCCGACCTCGCGCAGACCTCGCCGGCCGCGCTCGCCCGCCGGCTGGCGGTCGTGCTCACCGACCGGGTGGACGCCGGGCTGCTGTCCGTACGGGAACTGGCCGGGCTGGGCCGTCACCCGCACACCGGGTTCACCGGCCGCCTGACGGCCGCGGACCACGCGGCCGTCGAGTGGTCGCTGAAGGCGGTGGGCGCGAGGCATCTGGCGGACCGGCCGGCCGCCGAGCTCTCGGACGGCGAGCGCCAGCGCGTCCTGACCGCCCGCGCCCTCGCCCAGGAGCCCGAGGTCGTTCTCCTGGACGAGCCGACCGCGTTCCTCGACGTCCCCTCACGGGTGGCGCTCACCGTGCTGCTGCGCGACCTGGCCCGGGACAAGGGCCTGACCGTCGTGGTCAGCACCCACGACCTGGAACTGGCCCTGCGGGTGGCCGACGCGGTCTGGCTCGTCGACCGCGCCTCCCACGTCCACGCCGGGGCGCCCGAGGACCTGATCCGCAGCGGCACGGTCGCCGCAGCCTTCGACGCCGACCATCTCGCCTTCGACCCGATCACCGGCACCTTCGGACTGCGCCGCACCGCGCGCGCCGCGGTGGCGGTGGACGCGCCGGCCGATGTGCTCCCCCTCGTCGAACGCGCCCTCGCCCGCGAGGGGCTGGCCGTCGCGGCCTCGGACGACCCGACCGCCGACGGGAGTGTGCGCTGGGATGGGGTGGGCAGCCTCACCCTCACCGGACCGGACGGGCCAATTGTCCAGGCACACGGCTTCCACGAGCTGACACGGACGGTACGCACATGGTGACCGCCGCCCTCACCCCCGACACCCTGGCACGGATCTCCACGATCGGCCCCTACTTCACGGTGGCCACCGGTCCCCGCCCCGAAGCGGAGGGCTTCCGGCCGATGACCGACCTGTACGAAGACCCGGACACGCTGGAGGAGTGCGTAGGAGCCGTCTCCGGGCGGCTGGGCACCGATCAGCCCAGAGTGGCGGCCTCCACCCTGCACCTGGGCACCGCCTCCCGGCTCTGGTCGGTCTCCCTGGCCTGCGCCGCGTTCACCGGCCGCATCCCCGACCTGGGGCCCGGCCGGCTGTGGTGGCGCCTGCCGGCCTCCGGCCCCCTCGATCTGTGGCTCCCCGACCCGCGGGAGCTGGAGCAGAACCCATACCCGGCCCTGCACCACACTGTCATCGTCGAGAATCTGACCCCTTGGGCCGACGCCGTACGTCGCGTGTCCGGCGTGTCCCCGCACACCCTGTACGGCAACGCCGCCTCGGCGCTGATCGGAGCCCACCGCGTCCTGCTCGCCCGGCGGCCGGACACCCCACTCCCCGTCGTCCCGCTCGTCCGCGCGCTGCTGGACCGGCCACCGCTGGCAGGAACCGGCACGTACCGCGCCGACCCCGCCGGGCCGCTCACCTTCCGACGCCGCAACTGCTGCCTGTACTACCGCGTGCCCGGCGCGGGCACCTGCGGCGACTGCGTCCTCAACACCAAGGAGAAGACCACATGACCACCACCGAACCGGCCGTCGTCGAAACTCCCGGCGGCGGCACCCAGCACGTCTGGCCCCTCCCGGTCGACGAGGCCACGCTCCTCGACCTGATCACCACCGTCTTCACCGACCACTGGCAGCACATCCACTTCGGGCCGATCATCGAAGGCGCCGCCTGGGAGGTCGGCGCCCCCAGCGCCCCGACCGCCATCACCATGAATGACGGCTACGCCACCATCGACTTCGGTGCCTGGCACTTCCACCTGTGCATCGGCGAACACACCGCCTCCGGCCCCGAACTCGGCCGCATCCGCCGCTGTTCCCGCGCCGAGCTGTACCGCAGCCTCGGCTCCGACGGCGCGCCCGTCAGCTGGGGGATCCGCCTGTTCAACGGACACGACGAGCAGATGATGACCGTCCTGCTGCCCAACCCGTTCCTCACCGACCGCCAGGAGATCCTCGACACCCCCGACTTCACCCGCCTCGCCGCGTGGGACGCCCTCCGCGACCGCTTCCTCGGACTCGCCCCCGATCCCCTGGACCGCACGGGCAGCGGCTTCCGGCACGGCGGCTGACAGCCCTTCCGCCCCTGGCGGCCGGGCAACCGTCACGCGCCCACATGGCGCACGCCGGAAACAGCGTCATACGAGCGTCACGACGGTCCGCCGCCCGTCCTCGCCCAGTGCCGCGTTGTGTCCGTCAGGGAAGCCACCGCGAACAGACGGCGCCTGCGCATCACGCGGGCCATCGGTCTGCGGGCAACCGTTCATCACCGGCGTGGCCCATGCCACCGAAGCAACCTTCACGCGGACCTGTGCACCTGGCTCGCGACGGGCGCCCGAGCCGTGTCATGCCGCGGTATCAGGCTTCGGTGGCGGCTTGTAGGGAGCGGGTGAGGCTCTGGTGGGCACGTGCGAGGACGACGGCGGTGATGACGAGGATGACGTCGAGGAGGGCGAGGGAGGCGAGTGGGGGCAGCCAGACTGCCGCGGTGCCGGCCATGATGCAGACGGCGCAGGCGATGATGCGTTCGGTCCAGGCGCCGTGGGCGGTGGTGCGGAAGAACCAGCCGGTGGCGGCGAGGTAGAGCGCGGGGCCGCCGAAGAGGAGGAGGGCGAGTGTGACGGAGCCGTGGCCGAGGGGGTGGGCGATGACGAGTTCGCTGCCGACCGCGAGGGCGACCAGGGCGGCCAGGACGGCGTAGGCGCTGTTCACGCCCAGGCGGACTGAGCGTACGGGGTCGGTGGTGGTTTCGACGGCCGTGCGGAAGACGTCCTCGCCGCCGCCGAAGTAGACCGCCCACAGGCACACCAGGGCCGCGAAGACACCGGCGGTCGCGAACACGGTGGGGGCGTCGAGGGGGGCGTCGCTCATCACGCGTCCGGCGGTCAGGACGGTCTCGCCGAGGAGGACGATGAAGAACAGCCGGAGGCGTTCGATCATGTGCTCGGCATCGAAGGCCAGTTCCTGGCCGCTGAGCGCGCGGCCGGGCAGGGGATGGGCGAGCCAGGTTCCGGTGAGGTCGACCAGGGCGGCGGCGGCCCACCACCACAGGCGGGCCTCGGAGCCCACCGCGGCGCCCACGATCCACAACGGGGCGGATGCCGCGATCCAGACCAAAGTGCGGCGGAAGTGTTCGCGCAGTGCGTCGGTACGGCCGGCGAGAGCGGTCACCGCGCTCGCGAGGAACAGGATGAGCAGCAGCGGGATGACGAAGAGCCAGGCGCGGTCGTCGAACGCGCGGGGGATCGCCGAGTTCATGAACAGGCCGAGGCCCATGACGATGACGACCATCCACCGCGTGACAGTGCGGTGGACGTCGAGCAGCGTTGCCTGGTAGCTGGTGTAGGCCCAGGTGCCGAACACGGCGACGAGCAGCACCGCGGTCTCTCCAGCTCCGCGCCAGTCCTGGTGCTCGAGCAGGTGGTGGGAGAGCTGCGAGACGGCGAAGACGAAGACGAGGTCGTAGAACAGCTCCAGGGGGGACACCGGCCGGCGCAGCCTGAGTGACTCGGGCACGCTGCGCCTCAACGTGCCGCCCGAGGCCGATCTGACGTGATCACCACAAGATCATCGCAACTGTGGAGAAGTCCTCACCGAGGCCTCATCTTCATGTGGGCAACCGTGTTCATGATCACGCCCAGTCCCTGATTTCGCCCGTAGTCGGTGTACAGCCCGGCCCTAGATTCCCTCTTGATCTTGCCGATCGGCAGGATCGGAAGGGATGACACATCCGTGTCCAGATACACAGCCGGGCGTTCCCGCCCGCGACGACGCAGAGGGCGCATCGCTCTGGCGTCAGCCTTGGTGCTGGCGGCAGAAGTCGTCTTCATATCCGGCCAGACGGCCGTCGCAGCACCGGACGGGCCGGCCACCGCAGCCGCGACGTCCGCCAAGTCCCCTACGAAGAAGGGGAACGGGGGGCCGGACCCGGCCCTGGCGGCCGAGCATCCGAAGGGCTCGAAGGCCTGGGCTGTCATCCAGGCGAAGAAGACCGGCAGGAAGGTCGTCGCCTCCGACGAGACGACGGCCACCTCCTACACCGTGGCCAATCCCGACGGCACCCTCACCACCGAGCTGACCTCCGGCCCCGAGCGGGTCTGGCGGGCCGGCGAGTGGCGCAAGGTCGACGTCACCCTGACCAGGGCAGCCGACGGAACCGTGAAGGCGAAAGAGCACCCCCACGGGCTGCGGATGGCGGGCAAGGGCGGCACCGCGTCGCGCTCCCTGGCCGCCGCCAAGGACGCGGCCCCGCGCGATCTCGTCACCCTCGGCACCGGAGACCAGGCGGTGACGCTGCAGTGGAAGGGCGGTCTTCCCGCTCCGGAGCTGAACGGCAGCACCGCCCGCTACCGGGAGGCCGTGCCCGGCGCCGACGTCATCGTCGAGGCCACGCGGACCGGTTTCGAACAGTTCGTGGAGATCGACGAGAAGCCCTCCGGTGCGTATTCCTACACGCTGCCGGTCAAGGCCAAGGGGCTGAAGGCCAAGGCGAACAAGGACGGGTCGGTGACGTTCACCGACGCCGAGACCGGTGAGCAGCGCGCGACGATGCCCGCCCCGGTCATGTGGGACGCCTCTGTGGACAAGCGGTCCGGCGAGCACACCCGCCGTGCCCGCGTCGACATGAAGGTCGTGAACAAGGGCACCGGCCGTATCGACCTGGTCGTCACGCCGAGTGCGGACTTCCTCGCCGACCCCGAAACGCAGTACCCGGTCACGGTCGACCCCTCGACCTCCGCCCTGTCATCCACGTTCGACACCTACGTGCAGCGCGGCGAGACGGTCGACTGGTCCGCCGACACCGAGCTCGACTTCGGCAATCCGGGCACCACCAACGCGGACGGTACGACCCGTGTGGCCCGGTCCTTCATCCACTGGAACACCACGCCCATCCAGGACGCGTTGATCATCGACACGAACCTGGCGCTGTGGAACTTCCACTCCGGCAACACCGACTGCACCACCCAGTCGTGGTCCGTCTGGGACACCACCCAGGCATCCACCGCGTCACGGTGGACCAGCCAGCCCACGTGGAACAAGCAGTACCACTCCTCCGACGAGACCCGCGGCAACCCCAGTTGCACCGCCACCCAGCCCGACGGGTGGATCAACGCCGATGTCGACACCCTCGTCCAGACGTGGGCCTCGGCGAAGGCGACCCGCGGCTACATGGGCCTGCGCGCGGCCACCGACGACACCAGCGCCTGGAAACGCGTCAACTCCGGCAACGCCACGGCGAACCAGCCGAAGCTGACCGTGAACTACAACTACCGTCCCTCCGACGGCACGGCGCAGCAGGCCGGTCCGCCGTTCGAGATGTACAACGGTGTGTGGGCCGTCAACACCCTCACGCCGACGCTCAGGGACAAGTTCGCGGACGCGGACGGCGACACGGTCAGCGGCAGCTTCCAGGTCTACGACGCGGATACCAACACGCCGATCACCACGCCCGCCGGAGACGGTGTGCTGGTCTCCGGCTTCGTCACGCCCGGCGAGTGGGCGTCCGTACAGGTCCCGGACGGGCAGCTCGTCGACGGCAAGATGTACAAGTTCCGCACCAATGCCTACGACGGCACCCACTACAACCTGGGCTGGTCCCCGTGGCGTTCGTTCGTCGTGGAGACCGCCGCCGCCGGTGTCCCCAGCAGTCTTCAGCCCGGCGACACCTACACGATCAGCGATCCCGCGCTGATCGCCGACCCCGCCCAGGTCGAACAAGTCCTCAACAGGGACGGCAATCTGGAAGCGCTCGGCATCAAACCCCGCACCGGCCCGTCCGCCGAGCAGCCTGCCGGGTCGACGGCGGCGTCCGGCACGACAACGGCGCCGACCGTCGGGACCATGGCTGCCTGGGAGCGCACGTACACCGTTCCCAGCCAGCGATTCAACCGCGGCCGCAAGCCCGAGAACAACGGCCAGGATCCATACGAATACATCGCCGACGTCGACGAGTGCCACAACGCCGACGACTCCGACAACGCGGCCGGGTGGATCAAGAACCGGTTCTCCTACTGTCAGGAGACCTTGACGGTCATGCCGGCGATCAGGTGTGGCCTGTGGCCCCCTGGCTGTTATCTGCACGGCACCTTCATCTCGACCAACACCCTTATCGGTCGAGGCCAGATCGGCGGCTTGGACGGCAGCCCGCTGACCCGGTTCGCCGAATTCGACTTCAACGTGGATGTCTTCATATCCAGCGGCGACTTCAACAAGGTCGGCGCGAAGTTGGAGGCGAAGCTGGAGTGCGAGGGAAGCTGGGACATCGGTGTTCCGGGCGCCCCCTCGGCCGAGGACGCATGCCAGCCCGGTCTCTACACGGGCCGCAGTGATTCACCCAGCCAGTGGAAGTACAACGGCGACACCAAGTTCGACCTGTGGTCGCTGGCACCGAGGCTGCCCGATGTCGCCCATGGCGATCAGATCGCCACGGGCCTGTTCACGCCGGTCCTCGAGTTCACGGTCCCCGGCTACTCCCAGCTCATCCCCTCCGAGGGCGAGCAGGGGGAGATCCGCTTCGACAGCGCCGCCTACAACGTACGGGCCAAGGCGGGTTCCGTTTTCCCCGATGCCACACCAGCGCTGCGCTACGACCGGAGCGACACGTCCGACGCCGGCGCTCCCGTGGAGCCGTACATCGGAGTTGCCGCGGTCGCGGACCACATCGGCGACGCTCTCGACGACCCGGGCAGCACCTACCCGACGAAGAGCGACAAGAAGCTGCCCGGCGGGAGTGCCGTGAACCCGTTGCACCGCCTCGTGCCGGGCTTCGGACCGTCCGAGCAGGCACGCTACGACGCCAACCGCTCCGTCGTCTCCTCCACCTGCAACAACGCCGCCGTGCCGGGTAAACCCACGGCCGGAGAGCAGCGCGACTGCGACGAATTCCCCTTCGCCTCCAGTTATCAGGGGGCAGCGCGCTACCAGTACGAGGGCGAGCCGTACCGCAACGACTTCTCCGTCCGCTACATCGACTCGAACGAGAATCAGGAAGCCGGGCGGCGTCTCGGCGCCTGGTACGACAATGACCGAATCCTGAGTCATGACCCGTTCATCATCGTCATCGGCGACTGACCGGGGACATTCCGTCTGAGTCGGCCATACCGCGGGACCGGTCCACAGGACCGGTCCCGCACCCGTTTCACTCTGTCCCGCCACCGGCGGCCGTGCGCCAGATCTGAACCAGACAGTATTGATCTGCGCCGTTCATTTTCTCTTCGTGGCCCGGTGGCATGGGCAGTGGTTCCCGGGGGCCCGCCAACGGAGAAGTGAAAGGTCCGCCTTCACGATTGAATGTCCAATGCCATCGCATCCGGTACAGGCCGGAAGAGGGCAGGGTCAAGGGAACTTCCTGCTGCCCCCCGTCGATGGTCTCCAGCGCGAGGTCACCTCCGGGCAGCTGAACCTCCACTTCCTCCGCACCGGACCACGGAGCGTCGTCTGCCGGAGGGACCGCCGACCAGCTCTCCAACCGCACCGACGCCCGAATCACCTGGGGCGGCACTTGCAGATAAACCATGCCGGGGGCGGAAAGAAGCCATTTCGTTCGATCCGCTTGCGGTGAATAGGTGTCGACGCTCGTGTCAACCAGCCCAAAGATGCGATAGCTAGGAGAAACCAGAGTCTCGAAAACATCCAGCAGCCTGCTCAAGGGTCACCTCGTACATCATCGATCGAGTCGCGATCAGCATTATGCCCGTGAATTCAATACTCCCGACCGGCAGCCAACCATGAAAAGGCCCAGCCGCGCTGCTACTGGTCACAGGGGAGCTCACGACCGCCGCCCGTGCTCGCGTGGTCAGACCTTCTCGGCCACCACGCGAGGGTGTGGTGCGGTGAGCATCCGGATGTCCTCCATGTCGGAGGTCAGGATCGTCACCCGGCCCCGGTGAGCGAGGGCCGTGGTCGGCGGCCCGAGCAAGTCTCACGAAACACCAGGTCAAAGCCCATCTCATGGATCGCTGCCCTGCCTGCGGACGCCGAGAGCGTCAAACGAGCGTAAACGCCCAACAGTCCATCCGTCCCCTTCAGGACGGAACAGGCTGCCCCGGCCGGCTCTCCTTCAGCCTCGCCGCCGCCGTCATTACCATCGAGGAAGCCCGGGGCCTCAGGGAGAGATGCCGGCGAGGCTGCGGTTGAGCGCGCTGTCGGGGCGGCCGGTGAGATCCTCCCAGGTGCCCTCCTCCACGATGCGTCCGGCCTCGAGGACGGCGATGCTGTCGGCCCTCCGGATGGTGGCGCGGCGGTGGGCGATGACGATGGTCGTGCGGCCCTTCTGGTGCAGCGCGGTGGCGAGTTGGGCGTCGCTCGCGTTGTCCAGGTGGGCGGTGGACTCATCCAGTATCAGGACCCTCGGCCGCACCAGCAGGGCGCGGGCGAGGGCGATGCGTGCCCGCTGGCCTCCGGAGACGGTGGACCCGCGCTCGCCGACCAGGGTGCTCAGCGCGGCGATCCGGTCGACGCCGCACAGGCGGGCCGTCTCGGCGAGGAGGTCGTCGTCGGCCTCGGGGGCGGCAAGCCGCAGGTTCTCGGCGAGGGTGCCGTGGAACAGCGGCGTCTCCTGTCCCACCAGCGCGACAGCGCCACGGAGTTCGGCATCGTCCACGTCCCGTACATCGATGGCTTCCCCGTCGGCGGCCACGAGCTGAACCGTGCCCTCGGACGGGTCCCAGAAACGTGCGATGAGGTGGGCGCAGGTCGACTTGCCGGCACCCGAGGAGCCGACCAGGGCGAGCGTCTTTCCCGCGCGGACGGTCAGTTCGACGCCGTCGAGGACGGGACCGCCACCGTAGTCGAACCCCACCCGGCGCAACCGGACACCCAGGGGGCCGGGGGGAAGCGTGCGGGGCGCGGCGGCCGGCGGGGCGAGTGCGGGAGCCCGGACGGCCGCACCGACGCGTGAGGCTGCCGCGCGCAAGGAGACGGCCTGGCTCAGGGACCGGGCCGACTCCGCGACGGGGCCGAGGACAGCCAGGGCGAGCGCCATCGCCGCCGGAGCCCACGCCCCGTGCAGTCGTCCTGAGGCCATGGACTGTGCCGCCGCGGTCACCACGCCGAGGACGGCCAGCACGATGAGGAGATCGCGGACCGCGGCGGTGACGGCTTCCCACGTGGCCTCGGCGCGCTGGGCTTCGCCGACCTCGCGTCCGCGTCCGGCCAGTCGGTGTCGGCGCCCGGCAAGGGTGCCGAAGGCGAGCAGCTCGCGCAGTCCGTCGACGGTCTCCACCGTGTCGGCGGACAGGGTGGCGACGGCCGTACGGGTGCGGGCGCCCCGCATCGCACGTCCACGCGCGTCGGCGAAGGGAGCGGCTGTGAGCAGGGCCGCGACCGGCAGCACGGCGGCGAGCAGCCACGGTTCCACCGCGGCGAGGACGGTCGCACCGCCGGTGAAGACGGTCCCCGCCGCCAGGAGCTGGGCGGTGGTGTGGGCGTAGAAGAACTCCAGCGCCTCCACATCGGCCATGGCGGTGGCGGCGAGGTCCCCGCTGCGCCGGCCGGCCACGCGGGCGGGCGCGCTGCGGGCCAGTCCGTCGAAGACGCGAACCCGCAGCGCGGCGAGGACCCGGTAGGCCAGATCGTGCGAGAGGTCCATCTCTCGCCAGGTCGTCAGGGCTCGTACGAGGACCAGGGCGACGAGTGCGGTGACGGTTCCGGACGACGGGGCCTTCGACTCGATGACGGCGGTGCCGATGGTGTGGGCGGCCAGCGTGACCAGGGCGACGAGGGAGCCTTGTTCGAGGAGCGCGGCGGCGCAGGTGCGGATCGTCATGGCGCGGTGGCCGGCGAGGGCGGGCAGCAGGGCGCGCAACGATCCCCGTTCGGGCACGCTCGTCCCAGCGGTGACGGTGTCGGTGGCGTCGTGGCTCATGCGGCGTTCTCTCCTCGGTGGATGCGGCCTGCCTCGACGAGTCGGGCGTAGACGCCGCCGGCCTCGACCAGCCGGGCGTGGTCCCCGATGCCGTCCACCCGTCCTTCGTCGAGGACGACGATGTGGTCGGCGTGCCGGACGGCGGCGAGCCGGTGGGCGATCACCAGGACGGTGCGGCCGCCGGCGGCATTCAGTAGTTCGCGGACGATGTCCGCCTCGCGGCGTTCGTCGACCGAGCTCGTCGCCTCGTCGAGGACGAGTACCGGGGCGTCCGCCAGCAGGGCCCGGGCGAGTGCGAGCCGCTGCCGTTGTCCGCCGGACAGAGTGGCGCCGCGTTCACCCAGGACGGTGGCGTAGCCGTCGGGCAGGGCGGCTATCTCGTCGTGGATGCCGGCGATGCGCGCCGCTGCCGTCAGGTCAACGTCCGCGGCCTTCGGACGGGCCATGCGCAGGTTGTCGGCGATGGTGGCATGGAAGAGGTAGGTGTCCTGCGACACCACGGCGACGCCCTGCCGCAGTGCGTCGAGGGAGTACTCGGTGGTGGGGCGCCCGTCGAGGGTGATACGGCCTTCGTCCGGGTCGTGGTGGCGCAGGAGCAGGGCGAGCAGGGTGGACTTGCCCGCGCCGGACGGGCCGACGATGGCGGTGGTTTGTCCCCCCGGTGCGGTGAAGGAGACGCCGTGGAGGACCGGCGCCTGCGCGCCGTCGTAGGCGAACCGCACGTTCTCGAAGCGGAGTTCCGGAGGGTCGGGCCAGTCCGCGGACGCCGTGCCTGTGTCGTGGACCGCGGGTTCGGCGGTCCGCAGCGCCGCGATGCCGTCGGCGGCGGAGACGCCCAGGTATCCGGCATGCCACTCGCGGGCGAGGTCGCGGACCGGCCGGAAGCATTCGGAGGCCAGCAGCAGCGCCAGGTAGGTGCCGGTCGCCGTGGTGGATCCGCTGACGGCGGACCAGCAGGCGAGGAGAGCGGCGGCGGCGGTGCCGCCCTGGATGGCGAGGTCGGTGATGCCGGTGTCGACCAGGGAGACCCGTAGCTTGGCGACGGTCGCTCGGTGCAGCGCCGCCGAGCGCTCCTCCAGACGTGCGCGGGTGCGGCCGACCGCACCGGCGGCCCGTAGGGCGGGCATGCCTTGCAAGGCTTCCAGGTAGTCGGCGCCCAGTCGTTCGTACGTGTCCCAGTGATCCTTGCCGCGGGCGGCGAGGAGGCGGTCCCAGGCGCGCGGGCCGAACAGGGCCAGCAGCAGGGCGGGGACGAGGCCGAGCAGTACCGCCGGTTCCACCACGGCCAGGGCGGCGAGCACCAGGGGCGGCATGGCCACGGTGATCAGGAGCTGGGGCAGGTAGCGGGAGACATAGGCATCGACGCCCTCCACGCCCTCCACGAGGGTGGTGCGGACGGCTCCGGCGCGGGCGGTGGTCAGGTGGGCGGGGCCCAGGCGCCCGAGGTGGGCGAGGAGTTCGTCCCGCAACGCCACCCTGACCTCGGCTCCGGCGCGAGTGGCGGTGCGCCGCTGCCAGGTGCCGAGTCCGGCGCGGGCGACGACGACGGCGAGCACCGCGGCGAGCAGCCACGGCAGTCGCCCCGCCTGGCCGTGGGCGAGGGCGGCGAGGGCGAGGGCCAGGAGCGCCGCCTGCGCCAGGTGGGTGAGGGTGACCGCGCCTTGCAGGAGGGTGGCCGTGAGCAGGGGACGCCGTGCGCGTCGGGCGGCCCGGCGCAGCTCGGGGTGGACGATCATGCGGTGTTCTCCTCGTCGGCGTGAAGGGTGCCGAGGGCCAGTCCGTGGACGATCCAGTCCTGGCCGGGCGCGGCGCCGAGAGCGGCGCCGAGGTCCGCCTGCTGCCAGGAGCCCACGGGCCGGGCGGTCAGTCCGTGTCGGCGGGCCGTGACGTGGGCGAGGTGCACGGCGAACCCGGCCCGCAGGTGGGTGCGGCGGATGTGCGGTGCGTCGGCGTCCGCGGGGCAGCCGCGAGCGAGGAGCACGGCGCCCGCGTCCGCGATCCACGCCTGACCCGCGGCCCAGGCCGCGAGCGTCGAGCGGGCCTCGCCCGCGGCACAGCGGCGCAGTGTCGTGTCGTCCGGAGCCAGTTCCAGCAGGCCGGGCCGTGGGGGGCCGACGGCGGCGCACCACCGCAGGTCGCCGCCGCCCGCGTGCGAGGCGGTGCGGAGGACCGCCCGCAAGGCGTCGGCGTGCGGAGCACCGGGCAGCGGCGGCGGGGTGCTGCGGCGGGACAGCAGGTCACCGGGCGTGGGCGCGCTCGCGGACGGCTGGGCACTCCGGCGGGCTTCGAGGTGGTGCGCCGGGCCGGGTGGGCGGATGTGTACGACGGCGAGGGGGCTCTCGGCCGCTCCGTCCAGACGGAGTTCGGGCTCGCCCCAGCCCAGCGCAGAGGCCGCGAGGAACAGCGCTCCGGCGGCGTGCCCGGTGTCGAGGAGCAGCAGCGGCCAGGCACGGTGACCGTAGTGGGAGACCGTACGGCGCGCGGTGACCGAGAGTTCGGCGGTCACGCCCGGCGGCGTGACCGCGGGTTGCGGGCCGAGGCGGTGGACACGGTGGTGCAGCGGGTCGTAGCCGTATCGGCCGGGCGGCAGGGAGCAGCCGGCGCCGACGACGAGTTCGGTGTCCACCGGGTGCAGCGCGCCGGCGGAGGGGGCCGGGCGCAGCCGTCCCGAGCCGTCCGAGGCGGCGAGGGAGAGGCGAAGCAGGGCCCGCAGGTCGAGCTCGGCCGGGCCGGATTGCGGGATCGGCAGCGGCGGTCCCGGCCAGGCCGGGACCGCCGGGCCCGCGGGTGTGTCGGGGCCGGGACACCGCGCGGAGCGGGCGTTCCGCAGAGCGGTGACGAGGTCCACCGGAGGGTCCTCCCGCGGATGGTCCATACCCCCCGGGCGGCCGCCGGCGACGGGGCGTTCCATGCCTGCTGGTCGGCCTTCCCGGAGGTGTTTCTCATCCCCTGGACGACCGTCGCCAAGGCGTTCCGTGGCCTCGGGGCGGCGGCTCTCGGAGGGGGGATCTCCGTCCATCGGGCGGTCGTGGTCGAGACGTTCCACGGCGGTCCTCACATGTGGGGCGGAGGCGCGAGGGTGAAGTCCTCGGGCGCCTCCGGCGCGGTCGTGCGCCAGCCCCGTCGCACGGCGGCCTCGGCGAGCCGCGGGCAGCCGAAGTAGCCGAAGGCGGCGGGGGCGTTCGGGAGAAGACCGGACACGAGGACCCGGGCCACCCGCAGGGGCGTTTCGGCCACGTCTTCGGTGGTGAGATCGCAGGTCATGAGGCGGTGGCCGCCCGCGTGCAGCGCCCTCTCCAGCCGCTCCCGGCTGCCGGGCTCGACCGAGTCGACGGACACCGTCCCGTGGGCCGGGTCGGTGAACCGGCGGGCCTCGGCCGACATCCGTTCGTCGAGCCACACCTGGACGTGCGCGCCCAGGTCCCGTACGTGTGCGAACTGCTCGCCGCACGCGTCGAGGTACCGACCGTCGGCGCGGTGCTCCAGGTAGAGGCCGCGGGCGAGGAGGCCGGCCTCGACGGCCTGGAAGACCCAGCCGTCGGGGTCGGTCAGGCCCTGCGTGAAGACCCAGGTGTGGACGGCTTCGAGGACCGCCTTGCGGGCGGCTTCGGCCGGGTCGTACTTGCATGCGAAGCCGGCGGCGTAGAGACCGCGTCGGGGGTCGTGGACGAGCGCGGCCATGCACGGGGCGAACTCGGAGGGCATCTCGACGAGGTGGACGTCGAGCGCGGCTCCGGCGAGGTCGTCCATGAGGCCGGGAACGCTGGCCGGGTCGATGCCGCGGGTCGGTCCGTCGAGGTGCCACCACAGTTCCAGGGCGTCGCGTTCGACGATCTCCAGCAGGCCGCGTTCGACCGCGTCGTCGAATCCCTGGCCGGTGGCGATACCCGCGTAGTTGAGGTGGTGGGTCCGGGGCAACTCACGCAGTTCGCCCTGACGCCAGTTGAGGTGGGTGAGGGCGACGGGTGCCCAGACCTCCGTCGTGCCGCCGTCGGGCAGCCGCTCGATGCCACGCGTCCAGAGGGACGGGGTGTCGGCGGTGAAGCGTCGGTAGGGGAACTTCTCCCGGTCGTGCTGCCACGTCGCGTACGAGGGGAGGTCCTCGGGGCCGTAGATCCGCAGGCCTTTCGCCGTCAGTTCGGCGGCGGTGGCGCGCAGCGGGGCGTCGGGGTGGCCGGTCGGCGGCACGCGGTTGCCGCAGTACCGCTCTATCCCTTCGGCTATCGCGGCTATGCGGGCCTGCACGGGGTCGCCGAAGGTGGTGCCGAGGGAGACCCGGTCGGCGGGCCACAGGCCAAGTCTGCGGGCGTCGGATATCTCGGCGGTGTACGCGGTGTAGCGGGGCGGGGCACCGGCGGGGTGTTCCACGGGCTCGACCTCGCGGACGATGCCGCAGACGGGGTCGACGAGTGCTTCCAGCGGCAGCGCCGTCATCGCAGGATCTCCTTGGCGGGGTCGATGGAGTGGGGGCGGGAGGGGAGAACGTGCAGGGTCAGCGACACACTCGTCGGGTCGACGTCTCGCCGTGAGGAGAGCAGCCGGTCGGCCGTGACGGGGTCGGCACCGGTGTGGGGGTTGCGGGCGTGGGCCGGGAAATGGTGCCCGGCGATTTCGAGCCGCAGCCGCGTCCCGGCCGGCAGCCGGCGGGTGAGCCGGCCCAGATCGACGGTGAACTCGCCGTCCTCCGGGTGCTCGCGCCGCACGACGCCGACGGCCAGTCGCTCGGCGAACCCGTCGGGGGTGACGGCGACGAGGCGGACCGCCCAGTCGGCGGACGGGGTGTCGGCGGTGGCCCGCAGCCGTACCCGCACGGCGCCGACGGCGTCGACCGGGCGCGGGAGCGGTGGTGTGGCCAGCAGGCAGCGGTCGGGGGGTCCCGTGGTGGGAACGGTGAGGTCGTCGGAGCGGACGGGGCGGTCGGGGTCGGCGGTGAAGCAGGAGCCGCGCAGCAGCCGCAGCCGCTGCGTGCGCGGTTCACCTTCGGTGCCCGCGGGCAGCCACAGGTCGCTGCCGCCCAGCGCCAGTGCGCCGTGGTGGCCGGGGGCCAGGCCACGGGTCAGGGCGCGGCGGGCCCACCGCGCGTACAGCTCGCCGAGGGCCACCCGGTGGGCGGGGCCGGCGTCGGGTCCGGGCGCGGCGACGAGACCGTGCCCCCAGGGGCCGAGGAGGAGGCGGGCCGAGGGTCCGCCCCACGTGCGCCAGAGGGCGACGGTGTCCTCGGTGAAGTGGTCGTGGTGGCCCCCGACCGCGAGCAGGGGTACGTCGGCGTGCGCAGCCCGGGAGACGAGTCGGCCGCGCTCGCGTCGCTGCCACAGCCCCGCCCAGGAGGGCAGACTTCGGCCCAGCCGCTCGGGAAGGCCGGTGAGGGGCAGATGGGTGAGCAGACCGGGGTCCGCGGCGAGGGCCTGGGCGAGCGCGCCTTCTTCGGAGTCGCGCCGGTCGCCGTGGGCCGCCCACCAGCCGGCGCGGGCCAGCAGCCTTTCCACGCCGGAGGGTTCGCGGGCGGTGTCGGCGGCGCCGAGTGCGGGCACGGCGGCGATGACGGCGTCCGGCCGGACCTCCGCCTCGTCCACGTGGAGGACCAGCACGAGGGCGCATTGGGCGGCATAGGAGGCTCCGACGGCGACGTACCGGCCGTCACTCCACGGCTGTCGCCGAATCCACCGGGCCGTCACCACCCCGTCGGCGGCCTCGCTTTCGTACGGGTGCCACTGCCCCGGCGAGGCGAACCGGCCTCGGACGTCCTGGACGACGGCGGCGAAGCCCCGGCGGGCCCAGCCGCGCGCCTCGGCCAGATGCCGCGTGCGGTCGTAGGGGGTGCGGATGAGGACGGCGGGGAAGGGGCCGGCACCGTCGGGGAGGCACACGTCCGTGGCAAGACCTCCGACGGCCTCGTGGACGGACGTCATCCGTCCTTCTTCGGCATCGGCGTGGCGGCGGGCACCGGCAGGACGGGGTGCTCGGTGACGGTCAGGGTGCGCAGGTCCACGCGCCGGAGTCGGCGCCTGGCCGGGAAGCCGGCCGTGTCGGTGGTGCCGGTGGCCCACCTGCTGAGATCGTCTGCCAGCAGAGCCGCGAGGAGCCCGGCGGCGGGAACGGTGAGCGGGACCGGCGCGCCCGAGGTACGGGGCCCGCGCCAGTAGGCGGCCAGTTCGCGGTGGGCGGGGGTGGCCGCGAGCCGGCGGGCGCGTACGTGGGCGGCGGTGACGTCGCCCGGGGTGGCGGCGAGAGGCTCGACGTACGCCTGCCAGCCCTCGCGGTGGCAGCGGAGCCAGGCGACCTGGTGCTCGGGCAGCCGGTCGGCGGCGTCCCACAGCCCCTCCGGGACAGGGCCGTCGAGGCACCACACGACGGCGGCGGGGTCTCCGTCGAGCAGCTCCTCTATCGGCGCCGTCGCCCCGTCGGGTGCGGTCACAACGGGTGTCGTCCGGGGCTCGGCTCCCAGGGCGGCCAGGTGCGCGGCCAGCGGGCGGGTCAGTACCGGGTCGCCGAGGAGACGGACGTCCCGGCGCTCTGCGGGCCACTGCGGAAGCTGCGGCTCGGCCGCCAGGTAGCCCGCTCCCTCGAAAGCCGCCACGACGCGGTGCAGTTCGCCGTCCGGCGGGGCGGAGTCGGCTCCGGCGAGCACGGAGAGCAGGGTGTCTCCGTCCGCGTCAGGTGTCCTGACGCCGAGGAACTCTCCGTCGGCGGTGCGGACGGCGAGACCCCGCCCGGGCACGGCGACGACTTCGACACCGGGTACGAGACGGCTGCGGGACACGGCGGTCCTCCTGACGGAAAGGGGCTGGCATGGGCGTGGGCCCGCCCGTAAGGCAACGGACGGGCCCACGGTCGAGGGTGTGAGGCCCTCGCTTACTCCTCGTTGTCCTCGAAGGGGTTCTCGACGAGGGCGTTGGAGTGGGTGGCCGAGGCGTGGGCCAGCTGACCCGGGTCGGCGATCGGGGTGAAGATCTGCTCGTTGTCCATGAAGTCTCCTTGTTCGAAAGGGAGATGGGCGTTCGGGTGAGCGCCACGACTCGAACACTAATGGAACTGATTTTCATTTTCTAGAGCGGTAAGAGGGTGATCTGGATAACACACCGGCCAGCCGCCCTCGGGATCCGCACCGACGCGGCCGGCCACCTTCAGCACCTCCGCCAGCAGGCCCGGCGTGACGACCTCCTTCGGCGTGCCGTCCGCCACGACGACGCCTTCGCGCAGGGCGACGATGCGTTCGGCGAACCGGGCGGCGTGCGCCAGGTCGTGCAGCACCATCACCACCGTGAGTCCGCGCTCCTCGCGCAGCCGCACCACCGTCTGCAGCACGTCGAGCTGGTGGTGCAGGTCCAGATAGGTGGTCGGCTCGTCGAGCAGCAGGACGCGGGTGTCCTGGGCGAGCGCCATCGCCAGGCGCACCCGCTGCCGCTCACCCCCGGACAGCGCGTCGACGTCCCGGTCGGCCCACTGCTCCACCCCGACGTCGCGCAGCGCCCGGTACACCACGGGGTCGTCGCCCTCGCGCAGCATGCCCAGCGGGCCACGGGCCGCGTACCGCCCCTGCCGCACCAGGTGCCGGACCGTCATCCCCGGCACCGCGGGGGCCGCCTGGTGCAGCAGCGCCACCCTGGCCGCCGTGGCACGCCGTGACAGGGCGGCGAGGTCGTCCCCGCCGAGCAGCACCCGCCCCCGGTCGGGCCTCAGCAGCCCGGCGGCCAGGCGCAGCAGGGTCGACTTGCCGCATCCGTTGAGACCGATGAGCGCGGTCAGCTCACCCGGCCGGACCGTCAGGTCGACGCCCCGCAGCACGGGTCGTGCGGGGTAGCCGAAGTGGACCCCCTGGACCTGTATCCCCATGGAGTCGGTCATGCTCTGTCCTCCGTCGATTCAGAACGTACGGCCCGGCGCGCGGCGCACGACGGCCAGCAGCAGGGCGGCGCCGAGGCAGGCGGTGAGGGCGCCGACAGGTAGCGTGAGCCGGTCGGCGTCCAGCACCCGGGACAGCAGTCGCGAGGACAGCTGCGCCGCGGCATCCGCCCCGCAGACGACGACCGCTCCCAGCAGGGCGGCCCCGGGTAGACCGACCCGCAGGTCCGCGCCGAAGAGGGTCATGGCCAGGTGCGGGACGAGCAGTCCCACGAAACCGAGCGCTCCGACGGCTGCCACCGCCCCCGCCGTCAGCGCCACCGCGCACAGCAGGGCGAGGGTGCGGGCCGGCCGGGCGGCGAGCCCTGCCGCCTGGGCGATGTCGTCACCGCAGCGCAGCAGGGTCAACGGACCTGCGAGGAGCCACGCCGCCGCTCCCCAGGCCAGTGCCCAGGGCCAGAGGAGGTGCCAGTGCTCCCAGACCCTCCCCTCGGTGGTGCCGACCAGCCACTGCACGACGCTGCCGAGTTCTCCCGGCGCCACGAGCAGCACCATGGCGGTGAGCCCGCCGAGCACCGCCGACACGAGGACTCCGTACACGGCGGTCTGAGCCGGATCGCCACCGGCTCGGCCGGCCAGCAGCCACAGCAGCAGCGCTCCGGCACACCCGCCCGCGCACGCGGCGAGCACCACGGCCAGCGGAGAGTCCCACCCTGCGAGGCCCAGGGCCGTCGCGGTGACAGCCCCCAGGACCGCCCCGGGAGTCACCCCTGTCACCTCGGGCCCGGCGAGCGGGTTGCGCAGCGCGGACTGCAGGATCAGCCCGGCCACGGCGAGGGACGCGCCCGCTCCCAGGGCCACCAGCGTTCTGGGCAGCCGCAGCTGCCAGAAGATGTGCCGTTCCGTCAGGTCGCCGCCACCACCCAGCACGTCCCACACCGCACCCGGGGACATGCCGCGTCCGGCCACCAGTTCCACCCCCGCGCACACGACAGCCAGAGCCGCGAGGGCCGCGAAACGCCGGCTCACCGCGTGCCCTCCGTTCCGGTCATCTGCGCGGGATGCGGCGAGGCGCCGCGCGTCCCGGGCTCATCACGACGCACCTGACCGCGCGGCGGACCGGCGGATCCCCCGCCGCCCCGACCGCCACGGCCCGACCCCATCAGGGCGACCCCGGCCGGAACCCCCAGCAGAGCGGTCCAGGCACCGGCCGGGGTCTCCACAGGAGCCAGCGCCAGCCGGGCGGGGACATCGGCGACCGTCACGACGACGGCACCCCACGCGGCGGACCACGGCAACCAACTCACCGCTCCCCCACCGGGGTTGAACCACCGGGCCAGGTGCGGGGCGAGGAAGCCCACCCACGCGACGGGCCCGCACACAGCCGTGACGGGCGCGATCAGCAGGACGGCTATGGCGAGCGCCGCCAGCCTGGCCCGCTGGACGCGCACGCCCAGCGCCTCGGCGTCCTCGTCGCCCAGCCGCATGACCGAGAGCACCGGCGCACAGAGCACGAGGGCCGGGACGACGACGAGCAGCCACGGCCACAGTCCCTCGACGTCGTCCCAGGTCCGGGCGGAGAGCGACCCCAACAGATAGCGGTAGATGAGCTGGAGGTCGAGCTGGTCCGCCATGACCATCAGGACAAGCAGCGCGGCCTGCAGAGCGGCCGCGATCGCGGCGCCCGTGAGCAGCACCGCGGACGGACTGCGTCCGAGCCCGGCGGCGAGCAGGGTCAGCCCCCCTCCGAGCGCGGCCCCACCGAGGGCCAGCACGGGCTCGACCGCGGCGGGCAGTGACAGGGACAGCACCAAGGGTGCCGCCACGCCCAGCGCCGCCCCGGAGGAGACACCCAGCATCTCCGGCACCGCCAGAGGATTACGGAGCGCTTCCTGGAGCACGAGCCCTGCCGCGCCCAGACAGGATCCGGCGATCAGCGCCAGCACCAGTCGGGGGACGCGGAGTTCGGTGACGACGATCCCGGGGAGCGTGGCCTCCCCGTCCAGCACCGCGCCGGCGAGCCGGTGCGGTGGGACGTAGGGGGTGCCGAAACACAGCGCGCAGACCGAGGCGACCAACAGCACCCCGATCACCAGCAGGGGTTGCCTCCGCGCGCGCGGCGGTGGCTGCCGGGCCCTGCCCGCCAGGTCGTCCGCCGTTACGGGCGCCGAGGAAGGCGTCCTCACCGCAGCGCGGCCGTCGCCTCGTCGAGGACGATGCCCATCGAGCGGGTACCGCGCCCCTTGGCCCACACTTCCGAGTTCACCTCGTGGACGTCACCGTTCTTGACGGCCGGGATCTTGCTCCAGAGGGGGTTCTTCGCCAGCTTCTCCGACAGCTTCCCGTCCCCGCCGCCGAAGCTCATGGTCTCGACGAACAGGACATCAACCCCCTGCGCGAGGATCTCTTCGAGGCTGTAGGTGCCCTCCACACCGCGGGACTTCCACGGGTACTCGGCGATCCTGGGCATCAGGCTGGCCGTCACGTCGGCTTCCGGGGTCGCGACCCCGAAGTTCTCGTCGCTGCCGTAGATGATGAGGGCGGTCTTGTCGCTCGGGGCCTTCTCCGCGTTCGCGAGCTTGGTGCGGAAGGCCCGTTCGGCCTTCTCCCCCTCGGCGGTGCGGCCGGTGAGGGCCGCGGTGTCGCGCAGGTAGCCGACGCTGTCCTCCCACGTCTCGGGCTGCATGGCCCAGAACGTGGTGGCGCCCTTCAGCGCGGGGGCCAGCTTGCCGTGGGTGTCCCCCAGGCCGATGACGAGGTCCGGCTTGTGGGAGAGGATCGCCTCTACTTCCGGGGCGATGAATCCGCCCGGGACGACGGTGACCTTCTTGGCCTGGTCCGCCCCGAGGAAGCGGGGGTGGGCGAGCAGTGCGCTGTTGGTGGCCGTCGGGACGATGCCGAGTTCGGTCAGGATGTCGTCGCAGAGCGCGACCAGGCAGACGATCCGCTCCGGCTGCTTCGCCAGGGAGACCTTGACGCCGTTCACGTCGGTCAACTGCGTGGCCGCCTTGATGGGTTCGACGGTGACCTCGGTCTTCGGGGCCGGCCGCGCCTTGTCGGCCGTCGGCTCCTCCGCGGACGAGCCGCAGCCGACCAGGACAGAACCCACCGCCACCGCAGCGAGCCAACTACGAACGAACTTCGACGGTGCGCGCAACATCGGCGCCCTCGCTTCTTCTCCGGGAACTGGAACGCCCTGAACATACATGATAATCGTTTTCACTAAATAGCCCCTGGAGGACTCATGACCCCTACCGCTTCCGCGCTCCTCGTCTCCGACCACGTGGACGGGGCCGTGCATGTGGCGAGCGTGCCGGACGGCGTGGTCACAGGACGCCTGACAGGGCGCCATCTCTCCGAGCACGCGGGGTTCCTGGCGCTGCCGGGAGGACGGGTGGCATGCGTCGACGACCGCCGGGGGGAACTGCTGGTGCTCGACCCGTTCGGCGAGGAACTCGTGGAACTCGCGGTTCCGGTGGCCGTGCCCGCCGAGCACCTGGCCTGCGATCCGTCCGGTCGCCGAGTCGCCGTCACGACAGGCTTGGGCGAGAACGAGCAACCGTGGTCGGACCTCCTGACAGTGGTCGACCTGGCCACGGGAGAGGCCTCACGCGTACGCACACGCGTCGGCGAACCGGGCGTGACGGTGCTCGGCGGCGGCGACCCGCTCGTCGTACTGCGGCACAGGGAACCGGGCGCGCTGGCGGTCCACCGGTTCGCGGATCTCCTCACGGCCCCGCCCGGCTGCCCGACGGTCGTTCCCCACGCGCTCCTGCCGCTCCCGGACGACGGGCACGGTGACGCACACGACCCCGGCTCCGGGCAGGTGTTCGCCGCCACGAGCAAAGGAGTGCACTCGGCTCACCGGAACGGTGACACCCTCGTGGCCGGGAGGGTGATCCCATGGGAGTCGCCCGCCCGCGGCTGGTACCTCCGTCTCGACACCCGTCGGCGGGCCCTGTGGACCACATTGCGCGGGGGCACTCCGGACCCGCTGCGGTGGCCGGAGTGGACCAACCAGGCATGGCACCACGACCTGGAGACGGGCCGTACGCTCCTCACCGATCTCGGTCCCGGTCTGGTCTTCCGGCTGGCGCTCTCCAGGAGCCACACCGCCTTCACCCGCATCCACCCCGACGGGGACGAACTGGTGCTCATGGGCGCCGACGACACCCTTCGACACATCCCGCTCCCCGCCATGGACGGCGCGCCCCGGCGTGGCGGCACCCCTTGGGAGGGCGTGGAACGCCGTGCGGTGGCGGCCTCTCCGGGCTCCGACTGGGTCGCCATCACCCGCGGCGGTCACGGCGAAGTACACCTGATCGACGCTGAGACGGGCGAGGAGGCGAACCGTCTGCGATGGGACACGCCGCTGCACCACGGCGGCCACGTCGCGCTGCTCAGCCGGAACGACGGCGCCGACGGCGACCCGGTGGGCCGCTGACGCGGCGTCGCCCGCCCGCCCGCAGGATAAATGAGCCGGCCGTTGACGGTCGGGATCGTCAACGGCCGGCTGCGGACCGGCAGCGCCCGCAGGACCGGCAGCACACCCCTCGCAGGGCTCGATCACCCACGCACGGCGCGGCGCGTGACATCCGTCCCGGCCAACCCGGATACACGTCAGCGACTCGTATACGGCAGCAGCGCCATCTCGCGGGCGTTCTTGATGGCGGCGGCGAGCTGTCGCTGCTGCTGGGCACTGACCCGGGTGACGCGACGGCTGCGGATCTTGCCACGGTCGGAGATGAACATCCGCAGCAGGCCGGTGTCCTTGTAGTCGATGTACGTGATCTTGGCGGCGTCGAGCGGGTTGGGGCGGGACTTCATGGGCTTGCGGGGTTCCTGGCGGCGGGCCATGCGAGTGCCCTTCTTGGTCGAGTTGTCCGTGGGTCAGGCGGCGTCGAGGAGGGGGGCGAAGGCTGCCGGAAGGCGCTTCCAGCCGTCCGGACCCGCCGCGTACTCCTCGTCCGTGAGGAGGCAGGATTCGAGGAGCTGCTCCAGGCCGTCGCGGTCCAGGCCCGGCGAGGTGAAGACCAGGTGCTGGCAGCAGTCGCCATGCTCGGGATGCCAGTCCATGGCCGCGGCGGCACGACGCATGGGCGGGACCATCTCCCAGGCGGCGTCGGGCAGGGACGCGAGCCAGGGGCCGGAGTCCTCCCCGCACAGCGCGCCGCCCGCGGCCTCCCATGCGAGCAGCACGACGGGGCCGTAGGCGGGGTGGATGCCGGGCTTTATGGCAGGGATCTCTCTGTGTGCGGTCGGCGGGTGGGGGCTCAGCGCTCTTCGCGGAAGTCGACGTGGCGGCGGGCCATCGGGTCGTACGTGCGCAGGACCAGCCGGTCGGGGTTGTTCCGCCGGTTCTTGTGGGTGACGTACGTGAAGCCGGTGCCCGCGGTGGAACGCAGCTTGATGACCGGGCGGAGTTCGGTGCGTGCCATGAGGTTAGTATATGGGAACGGTTTTCATTACCAAGATGAGTCCCGCAGAGAGAGGCAGGCCGTACCCATGTCCGCCCACTGCCAACTGACCGGCGCCAAGCCCGGCTTCGGCAACACGATCTCCCACTCCCACCGGCGCACCTCGCGCCGCTTCGACCCGAACATCCAGCACAAGCGCTACTGGCTGCCCAGCGAGGGGCGCAACGTCCGCCTGACCCTGAGCGCCAAAGCGATCAAGACGGTGGACGCGATCGGCATCGAGGCAGCCGTGGCTCGGATCCGGGCACGAGGAGTGAAGGTCTGATGGCGAAGCAGAGCAAGATCGCGCAGAACGAGAAGCGCAAGGCGATCGTCGAGCGGTACGCCGCCCGGCGGGCCGAGCTGAAGGAGATCATCCGCCGTGCCTCGTCGACCGCCGAGGAGCGCCGGGCCGCCCAGGAGGAACTGCGCCGACAGCCGCGCGACGCCAGCGCCACCCGGGTCCGCAACCGCGACAGTGTCGACGGCCGCCCCCGCGGCTACCTGCGCAGGTTCGGACTCTCCCGGGTCCGCGCGCGGCAGCAGGCCCACGCCGGCTTCCTCCCCGGGGTGACGAAGTCCTCCTGGTGATGCCCACCGGATGACGTGCGCGCCCCGGCCGAGCACACCCCACCACGAAGATCCGGTGGGGTGTGCTCGGCCGGGGCCGCCGGACCCGGGATGCCCACGACGTCGACCACCCGATCAAGACTCCCGGACATCGGAGGGGGCAGAGGGCGGCCATGAGTACCGACACCCCTGAGGTCCCCGGTCACGTGACCTCGTCCGTCACGGACCGCCGGGGAACCGGCGCGCGACAAACCGAGATCCTGAAGATCCTCGGAGAATCGGGCCGATTCCTCACGGCCCGGCAACTCCACGCGCTGAGCGTGACGCAGGGGTCCGGCACGGGCCTTTCCACGGTCTACCGAATCCTTCGGTCCGCCGACGCCGCCGGCCTGCTCGAGGTCGTGCACGCCCCCTCTGGGAAGGCGTACCGCCTTCTGCCCGAGAGCCACGAACACCGCCTGGAATGTCGCACCTGCGGCGAGGGTGTCCCGTTCGCCTCCGAAGCGCTGGAGGAGTGGCTCGCGGGGCTGGGCGGCCTCTACGGCTTCCGCGACGTGCGGCATGCCTTGAGCGTGACCGGAACCTGCCACGCATGCCAGCAACACACCGAGACATGACGTTCACATCGAAGCAGTTTCACCGAGGGGTCTTCTCCGCATGTTCTTCCATCGCGCGACCGGTACGCCGAAGGGCCTCCTGAGCGTGGTCGCCGGGAACTCACCAGAGATCAGAGGAGGTCTGGTCGAACAGCTGCGGCGAGCGAGCCCGGAGGCCGTGGTCCTCTCCGTATCGATCGAGGGCGGTCCGGCCGGCGGCCATCCGGTGGTCCAGCGTCTGATGACCACCACCGCATCCCGGCTCACGGCTCCGGCCTCCCTGGGTGCGACAGGCGACCCGGTAGTGATCCTGCGTCAGGACCTGGTCGCGCTTCGCCGGGCCACGAAGGACGTCCATGTCGTCCTCGCGCTGCCCGAGCACGTCGATGTCCTCCCGTTTCTGGCCCAGTTGTGGCGGACCCGGATCGGCGCCGACAGCCTGGAGGACCACTACGACGCCGCTCCGGTCCTCGTCGGCGTCGACCCGGCCGTCTTTCTGGCGGACATCGCCTGCGTCCACCGGGCGGTCCGCATGTGGGGCGGCGACGCCCAGGGGGAGCCGCTCACGCCGGCGGAGGCCGCCGCCCGGCAGGTGGAGGCGGCCGACGCCCTCGTCCTGACGGACGCGTCACCGGTGAGCCAGGAACCCGGCCAGGCCGCCGCCGCGCTCATGCGGCACCTCAACGCCCGCGCCGGCATGATCACCCTCGGCCGGATCGCCGCCCGCCAGCCGGCGTCCGGCCGGGTCCTCACCCGCCCACAGGTTCCCGCGCAGGCGCGGGAGGCGTGGGAGGCTCGGCTCGACGCCGTGACCCACCCGTACGCGTACCCCGATACCCACCAGGCCGTTTCCAGTGTCGTCTGGCAGTCCCGACGCCCCCTGCACCCCGAGCGACTCGCCGACGCCCTCGGCGACGTCATGCTCGGCGTACTGCGCAGCCGGGGCCACCTCTGGCTCGCCAGCCGGCCCGACGCCGTCGTCACCTGGCGCTCGGCCGGTGGCCACCTGGAGATCCGCGAGGCCGACCGCTGGCTGGAGGCACCGGCGTCCCCGGCCTGGGAGACCGCGTCACCGCAACGGCGCACGCTGGCCTGCTGGTTCTGGGACGACTACTACGGCGAACGCCGCAACGAGATCGCGTTCACGGGCGCGGGCCTCGACCTGAACCGCATCGCCGGCGCCCTGGACAGCGCGCTGCTGACCGAGAGTGAACTCTCGCTCGGCCCCGAGAGGTGGAGCGCCATGAACGATCCGCTCCTCAGCGAGACCGAAGACCGCTGAGCCATGGGGGGCGTGCACGCGCCCACGCCTGAAGGCACCTCGCCGTTGCGAGGTGCCTTCAGGCTGTCAAAGCCGGGTCGAGCGGTGCCGATGACGTCGGCGAACTCGATCTGATCCATCAGCAGGTCGCTCACCGTCCGCTCGTCCTCCTCATACTGATCGAGGCCGCGCTCGACCAGACCGTCGCCGCCCGCGAGCTCGGGCAGGAAGTTCGCCGCGTCGACGACGGTGACCATCGTGTCCAGGCGGGCCAGATCGCCCAAGGTCGCGCCGTCGTCTTGGCGGGAGATCATCAAGGCCGCCACCGAGGTCGGCCGCGACGTCACCCCGCATCTACGTCCAGCGCGGACAAGCTGCTGTCCACCGTCGAGCCACTGGGCCGGGCCGCAAGGCTCGTGGGCCGGTTGGCGCGAGCCGGGCGTAGGACACCGACCGCCGGTAGGGAAGGCCCCCGCGGGCGAGCGCCGGCGGGGCCGCTTTGACGCATCGTCACATGACGTGGAAGGCGTCAGGCGTACGGATCGAAGGGGATCCCGTCCGGGCTCGCGTAGTCGAGGGCCCCTGGAAGTCGCCGTCATCGATCTTGATGGTGGCCGAACCGAAGTCGGCGCTCATGAGCTTGTCGCGGTATCCGGCTGGATAGCCGTCCCAGCCGATGAGACGCGGGAAGAACCAGTTGCCCGTGGCGTTCTCGGCAGGGTCGTCATTGCTGTTGGCGAAGCGGAAGACGTGACTCCCGATGCCTTCCTTGTGGTACACGATCTTCGGGTGGGTACCGTCGAAGCGGATCGCCGAACGGTCGAGCGTCTGGTACGTGTTGTGCTGGGACGCCGACACGTACTTGACTTCGTTGTTGTTGATCCACACGATGACGTGTTCCCAGTCGTGAGTGTGGCCGAGGGCCGCCGGGCCGAGGGTGATCTGGTCCTTCTCGAAGTAGCTGGCGTACATCACGGCGCACCAGTCGTTGTTGCACTTCGAGCGCGAGTAGGTGTTGGCGTTGGCCAGCTGGGCGTAGTCGTGGCACTTGCCGTTGACGTCGCCGCCGAGCTTGAGGCCGGGGTTGATGGTGCCGTCGGCGCCGATGGCGGCCGTGGCGTAGCAGCCGTCGCCGTCGCCGTCGTAGGCGGGG
The DNA here is from genome assembly GCF_044763255.1 of Streptomyces sp. NPDC096176. Classification (NCBI taxonomy): domain Bacteria; kingdom Bacillati; phylum Actinomycetota; class Actinomycetes; order Kitasatosporales; family Streptomycetaceae; genus Streptomyces; species Streptomyces sp. NPDC096176. Next base: position 166,322 of record NZ_JBIWFV010000011.1, on the reverse strand, counting down.
GAGAAGGTCTGGTCCAGGCCGGGGGCGTTCTGCGGCAGCAGGGTCAGGACGTTCGCGTGGGCAGTCGCCGGGACTGCCACGACGAGCGTCATCGCGCCGACTGCGCCGAGGAGGACCTTGGCGAGTGATCTCAACGTACGCATCTCGACTCCTTGTTGAGCGCGGCTGTCGTCAGCAGTAGAGGTTGTTGCCCGGCGAGACGCCGAGGATCGAGGTGAACCGGTTGTAGGCGTCGACGCGGCTCTGCACCTGGGCGGGGTTCTTGCCGTCGCACTCCAGTGAGCCGTTGATGGAGCGGATGGTCTGGCCGAAGCCGGCCTGGTTGACCATGGCGTTGTGCGGGGTCATGGTGCCGGGGCCGGTCCGGGTGTTCCAGTACCACAGGCCGGTCTTCCAGGCCCCGGCGGCGTCGTTCTGCACCAGCCAGGGGTTGCCCAGCAGGTCCAGGCCGAGCGCGTCACCGGCGGCCTTGTAGTTGAAGTTCCAGGACAGCTGGATCGGGCCGCGGCCGTAGTAGGCGGCCTGACCGGCCGGGCAGCCGTAGGACTGGCTCCAGTCGCAGTAGTGGGGGTAGTTGGCGGTGTTCTGCTCCACGATGTGGACCAGTCCGCCGGTCTCGTGGTTGACGTTGGCGAGGAAGGCCGCGGCCTCCTGCTTCTTCACCGTGTCGCTGCCGGTGTTGGCGAAGGCCGGGTACGCGCTCAGCGCCGCCACCAGGCCGTTGTACGTGTGAAGGAGTTCCGGCTCGGGAACATCTGGTCGAACTGGGCCTCGGTGACCACGAATCCGGACGGCGTGGAGCCGCCACCGCTCGCCGGCGCGGTCCACTTCTGGTTCGCACCGCCGGTGCAGGTCCAGATCTGCAGGCGGGTGCCGTTGGCGGAGTTGTTGCCGGTGACGTCCAGGCACTTGTTGGCGGCCGGGTTCACGATGTCGTTCGCGGAGCTGACCACCCATTGCTGGTTGGAGCCGCCGGAGCAGTCCCACAGCTGGACGGCAGCGCCGTCGGCAGTGCTGCGGTCGACGACGTCCAGACACTTCCCGAGCGCGCGCAGAGTGCCGTCATCCGGGTTGGACCAGATCTGGGCGCCGGTTCCGTTGCAGTCGTAGAGCTGTACGGCGGTGCCGTTGGCGCTGCCCGCGCCCGCCACGTCGACGCACTTGCCGGCGAGCCCGGTGATCGAGCCGTCGGCGGCCTGGGCGGGCGTCGCCGATCCCCTCGCCGCATGGTCCTTCACCCCGAGCACGACAAGCCTGCGGGCCCGCATAGAGCAGCCTCATCCGCAACCCGGACTGGTCAGCCGAGGACCTCTTCGAGGCGCTGGGCGCATTCGAAGTCCATCAACCAGGACAGATGGAAGAGGCCCTGGTTGATGACGCCGGCGTCGGTGCCACGCTTGTACTCGACGATGACCGGCGCGCCGTTTTCATCGATCCCCAAAGTGTCGATCCGACCGCCGTGGACGGGGCCGGTGCTGTACTCGGTCGCCAGGAATCGGACGCCCAGCATCGCGTCCATGTGGGCTTCGACAAGCGCCTGCACGTCCGCCTCGGCCTCAGCAAGACGGGGCGTGACCTCGGTCACGCCACCCTTCGTGTTGAACAGCTTCAGGCCCCACAACACCCCTCCCCGATCTTGATGCGGGAGGGGCAACATCGAACAGCACTCGATTGTTTCCAGCCAGGAAAAGAGAGCCTTCCGGCAGGCCCACCTCACTGCGGAGCGACGCCCATTACGCGGCGCCTCGGCCTCCCTCCGCTGCGTCCCACAGGGGCGCCGCGGTAAGCCCCAGAAGCCCCTGACGGCCTATCAGGGCGGGCGCCAGGCGTGCGTCAAACGAGCGTCACGAGCGTCATTTCAGCGTCAAGATATCGCCCGTAACGCCCACACCGCACATAATGCGCACACACAAAACCGCAGGTCAGGAGCCCTTTGCGGCCGGTTCGAGGATGGCGACACACTCCACGTGATGCGTCATCGGAAAGATGTCGGCTTGAGCGGGTCTCGGAAAGGCCAGGTCAGAGGCCATTTCTCGGCTCACTGTCCCGCCTGCGTGCGCCCAGTGCGTCAAACGAGCGTCATGACGAACAGCCCATCCGTCCCCTTCGGGGCGGAACAGGCTGTGAGGGGCGACGCTGGGCACGGTGGCGTGGGCGAAGGGGGCGTAGCCCGCGGACCAGGAGGGCTCGGAAGTCTCGGAAGTCTCGGAAGTCGGAGGTCTCGGAGGTCACCGTCGATCCATTGTTCCGGGCGCCCTCTGCTGGGCAGGATGTCCGTCTTTCGTGTGCCCGGCACGCTCATGCCGCCCTTCCCTGGCCCACACCGACGATGTCACAGTCAGCTCCGGACAAAACGCACCGGCTCCGCGAGCACAGCGGTAGCGGACTCCGTGTCGGCCAGCCGGGCCGACAGGGTGGCTTCAGCCAGGCGTGGAGGAAGGCCTCGCTGAACTTCAGGCCGCGTAAGGCGCGTTCGTCGACGTCCGGCAGACACAGCCGATCCGTCACGTCCCGCGTCGCGTCGCTCCAGGTGCGCGCGGTGATGTCCTCCCGCAGTCGGATCCAGCGGTCGTTGACGTGCTGCCCCGGCACGGCGACCGTGCCCAGGGTCGCGGCAAGTGTGGCGTTCGTGCGGTGACCCGCCCAGGTCCACCAGCGCAGGTGGCCGCCCGTGTCCTGAATGATCAGGGTGCCTCCTGGGTGCACCCTCTCCAGGTACTCCTCGCGGGCCTGGCGCAGGGCGGCAGCCGCCCGCCCCGTCATCCTCACCGGCGGGTCCTCGCCCAACAGTACCCGGCGTTCGGCGCGCGTCAGCTCATGGGAACCCGCCGGGCCGAACCCGGCACTGCTCCACTTCGCCTTGCCTCCCCCGTCGACGGGCTCGACGAAGCAGCGCCTGCGCCGCCAGTCGATGTAAGTGACCTGCCAGCTCCGCCCGCCCAGCAGCAGCCGGCGCGGACCGTCGATCCGTTCGGTGAGGAGGCTGGGGTCGGTACGGCCGATCTCCGCGCGTCCCGAAGGACTGCTTCTTCTTCTGCATGCTGGGGAGACTCCAAGATTTGGTCAGCGGGAGGGCGCCTACGGAAGTGGGTGCGGGCATCGCCCACGGACCGTCCGTACTCCACCTGCTGCTCCTCACCGCTGGCGCCGTGCTGGGTGCGGTGGCCCTCGGCGCCCTGCCGGCGGCCAGGGCGGCGAGGGCCGCCTGCCGGCGGCCAGGGCGGCGCACCGACGCCTGGCCGACACCCTCAACTCCGCGGTCTGACGGGCCCTCCCCGGCCCGGTGGTGGCAGGCCGGCGTGCATCATTGGCAGGACACCCGGCCCGGGCTCGTCATCCCAGTCCTGCTGTGCCTGTCCGCCACCACCACCGCCTCCGCTGACCCTGCCGCGGCGACGGCCACTGGTCCGCACGCGAGGTCAGGTGCCGGTCGGCTCACTCGCGGCAGTCGCCTGGGCGAAGTTCCACGCATCTCGGACCATCTCGGACAGATCCGAGCGGCACGGCGTCCATCCCAGTCGTTCCCGGGCGCGGGCGGAGGAGGCGACCAGCGTCGCAGGATCACCGGGCCGACGCGGGGCGACGATTTCGGGGAGGGGATGGCCGGTCACCTTGCGCGCCGCGGCAATCACCTCTCGTACGGAGAAGCCGTTGCCGTTGCCGAGATTGCAGACAAGGTGCTCCCCGGGCACGGCGGCGTCGAGAGCGAGCAGATGGGCTTCGGCAAGATCGGCGACATGGATGTAGTCGCGGACGCACGTGCCGTCAGGTGTGGGGTAGTCGTCCCCGTAGATAGAGATCGCCTCGCGCTGGCCCTGTGCGACCTGCAGCACCAGGGGTATGAGGTGCGATTCCGGGTCGTGGCGCTCTCCGCGGGAACCGACCGCGCCGGCGACGTTGAAGTACCGCAGTGACACCGCGGCGAGGCCGTGGGCGGCACTCTCACCGGCGATCATGTGATCCACCGCGAGTTTGGACGCACCGTACGGGTTCACGGGAGCGGTCGGCGTGCTCTCGGAGATCACGCCGGTCGCCGGTTCCCCGTAGACGGCGCAGGTCGAGGAGAAGACGAGCGTGCGCACGCCGGCCTTGCGCATCGCCCGGATCAGGGCGAAGGAACCGAGAACGTTCGTGTCCCAGTATTTCTCCGGGCTGATCATCGATTCGCCGACCTCGGCGACCGCAGCGAGGTGCATCACCACCGTATAAGAGGAATCGAGAACCTTGGCGGCATCCTGAATACGCCCCTCGATGAACTCGGCACCAGCCGGTACGGCCTCGCGGAAACCGGTGGACAGATCGTCCAGTACGGTGACCCGGTATCCGGTCTCGATCAGACGTGCGGCCACGACAGAGCCGATGTAGCCGGCTCCGCCGGTCACCAGGATCCGCCCCAGTACGTTGCTCATGTGCGCGCGTCGCCTCTCTCGTTCTTCCACGGGGGGTAACCCGGACAGCTGCTCGCTCTCGGCCCCTACACTGGGTAGAGGCCGAGTTGCAGCTCATCAGTATCACTGGCGAGCCCGTCCGGAGTGATCGCCGTCAGAGGTGTCCTTCTCCAGCTCGCCTCAAGCTGTGGAACTTACTGGGAAGGGTGTGTCGACGTGACGCGCTATGGCTCTCCGCTGCCGGACAAGCCTTCGCTCGACGGGTTGGAATCGAAGTGGTCGTCGTTCTGGGGTGACGCGGACGTACACCGTTTCACCCGGCCCGGAAGCCGTGACGCCGTATTCTCGATCGACACCCCGCCGCCGACGGTCAGCGGCTCGCTCCATGTCGGCCACGTCTTCAGCTACACCCACACGGACATCATCGCCCGCTTCCAGCGCATGCGCGGCAAGCACGTGTTCTACCCCATGGGCTGGGACGACAACGGGCTGCCCACCGAGCGCCGGGTGCAGAACTACTACGGCGTGCGCTGCGACCCGTCACTCCCGTACGACCCGGAGTTCACCGCCCCCACGCCCGTCACCGAGCGGACGGGCAAGGACAAGAAGGCTCCCGCGGTCAGCATCTCGCGCCAGAACTTCGTCGAGCTGTGCGAGAAGCTCACCGCCGAGGACGAGCTTGTCTTCGAGGAACTGTGGCGCAAACTCGGCCTCTCCGTCGACTGGTCGATGCAGTACACGACCATCGGCAAGGAGGCGCAGCGCGTCGCGCAGGCTTCGTTCCTCCGCCTGGTCAAGCGAGGAGAGGCGTACCAGTCCGAGGCGCCCACGATGTGGGACGTCTCCTTCCGGACCGCGGTGGCCAACGCCGAGGTGGTCGAGAAGGAGCTCTCGGGCGCGTATCACCGTGTGGCGTTCAGGCACGGCACCGACGAAGTGCACATCGAGACGACCCGTCCCGAGCTGCTGCCCGCCTGCGTGGCTCTGGTCGCGCACCCGGACGACGAGCGCTACCAGTCCCTCGTCGGCCAGGAAGTCACGTCGCCCCTGTTCGGCGTTCGCGTGCCGGTCGTCGCCCACCATGCCGCCGACCCCGAGAAGGGCAGCGGCATCGCCATGATCTGCACCTTCGGCGACGCGACCGACGTCATGTGGTGGCGCGAGCTGAAGCTGCCGACGCGCACCGTCATCGGCCGTGACGGCCGGCTCCTGCCGATGGACTTCAGCGAACTGCCGACCGGGGACGCCGCGGCCGCCCAGGGCCTTTACGACCAGATCGTCGGCAAGACGGTGCACAGCGCCCGGGAGATCATCGTCGAGGAGCTGCGCAACACCGGCAGCCTGGTCGGCGAGCCCCGGCCGACCACGCGTGCGGTCAAGTTCTTCGAGAAGGGCGACAAGCCGCTCGAGGTCGTCAGCAGCCGGCAGTGGTTCATCAAGACCATCGAGCACCGCGAGCAGCTGCTCGCCCGCGGCGCCGACATCGACTGGCACCCGGCGCACATGCAGTCGCGGTACAACGACTGGGTCCAGGGGCTGAACATCGACTGGCTGATCAGCAGGCAGCGCTTCTTCGGCGTGCCCTTCCCGCTGTGGTACGCCCTCGATGCGGCCGGACAGCCTGACTACGGGGCCCCGATCCTTCCCGACGAGTCGGTGCTTCCGATCGACCCGTCCAGCGACTGCCCGCCCGGATTCACCGAAGAGCAGCGGGACAAGCCGAACGGCTTCACGGGCGAGCCCGACGTCATGGACACGTGGGCCACCTCGTCGCTGAGCCCTCAGCTGGCCTCCGGCTGGCTGTCCGACCCGGAGCTCTTCAGCCAGGTGTACCCGATGGACCTGCGTCCTCAGGGTCACGACATCATCCGTACGTGGCTGTTCACCACGGTGGTGCGCTCCCACCTCGAGTCGGACACCACTCCGTGGAAGCACGCGGCGCTCTCCGGATGGATCCTCGACCCGGACCGGAAGAAGATGTCCAAGTCCCAGGGGAACGTGGTCACTCCCGGACACCTGCTGGACGAGTACGGCGCCGACGCGGTCCGCTACTGGGCGGCCAGCGGACGCCCCGGGACCGATACCGCGTTCGACCCGCAGCAGATGAAGATCGGCCGGCGCCTGGCCATGAAGTTGCTCAACGCGAGCAAGTTCGTGCTTTCGCTGCCCGCGCCGAGCACGGGGGCGAAGGCAACGGAGCCGCTGGACAAGGCCGTTCTGGCCAAGCTGGCCGCGACGGTCGAGGACGCCACGAAGGCGCTCGAAGGTTTCGACTACACGTCGGCGCTGGACGCCATCGAGCGGTTCTTCTGGTTCTTCTGCGACTACTACGTCGAGCTGGTCAAGGAGCGGTCCTACGGCAAGGGTTCGGAGGAAGGCGCCGAGTCGGCCCGGGTCACGCTCCGGCACACCCTCGACATCATCACCCGGATGTTCGCCCCCGTCCTCCCCTACACGGCGGAGGAGACGTGGTCGTGGACCCACGAGTCGACCGTGCACTTGGCCTCGTGGCCGACGAGCGCGGACCTGTGGGAGGCGGCCTCCGGCACGCGCCCGGAGCTCGCCGACGCCGCCGCTTCAGCCATTGCCGCCATCCGTCGCGCCAAGTCCACCGCCAAGGTCTCGATGCGGGCTGAGGTCGCCCGTGCCGTGGTCCAGGCACCTGCCGCCGTGCTGGACGATGTCCGGCTCGTCGCTTCCGACATCCAGGCGGCCGGGGTCGTGTCCGACCTGGACTTCCAGACCACAGAGGGTGTCGAGCTCACGGTCGACGTCAACCTGGCCTGACCCCCTGAGGTCTCCGCATCTGCGCCCTGCCGGCCATCCGGCAGGGCGCAGTGCTTTTCACTGAGCTTCTTCAGCGTTGCCGCTCCAGGGTGAGGCCGGCTTTGGCGATTGACGTCATGCGGTTCGGAATGCAGCGGGCTCTGCGGAAGATCCGCCAGGACTTCAGGCGGGCGACGCCTCGTTCGACCAGTGTCCGTGCCGCGGCCAGGGCCCGGTTGACGGTCTTCTCGGTTGGGGTGAGTTCCTGCAGGGGCCTGCGTTTGATGCCCGTGGTCAGCCAGGGGCCACCGCCCTGGTAGGCAAGATCCGCCAGGATGGAACGCCCTGGCGCTCGCAGATCCGGATGATCCGGTGGGTGCGGGCGGCGGTCAGGTGGTGGGTGCGGCCCGGCAGGGCGGGCAGGAGCCACAGCAGCCGGCCGCCGGGGTCGGTGACCACCTGCACGCGGCCCGGCCGTCGCCGATCCGGTCGCACTCGGCGAGGGTGCCGTCGAGAAGGACGAAGTCGGGTTCGTGCCCGCGCAGCGTCTTCATCAGGCCCGGTGCACGTTCGGCGAGCAGGTCGACGACCGCGCTGGTGTAGGCGTGGGCGGTGGACTCGCTGATCCCGAATCCAGCGGCGAACACCCCGCGCCCACCCCGAGGGACGTCTCGGCCGCGACGCCAAGGACCTCGCGCTGTACCGGGAGAAGTTCCGCCGCCGTCTGCCGGAGTCGCTGGACGAGCTGCACGGCCCGTCCCAAGGGATCGTGGAACTACCGCTACACCTGCCCTGGTCCGGGATGACGTCATACGACCGGGCAAACCGCGCCAGCGTATGGTCCTGTACCGCACCGTCCTACACGAGGGCCTGCGCGACGACCTGCCCCGCACCTCGACCCGGGCGCGCTCCTCCAGCTGTAGCCGGTGATGAGCACCCTCGTCGGTCGCACCGTGCGCGCCGTACGGGAAGACGCGTTCCCTCAGCTCGCCTCCCACACCCGATAGAGCGGCATAGCGGTCGGCCTCGTACGTCTGAGTGTGGTCACTATTCGGCGTCAGGGTGCATCTGTACCCACCGGCCGTCGATGAACTTCATCTCCACGCCGTAGTACGGCTGGGGCGGGGCAACCAACCGCTTGCCGCGGTGTGGCGCTGTCGGCGGCTTGGGGCGGCCAGCGGGCTGCACCTGCGCCGCGCCCGGCTTCATTTTTGGGTCGCGCTTCCGCAACGCTTCGATTCTCTTGAGGAGTTCGGCGCGGCTGATGTCTTTGGGTACCCGGGTCACACGGGTCGGAGCCACCGAGCGGGGCGACGAGCGGTCTGTGGTCGACCGGCAGGCGCGGTGCACCGGCAGCCCGCCCGGGGCGAGGACGAGCTTCTTCCTGGCCACCGGCAGGCGGCATACGACACAGCGCTTGAGCGCAGGCTTGGACCTGAACGCGTCGGACACGATCCCCCCGGATGGTGATGCCTTGGCGTGACAGCACAATAGGCGCGCTGGTGACCGCCCGGGAGGGTTCGGGCGAAAACCGTTGCGCCTCCAAGAGCGCGCCTTCCACCGAGCAGGACGGTGGATCCACAGCGACAGAAACCGTGCGGCCGAGCGATCTGCCCACGAATGCGAGACGGCGAAGTCCGCTACGGCGGCACTTGCGTACCGGACCGTGATCAAAGCGATGAGTGTCAGCCGGTGAGCAAAGACCTCGAAGGCCGTGGAGTGAGGAAGCTACCGCTCCTCGTGCCCTGCGGTAGGCATCACTCTTCGGCAGTCGAGAGCAGGCTGGCAACTGCCATGACAAGCGGGCGACGGCCACAGAGGGATGTGGGGCGGCATGCACGAGCCAGGCAGTATTCCGGCGGAGATGGAGCGGCTCCAAGGGCACGCTGAACGCGCCTTCGTCGAGGTGCAGCGGGCGGATACGAAAGCAACAGCGCTGTGCGGAATCGCCGGTGGCCTGCTGGCTGCAGGGATTGCCGTGCTGTCGAGTACACGCGGCATGCCCCCAATCGGAGTGTTCTCGCTAGTTCTGATGTGCCTGCTGCTGATGGCCGCGATAGGGGCTGCGCTGCTCGCGCTGCGGCCCGTGGTCCCAAGGGCGGGGCTGCATACCGAATTGATGGACGAGGCGCTCGTTCATCACCGGGTCGGTGTGAGTACGGCTGCGCGTGGGGAGCTTGAACGGCATGCCGAGGGCCGTCGACTACAGGTGCTGGCCTGGCTGGCGGACAAAAAGCTGCGAGCGGCCCGCCTGGCCGTCGACTTTGCCCTAGCAGCACTCCTGATGGCTGGAATGTGTCTATTGAGCAACATTCTGGTTAGTTGAGACGATCACCTTAAGTGTGTCGGGGCCGCACAGCAGGGGGACGCATGTATCAGCCGCATGCCACGGTGATCGGCGACAAGTTATGGGCACGCCTGAAGGCGCTCGCACCGGAGCGTGTGAGGCCCGCTCGGAGTGTGCTCCTCCGCCAGGGAGATCCAGCAACTCACGTGATCGTGCTGGAGTCCGGGTCAACGTTGATCACCCTGGCCGGGACCTGCGGAGAAAGGACGCTTCTCGCCGTGCGCGGCGCCGGTGAGTTACTCGGCGAGCTGGCCGTGCTGGACTCCCAGCCGCGCACCGCCACGGTCATCGCCGCCGAGACCTGCCAGATCCGCATCGTCCCGGCTGCCGCTTTCCTTACATTCGTTGAGGAGCATGATCTGCTGGCCCCTCTCCTGCGCCATGCCATCGCCCGGGTCAGGGAATCGGAGGCCGTGCGGCTCGAACTGGCCACTGCGTCTGTGCCCCTGCGTCTCGCATCGGCTCTGTCGCGACTGGTCGAGGCCGCATCCGCTTCGGCTCCGGATCTCGCCGTGCGTCTGACCCAGACTGAGCTGTCTCAGATGATCGGCGCTTCCCGCAACGCTGTGGTCAACGCGCTCAAGCCCTGGCGCGAGCAGGACTGGGTCCGCACCACCTCCAGTGGAGGGCTCCTCGTTCGCGACATCCATTCGATTCAGTCGCACGCACGTACGCAGGCGTGACGGGCCGCACTTCACGCCTGCCCACTGCTGGGCAGCGGCGGCCGTCCCGCCCGATCAGCATGGGCACTTCCCTGACCGCCTGTGCTGAAAGGACGGTGCCCGATGGATGCGCCGCTGCACGCAGAGCCCCTGGACGTGCCTGCCGAACTCGCCCTCGTGGCACTTGATATGGAGAAGTACAGCCAGATCCCGGAGGCGAAGATGGCCGCCGCTCGGTGCGATGTGGACGACATCGTGGCGACCGCGCTCGCCGAATGTCAGCTGCCCGACCCGCAGGAACTTCCCGGCGGCTACAAGGACAGTGGCGACGGGGCGATCCTGCTGTTCCCGCCCTCAGTGCTGGCACGACTCGTCGACCCACTGCTGGGCCGGCTCAATGCGGCTTTGGTGCGCTACGAGCGGCAGCGGCTGGCCAGTAGTCCCGTCCTGCGCCTGCGGGCCAGTATGCACGTCGGCCCACTGTCCCTGCCCGACCATCGCGGTAACGCCATCAATGACACCGCCCGGCTGCTCGACAGCCAGGCAAACCGCCAGGCGCTGTCCGCCGCGAAGGACAGTGGCGGCTTCCTTACTGCCGCGCTCTCCGAGATCGTCTACCAGCGCACTGTGCACGCGGGACGCATGCAGGATCTGGGCCCGCACCACTTCCTCGAGGCGGTTGCCCGCGTCAGCGACAAGCCCGGCTTCGAGCAGCCCTGCCGGATTCACGTGCCGGGCCTGACCGGACCGGCCGTGCGCCCCTACGTCACGGACGCCGCATCGCCGGCCGCTGCCACCTCCTCCACCGCGCAGCCGAGCGACGCGTCGGTGACGCCGGTTGCCAGCAGCGGCGGCACGTTCCAATTCCACGGTCAGGTCAGCGACGCCACGATCGCCAACAGCATCGACACCCTGCGGATCGATCGCCGCCAGCGGTAAGTCGTCTGGCCTTCCACCCTTTCCGCCCTTCCCACACTCACCCTGGAGCACCCGTATGTCTGACGTGCCGTTCGACCCCACCGGCTCCAACGCAACCCCACCGACCAGCGAGGTTGGCGAGAACCAGTCCAACGGCTCCGGCGGCTGGCTGCATCGCTTGCGCCCCGGATCCGGTGCTCCCTATCGGCGGGACGCAAACCCTGACGACCCATCTCCCTCCCCCGTTCCCCCACCACCGGCTGCCGTCCCTCCCGCGCATCGCATTCATGAAACGGAGGACGGAGCGACACACGTGTATGGGGACCCCGACGTCGTCGCCCACTACATCAAGCAACTGATCCTGGAGACCCGAAAGCAGGACTTACTGGAGGGCATCGAACAAAATCGCGAGCGACTGCTCGATCAGCCGTTCGTTCGGAGCGCGCACTGGAACACGATCTGGGAGCAGATCGTCAATCCCGCTACCAGCCGCCCGCATCAACCCGTGATCATCATTGTCGCGCCCCGGTCATGCGGCTCGACAACCCTCGCACTACGGCTTCTGGCCGAGCACACTGCTCACGACGCCACCGTGGTCAAGTTGGACGCGGACTGGAAGACCCCCAGCAAAGGACGCCTGCCACTGGAGCTCGCGCACGCCTACCAGCTTGACCTCAAGCACCCGGAGAAAGATCAGGTATCGGCCGACTTCCTCGATGCACTGTCGGAACACGCTACCCACCTCCGAGGTTGCGGTTCCTATCTGGCGCTGACCGTGGCACAGGACTTGTGGAAGGATCACCGTCTCAGCGATCGCGACGGCGTCCAAGTAGTTCGTCTGCGCGAGGCTCCCGATGCCCAGGAAGTAGTAGAGGCGCATCTGGACGCCAACGGCTACGGACAGCTGGTCACATCGCTTCGCTCCTTCCCCAAGGCCGCGGCTTCCTTGCGCGGACTGACGGCGGTGGCCGCCGTACGGGCCGCGCGCTCCGCCGTGACAGCTTGGAAGGAACATATTCACGCCGACTCCCAGCAGTCGCGAGTGCGAGCAGACACCGACGGCGGAACCCCGGCCACCCTGGAAGAACGCATCATCGCGGCTCTGACCGACTGGCGAGGGGAACTCGACGGCCGGTTCGGCGAGATGAACAGCCTGCATACCCACGACAACCCCTCACTCACTGTGGACGACCGTTGTCTGCTGCTCGCCCTGGCCGTGCAACAGTCGGCGCCCCTGCCCGTCGTCGCGCGCAGTGCAGCCGCTCTGATGAAAGCCATCGAGGACGTCCCCGAGGCTCCTGGCGCAGCAGCAGGATTCTCGCCGACGCTCAGTGCCCTGGCCGGACGGGGAATGCGTCGGCGCATCCAGGATGTCGGGGGCCAAGTCGACATGCAGGACACCGTGCTCTTCGACCGGCCTGCCTATGGACGCGCGGTGCTGGAGTATGTCTGGGACAACTACGACGTCATGCGTGAGCCCTTGCTGACCTGGCTCGTCGCGACGGCTCAAAGCGCCGAGCCGGAAGACCACGCAGTGGCTGCGTTGGCTGAGCTCACCGTGCGGCACGGATCGGTGGACTACCTCACAACACTGGGCAACCTGGTCGGCAGCAGCCATCCAAAGGTGCTTGGTGCGGTCATGGAAAGCGCCGTGCGCAACGAACACGTCGGACGCCTGGCGTGGGAAGCACTGTACGGGTGGGCGGAGAAGGAGAGTTACGCGCCCGCCGTGATTGCGCTGTGCCGACGAGTCTTGGAGGATTCCTCCGTCGCCACCTCTCTGGCCAAGCGGGCAATGGTGCGCCTGCGCCGGGTCGCGCACAAGAACACCGGCACCACCGTGGTCGGCCAAGTCCAGGCTGCCTTCGACGCTCTGGTCCAACACCCCACTGTCGCCCAGCGACTGGCCGGGGAGGTCCAGAGCTGGCAGCAGGGCAAGGTTTCCTCCGCGCGCAGCGGCGCCCTGGCCTTCCTTGCATTGATGACCCGCCGGCACGACGGCACGCCATGGCTCGTGGGCTCCCCGCCCACGGACATCGACGTGCAGCGCGGCGTCCACGACCTGCTGTCCTCTTCGGAGACCGCCGCCGAGGCCATCTCGCGTCTGACGGACTGGATCCGTGCTTGTGCCGCCGATCCCAGCGCCTACACGCAGTTGCGCGACCTGCTACTGCCCGCGCTGCGCGGCCACAACATGTTCGAGGCCGGCTGGAGGTTCATGAGCGGGCTGCGTGGCATCTCCACCGTTGAGGGCGTCAGCGTGGCCGACGACTTCTACAACCACCTCGTCGACAGCCGTGTGCGCACGGTCTTCCCGCTCGAAGAGAACCTCGTATGAGGTGGCCATGGCGCCGCGCAGTCCGTACAAGTAGGTCTGCCCAGCCACGGTTGCTGCCCAGTGCCACCGACGGCATCGCCTTCGAGGCCCTGTACACAATCACCTGGCGACCACTGTGGCGGGTTCCCCCCAACGTGGAGGAGACAGCACGCGCCGCTGTGCATGCCGCAGCGACCGAGGCGGCCGCGCGTCTGCGAGCCTCGGACGTGCCCGCCGCCCAGGACGCCGTCAACGCCGCCCTCGGCTGTCTGCCTCGCCGAGCCCCGAACTACTGCCTGCTGAACGTCAAGGCGACCCTCGGTCTGCCCAGCGCGTCACAGGAGCTGCTGGCGCAGCGGGCAGCTGACGAGCAACGCGTCCGCCGCCTGCGCTTCTTGAAGGAGAACCTCTACGACCACCCGGACCTCGTCGTCCTGGACCAACTCGAACACCACGCCCCCGGCGCCCTGGGCGACGAGCACGTTGCCGAACTCCAACGCCTTGCTCGCCTGATCTGCTCCTGCGACCGCTGGTGGTTCCCGCTCCTGCAGCAATGGGAACAGGTCGGCCAAGGGTTCACGAACATCGAAAAGCGCCAGCAGGCCATGGTCGTGCTGTCCGACTCCCTCAAAGCACTCAACGGCGGCAGTCTCCCCAGCGGCATCGCAGCAGGAGACATGTCCGGGTCTGACGGAGCACCCCGAAGGGCGCACCCATGAAGCTCGCCCTGTGGCGGATGCTGCTGGCACCCCTGACCAGCCTCCGAGCCCTGTTCATTCAACGTCGCAGCGCGACACAGCTGTCCTACGACGTCGCCTGGCGCCAGGCGCGCCTGGACCGTAGTCCCGACGACATGGTCTATCGGCTACACGGCCACCAAGCCACCGCACCCGACCAAGCATCCAGTGCTCAGTCGCCCTTGGCCCCGCCAAGGAAAGACGAGCCGACCGACCGGTTTCCCTGACCGACGTCTCCGTAAACCACAAACACCTTCGCCCTGTCCATGGAGGACAGGGCGAAGGACGTTCATGCGGCAATGGTCAGCGGCGAGTCCAAACGCTTCCAGGCTCCGAGCACCGCCTTGTGCGCGTCCGGTTGCAGATGGGCGTAGCGCTGGGTGGTCTGGAAGCTCTCGTGGCCGAGGAGGTGCTGGACCTCATAGAGCGAGACTCCCTTCTGGACCAGCCACGAGGCGCAGGTGTGGCGCATGGAGTGCGGCGGGTAGTGCGGGACGAGTTGCTGCTCGCCGTCGGTGTCGAAGTAGTGGGCGGCTTCGACTGTGGGCCACCAGGTCTGCCGGCGCCAGTTGCTGTCGGCGAGGAGCCGACCGGCACGGCCCTTGGTGATGGTGGTGAACACCACGGCGTCCCGGTCGAGCCGGTGGATGTGGCGTTCGAGGGCCTCCAGGACGTGAGGCGGGAGCGGGACCTCTCTACGGCTCTTGGAGCTCTTGGGGTACTCCTTGATGCCGCTCTTGCTGTTGACCTCCACCACGAACAGGCGCGAGCGGCGCTGGTCGATGCGGTGGCGATGCAGGCCGGAGAGTTCTCCCCAGCGGAGTCCGGTATAGAAGCCGAGCAGGCACATCGTCCGCCACGCGACGGGGAGTTCGTCCAGGATGCTCTGCGCCTGGTCTAGCGTGAACCACTGCGGCGGCTTGACCGCGATCTGGGGCAAGTCGATGTTGCGGCACGGGGTCACCGCCAGGACATCGTCGTCGACGGCCGCGCGCATCATGGAGTTGCCCGGCCTCCTCGCGCAGCACCTCGGCGACCTGTTCTCGGACGGCCTGCTCCTTCGCTTCCTCCACGGCGGCACGCCAGCGCACCTCACGCTCTTCTCTCGCACGTTCCTCCCTCGCTCTGCGCTGGGCCTCTTCCACCGCTCGCGCCTCGATCTCGCCGAGAACCAGCCCCAGAGATTGTTCAAGGGTCCGGCTCTTGCGGTCCCGCCAGCGGCCGGGTCTGTCAGTCAGCCCGTGGGCGACCTCCACGACGAGACGCGAGGACCGTTCCGGATCCGTGGACTCGGGAAACTCCTGCCTGATGGTGACCGGATACGCGAAGCCGTCGACAACAACGTCCATCCACCCTCGCGCGGGCGGTAGGACGACCCGACCTTCCGCACCGCGTGCCCTCGCCGCGCCGCTTCGACAGCCATCCCTTGGAGCATCAGAAGTGACCTGCGGCGCAGCTCAGGCGGCATCACCAGCCGCCTCGCGTCATCCTTGAGCGCAGCCACAACTGGATGAAGGGACGCCAGCCGCGTGGGGACCCGAACGGCTGGGGCGTCCGCCTCTGGCCTCTGGCTCCGGGCATTGGGATGCGGGCCCTCTGCGAGGAAGAACTCCAGCCCGGCCAGACCGTACGGCACCTTCTCGATGCGCTTCCCCTCCGGCTCCATGCCATGCCGCTTCGCGTAATTGACGACCCGTCGCCATTCCGCGATCTCCTCATCATCAGCATGGGCGAAGCGGACGTGTCCTTCAGCGAGGAGCCGTTCGACCAACTCGCGAGCTTTCGCCCGCCGTGCGCGGGCGACGGGACGATCGCCATACGGCGCCGACGGCTCACCACATTCGGCAGGGTCCACGTCGTCAGGGTGGCGGCCATGACGGAGATAGAACCGGCCGGCCTCCGTGACCTCCGCCCGGGCAGCACCGCCCGCCCTCGTCCACCATCAAGAGGCCACGGGCACGCAGGGCGTACGCCGAGCGCCACTCTCCTGGCGCCCAGGCTCCGGATTCCTCACCGGCCGCGAGCCGCTCAAGAAGCGCGCGCTGCCGTTCGTTTGGTGCGGGCCGTCGTTCCACGGCATTCAGCCCACATCGCGCAGGCACGCCCTGTATAGACCCGAAAGGGCGGCTCCCTGCAGTGAGAGTCCCCTGTGACTGCTCTGGGACTTCCGGCCGCATCGTCGGGAGCGTCACCAGCCCTCAACACCCACCGGAAGTCGCCACATCGATACGGCCTGACGTGCCCAAAAGCTGCCTGACACTCCATCAGAACGAGCGTCAAATGAGCGTCACGAGCGTCATTTCAGCGTCAAGATATCGCCCGTAACGCCCACACCGCACATAATGCGCACGCGCAAAACCGCAGGTCAGGAGCCCTTTGCGGCAGGTTCAAGGATGGCAACGCACTCCACATGATGGGTCATCGGAAACAGGTCGAACGCCCGCAGCGTGCGCGGCTTGTAGCCGCCCTCGCGGAAGTAGGCCAGGTCGCGCGCCAGCGCCGCCGGGTCGCACGCGACGTACGCGATGCGACGCGCCCCCAGGCCCGAGAGGTGCTTGACCGTCTGCTTGCCCGCGCCCGCGCGGGGCGGGTCGAGGACGATCAGGTCGACCTCGGAGATGCGGGTGCGCGGCAGGACGGACTCGACCTTGCCCTGCTCGATGCGCACGCGGTCGAAGTGCTGGAGGTTGTGCCGGGCGTCCTCCACCGCGCGCTTGCCGGACTCGATGCCGAGGACCGCTCCCTGCTCGCCGACCCGGTCGGCGATCGCGCCCGCGAACAGGCCGACGCCGCAGTAGAGGTCGAGCGCCATGTCGCCCTTGCGCGGCAGGAGGCCCTGCATCACGGCCTTGACCAGCATGTCGGCGGCCTGCGGGTGGACCTGCCAGAAGCCGCCCATGCCCACGCGGTACGTGCGCTCGTCGGCGCGCTCGCGGACGAAGGCGCGCCCGTGGACGCGGTGGACAGAGCCGTCGCGCTCCTCGACCCGGAGGACCGAGACGGGCTTGTCCAGTTCGACCAGGGGGAGCCGGCCGCCGGGGCGCGGGGTGAGGACGACCTGACGGTCGCTCGAACCGGTCGCCGCGATCGCCTCGACCGTCTCCATCTGCGGCCAGTCCTGCTTCTCGATGCCCAACTCGCTGACGCCCGGAGCGGCGATCAGGCAGTGGTCGATCGGCTGGACGTCGTGCGAACGGTGCTTGCGCAGACCCACCTGGCCCTCGGCGTCGATCGCGTACTGGACACGCGTGCGCCAGCCGGGCACCTCGCCCGCCGGGAGCTTGTCGCCCGGTGCCGGCATGACGGTGCCGTCCCAGCCGGCCTCCTCCGGGGTCAGGCCGGCGAGCCGCTGCAACTGCTCAGCGATGACCTCGCCCTTGAAGCGGCGCTGCGCCCCCGGCTTGGCGTGCTGCCAGTCACAGCCGCCGCACTTGCCGGGGCCGGCGTACGGGCAGGGCGCCTCGACGCGGTCCTTGGACGCCTCGATGACGCGCACGGCGTCGGCGCGCAGGAAGCGGGAGTCCTCCTCGCCCTCGGTGACCCTGGCCACGATCTTCTCGCCGGGCAGCGTGTGCCGGACGAACAGGACGCGGCCGTCTTCCGTGCGGGCGACGCAGTGACCGCCGTGCGCGACCGGACCGACCTCGACCTCGTACTCCTGCCCGACCAGCGAGGACTCAGGTGCGTTCTGCATGGTGGGGTGACTCCAGAGATCAAAAGGGGGGCCCGAAGGACAAGACCCACCAGTCTACGTCGGTGGGGAGGTGCTTCAGGCCTTGCCGCTGGGCTCCTTCGGCCGCTGGTCCACGGGGCCGCGGCGCACCGAACCGGGCGCGTTCCACTCCTGGCGCTTCCTGGCCCGCTTCTTCGCGGCCTCGGAGGACACCAGCTGGTACGGCACCGACGTGACCATCACCCCGGGAGTGAACAGCAGGCGGCCCTTCAGCCGCAGCGCGCTCTGGTTGTGCAGCACGTGCTCGTACCAGTGGCCCACCACGTACTCGGGGATGACGACGCTGACCACGTCCCGCGGGCTCTCGGTCCGCAGGCCCTTCACATATTCGATGACGGGCCGGGTGATCTCCCGGTAGGGCGAGTCGAGGATCTTCAGCGGCACGTTGATGCCGTGTCGCTCCCATTCCTTCTGCAGCGCCTTCGTCTCCGAGGGGTCGACGCTGATGCTGATCGCCTCGAGTGTGTCGAAGCGCATCGCCTTGGCGTAGGCGACGGCGCGCAGCGTCGGCCGGTGGACCTTGGAGACGAGCACGATCGCGTGGACGCGGGAGGGGCGGACGCTGTCGTCGCCGGGCTCGTCCGGTGCGGCGATCTCCGCGGCGACCCGGTCGTAGTGCTTACGGATCGCGCTCATCGTCCCGTAGAAGATCACCATGCCGAGCAGGGCGACCCACGCGCCGTGCGTGAACTTCGTGGCGAGGACCACGATGAGCACCAGGCCGGTGAAGAAGGCGCCGAAGGTGTTGATCGCGCGCGAGCGGATCATGTGACGGCGCTTGGCCTTGTTGCGCTCCGTCTTCAGGTGACGGTTCCAGTGCCGG
Organism: Streptomyces sp. NPDC096176; assembly: GCF_044763255.1. Classification (NCBI taxonomy): domain Bacteria; kingdom Bacillati; phylum Actinomycetota; class Actinomycetes; order Kitasatosporales; family Streptomycetaceae; genus Streptomyces; species Streptomyces sp. NPDC096176. Next base: position 147,631 of record NZ_JBIWFV010000011.1, on the reverse strand, counting down.
ACCATGCCCGTCTGGCTGAGGGTGAAGGAGACGAAGACGCCCACGATGTAGAGCTGGATCAGCTTGGTCGAGTCGGCTTCGTAGAGCCAGACCAGCAGGATCGCGGCGCCCGCGAGCAGCACGATGCCGTTGGAGAAGGCGAGCCGGTCGCCGCGGGTGTGCAGCTGGCGCGGCAGATAGCGGTCCTGCGCGAGGATCGAGCCGAGCAGCGGGAAGCCGTTGTACGCGGTGTTCGCGGCGAGGAAGAGCACCAGGGCGGTCGCCGCGGCCAGCAGGACGAAGAAGAACGTGCCCTGCCCGAAGACGGCCGCCGCGACCTGCGAGATCACTGGGTTCTGCACGTAGTCGGGTCCGACGGGGACGCCGTTCGCGATGAGGTCCTTCGCGGGGAACTCCGCCATTTTCACGCCGGTGGCCATGGCGAGGCCGATGATGCCGCAGAACATGGTGACGGCGAGGATGCCCATGAGCAGCAGCGTCGTCGCCGCGTTCCGGCTCTTGGGCTTGCGGAAGGCGGGAACACCGTTGCTGATGGCCTCGACGCCGGTCAGCGCGGCACAACCGGAGGAGAAGGCACGCAGCAGCAGGAAGAGGAGCGCGAAGCCGGCGAGTCCCTCGTGCTCCGGCTTGATCTCGTAGTCGGCGGTCGGGGCGCGCATGGACTCGTCGAGGACGATCCCCTTGAACGCACCCCAGAGGATCATGATGAACACACCGGCGACGAAGATGTACGTGGGGATCGCGAAGAGCTTCCCCGACTCCTTCACACCCCGCAGGTTCATCAGAGTCAGCAGAACGATTATCCCGATGGCGCAGAACACCTTGTGCTCGACGACGAACGGGATCGCGGAGCCGAGGTTCTCCACCCCGGAGGAGATCGACACGGCGACGGTGAGCACGTAGTCGACGAGAAGGGCGCTGGCGACGGTGAGGCCGGCCTTCGGGCCGAGATTCGTGTTCGCGACCTCGTAGTCACCGCCGCCGCTCGGATACGCGTGCACGTTCTGCCGGTACGAGGCGACGACCGTGAACATCAGCACCACGACAGCGGCGGCGATCCAGGGGCTGAAGTGGTACGCCGACACACCCGCGATCGACAGGACCAGCAGGACTTCGCCCGGCGCGTATGCCACGGAGGACAGGGGGTCGGAAGCGAAGACGGGGAGAGCGATGCGTTTGGGAAGGAGCGTCTCCCCCAGCTTTTCACTGCGCAGCGCCCGGCCGATCAGGATCCGTTTGGGGACGTCGGTCAGTTTGGACACGCTGAGGATCGTAAGCGTTCGATATGAGCCAAGCCCAACCAGCGGGCTACAACCTGCGGGATCTTAACGCGTCTGCTTCACCGTGCCCTCTTGACGGACCGCACGTACCCGCATGGGGCGGAGTCTGAGACCCTGTATTGCCTTATTGACTTGTACCGCCATTGACAGAGCCGGAAGGACGGTCGTGCACATCGTCATCATGGGTTGCGGGCGAGTGGGAGCCGCTCTCGCGCAGACCCTGGAGCAGCAGGGGCACACGGTCGCCGTCGTCGACCGCGACCCCACCGCCTTCCGCCGGCTGGGGTCCGGGTTCGGCGGCCGACGCGTCACCGGCGTCGGCTTCGACCAGGACACCCTGCGCGAGGCGGGCATCGAGGATGCCGGCGCGTTCGCCGCCGTCAGCAGCGGCGACAATTCCAACATCATCGCCGCCCGGGTGGCGCGCGAGATGTTCGGCATCGAGAACGTCGCGGCGCGTATCTACGACCCCCGGCGAGCCGAGGTGTACCAGCGCCTGGGCATCCCGACGGTCGCCACCGTGCGCTGGACCGCCGACCAGATGCTGCGGCGGCTGCTGCCGTCCGGCGCCGAGCCGCTGTGGAGCGATCCGAGCGGCGCGGTCCAGCTGGCCGAGGTGTACACCTCGCCCGCGTGGATCGGCCACAAGGTCAGCAGACTGCAGGAGGAGACGGGCGTACGGGTCGCCTTCCTCACCCGGCTGGGCGAAGCGATCCTGCCGACGTCCCAGACGGTGCTGCAAGAGGGTGATCTCGTGCACGTGATGATGCGCACGGACGAGATCGCGAAGGTCGAGGAGGCCTTCACGGAAGGCCCTGAGGAGGGCGGTCACTGATGCGGGTCGCTATTGCGGGCGCCGGTGCGGTGGGCCGTTCCATCGCGGGCGAGCTGCTGGAGAACGGGCACGAGGTACTCCTCGTCGACAAGGCGCCGACCGCCATCTCGGTCGAACGCGTGCCGCAGGCCGAATGGCTGCTGGCCGACGCCTGCGAGATCACGTCCCTGGACGAGGCGGCGCTGCAGCGCTGCAACGTGGTGATCGCCGCGACCGGTGACGACAAGGTCAACCTGGTGGTGTCGCTGCTCGCCAAGACGGAGTACGGGGTCCCGCGGGTCGTCGCGCGGGTCAACAACCCGAGGAACGAGTGGCTCTTCAACGAGTCGTGGGGTGTGGACGTCGCCGTCTCCACACCGCGCCTGATGTCGGCGCTGGTGGAGGAAGCGGTGAGCGTCGGCGACCTGGTGCGGCTGCTGCGCTTCAGCCACGGCGACGCCAACCTCGTCGAACTGACGCTGCCGCCGGAGTCGGCGCTGGCGGGCACGCAGGTGGGTGCGGTGGCATGGCCGCAGGACACCTCGCTCGTCACGATCATCCGGGGCTCTCGGGTTCTCACGCCGAGCCCGGAGGAGACGCTGGAGGCGGGCGACGAGCTGCTGTTCGTGGCGGCGCAGGCGCAGGAGGAACAGCTGGAGGACCTCCTCTCGGTCCGCCGCGAGCTCCCTCCGTCGGAAGGCTGAGAGCCCGCGGGGCGCTCGCCCCCGTATGCCCCCGCCGGTGGCGTGGCGATCTTGGGGTGGCCCTGCCCCCTTGGGCCGGCCCTGTCCCGGTGACGTGGCGTTCTCGAGGTGCCTCTGCTGGTGGATGCGGCGTTTCCGGGGGTGCCCCCTGTTCGGGGGTGGTGCGGGGGCGGGCCATCCGGAGGGGGAGCAAAGGGTCGCGCGGGGCGGTGGCCCGCCGGGGGTAGCGAAATGGCCGGCCGGGGGGAGGGGGACGCGCAGGGGAACGTGTTCGGGACGTAAGGCGCCGTTAGTGAGGGGGAGGCAAGTACGGGAAAGCAGTCCCGGACATGCCCCCGGAGCGGCACCCGGACGCCAAGCACACACGGACCGGGCTGCCCCCGAGACGCCGGGCCACGCCCGGCAGCGCACCCGGGACAACCGGGCCCCGCCGGACACGTGGGGCCCGCCCCGTGGGTGGCTGAGCCCACGGACCGGGCCACGCCCGAGACCCCGGGCTACCCCTCCGGCTGCTGCGCCGCCGCCTTGCGGGCCTCCTCCGCGCGTTCCTCCGCCTCCATCTCGGCGAAGACGTCGATCGGCGGCGGAGCCTTCGCCAGGAAGACCCACGTCAGATAGACCGCCAGCAGGAACGGCGGGATCTTCAGGGTCACCAGAACCCAGCCGAGCTGCGTCGTGTCGGCCCACCAGTACAGGGGGAACAGGATCGCGCACTTGGCGAGCAGGATCAGGCCCCAGGCCCAGCTGGCCTTGGCGTAGGCCTTCTTGCGGCCCGGGTTGCGGGTGCGCCAGGAGAGGTTCTCCTTGAAGACCGGGCCGAGCATCAGGCCGATCAGGGGGACGCCGGCGAGCGTCGTGACGATGTACGCCATCGCCAGGCCGAGCGTGTAGAGCATGCCCGGCAGGTAGAAGTCCTTCGCGTTGCCGGTCATCATCGCGAACACGACACCGAAGGCCACGCCGAAGACGCCGCTGAACGCGTGCTTGACCGTGTCCCTGCGGACGAGTCGGACGGCCACCAGCACCAGCGCGGTGGCGAGCGCCGCGATGGCGGAGATGTGCAGGTCCTTGTTGATCGTGTAGATCGTGACGAAGAGCAGTCCGGGCAGGACCGTCTCCACCATGCCGCGCACGCCGCCGAAGGCTTCGAACAGCGCGGCCTCCGTCACGGTTTTCGTGTCCGTGTCGGTGTCCTGCTGATCGTTCGTCGTGGGGGTCGGCTTGTCGACAGACGCCACCGGCTACTCCTGTCCGAGTGGTCGGAGTTCGTATTTGGGATTGAACAGCACCCGTCGACCGTGACTCATCGAGATCCGGCCCGATGCGATCAGTCTGCGGCCCGGCTCTATGCCCACGATGGCACGGCGGCCGAGCCAGACGACGTCCAGCGGGGCCGTGCCGTCGAAGAGCTCCGCCTCCAGTGCGGGCACACCGGCCCGCGGACGCAGGGTGACCGTGCGCAAGGTACCAGTCACTCTGACGACCTGGCGGTCGTTGCATTCGGCGATGCGGATACACCCCGATGCCTGTGCGTCCTCCTGGAGCTCCTCGGACTCGAGGTCCTGCTGCGAGCTGGAGAGCCGGTCGAGCATGCGACGGAAGCGGCCGGCCGGTCTGGCCGCCGTCCTGTCCTTCGCCGCTTTCTCCGACGCCGCCTTCGCGGAACGGGGTACAGCACTCATGGAGAAAGCCTACCGGCCGCCACCAGGACCACATCAACGTTCGAAGCGGTATCCCATGCCGGGTTCGGTGACGAAGTGTCTCGGGTGCGACGGATCGGCCTCCAGTTTGCGGCGCAACTGGGCCATGTAGACGCGCAGATAGTTCGTCTCGGTGCCGTACGAGGGGCCCCAGACCTCCTGGAGCAGTTGCTTCTGGCTGACGAGGCGCCCGGTGTTGCGCACCAGCACTTCCAGCAGGTGCCACTCGGTCGGGGTGAGGCGTACGTCACGGCCGTCCCGGTTCACCTTCTTCGCCACCAGGTCGACGGTGAAGCCCTCGGTCTCGACGGTCGTCACGTCGTCCTCGCCGCCGACGGGCTCGGCCCGGCGGACGGCGGCGCGCAGCCGGGCGAGGAGTTCGTCCATGCCGAAGGGCTTGGTGACGTAGTCGTCGGCACCGGCGTCGAGGGCCTGGACCTTCTCGTCGGAGGAGTGGCGGGCGGACAGGACGAGGATCGGGACGCGGGTCCAGCCGCGCAGGCCCTTGATGACCTCGACGCCGTCCATGTCGGGCAGTCCGAGGTCGAGGACGACGACGTCGGGGTGGCGGGCCGCGGCCAGTTCGAGGGCGGAGGCGCCGTCGGCTGCCGCGTCCACCTCGTACTTGCGCGCCTTCAGGTTGATCACGAGGGCACGTACTATCTGCGGCTCGTCGTCGACCACGAGCACCCGGGTCATGTGCTGCCCGCCTTTCTGCCCGTGCGGGCTGCTTCCACTGCTGGTGTGTGCACGGTCGGCCGTCATGAGGTGACCTCCGCGGGCAGGCCGGCTCCGGTGACTTTGTGGGCGGGGACGGCCGTGAGGGTGAGGACCATGGTCATGCCGCCGCCGGGGGTGTCCTCCGCCGTCAGCGTGCCGCCCATCGACTCCACGAACCCGCGGGCGACGGCGAGGCCGAGACCGACGCCCGCGCCGCGCGGGGCGTCGCCGTAACGCTGGAACGGTTCGAAGATCCGCTCCTTGGCCTCGTCGGGTACGCCCGTGCCGCGGTCCGTGACGCGCAGTTCGACCCGCTCCCCCAGGGTGCTGGCGGCGACCTTGACCGGGGTGTCGGCGGGGCTGTACTTGACGGCGTTCTCGACGATGTTGGCGACGGCCCGTTCGAGCAGCCCCCGGTCCACGGCCACCAGCGGCAGAGACTCGGGGATGTCCAGCTCGACGCTCTCGACCGGTACGCCGACGAGCGCCAGCGGAATCACCTCGTCCAGTCCGGTTTCGCGGATGAGGGGGGTGACGGTCCCGGTCTGCAGCCGCGACATGTCGAGCAGGTTCCCGACCAGGTGGTCGAGACGGTCGGCGCCCTCCTCGATGCCGGCCAGCAGTTCGGCCTCGTCCTCGTCGGACCAAGCCACGTCGTCGGACCTGAGGGAGGTGACGGCGGCCTTGATGCCGGCCAGAGGGGTGCGCAGATCGTGGCTGACGGCGGCGAGAAGGGCGGTGCGTATTCGGTTGCCCTCGGCGAGTTCGCGGGCCTGCTCCGCCTCGCCGACGAGGCGCTGCCGGTCCACGACGACGGCTGCCTGGGTGGCGAAGGCGGCGAGCACGCGGCGGTCCTCCGCGGGCAGTACGCGGCCGGAGAGGGCCATCGCCATGTGGTCGCCGACCGGCATGTCCACGTCCGCGTCGTCGGGGCGGACGGCCGGCGCAGGTCCGACGCCGGCCGTGCAGGTCCACGGGTCGACGTCGCTCCGCCGCTCCAGCAGCGCGACGGACTCCATGGCGAAGGTCTCGCGTACGCGCTCCAGCAGGGCGTCCAGCGCCGTCTCGCCGCGCAGGACGCTGCCGGCGAGGAACGAGAGGATCTCGGACTCGGCCCTCAGCCGCGCGGCCTGGTGCGTGCGCCGGGCGGCCAGGTCCACCACGGAGGCCACCGCGACGGCGACCGCGAAGAAGATCACGATGGCGACGAGGTTCTTGGGTTCGGCGATGTCGAGTGTGTGGGTCGGCGGGGTGAAGTAGTAGTTGAGCAGCAGCGAGCCCACGCCGGCGGAGGCGAGGGCGGGCAGCAGCCCGCCGAGCAGGGCGGAGATCACCGTCAGGAAGAGGAACAGCAGGACGTCGTTGGCCAGCCCCGGCCCGTTCTCGAGGCTGGTGAGCAGCAGCGAGAGCAGCACGGGAGCGACGACGCCCACGAGCCATCCGGCGATGATCCGGGAACGGCCGAGACGGGCGCCCCGGGCGCCGGGCAGGCCGCGCCCCTTGCCCGCCTCGTCGTGGGTGACGATGTGGACGTCGAGGTCGGGCCCGGAGTCCCTGGCGACGCTCGCGCCGACGCCCGGCCCGAAGAGGTACTGCCAGGCCCTGCGGCGGCTGGAGCCGAGCACGATCTGTGTCGCGTTGACGCCGCGTGCGAACTCGAGCAGCGCGGAGGGCACGTCGTCGCCGATGACGTGGTGGAAGGTGCCGCCGAGGTCCTCGACGAGGGTCCGTTGGACGGCGAGTTCCTTGGGCGAGGCGGAGGTCAGTCCGTCGCTGCGGGCGATGTAGACGGCGAGGATCTCGCTGCCGGAGCCCTTGGCCGCTATGCGGGCCGCGCGGCGGATGAGGGTACGGCCCTCGGGGCCGCCGGTGAGGCCCACGACGATGCGTTCGCGTGCCTGCCAGGTGGAGCGGATGTTGTGCTCGCCGCGGTACTGCTGGAGGTACTCGTCGACCCGGTCGGCGAGCCAGAGGAGGGCGAGTTCGCGCAGGGCGGTGAGGTTGCCGGGGCGGAAGTAGTTGGAGAGCGCCGCGTCGACCTTGTCGGGCTGGTAGATGTTGCCGTGGGCCATGCGGCGGCGGAGCGCCTGCGGTGCCATGTCGACGAGCTCGATCTGGTCCGCCCTGCGGACCACCTCGTCGGGGATGGTCTCTCGCTGCCGTACGCCGGTGATCGTCTCGACGACGTCGCCGAGTGACTCCAGGTGCTGGATGTTGACGGTCGATATGACGTCGACGCCCGCCGCGAGGAGTTCCTCGACGTCCTGCCAGCGCTTGGCGTTGCGGGAGCCGGGAACGTTGGTGTGGGCGAGTTCGTCGACAAGGGCGACCGCGGGGCGGCGTTCCAGGACGGCGTCCACGTCCATCTCGGTGAATTCGGCGTCGCGGTAGGTGATCTCGCGTCGCCGGATCTGCTCGAGCCCGTGCAGAAGCACTTCGGTGCGGGGCCGGTCGTGGGTCGCGACGAAGGCCACGACGCAGTCGGTGCCGCGCTCCACGCGGCGGTGCGCCTCGGAGAGCATGGCGTACGTCTTGCCGACGCCCGGCGCCGCGCCGAGGTAGATCCGTAGCTTGCCGCGTCCCATGGCCTCATTGTCTTTCGAACACTGCCTTGCGCAGCGTCGACCTTACGTCGAACAGAACGGGCGAAGCGGTCGGTCAGGGACTCGGGGGTGCGTATTGACGCGATTCTGATGCGGCGGGAGACGGTGAGCGTGGAGGGCTGGCCGGCGGATCGGTTCGGAAAGGCCTGGGGGCACTCGACCCGTGTGGGGCGGGCCCGGCGGAGGTCGGTCCCGGGTCAGTGTTCGACGAGCTCGCCGTCGCCGAGTTCCAGCACCCGGTCGGCGAGCCCCAGGAGCTGGGCGTCGTGGGTGGCGACGAGGGCCGTGACGCCCTCGCTGCGGACGACCGCCCGCAGCAGCTCCATCACGGCGAGGCCCGTCTCGGCGTCGAGCTGGCCGGTCGGCTCGTCCGCGATCAGCAGTGCGGGCCGGTTGGCCAGCGCGCGGGCGATGGCGACGCGCTGCTGCTGGCCGCCGGAGAGCTCCCCGGGCCGCTGGGCGGCGTGCTCGGCGAGGCCGACCAGCGCGAGCATCAGCCGGACGCGCTCCTCCCGCTCGCGCGGGTCCGCCTTGCGCAGCCGCATCGGCACTCCGACGTTCTCCGCGGCGGTCAGGATCGGGATCAGCCCGAAGGACTGGAAGATGAAGCCGATCCGGTCGCGGCGCAGCTCCAGCAGCCCGTTCTCGCCGAGTTCGGACAGGTCGGTGCCGTCGACCGTGATACGGCCCTGGTCCGGGGAGTCGAGGCCCCCGACGAGGTTGAGGAGGGTGGTCTTGCCGGAGCCGGAGCGACCCTTGAGCGCGACCAGTTCTCCGCGCGGGACCTCGAAGGACACCCCTCGCAGTGCGTGGACGGCCGCGGCGCCTGTGCCGTAGGAGCGGTGCAGATTCTCGACCCGCACCATGGGTCCGCGTGCCGGGTCCTCGGCGACGGCCCAGCCGGCCTGCGCGCTGCTGCTCTCGGCCATCAGAAGTCCCCCCGCTGTAGATCGTGTCCGGCTCAGTATGTGCAGGGGGCATGTGGCCCGGCAACGGTCTGGCCGGGCAACGGTCATGCGGGCGGGGCTGCTTGCGGGCGCCACCCCGCCCACGTGCGCAGGGCGGGGTGGGCGGCCCGGGCACCGGGCCATGGAACGACGACTGGGCCGCACCCCTCGGGGGTACGGCCCAGTCGGTTCTCGGCGCTGTCGTGACGGCGAAGCCGTCAGCGGACCTCGGTGATCTCGGGCCCGCGCTGAAGCTGGCCCATGCCGCCCGAGAAACGGGAGCCTTCCTGCTCCTCCTGCTGGACACCTTCCGGCACCATCTGCGCGTCGTCCGGCAGTTTGAGGACGATCGGGTCGCGCGGCGCCATGGGGCCTTCGCCGCGCACGACGACGGTGTCCCGGAAGATCTGCTCGAGCAGACCGGCCGCCTGCGGCTGCACCGCGCCCTGTCCGGAGATCACTCCGCGCAGGAACCAGCGGGGTCCGTCGACGCCGACGAAGCGCACCAGCTGCACGCCGCCGGTGCCGTCGGGCAGCTGCACGGGCACCTGGGCCCGCAGCTCCCAGCCGAGGGGGCCCTCGACTTCGTCGATGATGCCGCCCTGCTGGGTGATGCCGGAGGCGATCTCCTCGCGGACCTCGCCCCAGATGCCTTCCTTCTTGGGCGCTGCGAAGGCCTGCAGCTGAATGGCACTGTCGCGCAGCACCACGGTGGCCGCGACGATCGCGTCGCCGGCGACCTCGACACGGAGCTCCATGCCCTCGACTCCGGGCACGAACAGGCCGCCCAGGTCGACCCGGCCCTCGCCGGGCCTGGAGACCTCGGAGACGTCCCAGGGGCCGTCGGGCCTGGGCGCCGGCGGGAGGTTCACCCGGCGGGCTCCACTCTCCTCAGCGTCCTCGTCGAGCTCGGCAGACTCGTCGGCGACTCGCTCGGCCTCGCCCGCTGCGTCCGCCGCGTCACTGGCGGAACCACTCTTCTTGCGACGTCCGAACACGTCACTGTCCTTCCCGGTCGGATACGACCGAAGCGTATCGATTCCCACCCGTAGAGGCGTCCACGGCGGCATGACCGCCGGTGGACCCGAAGCCCCCCTCGGCCCGCGCAGAGCCGGGAAGCTCCGCCACCTCGTGGAAGCGCACCTTCTCGACCTGCTGGACGACCAGTTGGGCAATCCGGTCGAACCGTTCGAACCGCACGCTCTCGCGTGGATCCAGATTGACCACGATCACCTTGATTTCCCCACGGTACCCGGCATCAATCGTCCCTGGGGCATTCACGAGGGCGACTCCGCAGCGGGCCGCGAGCCCGGAGCGGGGGTGCACGAAGGCGGCGTAGCCGTCGGGGAGGGCGATCGAGACCCCGGTGGGCAGCACCGCGCGCTCCCCGGGGGCGAGTTCGGCGGCCTCGCACGTCACCAGATCGGCGCCGGCGTCGCCCGGGTGCCCGTACGCGGGCAACGGCACCTCCGGGTCCACTCGCCGGATCAGAACATCCACGGGGGAGCACATCAGGGGTTCACCTCGAAGGCGCGGGCGCGCCTGATCTGGTCGGGGTCGGCCATGGCCGCCTGGATCTCCGCCGGGCGGCCGTTCTCGATGAAGTGGTCGATCTTGACCTCGACGAACAGGGCAGCCGCCCGGACGGCCACCGGCCCAGCGGGGCCGCCGATCCGCCCTGTGGCGGTGGAGTAGATCTTGCGGCCCGCCACGGCGGTGACCTCGGCGTCGAGGTACAGCACGGTGTCGACCGGCACGGGACGGACGAAGTCGGTCTCGAGCTTGCCGGTGACCGCGATGACCCTGAGCAGCCAGTTCAGGGAGCCGAGCGTCTCGTCGAGGGCGGTGGCGAGCACGCCGCCGTGCGCGAGGCCGGGGGCGCCCTGGTGCGCTGGCCTGACGGTGAACTCGGCGGTGACGCGTACACCGTCCTGCGCCCGGGCCTCGAGATGCAGGCCGTGCGGCTGCTCCCCGCCACAGCCGAAACAGTGCCCGTAGTGCGAGCCGAGAAGTTCACCCGGGACGGGCGCGTCGGGGTGCCTCACCGGCGCCTTGGCGTCGGCCGGCGGGGTCAGAGCCTTGGAGGCGGCGGGGGGTCCGGGGTCCGCCACCGGGTCGTTCGCGTTACTCACAGGCGCAGACCTTACCCGCGCGGCTACCCGCCGGTCGCACCGTGCCAAGCTTGGATTCATGCAGCCTTCGGCCCCGCAGTACGCAGAACGTCTGACCGCACCCCGTTCGTGGTGGGTCGTCACCGCCCTTGTCGCCGTCTCGGGCGCTCTGATCCTGCTGCCGCTGGGGACCCTGCCGATGCTCGGCGGTCTGATCGGCGCCGGCGCGCTGGCGGCCGCGCTGGTGACTTCCTACGGCTCCGCCCGTATCCGGGTGGTGGCGGGGTCGCTGGTCGCGGGAGACGCCAGGATCCCCGTCGCGGTGCTCGGCGACGCGGAGGTACTGGACGCCGAAGAGGCGCGGGCCTGGCGCCTCCACAAGGCCGACCCGCGGGCCTTCATGCTGCTGCGCAGCTACATCCCGCGGGCTGTCAGGATCGAGGTGACCGATCCGCAGGACCCGACCCCGTACGTCTATCTGTCGACGCGGGATCCCGAAGCGCTGGCGGCCGCTCTGACGGCCGTACGCGCCGTCTGACGGGCCCTGGGGCCGTCGCTGCCCCGCTGGGTCAGGCGCCCGCCCCGGGAGGGAGTGCGTGCGGGTCCAGCGGGTTCTTGGGCTGCTCCAGCGGGGGCAGCGCGGGAAGCGCGTCCCACGGAACCTGCTTGCTGCGCAGGTCCTTGCGGACCTTGTCCGCGAGCTTTCTGGTGTCGCGGCGGTTCATCACGGCGCCGACGGCGGCGCCGACCATGAACGGAATCAGGTTGGGCAGATTGCGCACCATGCGCTTCATGATCTGCTGCCGCAGCTGTCGCTTGAGCTGACTGCCCATCGAGACGTCGTACGTCGAGGGTTTGGTGACCTCGATCCCGCGCTCCTGGGACCAGGCGTTGAGATACGCCAAGCTGCGTTCTTTGAGGTTGCCGGGCGCCCGCAGTCCGTAGACCTCGTGGAGCTCGGCGATGAGCTTCAGCTCGATGGCCGCCACGCCCACGACCTCCGCCGCGAGCTCGGTCGGCATGGCCGGCGGCACGGGCATCATCGCGGCGGCGCCGATGCCGGCGCCGACCGTGGAGCTCGCGTTCGCCGCTCCCGCGACCAGCTTGTCGGCCAGCTGCTCGGGGGTGAGGCCCGGGAACTGCTTACGCAGTTTCTCCAGGTCGCGCACCGGGATGCGCGGCGCGTTGTCGATCAGGACGTCGGCGATGTGGGCCAGCGCGGCCTTGGCACTCTCCTTGCTCTTCGCCAGCCCCACCCGTGCCCCTTGTCCGCCCTTGGTGACGCCGTGCCTGACGGCGGCCAGGCGCCGGGCCCTGGTCGGGGGCCCTGCCTGGCCTGCTGCCTCTAGCGAGGCCGGCTGGCCCCGCTCCGCATCCTCGATCGCCCCAGGCGGCAGCGACGCGGCAGCGCCCTCCGTGGACGCCTCCGCGCCCGGCAGCGGGCCTGTACCGCCCTGGTGCGCCTCCGGCTTCTCATGACGCCGGAAGCGCCGCTTCCCGGGCGGTTTCTCGCCTGCCACTGGCGGCCTGCCTCAGTCGCAGTCGCGGCAGATGGGCTGGCCGTTCTTCTCGCGCGCCAGCTGGCTGCGGTGGTGCACGAGGAAGCAGCTCATGCAGGTGAACTCGTCCGCCTGCTTGGGCAGGACTCGGACGGCGAGTTCCTCGTTGGACAGGTCGGCTCCGGGGAGCTCCATGCCCTCGGCGGCCTCGAACTCGTCCACGTCGACGGTCGAGGTCGACTTGTCGTTCCGCCGGGCCTTCAGTTCTTCAAGGCTGTCCGAATCGACGTCGTCGTCGGTCTTGCGTGGGGTGTCGTAGTCCGTTGCCATGTCGCTCTCCCCCTCTGGGTGGTTGCGGTGTCTCCAGCGCACGTAACGCGTGAGAGGCCGGACTTGTGCCCGACCTGAGGCGGAGATTTTGCCTCACATCAAGGTCTGTTACTCAATCGACACCCAACCGGGCCCCTCAAGAGGGATCGGGTTGGATGGCGATGGGGACCGTACACGGTCCGTGGACGCGCTTCACGAGCGCCACCCCGTGTACTTCCCGTGATGTCACCCCCTGGAAACCCGGGCTTTTCCCGGCTTTTCGCAGGATCCTTGATCACTGAGAGTCGAAGGACCGGATCCGACCCATGTGATCGATCGCACATCTATTCGTCGGAGGCTGTTTCCGAAAATTCCGCTTAAAGCGAACAACCAGCCCGGGTGCTCAGACAGGAAGCGTGACGCGCGTCACCAGGCCGCCTCCCTCTCGGGGTACCGCGGAGATACGGCCGCCGTGCGCGCGGGCGACCGACCGGGCGATGGAAAGCCCCAGGCCGACGCCCTTGTCGCTGCCCGTGCGCTCCTGGCGGAGCCGTCGGAACGGCTCGAAGAGGTTGTCGATCTCGTACGCCGGGACCACGGGGCCCGTGTTGGTGACCAGAAGGACCGCATGGCCCTGCTCGACCTCCGTGGTCACCTCGACCCAGCCTTCTTCCGGGACGTTGTACCGGACGGCGTTCTGCACGAGGTTCAGGGCGATCCGCTCCAGCAGGACACCGTTGCCCTGGACGACGGCGGGAGCGCGCTCACCACGGACCTCCACGCCCTTGGCATCGGCCTCGGCGTGGACCTGGTCGATGGCGCGCGAGGCGACCTCCGCCAGGTCCACGGGCTTGCGCTCGACGATCTGGTTGTCACTGCGGGCGAGCAGCAGCAGACCCTCGACGAGCTGTTCGCTGCGCTCGTTGGTGGCCAGCAGCGTCCTGCCGAGCTGCTGGAGCTCCACCGGTGCCCCGGGATCGGAGAGGTGGACCTCCAGCAGCGTGCGGTTGATCGCCAGCGGCGTACGCAGCTCGTGGGACGCGTTCGCCACGAACCGCTGCTGGGCGCTGAAGGCGCGCTCCAGCCGGTCCAGCATCTCGTCGAAGGTGTCGGCGAGCTCCTTGAGCTCGTCGTCGGGGCCGTCCAGCTCGATCCGGCGGGACAGGTCCGAGCCGGCCACCTGACGCGCGGTGCGGGTGATCCGGCCGAGCGGCGACAGGACCCGGCCGGCCATCGCGTACCCGAATGCGAAGGCGATGATGCTGAGGCCGAGCAGCGCGAACAGGGAGCGTCGCAGCAGGTCGTCCAGGGCCAACTCGCGCTGGTGCGCGAGGCACGCGGAGACGGCCTGGTTGAACTGCTCACCGGAGCCCTCCTCGGGGAGCGTGCACCAGTCCGTGGTGGGCTGGACCTTCCCCTCGACGATCTTGAAGGGCAGTTCGGCCACACCGACGTTCAGCGCCTGCGCGGTGAACAGGTAGATGATCGACAGCAGCAGAATGCCCGCGATCAGGAACATTCCGCCGTAGAGCAGCGTGAGCCGTATCCGGATGGTCGGCCGCAGCCACGGGCGGACCGGCTCCCTGGGGTCCCAGGTCGGTTTCGGAGGCGCCTCCGGAGGCGCGGGAAGGGTGGCCACCCCGATCAGATCCGGTAGCCCGAACCGGGCACCGTGACGATCACGGGCGGCTCGCCGAGCTTGCGGCGCAAGGTCATCACGGTCACGCGCACGACGTTCGTGAACGGGTCCGTGTTCTCGTCCCATGCCTTTTCCAGCAGCTGCTCGGCCGACACGACCGCGCCCTCACTGCGCATGAGCACCTCCAGTACCGCGAACTCCTTCGGAGCGAGCTGGATCTCCTTGCCGTCCCTGAAGATCTCGCGGCGGTTCGGATCGAGTTTGATGCCCGCGCGCTCGAGGACAGGCGGCAGTGGCACCGTCGTACGGCGTCCGAGCGCGCGCACACGGGCGGTGAGCTCGGTGAACGCGAACGGCTTGGGCAGATAGTCGTCGGCGCCCAGCTCGAGGCCCTCCACGCGGTCGCTCACGTCACCCGAAGCCGTCAGCATCAGTACCCGGGTGGGCATGCCGAGCTCGACGACCCTGCGGCAGACGTCGTCGCCGTGGACCAGCGGGAGGTCGCGATCGAGCACCACCACGTCGTAGTCGTTGACCCCGATGCGCTCCAGGGCGGCGGCGCCGTCGTAGACGACGTCGACCGCCATGGCCTCCCGGCGCAGTCCGGTGGCCACCGCATCGGCGAGCAGTTGCTCGTCCTCGACGACGAGTACGCGCACGTCGCTCTTCCTCTCTCCGGAGCCCTTCGGGGTGACAGGGCAGGTCTGCGCACTGACTGTGCGGATCCATCCTGCCCGTTACGCGCGTAAACCGGAGGTAAGTCGAACGGGCCCCGACCTGCGCCCCGAGGAATCACAAGGATTCGCGGGACAGTTGAGGTTTCCACCCGGGAAGGCCTGGGGAGGACGACTGCACACCCCGATCACGCCCTGTATGTGGCACACCACGACCTGTGCCAGGGCGGATCAACCCACCGTCGGCACACCCCCGTGCCACCGACCTACGACGAGGGGGCGCATCATGGACGCTTTCACTGCCGGACTGCTGCAGCGTATAAAGGCCGCCGAGACCGACCTCACGATCGCTCGGGAGACGGGCGACGACTTCCTCGCGGACGTCGAGCAGGCGGAGCTGGACGACCTGCATCGCCTGGCCGCCGAGCACGGGGTCAACCTCACGGCAGCCTGACGCCCGCGCGAGCGCACCGCGTACGAGGGGCCCGGCACCGCAGAGGCGGTGCCGGGCCCCTCGCGCATGCCCAGTCGTGTCAGTCGTGCCAAGCGCCCAACTGGTCCAGGAGAGCCTGCAGGGGTTCGAAGACGCCCGGTGTCGCGGCGACCGTCAGCGCGCCGGACGGCGGCTCACCGGGGCGCCCGCCGGTCAGTGCGCCGGCCTCGCGGGCGATCAGGTCGCCGGCCGCCAGGTCCCAGGGGCTGAGGCCGCGCTCGTAGTAGCCGTCCAGGCGGCCGGCCGCGACGTCCGCCAGGTCGATGGCCGCCGAGCCGCTGCGCCGGATGTCCCGCAGCCGGGGGATCAGTCGCTGGGCGATGTCCGCCTGGTGCGCGCGGACCGTGTGGACGTAGTTGAAGCCGGTCGAGACCAGCGCCTGGTCGAACGGCGGCGCCGGCCGGCACCGCACGGGCCGGTCGTTCAGGTACGCCCCGCCGCCGAGCACCGCGCGGAAGGTCTCGCGTCGCATCGGGGCCTCGACCACGCCGACCACCGTCTCCCCGTCACGCTCGGCGGCAATGGAGACGGCCCACGTCGGCAGCCCGTACAGGTAATTGACCGTGCCGTCGAGCGGGTCGATGACCCACCGGACGCCGCTGGTGCCGACCATGGACGCGCCCTCCTCGCCGAGGAAGCCGTCGTCCGGGCGGTGGTCGGCCAGGATGCCGGTGATCAGCTTCTCGGCGGCGATGTCCATCTCCGTCACGACGTCGACGGGGCTGGACTTCGTCCGGGCGACGCCCAGGTCGTCCGGCCGGCCGTCCCTGAGGAGTGCGCCGGCCTGGCGGGCCGCTTCCAGGGCGAGGGCCAGCAGTTCGGACGTCAGCGGATCGGTCACGGGGTCGGTCACTGAGGTCTCCTTCACGCGTACGGGCTGTCGGCGCCGGCTGCCGCGGGCTTCGGCGCGCGGGCCGGACAGCAGCCGACCGGGCAGAGGTCGTGGCTCGTGCCGAGGGCTCCGAGCGCACAGCGCTCGGCCGCGATGCCCCGCTCGGTCGCGGCCCGCTCCAGGACAAGATCGCGCACGGCCGCCGCGAACCGCGGGTCCGCGCCGACGGTCGCGGAGCGACGAACCGGCAGTCCCAGTTCGGCGGCCTTCGCGGTGGCCTCCGTGTCGAGGTCGTACAGGACCTCCATGTGGTCGGAGACGAAGCCGATGGGGACCATGACCACCGCGGGCGCACTCGATGCGTGCAGCGCCTCGAGGTGGTCGCAGATGTCCGGCTCCAGCCATGGGATGTGCGCGGCGCCGCTGCGGGACTGGTAGACGAGCTCCCAGGGGTGCTCGACGCCGGTTTCGTCGCGCAGGGCGTCGACGATCAGCCGGGCCACGTCCAGGTGCTGGCGGACATAGGAGCCGCCGTCGCCGTGCTCGGACGCGGGGCCGGAGGCATCGGCCGCGGACGTGGGGATGGAGTGCGTGGTGAAGGCGAGGTGCGCGCCGACGCGGACCTCTTCCGGCAGGTCGGCCAGCGAGGCGAGAACACCGTCGATCATCGGGCGTACGAAGCCGGGGTGGTTGAAGTAGTGCCGCAGCTTGTCCACGCGCGGCAGCTCCAGACCTTCCGCCTCGAGCGTGGCCAGGGCCTCTGCGAGGTTCTCGCGGTACTGGCGGCAGCCGGAGTAGGAGGCGTACGCGCTGGTGGCGAGGACGGCGATGCGCCGGTGTCCCGCGACGGTCATCTCACGCAGGGTGTCGGTGAGATACGGCGCCCAGTTCCGGTTGCCCCAGTGGACCGGCAGGTCCAGGCCGTGCTCGGCGAAGTTCTTGCGCAGCGCGTCCAGCAGGGCGCGGTTCTGGTCGTTGATGGGGCTGACGCCGCCGAAGAGGAAGTAGTGCTGCCCCACTTCCTCGAGCCGTTCCCGGGGGATGCCGCGGCCGCGGGTCACGTTCTCCAGGAACGGGACCACGTCGTCCGGGCCTTCGGGGCCGCCGAACGAGAGCAGCAGAAGGGCGTCGTAAGGAGCTGGATCACGCAGATCGGACATGGGGCGATCCTGCCACCCCCTTCGCACACCGGAAAAACCGCGGTGCGCGCACGGACGGTCGGCGCGTAATCTGTGAAGGCTGCTCATACGCCTTACCGGAGTCCCCGTTGCCCAGTCCGTACCGCGCGATCTTCGCCACCCCCGGCGCCTTGGGGTTCTCCGCCGCAGGCTTCGTCGGCCGGATGCCGCTGTCCATGATGGGCATCGGAATCATGACCATGGTCTCCGAGCTGACCGGCCGCTATGGCCTCGCCGGCACGCTCACGGCCACCCTCGCCCTGTCCGCGGCCGTACTCGGCCCGCAGATCTCGCGCCTCGTCGACCGTCACGGCCAGCGCAAGGTGCTGCGTCCGGCCACGCTGGTCACCATGGCCGCGGTCGCCGGGCTGCTGATCTGCGCCCAGCAGGGGGCGCCGGACTGGACCCTGTTCGTCTTCACGGCCGCCGCCGGGTGCGTGCCGAGCGTCGGCGCGATGACCCGGGCTCGCTGGGCATCGCTGCTGCGGGGTTCACCGCGCGAGCTGCACACGGCGTACTCGGTGGAGTCGATCATCGACGAGGTGTGCTTCATCTTCGGTCCAATCGTCTCCATCGGTCTGTCGACGCTGTGGTTCCCGGAGGCAGGCCCGCTGCTCGCCGCCGCGTTCCTGCTGGTCGGCGTCTGGTGGCTGACGGCGCAGGGCGCCACGGAGCCGAAGCCGCACCCGGCGGAGGAGCACACCAGCACAAGCGCGCTGCGCTCTCCCGGTCTGCAGGTGCTGGTCGCCGCGTTCGTCGCCACCGGGGCGATCTTCGGCGCGGTCGACGTGGTCACGGTGGCGTTCGCGGAGGAGACGGGCCACAAGGCCGCGGCGAGTTGGGTGCTCGCGGTCTACGCGCTCGGCTCCTGCCTCGCGGGCGCGGTCTTCGGCCTGCTGCATCTGAAGGGCGAGCCCGCCCGGAGGTGGGTGCTGGGCGTCTGCGCGATGGCCGTGAGTATGATCCCCCTCCAACTGGCCGGGAGCCTGCCGTTCCTGGCCGTGGCACTCTTTGTCGCGGGCCTTGCCATCGCGCCGACGATGGTGACGACCATGGCCCTCGTCGAGGCTCACGTACCGCGCAGCAAGTTGACCGAGGGCATGTCCTGGACGAGCACCGGGCTCGCGGTCGGCGTCGCTCTGGGTTCCTCGGCCGCCGGCTGGGTGGTCGACGCGCAGGGAGCTGCTGCGGGGTACGCGGTGCCCGGCGTTGCGGGAGTGTTCGCGGCCCTGGTGGCGTTCCTGGGGTACCGCCGGCTGCGCAGGCCGGTGCCGACGCGGGAGGGGCAGCGTGAGCAGCGTGATCAGGACCCGGAGGAGCGAGAGCAGCCAGTGGCGTAACTGGGCGGGGACCGTCGCTTCCAGGCCGGCGAGGGAAGCGCGCCCTGCCTCAGTGCAGGAGCTCGCCGAAGCGGTGCGTGAGGCGGCGGAGGACGGTCTGAGGGTGAAGACCGTCGGTACGGGGCACTCCTTCACGGCCATCGCCGCCACCGACGGCCTGCTGATACGCCCCGATCTGATGACGGGTATCCGGCGGATCGACCGGTCGCAGATGACCGTCACCGTGGAGTCGGGCACTCCGCTCAAGCGGCTGAACACGGCCCTCGCCCGCGAGGGCCTTTCGCTCACGAACATGGGCGACATCATGGAGCAGACGGTGGCGGGGGCGGTGTCGACCGGCACACACGGCACGGGGCGTGATTCGGCGTCCGTGGCCGCCCAGATCAGGGGCCTCGAACTGGTGACGGCGGACGGCTCCGTGCTGACCTGTTCGGAGAAGGAGAACCCGGAGGTCTTCGCCGCGGCCCGGATCGGTCTGGGCGCGCTCGGGATCATCACGGCGATCACGTTCGCCGTGGAGCCGGTCTTCCTGCTGACGGCGCGTGAGGAGCCGATGCCCTTCGACCGGGTCCTCGACGAGTTCGACGCGCTGCACGCGGAGAACGAGCACTTCGAGTTCTACTGGTTCCCGCACACCGGCAACTGCAACACCAAGCGCAACAACCGCAGCGCGGGCCCCGCGGCCCCGCCCGGCCGGATCGGTGGCTGGGTCGAGGACGAGCTGCTGTCCAACGGGGCCTTCCAGGTGGCCTGTTCGCTGGGCCGCGCGGTGCCGGCGGCCATTCCCGCGATCGCCAGGGTCTCCAGCCGCGCGCTGTCCGCCCGCACCTACACGGACATTCCCTACAGGGTCTTCACATCTCCGCGCCGGGTGCGGTTCGTCGAGATGGAGTACGCGCTGCCGCGGGAGGCGGCGATCACGGCGCTGCGCGAGGTCAGGGCCATGGTGGAGCGCTCGCCGCTGCGGGTGAGTTTCCCGGTGGAGGTGCGGACGGCTCCCGCCGACGACATCACGCTCTCGACGGCATCGGGCCGCGAGACCGCGTACGTCGCCGTGCACATGTACCGCGGCACGCCCTACCGGTCGTACTTCACCGCGGTGGAGCGGATCATGACGGCTCATGGCGGCCGGCCGCACTGGGGCAAGATCCACACGCGCGACGCGGAGTACTTCGCCGACGTCTACCCGCGGTTCGCCGAGTTCACCGCGTTGCGTGACCGGCTCGATCCGCAACGGGTGTTCCAGAACGCCTATCTGCGCCGGGTGCTGGGCGACTGACCCTCACGGCCCGTCACCGTCGCCGTCCTCCGCGTCCGGTCCCGGCGTCGGGCCGCTCATGTGGTCGCCGCGCCGCTGGTGTGGTAGGCGAGCCGAACTCGCCTTCCCCGATGTCCCGTCGGGGCTCCGGCCGCGCCAATTCTCCTGCCGGGGCCCCGGGATGGACCGTGACCTCGCGGAGCTGCTCGCCGGTTCCGCGGAAGAAGTGGTGGAAGATTCGGCCGCCGCAGGGCGCCCCCACACCGACCACTCCGCACGATGACGGTTTCACAGACCCGGCGTCGGGATGCGCGCACGGCAGCGCCACCGTTTTCCGGCTTCTGCCACATCTCCGGCCTCTGCTTGCCCTTCGTCCCGTCGCGTGCCGGGTTGGGACATATGAGCGAAGCGATTCCGTTTCTGACGTTTCCGTGAAGCACAACACCTGGTCACCCCCCGTTCGGGCACACAACTCCCGCCCCCCTGGAGAAGTTCGGCGGCGCGGCGGTCCACCCCCATGGCCCGAATGGAGTACTGTGGCGAGCCCTGGGACCGGCTTCCCTCGTGGTGTCGGGACCCAGGTTGGGGGCCGAAAATGGCGCTCGATCCGGCGGCGCCGCGGTGAAGCACGGAGATCTATCGCTCAGAGTGACCAACCAATCACGCTGAGTGCCAATAGGTAACCGTGCCATAACGGCGATCCAGGGCAGCTGCCCGACACGCCGGGCAACTCGGCAAGGTTGTGGCAGGCTGCACCCGGGCAGGCCACACTCGACTAGCGGAAGCAGCGACGCAGGTGACGTCGGCAGGCACCACCCGGGAGGTCCCCATGCCCGAACTGCGTGTCGTGGCCGTCTCCAACGACGGCACACGACTGGTGCTCAAGGCTGCGGACAGCACGGAGTACACGCTTCCGATCGATGAACGACTGCGCGCAGCCGTGCGCAACGACCGCGCCCGCCTCGGCCAGATCGAGATCGAGGTGGAGAGCCATCTCCGCCCCCGCGACATCCAGGCGCGTATACGCGCCGGTGCCTCCGCGGAGGAGGTCGCTCAGCTCGCCGGCATCCCCGTCGACCGGGTGCGCCGGTTCGAAGGGCCGGTGCTCGCGGAGCGCGCCTTCATGGCGGAGCGCGCCCGCAAGACTCCCGTACGCCGCCCCGGCGAGAACGCCGGACCACAGCTCGGCGAGGCGGTGCAGGAGCGGCTGCTGCTGCGCGGCGCCGAGAAGGACACCGTGCAGTGGGACTCGTGGCGCCGCGACGACGGCACCTGGGAGGTCCTGCTGGTCTACCGGGTGGCGGGCGAGCCGCACTCGGCGAGCTGGACCTACGACCCGCCGCGGCGGCTCGTGCAGGCCGTCGACGACGAGGCGCGCGCACTGATCGGCGAGACCGACGACACGATCGCGCAGGAGCCGAGCTTCCCGTTCGTCCCGCGTATCGCGCGGCTGCCCAGGGACCGGCCGCTGGACCGTGCCCTGGACCGGCAGATGGACCGCCCGGCCACCGCTGTGCCGTCGGCCGACGGGGACGGCGACGACGAGCGGGACTCGCTGACGAGCCTGCTGGAGGCCGTGCCCAACTTCCGCGGCGACATGGTCGTTCCGGAGCGGCCCGCGCCGCCGGAGCCGGCGGCCATCGAGCCGGCGCAGGAGCCGGAGGCCGAGGAGGAGCCGGTCGCACCCGCCGCGTCGGCCGGTGCCGGATCGGCGTACGCGGACGTGCTGATGCCGCGTTCCGTCGCGGGCCACCGCGATCGGCTGACGGGTACCACGGACCGGCAGGCGGAGGCGGACGGCGTCCGCCCGGGCCGCCGCGCCGCCGTGCCGAGCTGGGACGAGATCGTCTTCGGCACGCGGCGCAAGAAACAGGAGTGACGAGCGCGTCGCAGGAGGGCCGGCCCGCAAGGGGCCGGCCCTCCTGCGTGTGGTCAGCCCGGCTGCGGGCCCGTGGCCACCGGACGGTTCGGGTGGTGGGACCACTCGGACCAGGAGCCCGCGTACAGGGCGGGCTCGAAGCCGGCGAGCTCCAGGGCCACCGCCTGCTGGGCGGCCGAGACACCGGATCCGCAGTAGACGCCGACGGTGCCCGTGCCGCTCCCCGCCCCGAGCCCCCGGAAGCGGGCGGCCAGATGCTCGGCCGGGAGGAAGCGGCCGTCGGCGTCGACGTTGTCCATGGTGGGCGCGGAGACCGCGCCTGGGATGTGCCCCGCTACCGGGTCGATGGGCTCCACCTCACCGCGGTAGCGCTCTCCCGCGCGGGCGTCGAGCAGAAGCCCCTCGCGGGCCATCGCGGCCGCGTCGTCGGCGTCGAGCAGCGGCAGCGCGCCCGGCTTCGGCTCGAAGGTGCCCGCTGCGGGAGCGGGGACCGTGGTCTCCAACGGTCCCGTCCACGCGGCGAGTCCGCCGTCGAGAACCCGTACGTCGCCGTGGCCCGCCCAGCGCAGCATCCACCAGACGCGCGCCGCGCCCCAGCCCTTGTCCCCGTCGTACGCCACGACCGGTGTGTCGGGCGAGACGCCCGCTGCTCGCATCACCGCGCCGAAGGCCGCGACGTCGGGCAGCGGATGCCGGCCGCCGGCTCCGGGCGGGCCGGCCAGTTCCGCTTCCAGGTCGACGAAGACGGCGCCGGGGAGGTGCCCTGCCTCGTAGTCGGGCCGTCCGTGCGGCCCGCCCAGCTGGTAGCGGACGTCCAACAGCACCGGCGGCGTCGGGCCGGCGAGTTCGTTCGCAAGATCGGCTGCGGAGATGATCGGAGTCATGTCGCCATCCTCGCGCACCGGTGTGTCGCACGGTAACGCCGTCGAAGCGGATTTGCCGCCCCAAAACGGGCAACCTGCGGCGGGAACCCGCCATATCCGGCGCGGCCCGGGCGCACCGCGCCCCGCGGGGTGACACCATCTGCTCGGGCGCAGCGACCTTCGCGCACATCCCCGCACGCCGCGCCCGGTCCCCCCGTACGGCCACCACGATGGTCCGAGGAGAGAGTGACGATGACCGAGGCGACTCGGCCCACGCCGGGCACACCTTGCTGGGTGAGTCTGATGGTGCACGGCCTTGACGCGACACAGGACTTCTACGCAGGCCTGTTCGGCTGGGAGTTCTCTCCCAGCCCGACCCAGCTGGGGCCCTATGTCCGCGCCATGCTCGGCGACAAGGAGGTCGCGGGCATCGGCCGCCTCCCGGTCGACCGGCATCTGCCGGTGGCCTGGACGCCGTACCTGGCGAGCGACGACGCGGACGCCACCGCCGAGTCGATCCGCAGCTGCGGGGGAACGGTCGGTGTGGGACCGCTCGACGCCGACACGGCCGGACGGCTGGTGATCGCCTCCGACCCCTCGGGCGCGGTGTTCGGCGTCTGGCAGGCATCGGCGCACCTGGGCAGCGCCGTGTACGGCACGCATGGAACGCCCGTGTGGAACGAACTGCTGACCCGGGAGACCGCGTCGGTCGGCAAGTTCTATCACGCGGTCTTCGGCTACGACGCCAAGGCGGACGACTCCTCCGCGCTCGACCGCCTCACGCTGTGTCTCGACGGCCGGCCGGTGGCCACCGTGCACGGGGTGGGCCAAGCCCTGCCGCGCGGTCGCGGGGCGCACTGGATGACGCACTTCGAGGTGGAGGACGTCGACGCGGCGGCCCACCGGGTGGTGGAGCTGGGCGGGCAGGTGATCGAGCCGCCCGGGCCGGGAGCGGGCGGACGCGTGGCGACCGTCTCCGACCAGGAGGGCGCGGCTTTCAGGATCGTACGGTCGGACGCCCGATGACCCCGTCGCCGTTGGCCGTGCGGCCGTCGCCGACCTCGACCGGCAGGACGTCCGGTGAGAGGGCCGCCGCGCGGGCCGTCGCCGCTGTCATCCTCCGGCGGTGGTGTCGTCGGCACAGCACCTCGTAACCGACCTCGTCCGGCGACTGGTTGACGTCCCCGACGACGACCTGGGCGCCCTCGACGACCATCTCCCCTCCGACGGTGCGCGCGTTGTGCGTGGCGCGGGCCCCGCACCAGCACAGCGCCTCGACCTGGAGCACCTCGACGCGGTCGGCGAGTTCGACCAGGCGCTGCGAGCCGGGGAAGAGCTTGGAGCGGAAGTCGGTGGTGATGCCGAAGGCGAACACGTCCAGGGCGAGGTCGTCGACGACGCGGGCGAGCTGGTCGACCTGCTGGGGAGCGAGGAACTGCGCCTCGTCGGCGATCACATAGTCGCAGCGGCCGCCCTTGGAGAGGCGGTCGACGAGGTACGCGTAGAAGTCGAAGCCCTCGGCGGCCTCGACGGCGTCGGTGACCAGCCCGAGCCGGGAGGAGAGCTTGCCCTCGCCGGCCCGGTCGTCACGGGTGAAGATCATGCCCTGAAGGCCTCGGGCAGACCGGTTGTGCTCGATCTGAAGAGCGAGGGTGCTCTTTCCGCAGTCCATCGTTCCGGAGAAGAACACCAGCTCGGGCATGGGGCGTTGAGACCTTTCGGGTCTGAGTGGCGGGGCTTTCAGGAACGTACTTCGAGGAGCGGTACGAGCTGCTCCGTGGGGGTCATGGAACCGTGCATGCCGACCATCGCCGACTCGTTGGGCTCGCTGACGGACGCGGTGATCACCACGTCGTCGTGTGCCGCGGCGACGACGTCGCCGATCCGCGCATACACCCTGTCGTCGATCCGGGGACCGAACCAGCCGGCGGCGATCGCCTCGTCCCGGCTCGCCACCCAGAACTGCTCCCCCAGCACCTCGCGCCAGACGGCGAGCACGTCGCTCGCGGCGCCCGGCACGGCGTAGACGTGGCGGGCCCTGCCCTCCCCGCCGAGCAGGGCGACACCGGCCCGCAGCTCCCAGTCCTCGTCGAAGTCGATACGGGACTGCTCGTCGAAAGGGATGTCGATCATGCCGTGGTCGGCGGTGACGTACAGAGCCGCGCGGGCCGGAAGCTGCTCGGCGAGACGCTCCACGAGCCGGTCCACGTACATCAGCTGACCGCGCCAGGCGTCGGAGTCGATGCCGAAGCGGTGGCCCTTGCCGTCGACCTCGCTGTAGTAGGTGTAGACGAGGGAGCGGTCCCCTGCGGCCAGTTGCGCGGCGGCCAGATCCATCCGCTCCTCGCCGGTCAGCCGGCCGTGGAACGTGCCGCCGCTGAGTGCGACCTTGGTGAGCGGCGTCTGCTCGAACGCGGGCGACGACACCTGCGCGGTGTGCACGCCCGCCCGGTCCGCGAGCTGGAAGACGGTGGGGTACGGCTGCCAGACCTGCGGCGCGCTCCACGGCCGCCAGCGCAGCTGGTTCATCAGCTCGCCGGTCTCCGGATTGCGCACCGTGTAGCCGGGCAGGCCGTGCGCGCCCGGCGGCAGGCCGGTGCCGACGGAAGCGAGCGAGGTGGCGGTGGTCGCGGGAAACCCGGCGGTGATCGGCCGCCCTGTGCCGCCGCGCGACGTGCCGAGCAGCGAGGTCAGGTACGGGGCCTCGTCGGGGTGGGCCCTGATCTGCTCCCAGCCGAGTCCGTCGATCAGGAACACGCAGTTCCGATCGGCCGGGGTGAGCTCCGGGATCGCCTGGCCGAGGCCGGGTACGCCCTGGCCCGCTGCGAGCGTCGGGAGCAGATCGGCGAGCGAGCCGCTGCCGTACTCCGGTACGGGCGCGGCGCCGACGGCGAGCGGGACGGGGTCGTCCGGCCAGAGTTCGGACCGGTCGGTCTGGGCGGGCTGGGCCATCAGCGGGTGGCTGCCGTGGCTTCGGAGAGCGCCTGGGCGAAGACAAGGGTCTGGCGGACCGTGTCCGGGCCGTCACCGGCCTCGCTGACCCGGAGGCTGAGGTCGTCGGCGGTGGAGTTGCCGGTGTAGCCGTGGTCGGCTTCGCAGTTCGGGTCGCCGCAGGCGGCCGGCTCCAGGTCGAGGCGGGAGACGGCGCCCCAGCCGATGGTGAGGACGACCTCGCGGGGCAGGGTCCCCGGGGTGTACGACTCCGGGTTGGCGACCACGCGGCTGACGACGACGGACGAGATCCGGCCGAGCTTCACCGACTCGGTGGAGGTGGTGGCGTACGGCGTCGGGGAGCTCGAGTCGGCGGCCTGCTCATCGGTGTGGCTGACGATGAACCGGTTCGCCGTGAGGACGAGGACCGTGACATGGCGCCGGACCTCGTTCGCGTCGAACGTGGTCTCCTGGTGCACCAGGTACGACGCGATCGGCTCGCCGCCGACGGCGGCCTCCACCGCCTCTGCCACGAGTGCCGGGTAGTAGCCGCTGCGCTCGATCGCCGCGCGCAGCCCCTGGGTCGTCGTACCGGTCTTCGCCATGCGGTCCATCCTACGGGGCCCTGGGGGCACCGGGCGCTCAGTAGCTGGGGAGCCGGCGAGGGCCCAGGTCGGTACGGGGCGGTGGTGGCGCCAGCCGTACGGACGCGTCCAGCACCGAGAGTCCGTGCTGGGCGACCACGACCGGCTCGAGGCTGATGCCGACCACTTCGGGGTGGTCGTCGACCAGCCGCGACACGCGCAGCAGCAGCTCCTCGAGCGCGGACGTGTCCACGGGGGCGGAGCCGCGCCAGCCGAACAGGAGCGGTGCCGTGCGAATGGTCCGGATCAACTCGGCGGCATCGCGGTCGGTGGCGGGGACGAGTCGGTGAGCGGTGTCGCCGAGCAGCTCGGAGGCCGCTCCGGCCAGCCCGAACGAGAGCACGGCGCCGATCGCGGGGTCGACGGCCGCACGGACCACGGTGTCCACGCCGCGGGGCACCATCGCCTGGACAACGGGCTGCAGCTCGGCCGGCCTGCCCAGGCTGTCGGTCAACTCGCGGTACGCCAGGCGCAGTTGCGCCTCGTCGGCCAGATCGAGCCGCACGCCGCCGAGGTCGGCGCGGTGACGCAGGTGCGGGGCGGTGGTCTTGAGCGCGACCGGATAGCCGAGGCCCGCGGCGGCCTGCACGGCGGCGTCGGCGTCGGGCGCGGGAAGTGTGGGCCGCACATGGATGCCGTAGCGCGCGAGCAGTTCGCGGGCGTCGGCGGCGCCGAGGGCGAAGCCCCGGTGATCCGCCGACGCCCCGAGCATCCGGTCGATGTGCGCGGCGGCCCCGGCCTCGTCGATGTCCTCGTACTCCGGCACCCGCCCCGGCTCTGCGGCGTACCGCCGCCACTGCGCGTACCGCGCGGCCTCGGCCAACGCCCGCACGGCCCGCTCGGCGGCGGGATACGCAGGAATCCACCGCGCTGCGGCGGAGCCGCCAGGCGGGTCGGGGGTGGGGATGGGCGCGTGGGGGCCGGGGGCGCCGCCCGGTGCGGCTGCGCGCCGGCCACCGGGGGCCGCCTCGCCGGCGCCGGGAGCGGAGGCGCTGCCCGCAGGGGTCGGGCGGCCGGGACCGTGACCGGCCGCAGACGCGGTCGGCGGCGCGGGAGGCGTGCCGCCACCGGGGCCGGGCGCCGCGCCGGAAACGCGGGCATCGCCCGCAAGGTTCGGGTAGCCCGGGCCGTCACCGGCCGCAGACGCGGTCGGCGGCGCGGGAGGCGTCCCGGGAGCGGGGCTGAACGCCGCCCCGGAAGCGGAGGCGCTGCCCGGTGCGGACGCGCGCCGCTCACCGGGGGCCGCCTCGTCCGCGCCGGAAGCGGTGGCACCGCCCGCGGCGTTCGGGCCGGGACCGGCAGCGGACGCGGACGGCGTCCCGGCGCCAGGTCCGGGGGCTGTGCCCGGGGCGGGCTCGCTGTGGGCAGGGGCCGGGCCGTGGCCGGCTGCGGGAACGCTCCCCGTCGCGCGCGGCGGGCGGGCACCGTCGGGCGCCGGCAGGGTGGCCGATCGGGCTGGCGGCGTGGCGCGGTCGGCGGGCGGGGCCGTGCTCGACGCGGCGGCCAGGGCGTCGGCCAGCTCGCCCATTTCGACATGCACCACCGCCACCGGCTTCGCCGGCGCCGTGGCCGCCGCGTCGCGGAGAGCCGTCGCGAGGACCTCGCCGCCGGATTCCGTGAGGCCGTTCTCCCCGACCCAGGGGATCGCCGTCACGACCACCGCGTCGCACGCGTCGTCGACCAGTGCCTCCGCGAGCGCCGCGCGAAAGTCGGCGGGGGTGGCCGCCGTCGTGAGGTCTCGCGGCGGGAGAGGGCGCAGGCCTTCCGTCAGGCAGGCGTCGTAGGTGAGGAGTCCGAGGGACTCGGAGTTGCCGAGGATCGCCACCCGCGGCCCGCCCGGCAGCGGCTGCCCGGCCAGCATCAGGCCCGCGTCGACCAGTTCGGTGACGGTGTCGACGCGGATCACGCCGGCCTGGCGCAGCAGCGCCCCGACGGTCGCGTCGGGGATCCGGGTGAACGGCACCGCGTGGCCCGGTGGCGCGCTGCCGCTGTGCCGGGCACCCTTCACGACAACGACCGGCTTGAGCGCGGCGGTGCGCCGGGCGAGGCGGGTGAACTTGCGGGGGTTGCCGATCGACTCCAGGTACATGAGGACGACGTCGGTGTCCGGGTCCTCGTGCCAGTACTGGAGGAAGTCGTTCCCGGACACGTCCGCGCGGTTGCCGGACGAGATGAAGGAGGACAGGCCCGCGCCACGCCGGTGCAGCCCGGACAGCAGGGCGATGCCGATCGCCCCCGACTGGGTGAACAGGCCGATGCGCCCGGGCGCCGGGGCCTCCGGCGCCAGCGAGGCGTTGAGCCGGACGGCGTCGGACGTGCTGATGATGCCGAACGAGTTCGGGCCGATGATCCGCATCCCGTACGACCGGGCCTGCCGCACCAGTTCGCGCTGGCGTTCCCTCCCGGCCGCGCCGCTCTCCGCGTAGCCGGCGCTCAGCACCACCAGCCCCTGGACGCCGTGCTCGCCGCAGTCCGCCACGGCTTCGGGTACCCGCGCTGCGGGGACCGCGACGATCGCCAGGTCGACGGGCTCATCGATGTCGCCGACCGAGCGGACGGCGGGGACACCGTCGATCTCGCCGCGCGCCTCGGGGAACGCCCGGTTCACCGCGTACACCCGGCCCGTGAACCCGCCGTCGAGGAGGTTGCGCAGCGCGGTCCGGCCGACGCCGCCGGGGAGCCGACCCGTGCCGACCACAGCTACCGAACCGGGCGCGAGCAGGCGCTGCACCGAGCGCGCCTCGGCGCGCTGTTCGCGGCCGCGCTGCACGGCGAGGGACTCCTCCGTCGGCTCGAGGTCGAGGGTCAGATGGACGGAGCCGTCCTCGAAGCTGCGCTTCTGTGTGTACCCGGCGTCCCGGAACACCTTGATCATCTTGGAGTTGGCGGGGAGCACCTCCGCGGCGAACCGCCGGATGCCCCTCTCCCTGGCGACGGCCGCGATGTGTTCGAGCAGGGCGGAGGCGACACCGCGGCCTTGATGGGCGTCCTGGACGAGGAAGGCGACCTCGGCCTCGTCGGCGGGCGCGGAGGCCGCCCTGCCCTGTACGTCGATCCGGTCGTAACGGACGGTGGCGATGAACTCGCCGCCGATGGTGACCGCGAGGCCCACCCGGTCCACGTAGTCGTGGTGCGTGAACCGGTGGACGTCCTTGTCGGACAGCCGGGGGTACGGCGCGAAGAACCGGTAGTACTTCGACTCGTCGGAGACCTGCTCGTAGAAGCTGACCAGCCGGTCGGCGTCCTCGGTGGTGATCGGCCGGATCCGCGCCGTGCCGCCGTCGCGCAGCACCACGTCCGCTTCCCAGTGAGCCGGGTAGGCGTGCTCCTGCGAGGTCTGCATGGGGAAAGCCTACGGCCCGCCCACGGGTCGCGAAGGCGGTTGGCTGCGGGCAGGCTGAGGAGGCCGGTCGGGCGGTCCGTCACCCGGGTCCGAGTCGGCAAGGAGCACGCCGGAGCACATGAGAGACTGGTCTAGACAACCCGCCAAGACTTGAAGGGCAACACCATGGCTGAGCGCCGCGTCAACGTCGGCTGGGCCGAGGGCCTTCACGCCCGCCCCGCGTCCATCTTCGTCCGGGCCGCGACGGCTTCCGGCGTTCCTGTGACGATCGCCAAGATCGACGGCACGCCGGTCAACGCCGCCTCCATGCTTGCCGTGCTCGGTCTCGGCGCCCAGGGCGGCGAGGAAATCGTCCTCGCCTCCGACGCGGACGGCGCGGAGGCCGCCCTGGACCGCCTGGCCAAGCTGGTGGCGGAGGGCCTCGACGAGCTCCCCGAGGCCGTCTGAGCGCTCGGCTCGCGAGGCGCGCGGCATGAGGCGCGTGGCACGGGCGGAGCACGCACCACCCCACGGTGGCGCGACGCCGTGCGGAGCACACCGCCCCCGCGGCAGAGCAGGAATCACGCACGACAAAGCCGCGGCGCTTCGAATTCAGAAGTGCCGCGGCTTTTCGCTTACTGCTCCCCCGAGCAATTCCGGGCAGCATAAAACGACCCGGCTCCACCGCTTCCCTTTTGTATACGCCGCCTGTTAATTCCGGCCGCTCGCCGTGTTTACGGCAGGTTGCGAAGTCCTCACCCGCACCGTGCGCCGCAGCCGGTGCGCCGCCGCGACCCGCTCGGCGTGCAGGGCGGTCAGCGCCCGCGCGCGCTCGGCGTCGCGGCGCGCCACGGCGTCCACGATCGCCCCGTGCTCGGCCCAGGACTCGACCGGCTCGGCCGGCTGCTCCACGGCGTACATCCAGGCGGTCTTGTGCCGCAGCTGAATCAGCAGAGCCGTCAGACCGGGGCTGCCGCAGGCCTGGGCGAGGGTCTCGTGGAACCAGGCGTCGAGGGAGCGCAGGTCCTCGCCCTGTCCCCGCCGCGCCCTGTCCCGGCCCAGTCTGACCAGGCCGCGCAGCACCTTCAAATGCGCTTCCGTGCGCCGCTGGGCGGCGCGCGCCGCGCCCAGCGGCTCCAGCAGCATGCGGATCTCGAGGAGGTCGGCGGCCTCCTGCTCGGTGGGCTCGGCGACGCAGGCGCCCGCGTGCCGCCGGGTGACGACGAACCCCTCCGACTCCAGGGTGCGCAACGCCTCGCGCACGGGAACGCGGGAGACTCCGTAGCGGCGTGCCAGCTGCTCCTCGGTGAGCCGACTGCCGCGTTCGAACACGCCGGAGACGATGTCTTCGCGGATCGCCGTGCATACCGAGTGCGCGGGAATGCGCATGACCGAACCTCCGCCTTGATCCGAGCGAAACGCAACTGATTGACGCGTGTTCCCGTGACTCTATTGCAATGCGCTCGATTTTCCGACGGCAGGCGGGAATCCATGGAACCTTTTGAATGAGCGGGCAATCGCGGAATGGCGGAAACGCCACGCAAAACGCCGAAGGCCCCCGGCGGGGATGCCGGGGGCCCTCGGACACTGCTGGGGCGGGTCAGACGCTGACGCCGTGCGAGCGCAGGTAGGCGACGGGGTCGATGTCGGAGCCGTAGTCCGCGGTGGTCCGGGCCTCGAAGTGCAGGTGCGGGCCGGTCGAGTTGCCGGTCGAGCCGGAGAGACCGATCTGCTGGCCGGGGGTGACCTGCTGGCCGACGGAGACTCCGATGGACGACAGGTGGCCGTACTGCGTGTAGGTGCCGTCGTTCATGCGGATGACGATGTTGTTGCCGTACGCGCCGCCCCAGCCGGCCTCGACCACGGTGCCGGAGCCGACGGCGACGACCGAACTGCCGGACGCAGCGCGGAAGTCGACTCCCGAGTGGCTGCCGGAGGACCACAGGGTGCCACCGGTCTTGTAGCCGGTGGTCACGAAGGAGCCGGCGATGGGGAGCCGGAAGGAGTTCAGGCGCTTGCGCTCGGCCTCGCGGGCGGCGCGCTCCTCGGCCTCGCGGGCCGCCTTGGCGCGGGCCTCGGCCTTGCGCTTCGCCTCGGCCTCGGCCTTTGCCTTCGCCCGCGCCTCGGCGGCGGCCTCCTCGGCCTCCCGCTCCTGGGCGGCGGCCTGGTCGGCTATCTCGTCGGCGATCGATCCCATGGAGACGATATGAGTGAGACCGGTGTCCTCGACGGGAGCGGCCTCGGCGTCGGCGGCGAGCGCCGGGGAGGCGAAGCTGCCGATGACGCCGGTGGTGGCGAGGGCAGCGACGCCCGCGAGGTTCGCCCTGCGGCGCGTCAGGCGGCTCGGGGCACGGTGCTTCCCGGTGGCACGGGTGAACGCCATGAAGAGGCTGGTCCTTTCCTTCCTTCTCGCCTACCGGGTTAGCTGACGGGTTCGGAGCAGGAAGGTCTCCTACGGGCCCCTCCGCGCGGGCGAAGGCGTCCGATTCACCCCAGGGACTTCGTGGGTCCCCGGCTCCCCAGGCTCGCGCCTGACGGGGACTCGGCGATGACTGTCCGATGCCACGGGTGCGGCGATCTTCTGGCGAACAGCCGGATCGACGCTAGGCAGCTCATCTGTCAATCACCAAACGGACAGCCCATTTTGTAGCGCATGCCACAGAGCAGAACGGCCATCTCCCTCACAAAAGCGACAAAGGGCGGAACCCCGGCAAACGATCCGAAGCCGGGGTTCCACTTGGGCACCACATGCCCGTTTCGAACTGTATGACCGATAAGCGACTTTCAATCAGCCCGTGACGACGGTCACTTCACCGATCCCGAGGGCCTTGACCGGTTCCTCGATCTGCGCCGCGTCACCGACGAGCACGGTGACCAGCCGGTCCACCGGGAAGGCGTTGACCACCGCCGCCGTGGCCTCCACCGTGCCCGTCTCCGCCAGCCGCAGATACAGCTGTGCCTGGTAGTCGTCCGGAAGGTGCTGCTCGACCTGATCGGCCAGCGTGCCCGCCACGGACGCCGCCGTCTCGTACTTCAGCGGCGCGACGCCCACCAGGTTCTGCACGGCGACATCGCGCTCTGCCTCGGTGAGCCCCTCGGCCGCAAGCGTGCGGAGCACCTTCCACAGGTCCTCGAGCGCCGGGCCGGTGTTGGGGGTGTCCACGGAGCCGCTGATGGCGAGCATCGAGGCGCCCGAACCGTCCGGCGCGGAGCGCAGCACCTGGGCGAAGGCCCGCACCCCGTAGGTGTACCCCTTCTCCTCGCGGAGCACGCGGTCGAGGCGGGAGGTGAGGGTGCCGCCGAGGCAGTACGTGCCCAGCACCTGGGCGGGCCAGACGCGGTCGTGGCGGTCCGCACCGATACGGCCGATGAGCAGCTGCGTCTGCACGGCGCCGGGGCGGTTGACGATGACCACCCGGCCGGTGTCGTCGGCGCTGATCGCCGGCACGGGGCGGGGCTCCGCGCTGTCGCCCGTCCAGGTGCCCAGCGTCTCGGCGAGGACGGCGTTCAGGTCGACGCCGGTGAGGTCGCCGACGACCACCGCTGTCGCGGTGGCGGGGCGCACGTGCGCATCGAAGAAGGCACGCACGGCCGCCGAGTCGATCCGGGCCACGGTCTCCTCGGTGCCCTGGCGCGGGCGCGAGACACGCAGATCGGCCGGGAAGAGCTCCTTGGACAGCTGCTTTGCGGCCCGGCGGCCCGGGTTGGCCGTCTCGTGCGGGATCTCGTCGAGGCGGTTGCGGACCAGCCGCTCGACCTCGCCGTCCGCGAAGGCAGGGGCGCGCAGCGCCTCGGCGAGCAGGCCGAGAGCCTTGTGCAGCCGGGAGACCGGAACTTCCAGCGAGACCCGGACGCCTGGGTGGTCGGCGTGCGCGTCGAGTGTGGCGCCGCAGCGCTCCAGCTCGGCGGCGAACTCCTCGGCGGAGTGCTTGTCAGTGCCCTCGGAGAGCGCGCGCGCCATGATCGTGGCGACACCGTCGATGCCCTCGGGCTCGGCGTCCAGCGGGGCGTCGAGCGAGATCTCGACGGCCACCACCTGCTGGCCGGGGCGGTGGCAGCGCAGCACCGTCAGGCCGTTGTCGAGAGTGCCGCGCTCGGGCGCCGGAAAGGCCCAGGGGCGGGGGGCGCCCGCCTTCGGCTGCGGGTGGAAGTCCATGGTCACGGCAGCGTCGCTCACTGGTCCGTCCCCTCGTGCTCGTTCTCGTCGGCCGCTTCGGTCTCTTCGGCGATCGGTTCGTAGACCAGCACCGCCCTGTTCTCGGGGTGCAGCCTGGCCTTGGCGACCGCCTGCACCTCCTCTGCGGTGACCTCGAGCACCCGCTTCACAGCGGTGAGCGCCAGCTGCGGGTCGCCGAACAGCACCGCGTAGCGGCACAGTTCGTCGGCACGGCCGGCAACGGTGCCGAGCCGGTCCAGCCATTCACGCTCCAGCTGGGCCTGTGCGCGCTCCATCTCCTCCGCCGTGGGGCCCTCGGCCGCGAAACGCGCCAGCTCCTCGTCGACGGCCGCCTCGATCTGCGGGACGTCGACGCCGCCGGACGTCTTGACGTCGAGCCAGCCCATCGACGGGGCGCCGGCCAGCCGCAGCAGACCGAATCCGGCCGCGACGGCCGTCCGGTCCCGTCGGACCAGACGGTTGTGCAGCCGGGAGGACTCGCCGCCACCGAGGACGGTCAGCGCCAGGTCGGCCGCGTCGCACTCGCGCGTGCCGTCGTGCGGGAGGCGGTAGGCGGCCATCAGGGCGCGGGCCGGAACCTCCTCGACGATCTCCTCACGAAGCTGCGCGCCGATGTTCTCCGGCAGGCTGCCGTCCCGGGGCGGCTGCTTGCCGTCGTGGGACGGGATGGACCCGAAGTACTTCTCGATCCAGGCGAGCGTCTGCTCGGGATCGATGTCGCCGACCACCGACAGCACGGCGTTGTTGGGCGCGTAGTACGTACGGAAGAAGGCGCGGGCGTCCTCGAGGGTGGCCGCGTCCAGGTCGGCCATCGAGCCGATCGGGGTGTGGTGGTACGGGTGGCCCTCCGGGTAGGCGAGGGCGGTCAGCTTCTCGAAGGCCGTGCCGTACGGCACGTTGTCGTAGCGCTGGCGGCGCTCGTTCTTGACCACGTCGCGCTGGTTCTCCATCGACTCCTCGTCGAGGGCGGCCAGCAGCGATCCCATACGGTCGGCCTCCAGCCAGAGCGCCAGCTCCAGCTGATGCGTGGGCATCGTCTCGAAGTAGTTGGTCCGCTCGAAGCTGGTGGTGCCGTTCAGCGAGCCGCCGGCTCCCTGGACGAGCTCGAAGTGACCGTTCCCCTGCACCTGGCCCGAGCCCTGGAACATCAAGTGCTCGAAGAGGTGGGCGAGTCCTGTACGGCCCTTGACCTCGTGGCGTGAACCGACGTCGTACCAGAGGCAGACCGCGGCGACCGGGGTCAGGTGGTCCTCGGAGAGCACCACGCGCAGGCCGTTGGCCAGGCGGTGCTCGGTCGCTGTCAGGCCGCCGGAACCGGCCTGCGCTGTGGCCGTGTGACCCATGGGCATGTACGTCCCTTCGATCGCGAAAACTGGATTTGCTCCCAGACCTGCCACTGTATGCAAGCGTGCTGACACCTGGCGAAGTTCCCGGGCCGCGATCTGCACTGTTCCCCCCTGGGGGCGGGTGGTATCCCGGGTCGCGGTCGGGGTTGTCAGCGGCACGGTCCACAATGGTCCGCGTCAGATGCCCAACCTGGTACGTGAAGGAGCAGCAGCCGCGATGGCCCGCCGCAGCACGAAGACCCCGCCGCCGGACGATTTCGAGGAGAGGATCCTCGACATCGACGTCGTGGACGAAATGCAGGGCTCCTTCCTCGAGTACGCGTACTCGGTGATCTACTCCAGGGCCCTGCCGGACGCGCGCGACGGCATGAAGCCGGTGCACCGCCGCATCGTCTACCAGATGAACGAGATGGGGCTGCGCCCGGACCGCGGCTATGTGAAGTGCGCGCGCGTCGTCGGCGAGGTCATGGGCAAGCTGCACCCGCACGGCGACGCGTCGATCTACGACGCGCTCGTGCGCATGGCGCAGCCGTTCTCGATGCGTCTGCCGCTGGTCGACGGCCACGGCAACTTCGGCTCGCTGGGCAACGACGACCCGCCGGCCGCCATGCGGTACACCGAATGCCGGATGGCGGACGCCACCAGCCTGATGACAGAGTCGATCGACGAGGACACGGTCGACTTCCAGTCGAACTACGACGGCCAGGAGCGCGAGCCCGTCGCCCTCCCCGCCGCCTATCCGAACCTCCTGGTCAACGGCGCCTCCGGCATCGCGGTCGGCATGGCGACGAACATGCCGCCGCACAACCTCGGCGAGGTCGTCGCGGCGGCCCGTCACCTCATCAGACACCCGGGCGCCGACCTCGAGACGCTGATGCGCCACGTGCCCGGTCCCGACCTGCCGACGGGCGGCCGCATCGTCGGTCTCAGCGGCATCAGGGACGCGTACGAGTCCGGCCGGGGCACGTTCAAGATCCGCGCCACCGTGTCCGTGGAGAACGTCACCGCCCGCCGCAAGGGCCTGGTCGTCACGGAACTGCCCTTCACGGTCGGTCCGGAGAAGGTCGTCGCGAAGATCAAGGACCTCGTCGGCTCGAAGAAGCTCCAGGGCATCGCGGACGTCAAGGACCTCACCGACCGCCAGCACGGACTGCGTCTGGTGATCGAGGTCAAGAACGGCTTCATCCCGGAGGCCGTCCTGGAGCAGCTCTACAAGCTGACGCCGATGGAGGAGTCCTTCGGCATCAACAACGTCGCGCTGGTGGACGGGCAGCCGCTCACCCTCGGCCTGAAGGAACTGCTCGAGGTCTATCTCGACCACCGCTTCGACGTCGTCCGGCGGCGCAGCGAGTTCCGCCGCACCAAGCGGCGTGACCGGCTGCACCTGGTCGAGGGCCTGCTGGTGGCGCTCCTCGACATCGACGAGGTCATCCGCCTCATCCGCTCCAGTGACAACTCGGCGCAGGCGAAGGAGCGGCTGATCCAGCACTTCTCGCTCAGCGAGATCCAGACGCAGTACATCCTGGACACGCCGCTGCGCCGGCTCACCAAGTTCGACCGGATCGAGCTGGAGAGCGAGCGCGACCGGCTCACCGGAGAGATCGACGAACTGACGGGCATCCTCGACTCGGACGCCGAGCTGCGCAAGCTGGTCTCCTCCGAACTGGCAGCGGTGGCCAAGAAGTTCGGCACCCCACGACGCACCGTCCTGCTGGAGTCCGCGGGCACCCCGGCCCCCGCGGCGTCGCTGCAGGTCGCCGACGACCCGTGCCGCGTACTGATGTCGTCCACCGGCCTCCTCGCGCGTACGGCGACGGGCGAACCCCCGGCGGACGAGGGCGGCAGGCGCACCAAGCACGACTTGATCGTCTCCGCGGTGCTGACGACGCAGCGTGGCGAGGTGGGCGCGGTGACCTCGACCGGGCGGCTGCTGCGTCTCTCCGTGATTGATCTGCCCCAGCTCCCGGACACGGCGGCCGCCCCCAACCTCTCCGGCGGCGCCCCGGTCGCCGAGTTCCTGTCGCTGGAGGCCGACGAGACCGTCGTCTGCCTCACCAGTCTCGACGAGTCGTCGCCGGGCCTCGCGCTCGGCACGCGGCAGGGAGTGGTCAAGCGGGTGGTGCCGGACTACCCCTCCAACAAGGAGGAGCTGGAGGTCATCACCCTCAAGGAGGGCGACCGGATCGTCGGCGGCGTCGAGTTGCACACCGGCGAGGAGGACCTGGTCTTCATCACCTCCGACGCCCAGTTGCTGCGCTACCCCGCCTCGCAGGTACGTCCCCAGGGCCGTGCGGCGGGCGGTATGGCGGGCATCAAGCCGGCCGAGGGTGCGGAGGTCATCTCCTTCACCGCGGTGGATCCAGCGGGTGACGCGGTGGTGTTCACGATGGCCGGTTCGCACGGCACGCTGGACGATTCGGTGACCACGGTGAAGCTGACGCCGTTCGACCAGTATCCGCGCAAGGGCCGGGCCACCGGCGGTGTGCGCTGCCAGCGCTTCCTCAAGGGCGAGGACGTGCTGGTCCTGGCTTGGGCAGGTGCGGCTCCCGTCCGGGCCGCGCAGAAGAACGGCGCCCCGGCCGAGCTCCCGGAGCTCGACCCGCGGCGCGACGGCTCAGGCACCCCGCTCACGTCGCCGGTGGCGGCGCTCGCGGGACCGGCGAGCTAGTGCCGTGACCGGCAATGTTTGCCCGTAAGGGAGCGTCGTCCGGTGCTGGGGGCACCTCCCGTGCCCGGAGGGCTACGGGCGTGCGTGCTGGGCGGCGCGACAGGGCAAAGCTTGCCGGGAGGGGCAGTGGCTAGTAGCTGTCGCCGCTGATGTCGCTGTTGAAGGAGTCTTCGGACCGGTCGTCCGAAGGCTCCTTCGGTACGTACCGCAGGACACCCCACAGGCTGTGCTCATCCGGGACGTCGTCCGGGCCCGTGAGGCGCGCGGCGTCGAGTTCGCCCAGCAGCGTGTCGACGTTGATGCCCGACCCGATGAGTACCAGCTGGGTCTGCCGCTGCGTGTCGCCCGGGGGCCACGGCTGCGGATAGAACCGCAGGAAGCGCCCGACGGAGTGCACCGCGTACCGGTTGCGCGGATCGAGCGCTCCGAAGTCGACAAATCCCTTGATGCGGTAGAGCCCCTCGGGGCGTGAGTCGAGGAAGTCCAGCAGCCGGCGCGGATGGAGGGGCTCACCGGCGGTGAACGAGGCGGACTCGTAGGCGGCGTGCAGATGCCCGTCGTGGCTGCCGTCCCCGGCGGGATCGTGGCCTTCGTGATCGTCGTAGAGGTCCTCGAAGGACAGTTGCCCCACACGCTCCGTCCGCGGGCGCGGTTCGAAGAACAACTCCGCGTCCACCCGCCCATAGGACGCCCACATCACGGCGGCCCGCTCGGTCAGCGCGGTGATCTGCTCGCGCAGCCTGCGCTGCGCCGCCTCGTCGATGCGGTCCGCCTTGTTCAGCACGACGAGGTCGGCGACGGCGAGGTGCCGGTCGATCTCCGGGTGCCGTTCACGGGTCCGCTCGAACTCCGCCGCGTCGACGACCTCCACCAGGCCGCCGTACACGATGCGTTCGTTGTCGCTGGCGAGGAGCATTCGGACGAGTTCCTGGGGCTCCGCGAGACCGCTCGCCTCGATGACGATCACATCGAGCCCGGCGGCGGGCCGTGTGAGCTTGTCCAGGAAGACATCGAGTTCGCTCGCGTCGACGGCGCAGCACAGACAGCCGTTGCCCAAGGACACCGTGGAGTCGCCGAGCTGTCCGGCCACGGTCATGGCGTCGATCTCGATCGATCCGAAGTCGTTGACGATCGCGCCGATCCTGGTCCCCCGGCTGGTGCGCAGCAGATGGTTGAGCAAGGTCGTCTTGCCGGATCCCAGAAAGCCCGCGAGGACGACGACGGGGATCTGCGGCTTGCTCAAGACGGTACCTCCGGGGGCTGACGCGGGCGTGTGCCCCAGGATATGGGCCGGTCAGAACAGAGCCGGCAGCGGCTGGGGCGGTGGGGTCCCCACGTAACGGGCCGCCGGTCGGATGATCTTGGAGTCCTCCGCCTGCTCAAGGACGTTGGCGCTCCAGCCCACCACCCGCGCGGCGCAGAACGTCGGCGTGAACATCTCGCGCGGCAGCCCGCAGAGCTCCATGACGACTCCCGCGTAGAACTCGACGTTCGTGTGCAGCTCACGTCCCGGCTTCAATTCCGCGAGGATCGCCTCCACGCGTGACTCCACCTCGACGGCGAAGTCGACGAGCGGTCCCCCGAAGCTCTGTGCGATCCCGCGCAGCATCCGCGAGCGGGGGTCCTCCGTGCGGTAGACGGGGTGGCCGAATCCCATGATCCGCTCCCCCGCGAGGACGCGTTCCCTGATCCACGGGTCGATGCGGTCGGGGGTGCCGATGGCGTCGAGCGTGTCCAGGGCCCGGCTCGGCGCACCGCCGTGCAGCGGACCGGACAGCGCGCCGACGGCGCCCGTGAGGCACGCGACGACATCGGCTCCTGTGGAGGTGATCACCCGGGCGGTGAAGGTGGAGGCGTTGAATCCGTGGTCGACGGTCGAGATCAGATACTGCTCCACGGCGCGGGCACGGGCCGGCTCCGGCTCTTGACCGGTCAGCATGTAGAGGTAGTTGGCGGCGTACGGCAAGTCCTCGCGCGGCTCGACCGGCTCGAGCCCCTGCCCGAGGCGGTGCAGCGCGGTGAGCAGGGTCGGTACGGCGGCACAGGCGGCGAGCGCGTCCGCGCGGCGGCGCTCGGGGTCGAGGTCGTACACGGGGCGCATGCCCGCCGAGGCGCCCAGCAGGGACAGCGCCGTGCGAAGTCCGGCGAGCGGGCCGGAGGCGGAGCCGGCGCGCGCGATGGCGGGCAGTGCCTCCTTCACCTCCTCGGGGAGCTCGCGCAGCGAGGCGGTGTGCACGACGAAGGCCGCACGCTCGGCGGCGTCAGGCAGCCTGCCGTGGAACATCAGGTGCCAGACGTCCTCGAAGGTGCCACGCTCTGCCAGTTCGACGGCCGAGTACTGGCGGTAGTGGTAAAAGCCCTCACGTCCGCGGACGTCCCCGAGCGCGGTGTCGGTGACGACTACGCCGGCGAGTCCGCGCGGCACGGCCGGGTGTGCGGTGGGTGCGCTGATCGGCATGGTCCTGCCCTCCCTCTTCCTCCCTGCACTGTCCATGCTTGACTAGATCACTGTCAATGTTGATTGGATCAATATGGATAGGGTTTCTGTCATGACGGATCGCCCACCCACCGAGAGCCGGCCCACGGAACCGCGGCTCACGACCCGCGAGGCGGCCGAGCGTCTCGGGGTAAAGCCCGAGACGGTGTACGCGTACGTGAGCCGTGGCCAGCTGAGCAGCCGGCGCAGCGACAACGGCCGCGGCAGCACCTTCGACGCCGCCGAGGTCGACGCCCTCGCGCGCAAGGGCAGGCGGGACGCCCAACCCGCCGGCGACCTGGTGTTCCGCACCGGGATCACGCTCATCGAGCAGGACCGCTATTACTTCCGAGGGGTCGACGCCGTCGAACTCGCCGACCGGTACACGTACGAAGAGGTCGTGGGGTGGCTGCTGACCGGCCGCCTCGAGCCCGGCCGTCGTTTTGTCACCCCTCGCGAGCCCCTCGAAGCGGCCCGTGACGCGGTCCGCGCGCTGCCCGGACACGCCTCGACGATGGACCGGCTGCGCATCGCGGTCGTCGCCGCCTCCGCGACCGACCCGCTGCGTTTCGACCTCGACCCGGAGATGGTGGTGGGCACCGGCACCTGCCTCATCTCGACACTCGTCGACGCACTGCCCGTCGTGGGTCGCAGGAACCGGGGCGAGGGCCCGCTCGCCTGGCGGCTCTGGCCCCGTCTCACCGACCGGCCGGCCGACGAGGCGGTGCTCCGTGTCCTCGACAAGGCGCTGTGCCTGCTCATCGACCACGACCTCGCGGCGTCCACGCTGGCCGCCCGGGTCGCCGCGTCCGCCCGTGCCCATCCCTACGCCGTCGTCTCCGCCGGGCTCGGAGCACTGGAAGGGCCGCTGCACGGCGCAGCGAGCGGGCTCGCCCACCGGATGCTGACCGAGGTGCTCGAGCGGGGCGGCGCCGCACCCGTCGTGGCGGACCATCTGCGGGCGGGCCGCCGAGTGCCGGGGCTCGGCCACCGCCTCTACCCGGGCCAGGACCCGCGCGCCGAGGTGCTGTTCTCGGCCCTCGGGGACGTGCCGCAGGCGCAGTCGGCCCTCGCGGCCGCCCGGGACGTGGTCGACACGACCGCCCGCCACACCACGCTGCACGCCAATGTGGACCTGGCGCTCGCGGTGCTGTCGGTGGCGTCGGGGATGCCTGCCGATGCCGGGGAGACGGTCTTCGCGGTGGCGCGCACGGCGGGCTGGATCGCGCACGCGCTGGAGGAATACGCGGAGCGGCCGCTGCGCATGCGCCCCAGCGGCCAGTACAACGGGCCCCGCCCGCCACGGCCGTTGCCCTGAGCCGCGGCTCAACGGTTCGGCCGCGGCCGTCACGTCCGCAGCCACACCGCCGTGTCACGCGGCAGCCGGCCGCCGGCGTCCAACGGGCCGCTGGCGAGCAGCACACGAGCGGGCGCCGGAAGTTCGGCAGGCTGCTCGGCGAGGTTGACGACGCAGACCAGGCCGTCGGTACGGGCGAAGGCGAGCACCCCTTCCGCGGACGGCAGCCATTTCAGCGGTCCGTCGCCGAAGCCCGGCAGAGTACGGCGCAGCCGCACGGACTCCCGGTACAGCGCCAGCATCGAGCCGGGGTCGCCGGCCTGCCGGTCCGCCGCGTACATCGACCAGCCCTCGGGCTGCGGCAGCCACGGTTCGGTCCGTGAACCGAAGCCGCAGTGCGGCGCGTCGGCGTTCCACGGCAACGGGACCCGGCAGCCGTCCCGGCCCGGGTCCGCGCCGCCGGACCGGAAGTACATCGGATCCTGTGTCCGCTCCGGTGGGATCTCGGCCTCGGGAAGCCCGAGTTCCTCGCCCTGGTAGAGGTAGACCGCCCCGGGCAGCGCCAGCGTGAGCAGGGCCGCGGCCCTGGCCCGGCGGGTGCCGAGTGCCAGGTCGGTCGGAGTGCCGAACGCGATCTGCTTCTGCAGATCGCCCCACTTGAGCAATTGGGTCCTGCCCATGCTGTCGTCCTCCCAGCGCATGGCGTGGAGGTTCTCGGCGATCTGCTTGCCCAGGCCGTTGTTGAAGGCGGCTTTCTTGCCGCTCGCGTCGACGATGTCGCCGCCGAGGCTGTACATGTGGGCCGTGAAGTGCCAGCCGCCGGTGTTGGCCGCGCTGTACTCGCCGAACCCGGCGACGCCGTCACCGAGACCGGCGATCTTCTTGGCGGCGGTGCGTACCTCCTCCCATGTGCGGGGCGGGGAGTCGGGGTCGAGGCCGGCCTGTTCGAAGAGCTTTCGGTTGATCAGCAGCCCCATGGTGTAGTTGCTGATCGGCAGGCCGTAGAGCTTGCCCTCGTGCTTGAGGGAGCCCAGTACGTCCGGGGCGATGTCACCGAGGGCCGGGACGGTCTTCTCGGTGACGTACGGGGTGATGTCGGCGGCGCCGTCGTTGTCGAGCACCTGCTGCAGATCGGTGAAGTACGTGTAGAAGACGTCCGGTTGGGACTAGGCCTTCAGCATCGCCGTGAAGCGCGGGGGTTCCAGGCACTGGCCGGGGGTGGAGCGGCCGTCGATCTTGATGTTCGGATACGTCCTGTTGAACTCCGCGACGTCCTCGTTCCACTCCTTGAGTTCGGCCGCCTTGGCTGCCGGCGGCATGCAGTCGATCGTGAGCGTCAGCTTCGTCTTCGGGTCCAGTGGCGTGGACGGATCGGACGAACCGCCGTCGGCGTCCGGCTCGTTGTCGGTGCTGCTGCTCGTGCCGCAGGCAGTGAGGACGGTCAGGGCGAGCGCGGAGACGAGGGCGGTCGCTGCGGTACGGCGGGCGCTGCGGGTACGGCGGAGCCAGGCACTTCTCATCGACGGTCCCCTTCGGGCATGAGCGTGGAAGACCCGCGGCGACACGCTGCGGGGGCGCGGCACACTCAACCACCACGGATAGAGTCACGCAAGATGTCGCGCACGTTCCGCAAAAGTTTGGCAGTGGCTTGTCGCATGCCGGCTCCGGTGCGTCGGGGGACACCTTCCCCGGCCGCCAGGCCGGCCGTAGCGGAGAGTCTGAGGCCACCGCCCGAAGCCCGGTGGTCCGGGGCTTTGCCCCGGACCGGGAAGGGGGAGGGCGGGGAACGGCCCCGCAGGGCCACGCCCCGACATACCGCGGCGCGTGCGCTGCCAACCACTCAGCCCGTCCGGCGTTTGAGGACACCGTGCGAAGCGCGGTACGGGGTCGGGACGGCCCGGCGGGGTCGGGGCTGACCCGGTTCCGGGAAGTGGGGCTCCACGGCCGCCAGGCCGTAGGGGGGAAGTAGAGCAACGGCCCCCGGGGCCACGCTCCCGCCCCGACCTACCGCGGCGCCTGCGCCGTCGACCCGCGCACCACGAGCTCCGGCTCGAACAGCAGCTCCCCCGGCGGCACTTCCCCGCCCTGGATCTGCGCGGTCAGCAGCTCGACCGCCGCCCGCCCCATCGCCTCGATCGGCTGCCGCACGGTCGTCAACGGCGGCTCGGTGCAGTTCATGAAGGCCGAGTCGTCGAAGCCCACGACGGAGACGTCGCCGGGCACGCCGAGCCCCCGCCGGCGGGCGGCCCGTACCGCGCCCAGGGCCAGCGGGTCACTTGCGCAGATGATCCCGGTGACGCCGCGGTCCAGCAGCCGCGCGGTCGCCGCCTGGCCACCCTCCAGCGAGAACATCGAGCGCTCGACGAACTCGTCGGGCAGCCGGCCCCCCGCCGCCTCCGCGACCACGCGCGCGGCCGCCAGCTTTCGCCGCGAGGGCACGTGGTCGCCGGGG
Source organism: Streptomyces sp. NPDC096176 (assembly GCF_044763255.1). Lineage (NCBI taxonomy): Bacteria > Bacillati > Actinomycetota > Actinomycetes > Kitasatosporales > Streptomycetaceae > Streptomyces > Streptomyces sp. NPDC096176. The sequence goes on along the minus strand of NZ_JBIWFV010000011.1, from coordinate 103,475 downwards.
CCGAGGACGAGGCCGATGCGCTCGTGGCCGAGCGAGGCAAGGTGTCGCCAGGCCTGCTCGACGGCGACGGCGTCGTCGCAGGAGATGCAGGGGAAGTCGAGGCCGTCGATGGAGGCGTTGACGAGCACGACGGGGATTCTGCGTTCGGCCAGCAGCCGGTAGTGGTCGTGCGGGGCATCCGCCTGCGCGAACAAGCCTCCCGCGAAGACGACACCGGAGACCTGCTGCTGGAGCAGCAGTTCGACGTAGTCGGCCTCGGAGACGCCGCCCTTGGTCTGGGTGCACAGCACCGGGGTGAGGCCCTGCTGGGCCAGCGCGCCGCCGATCACTTCGGCGAAGGCCGGGAAGATCGGGTTCTGCAGCTCGGGCAGGACGAGTCCGACGAGCCGCGCGCGCTCGCCGCGCAGTTGCGTGGGGCGCTCGTAGCCGAGGACGTCGAGTGCTGTCAGTACGGACTGGCGGGTGGCCTCCGAGACACCGGGCTTGCCGTTGAGGACCCGGCTGACCGTGGCCTCGCTGACTCCCACCTTCTTCGCCACCTGAGCAAGTCGTCGCGTCATGCGCGCAAGACTAGCGCAAGCCATGCAAGCGGCTTGCGCCAGTCTCCGCAGCGCTCCGGTGCCCGGTCAGGGGTTGATATTGATCTTGAAGGTGGATGTGGTGTTCCTGATGTCCTGCGCGTTGTCGCCGAGCCTCAGCCCGTTGAAGGTGACCTCGCCGACCGCCGGTCCCTGGCCGGCCTCGGGCATCTCGTTCGCCCATATCCCGAAGCCGAACTTGGCCTCGTAGGCGTCACCGCTCTTGCGGGCGCCGGTGATCGAGATGTCGCTCAAGACGGTGTCCTTGATCGGGAACTCGGGCTGTCCTCCCTCGTACTTGGTCTGGAACATGATGCCGCTGTACGCGGGGTCGACGATGTCGACGTTGTTGACCCTGATCCCCTGGAACACCTTGTCCGCGGAGAACAGCCAGATGCCGGGGAAGGTCTGCGCGCCCCAGAAGTGGCCGCCCGCCCGGACGATCGACACGTTCTCGACCGTCGTCGGCTCCGTACCGAACCCGTTCATGGGATATCCGAAGTCCAGCGAACTGATCGTGACGCCCGAGTAGACGAGCGTGTCCGCGATGTGGATGTTGCGGAACGTGTTGTCGTAGCCGCCGTAGACGGCGATGCCCGCGGCGCGCCAGGTGAGGATCGAGGTCAGGTTCTCGTAGACGTTGTTCTTCATGTCCGCGCCACCGGCGTCGATTGCCGAGAACAGCGCGAAGCTGTCATCGCCCGAGGCCCGGGACTCGTTGTTGGTCACATGGTTGTCGGTTCGAGCCGTTGGTCATGTTGATGGCGTCGGCGAACATGTTTCGGATACGGGAGTTCTTGATCGTGACCCGGTCGGTGTTGGCCCCCGTAGACCTGGAACTTGCTGCTGGTCTGGTAGTCACCGGGGGGGCAGGTACACCCCGGCGAGCTTGCCCGTGGTGTCCATCCGCACCCTGTCCAGAGCGTCCTGCACGTCCTGGTGGGCGAATCCGGAGGGCACGGTGTAGGTCGCCGGGTCCGGGTTGGCGAGCGCGGCGACCTGTTCCAGGCTCACGAAGTCGATCGCGTACTGGGACGTGTTGGCCGCGTCCTTCTGCAGCCTGATCCTGCTGCCCGCCGGTACGGTCGAACCCAGCATGATGTGCGCCTCGTCGTAGATGTGACGCGGGGCTCCCTGTCCTGGGGAGTTGCCCGGGGAGGCCTCGGCGCCGTACAGCCAGGCGTACTTCGAGGTGAGGTCGATCGCCTTGCGGAAGGTCCCGTCGACGTAGACGTTCAGGGTGGCGTCGATGCCTCCGTCGCCCGGCGCGTCAGGGATGGAGAACCGGGTGACCAGGGTGTTGGTGCTCTGCCGGGTCGTGAACTCCACATAGTTCCCGGTGCTGTTGAGCGTGACGGCCTTGCGGCCGGACGCCTCGCCCGCGATGTCACCGACGGTCCGGTTGGGGCCGACGACCCGCGCGCCGCCGCCTGCTGCGCCGTCCTCGGCCTCGTACATGTCGTACGGCATGTCGGCTCCCCGGCCGACGAACAGCGGCTGCGTGCTGGTGTTGTTCTGCCGCTTGACCGGGAGCTCGTTGGCGTCGTCGGCCACGGTCACCTTGACGGTGTACGAGCCGTTGACCGCCGTCCAGGCGCCCAGGTTCACGGGCGCGGTCGTCGCACCGGCGGCGATGGTTCCGTTGTACGCGCCGGTCAGGGTTTTGACCGTGGCGCCCTGGGAGTCGATCAGGGCGAGCGCCAGACCATGGCTGCCGCCCGCGGAGGGCTGCGTGCCCTGGTTCCTGACGGCGACCGAAAACGTGACGTCGTCGCCGGCGGCCGGCGCGGACGGCGCCGTGGTCACCGCGGCCGCCATCAGTCCGAACTCGCGACGGGCTTCACCACCAGCGCGGACGGGCTGGTGGAGGTGTTGCTGGTCTCGTTCTGCTCGACGACCGCGCCCGCCTCGTCGGCGACCGCGCTGAGCTCGTACGTACCCGCGTCCCGCGCTCCGATGGGCGCGGTGACCGTGGTCTGCGCGCCGGCGGCCAGCGCGCCGACCTGGGCGGTGGCCACCTTGGTGCCGCCGAGGCGCAGTGCGACGGCGCTCGCGGGCGCGGCGGCGGGGCCGGTGTTGCGCAGGGTGGCCGACAGGGTGATCTCGTCCGACTCGACGGGCGAGGCGGGCGACGCCGTAACTCCGGTGACCACGAGGTCCGGGTTGGGCGCGGGGACACCGAACACCTGGAACTCCGCCACCTGACCGGCCGTCGCCCCGCTGTTGGAGGTGAACCTCAGCTGGACGTCCGCGACACGGGCCTCGACGGCCACGGTGACCGTGTTCCCGCTCGCCGGGCTGAAGGTGTAGTCCTTCCCCGCCACCAGGCCGGTGAAGGAGGACGCGTTCTGCTCGCGCCCGAGCACGTGGATGTTCTGGGTGCGGGTTCCCCAGCCGCTGTCCGGATTGAGCTTGAGGACGAGGCTGCTGAGGTCGGCGTTGGCGCCCAGCTTCACGGTGAGGGTGTTCGGGTAACTGCCTGCCGCGCCCTCCCAGTAGGTGGTGAGGCTGTTGTCGTTGGCGTTCTCGGCGACAAAGGTGTGGATCACGGAAGAAACACTGATCGGCTTGCCGACGGCGAGGTTGGAGACGGATCCCGTCGAGCCGTTGCGGGTGACGGAATTGCTGCCGCCTGACTCGTTGCCGGCGGCGTCCTTGGCACGCACGTGGTAGGTCACCGTGCTGGAGGCCGGCCGGCTGTCCGTGTAGGAGGTGACGTCGCCCGCCACGCTCTTGTGCAGGGCGTTGTTGGCGTAGATGTCGTAGCCGGTGACCGCGGTGTTGTCCGAGGAGGCGCCCCAGGTCAGCTTGATCTCTCCGGCGGCGGGCTCGGTGAACGACAGGTGCGCGGACACGGTGGGCGCCTGGGTGTCGCCGGTGGTCGCCTGGCGGGTCACCGTGTTGCTGTTCGGGGACTCGTTGCCGACGGCGTCCCTGGCCCGGACGTGGTAGGAGACGGTGACGTCCGCGGGACGGGTGTCCGTGTACGTGGTGACATCGCCCGCCACGCTGGTGAGCAGCCGGTTGTCGGCGTAGACGTCGTAGCCGGTGACCGCGGTGTTGTCCGTGGACGCCTTCCACGTCAGCGTTATCCGGCCCGTCGTGGGCTCGGTGTATGCCAGCTGGGCGGGGGCGCCGGGAGCCTGGGTGTCACCGGTTCCCGGCCCGTAGATCTCCAGCTCGGACAGCTGGGCCGCGGCCCGGCCGGTGTTGGCGGTGACGAGGACTCGCACATGACGCGTGGTGGTCGCGTCGAACGAGACCGTCGCCGAGTGGCCGCCGGCCGCCTCGAACACGTATCCCTTGGCCGCGGTGAGATCGGTGAAGCCGGAGCCGTTGGCGCTGCCCTGGATCTTCAGGGTCTGCGTCCTGGCCTCCCAGCCGTCCGGCAGCCGCAGCACGACGCGGTCGACACGCACGGACGAGCCGAGGTCGGCCTGGATCCACTGCGGCAGGGCGTTGTTGCGGCTCTCCCAGTAGGTCGCTGGTGATCACGGCGGAGAGGACCCGCCATCTCCAGCGTTGAGTCTCATCTGTCCCCGATCTTCGGTCCCGGGCTCTGGCAGCACCGGGGCGCGGATCTGTCGGTGTCTCGTGTCGGTATCGTGTTGGTGTCTCGATGCACCATGCTTTTATGCATCGATGGACCACATCTTTTGCGCTCTTCGATTCGACAATTGCAAAGCTGAATCGACCCGTCTACTGGCATGACGGCGTCAATCCTGACGCCCGCCCACCACTGGACCCCATGTGTCCGGTCGCATCAGCGGCTTTCTCCGCTCCTGTCGGAAAACTGAAAGTCGGCCGCAAGGACCGAAAGCGGTTTGCGTCATCGTGGAAATTTCGTAAAGCGGACCGCTCCGCTTACCGTTCCTAGGCATGAGTCCCGTACCGACCGCCCCCGCCCGGCGACGGCGGTTCGGCTGGCCGCAGCGGGTGTTCTCCCAGGTCCTGCTGATGCAGCTGGCGATCGTCACCGGTGTCACCGCACTGGTCACCGGCCTGTTCCTCGCCCCGCTCAGCGCCCAGCTCGACGACCAGGCGATGCGCCGCGCCCTCGCGATCGCGGAGACCACCGCCTCCCCGGAGCTCGCGGAGGACCTGACCGGCTCCCGCCCCACCGTCGACGGCCCCGTACAGGCCGAAGCCGAACGGATCAGGCAGGCCACCGGCGCCGAGTACATCGTCGTCATGGACGGCCGCGGCGTGCGCTGGTCCCACACCTCCCCGGCCCAGATCGGCCGTATCGTCTCCACCGACCCCAGCGAGGCGCTGGCCGGGCGGGATGTGATGGAGATCGACAGCGGCACCCTCGGCCGCTCGGCGCGCGGCAAGGTACCGCTGCGTGACACGGACGGCCGGATCGTCGGCGCGGTCTCCGTGGGCATCGAGTACGACAGCGTGCGGGCACGGCTGCTGGCGGCGATCCCGGAGCTGCTCGCCTACGCGGGCGGCGCACTGGCCGTCGGGGCACTCGCCGCCTACCTCATCTCCCGCAGACTCCAGCGGCAGACCCACGACCTCGCCTTCTCCGACATCTCCGCCCTGCTCGCCGAACGCGAGGCGATGCTCCACGGCATCAGGGAAGGCGTCGTGGCCCTCGACGCGGCCGGACGCATCAGACTGATGAACGACGAGGCCCAGCGGCTGCTCGGCCTCGGTCCGGAGGCCACCGGACAGGCGCTGGACGGGGTGCTCGGCCAGGGGCGCACCACGGATGTGCTCGCGGGCCGGGTGAGCGGCGACGACCTGCTGACGGTGCGGGGCAGCCGGGTGCTGATCGCCAACCGGATGCCGACCGACGACGGCGGTGCCGTCGCCACGCTGCGCGACCGCACCCAGCTGGAACAGCTCGGCCGGGAACTGGACTCCACCCGCGGGCTGATCGACGCCCTGCGCGCACAGGACCACGAGCACGCCAACCGCCTGCATACGCTGCTCGGGCTGCTGGAGCTGGAGATGCACCAGGAGGCGGTCGAATTCGTCACCGAAGTGGTCGGGGTGCACCGAGCGACTGCGGAGCAGGTCACCGAGAAGATCCACGACCCGCTGCTCGCGGCACTGCTCGTCGGCAAGGCGACGGTCGCCGCGGAGCGCGGCGTGTCGCTGCGTCTGGCTCCCGGGACGCTGCTGCCCGACCGCCTGGTGGATCCGCGCGGGCTGGTGACGGTGGTCGGCAACCTGGTGGACAACGCCCTGGACGCCGCCGCCGGGACGCAGGACCCGACGATCGAGATCGAGCTGAAGGCGCAGGGACGCACGGTGACCTTGCGGGTGGCGGACAGCGGCCCCGGCGTCCCGGCCGAACAGCGCGAGTTGATCTTCACGGACGGATGGACCACCAAGGAGCTGCCGCCTCACGGCAAGCGCGGCCTGGGCCTGCCCCTCGTGCGCAGGTTCGCCGAACGGCAGGGAGGCAGCGCAGCGGTGCACGAGTCAGCGGCCGGGGGCGCCGAGTTCTCCGTCGTACTGCCCGACGCCCTGACGGAGACCGGGGCGGCGGCGCACCGTCACGGCGACGGCCCCGAGCAGGATGTACGAGAGACCGGAGTGGTGGAGGCGGACGACATACGAGAGGCGCGGCAGACGCGATGATCGACGTACTCGTCGTGGACGACGACATCAGGGTCGCGGAGATCAACGCGGCGTATGTCGCCAAGGTGCCCGGTTTCCGGGTCGTGGCGCAGGCCCACTCGGCCGCGGAGGCGCTCGCCCGCATCTCGGAGGTGCCGGTCGATCTGATCCTGCTCGACCACTACCTGCCGGACGAGAACGGTCTCTCGGTCGTGCGCGAGCTGCGCAGGCTCGGCCACCAGACAGACGTGATCATGGTGACGGCGGCGAGGGACGTGGCGACCGTCCAGGCCGCGATGCGCCACGGCGCGCTCCAGTACCTGGTCAAGCCGTTCAACTTCGCCGGTCTGCGCGCCAAGCTGGAGGCGTACGCAACGCTTCGCCGCACCCTCGAAAGCGGTGGCGAGGCCGAACAGGCCGAGGTGGACCGGATCTTCGGCGCACTGTCGGCCGGCTCCGTGGCCCCCGAGCTGCCCAAGGGGCACTCCCCGACCACAGCCGAGGTCGTACGGCAGGTGCTGCTGGCCGCCGCGGGGCCGCTTTCGGCGCAGGAGATCGCGGAACGCGCGGGGGTGAGCCGGCAGACCGCCCAGCGCTATCTGAAGCTCCTGGAGCGGACGAACAGGGTGCGGCTGACTCTGAGATACGGCGAGACGGGCCGCCCGGAACACCGCTACGTGTGGGCGGCGAGCGCCTGACGGCCCCTTCGCCTCGGGCGCCGACACCGGCGGCGGGGCATCGGCTCACGGCTCGGGCCGGACAGCGCCGATTGGGTCAGACGGCGCCGGCTCCGGTCAGCGACCGCACCTCCGTCTCGGCGTGCTTCGCCGCATCCGGTGGCTCCGCCGAGGTGACCGTGCCGATCCAGCCGGCCAGGAAGCCCAGCGGGATGGAGACCAGCCCCGGGTTATCCAGCGGGAAGACATGGAAGTCCACACCGGGGAACAAGGCGCGTTCGCCGCCTGAGACGACGGGCGACAGGATCACCAGCAGGACGGCCGGGACGAGTCCTCCGTAGACCGACCAGACGGCGCCTCGGGTGGTGAAGTTCCGCCAGAACAACGAGTAGAGCAGGACGGGCAGATTGGCGGAGGCGGCGACCGCGAAGGCCAGCCCCACAAGGAACGCCACGTTCAGATCTCGGGCCAGCAGACCGAGCGCGATCGCGACCGCCCCGATTCCGGCCGCTGCGACCCGCGCGACCGCGACCTCGCTGTACTGCTTGTCGCCGGAGCACGCGTCGCCGCCTTCCCTGCCCGGTTCCACGGCGCCGACGGGCGCCGGGGCGGAACGCCGTCGCCGCAGCGAGGCGTACAGATCGTGGGCGACGGAGGCCGAGGAGGCCAGCGTGATCCCCGCGACGACGGCCAGGATCGTCGCGAACGCCACGGCGGCGACGACCGCGAACAGCACCGTGCCCCCGGTCGAGCCCGCTCCCCCGCCGAGGTCAAGGGCGAGCAGGGGCACCGCGGTGTTCCCCGCGGCGTTGGACGAACGAACTTCGTCTGTGCCGAGCACGGCGGCCGCTCCGAAGCCGAGCACGATCGTCATCAGGTAGAAGCTGCCGATGAGACCGATGGCCCAGACGACCGAGCGGCGGGCGGCCCGCGCGGTCGGCACCGTGTAGAAGCGCGACAGAATGTGCGGCAGTCCTGCCGTGCCGAGCACCAGTGCCAGGCCGAGGCTGATGAAGTCCAGGCGTGCGGTCCAGTCCCCGCCGTAGCGCAGACCCGGTGAGAGGAAGTCCTTGCCGTGGCCGCTGTGTGCGGCAGCGGAGTTGAGCAACTGGTTGAAGTCGCCGTGGAATCGCGCCAGCACCAGCAGGGTCAGGGTGATGGCGCCCGCCATCAGCAGCACGGCTTTCACGATCTGGATCCAGGTGGTGGCTCGCATCCCTCCGAACGAAACGTAGATCACCATCAGGGCGCCCACTCCGATGACGGTCCACGAGCGCGCGGCTTCGCTCGTCCCGCCCAGCAGCAGCGCGACCAGGCTCCCGGCTCCGACCATCTGCGCCACCAGATAGAGAACGGACACGGTGACCGAGGAAGTTCCCGCGGCGATCCGCACGGGCCGCTCGCTCATCCGCGCCGCGACGACGTCGGCGAGCGTGAACCTGCCGCAGTTGCGGACCAGTTCGGCGACGAGGAACAGCACGACCAGCCAGGCGACCAGGAAGCCGACGGAGTACAACATGCCGTCGTAGCCGTAGAGCGCGATGAGTCCCGAAATGCCGAGGAACGAGGCAGCCGACATGTAGTCACCGGCGATGGCGAACCCGTTCTCCATCGGCGAGAACAGCCGCCCACCCGCGTAGAACTCCTCTGCGGAGCCATGCCTGTTGCGGCTCACCCACGTGGTGATGCCGAGAGTGACCGCGATGAACGCGCAGAACAGCAGCAGTGCGAGCGCCTGATGGTCCCCGTTCAACGCCCGGCCCCCCTGGTCATCTCCTGGGTGTCCCAGCGCAGGTCGAGCGCCGCCCGGTCCCGGCGCAGCCTGGCATGGCGCACATACGCCCAGGTCAGCAGGAAGGTGGTGAGGAACTGGGCGAGGCCCGCGACCATCGCCACGTTCACCGCTCCGGCCACCGGCCTGGCCATCAGAGCCGGTGCGGTCGTCGCCGCGACGACATACGCCAGATACCAGACGAGAAAGGTGACCGACATGGGGACGACGAACCGCCGATAGCGGGCGCGCACCTCCTGGAAGGCGTCGCTGCGCTGCACCTGAAGGTAGATGTCCCCAGTGCTCGGCCCGGCGCCGGGCAGGTCTCCGGGGGCGGCCCGACCGCCGGGAGCAGGGGCTCCGGTGCTGTCCCGGTCGCTCCAGCCGGAGGCCAACGCGTCGTACCACGGGTCCTCGAGCCGCATTGGGACCGCGTCCCGGCCTGCCTGCTTGTCCACGCTCAACTCTCCTTGCCGACGAACCGTTTCGGCCGCCTGCCCAAGGATGGACAGAGTGGGAAGATCCCGGACTCTTCTCTCGGTGGTCTTCACCCCATCAGGTGATGCTTGCTCCCGGCGGCTGCGCGAGACCCTCCCGATAGGCATAACGGACGGCCTGGGCCCGGTCGTGGAGGCCTGCCTTCGCGAACAGGTTGTTGATGTGGGTCTTCACGGTGGCCGGGGAGATGCCCAGCCGCCGTGCGATGTCCGCATTGCCGAGGCCCTCCGCGATCAGGGTGAGCACCTCGGCCTCGCGGGCGGTCAGCCCGTCGGGCAGCCGGGGACCGGCAGGCAGCGGCTCCGCGGCGACCTGCTCGAGCAACCGCTGCTGGACCACCGGGGACAGTCCCGCGCGCCCGGCGACGACGTCCTGGATCGCCCGCACGATCTCGTTCCCGTCGGCGTCCTTGGTGAGGTACCCGCGTGCGCCCGCCCGCAGCGCCGGAAAGAGCGAGTCGTCGTCCGCGTAGGTGGTGAGCACGACGACCTGGGTTGCGGGGTGCTCACCTCGGATCCGCCGCGTCGCCTCCACACCGTCGACCCGGGGCATCCGCAGGTCCATCAGGACGACGTCAGGGGCCAGTTCGGCGACGAGTGCGATCGCCTCCGCGCCGTCCTTGGCCGAGCCGACGACCTCTATGCCCGGCAGCAGCCCCAGCAGCATCACGATGCCCTCGCGCACCACCGCCTGGTCGTCGGCGACGATCACCCGGGCAACCTGTCCGGTCATGCCGGCACCCTCAGTCGCACCACGAACCCCTCCCCCTCCGGCCCCGCATCCAGGGTGCCGCCGGCCAACTCCGCCCGCTCGCGCATCCCCAGCAGACCGTACCCGGCTCCGGACACCTTGAGCTCACCAGTCTTTCCGCGTGCCCCGAAATCCCTTACCTCCAGGCAGACTTCGCCCTCGAGGTAGACGAGCACCATGCGCACCTCGGCTCCCGGCGCATGCTTGCGCACATTGGTCAGAGATTCCTGGGCCACTCTCCGTACGGCTTGCGAAGCCTCGGCGGGAAGCAGCCGCCGCGCGCCCGTGACCTCGATCCGCGCGCCGTCGGCGGCGGTCAGCTCGCGCAGATAGTCCTCGACCGGCGCCATCTCTCCGCGCAGGGCCGACAGAGCCTGCCTCGTCTCGGCGAGCCCTTCTCTGGCCATGCCGCGCGCCGCCACCACCCGCTCCAGGATCTGGTCGCGGAAGGGCCCTTCGGGGCCGCGCTCGATCTGCAGCCTCGCCGCTTCCAGGTGCACCATCTGAGCGGACAGGCTGTGGGCGAGCACATCGTGGATCTCACGGGCGATGCGGGCCCGCTCGGCGAGCGCGGCGGAAACCGCCTCGGCCTCGCGGGCGGCCCGCTCCTGGGCGAGGAGCCGGAAGCCGGCGCCCCGCGCCTCCGCGTCCAGGCGCAGCGCATAGCCCCCGAGCAGGACCGAGGCGAGCGTGGCAGCAGCTCCCCAGTCGCTCTCGTCGACCGTCGCGAACCCGGGGACCATGACCACCACGATCGCGAAGGCCGCAGCGAGCGGCAGGCGCTCCATGGACATGACGCACGCGCCGATCCACAGCACCATCGCCGCTACCGGTACCTCCGCGAGGCAGGCCCCCCAGCCGACGGCCGCGAAGACGGCGACCAGCACCATCGAGGGCAGCAGGCGGTGGGCGAGCGTCGTCACGCGGTAGTGGGCACCTGCAGCCGCGCAGACCGCGAAGGCCACCGGGGGCAGCACGGCGCCCCAGCCGTGGAAGACGTCGGAGGAGTACGCACTGACGACGGCCCACAGGGACAGGGCGGCGAGAAGGGCCATGTCGAGCGCCATCCGGGCTCGCGGGATCCCGACGCGCGACAGCGCCTCCTGGCTGGGCCACTGGGTCCACTTGCCACCACGCACGCCCGTCCCCCTCCGTCACGGCCGATGCTACGGAGGAGGCCGGCGCCGCGGATCGGACCGGGGGTGGAGTCGTCGCCTCCACCCCCGGGTGGGCACCGCCTGAACGGCCGGGCCGGTCAGGCGTCGATGCGCGAGCGGTCCAGGGTGGCCGCGGAGCTGGTGATGAACTCCTTGCGGGGCGCCACCTCGTTGCCCATGAGCAGGTCGAAGACCTGCTCCGAGGACTCCAGGTCACCGATGTTGATCCGGCGCAGGGTGCGGTGGCGCGGGTCCATCGTGGTCTCCGCCAGCTGGTCCGCGTCCATCTCGCCGAGGCCCTTGTAACGCTGGATGGAGTCCTTGAAGCGGATTCCCTTGCGCTGGTACTCCAGAAGCGTCTGCCGCAGCTCGTTGTCCGAGTAGGTGTAGACGTACTTCTCCTGGCCCTTCTTCGGCTGGATCAGCTCGATCCGGTGCAGCGGCGGCACGGCCGCGAACACCCGGCCGGCCTCCACCATCGGGCGCATGTAGCGCTGGAAGAGCGTGAGCAGCAGGCAGCGGATGTGCGCGCCGTCGACGTCGGCATCGACGAGCAGCACGATCTTGCCGTAGCGGGCGGCGTCGATGTCGAACGTCCGGCCCGAGCCCGCCCCTATGACCTGGATGATCGCTCCGCACTCGGCATTCTTGAGCATGTCGGAGACGGACGACTTCTGGACGTTGAGGATCTTGCCGCGGATCGGGAGAAGCGCCTGGAACTCGCTGTTGCGCGCGAGCTTGGCGGTACCGAGCGCCGAGTCGCCCTCGACGATGAAGAGCTCGCTGCGCTCCACGTCGTCACTGCGGCAGTCGGCGAGCTTGGCGGGCAGCGACGAGGACTCCAGGGCCGTCTTCCTGCGCTGCGCATCCTTGTGCTGCCGGGCCGCGATGCGCGTACGGGCGGCCGCCACGGCCTTCTCGAGCACCGCTCGGGCCTGGGCCTTGGCGTCCCGCTTGGTGGACGTCAGGAAGGCCTTGAGCTCCTTGGCCACCACGCCGGCGACGATCCTGTTGGCCGCCGAGGTGCCCAGAACCTCCTTGGTCTGGCCCTCGAACTGCGGCTCGGCGAGCCGGACGGTCACGACCGCGGTCAGGCCCTCCAGGGCGTCGTCCTTGACGATGTCGTCCTCGGCGACACGCAGCAGTTTGGCCGAGCGCAGCACCTCGTTCATCGTCTTGGTCACGGAACGCTCGAAACCGGTGACGTGGGTGCCGCCCTTGGGCGTGGCGATGATGTTGACGAAGGACTTGACCGTGGTGTCGTATCCGGTGCCCCAGCGCAGGGCGATGTCGACGCCGAGCTCGCGGGTGACCTCGGTCGGGGTCATGTGGCCGCGGTCGTCGAGCACGGGGACGGTCTCCTTGAACGTGCCCTGGCCGGTCAGCCGCACGACGTCGCAGACAGCCTTGTCCTGGGCCAGGTACTCGCAGAACTCGCTGATGCCTCCGTCGAAACGGAAGGTCTCCACGTTCTTGCCGTCGTCCCCCTCGTCGGACAGACCCCGCTCGTCGTGGACGACGATGGTCAGGCCCGGCACGAGGAAGGCGGTCTGGCGGGCGCGCTGGTGGAGCGTGTCGAGGGAGAGCTTGGCGTCCTTGAGGAAGATCTGCCGGTCGGCCCAGTAGCGCACCCTCGTGCCGGTCCGGCCCTTGGGCACGCGCTTGCCCTTGCGGAGCCCGTTCGCCGGGTCGAAGGGGGCGTCCGGTCCCGACTCGGTGAAGATGCCGGGGACACCGCGCCGGAAACTGATCATGTGGGTCGCGCCACCGCGGTCCACTTCCACGTCCAGGCGGGCGGACAGCGCGTTCACAACGGAGGCGCCGACGCCGTGCAGACCGCCGGAGGCCGCGTAGGAGCCACCGCCGAACTTGCCGCCGGCGTGCAGCTTGGTCATCACGACCTCGATGCCCGAGAGCCCCGTCTTGGGCTCCACGTCCACGGGGATGCCGCGGCCGTTGTCCCTGACCTCGACGGAGCCGTCCTCGTGGAGGATCACCTCGATGTGGTCGCAGTGGCCTCCGAGGGCCTCGTCGACCGAGTTGTCGATGATTTCCCAGAGGCAGTGCATCAGGCCGCGGCTGTCGGTGGACCCGATGTACATGCCAGGGCGTTTGCGGACCGCCTCGAGCCCCTCCAGAACGAGCAGGTGCCGCGCGGTGTAGTTGGAGCCGTCACGGTCTGCAGTCAGCAGCGCTGTGGATGGCACGGACGTTTCGGCGGTCACGCGGTTCGCTCCTCGCTGAATTTCAGATGTGGCCAAGTGGAGTAAAGGCCGGGCGTCGGTCGCCGGTCAGAGCGTACCGAGGCCTGGTAGAGCCGATGTAACGCCACCCACCTGATTTCTCATGCTAGTCCAGTGTCGTATGTGTGTTCGATACCTCGATGGGGTGACGTGCACATCACGTTCCCTTCGAGGCATGAACCATTTAGGCTCCGGGCACGTCCTCATCAACAACCGGCAACCCCGCCGGGAGGGCCAAACGAGACAAGCAACGCGAAATCCGTAGAGCGAAGCAATACGGCTCATTCGCCGCCAACCGGCAGCAGACAGCCACCTCGGCAAGAAGTTTCGAGGGAAAGCCACGAGCGGGAACGTTTTCGGCCTGGTTGGATGTTGACCCTGGTACGACAGCTCGTCGAGCTAGAGAAGAGGCGACGTGACTACTGTTCTGACCCCCGCGAGCCCGCTGACGGCCGCTGACCGCTGCGACCGCTGCGGCGCCCAGGCTTATCTGCGCGTCGTACTGATCAGCGGTGGCGAACTGCTCTTCTGCGCCCACCACGGACGCAAGTTCGAGCCGGAACTCAAGAAGATCGCCGCGGAAATACAGGATGAGACGGACCGCCTGACGGCCGTGCCGGCCGACGCCGGTGAAGAGGATCACTGACACCTCACATCCCGACGAGCCAAGGGCCGGTTCCGGATCGGCCGACGGGCGGCCTCCCCTGAACACAAGGGGAAGCCGCCCGCTCTCGTTCCGTCACCGCCGCGGCGGTGTTTCACCTGCCCCAGCCGGTCAGTCCGCCTCCGCCAGCGGCGGATCCAGGGCGGAGACCCTCGTGTAGACGCCCGGCCCGTCAGACAGCCCACAGCCACTCCCCCAGGACACCAGGCCGATCAGTCGGCCCTTGGCGATCAGCGGGCCTCCGCTGTCGCCCTGGCAGGCGTCGTGACCGCCCTGGGGATCGCCGGCGCACAGCATGGTGGACTTCAGAAATCTGCTGCCCTGCCCGCCGGGATACGCCTTCGCGCATGTCTCGTCCGGCAGCACCGACACCGGCGCCGCCCGCAGCGACGACGAGTAACTGCCGTCACCCTTCGTATCGCCCCAGCCGTAGACCGTGGCAGCGGTCCCCACCTCGGTCGCGGCGTCCTTCGCTTCCGCCACCGGCAGCACATGGATCTTGGGCAGCGCCTTGGACAGGGTCAGCAGCGCCATGTCGGGACTGTTGGTGACGGGGTCGTAGTCGGGTGCGATCCAGGTGGCCCGCACAGGGACCTCCTGGCCTCCCTCGCCGGCCAGTTCCGAGCGGCCGACGATGACCCGGAGGTCGCTGACTGCGGCGGCTTCCTTGCCCAGCACAGCGGTGCTCAGGCAGTGGGCAGCCGTCATCACCTTGGTCGGCGCGACGACCACACCGCCGCAGAACTGACCTCCGCGCTTTGGGCCGAACCGGTCAACGCTGGACAGGGCGACGACCCAAGGGCTGTCCTCGGCACGCACCTCGTAACCGCCTATGACCACGCTGTCCGCGGCGGCGGGAAGAGACATCGCCAGTGGTGGCCCGACCACTGCTGCGATCAGGGCCAGCACCCTGGCCGGTCCTCGGGTGGTAGGGCGACGCATACGGCCTCCTGACTCAGCGTGAATCCAGTCAACTCAGAGTCAACCAGCCTGCCGCCATACGCACCCGCTCCACATGGCGAGGAGCCCGACCAGCAGGGCGACGAGCCGGCCCCACATGGCGAAGGGACCGACGCATGGCGAAGGGCCCGACTCCCTCGGGGAGCCGGGCCCTTCGACCCCTGTGCACGTGGATGCTGCTCGGACACTGCCGGGTGGTGGGCGACCTAGTCGAGGTAGTCGCGCAACACCTGCGAACGCGACGGGTGACGCAGCTTCGACATGGTCTTGGACTCGATCTGACGAATGCGCTCGCGCGTCACGCCGTAGACCTTGCCGATCTCGTCCAGCGTCTTCGGCTGACCGTCCGTGAGACCGAAGCGCATCGACACGACGCCCGCCTCACGCTCGGACAGGGTGTCGAGCACCGAGTGGAGCTGCTCCTGCAGCAGCGTGAAGCTCACCGCGTCGGCCGGGACGACCGCCTCGGAGTCCTCGATGAGGTCACCGAACTCGCTGTCGCCGTCCTCGCCGAGCGGAGTGTGCAGCGAGATCGGCTCACGGCCGTACTTCTGGACCTCGATGACCTTCTCGGGGGTCATGTCGAGCTCCTTGGCCAGCTCCTCCGGGGTGGGCTCACGGCCCAGGTCCTGGAGCATCTGGCGCTGGACGCGTGCGAGCTTGTTGATGACCTCGACCATGTGCACCGGGATACGGATGGTGCGGGCCTGGTCCGCCATCGCACGGGTGATCGCCTGACGGATCCACCAGGTGGCGTACGTGGAAAACTTGTAGCCCTTGGTGTAGTCGAACTTCTCGACCGCGCGGATCAGACCGAGGTTGCCCTCCTGGATCAGGTCCAGGAAGAGCATGCCGCGACCGGTGTAGCGCTTGGCCAGCGAGACGACCAGCCGGAGGTTGGCCTCCAGCAGGTGGTTCTTGGCGCGGCGGCCGTCCTCGGCGATGATCTCCAGCTCGCGCTTGAGCTTCGGCGCCAGCTTGTCGGAGTTCGCCAGCTTGTCCTCGGCGAAGAGGCCGGCCTCGATGCGCTTGGCGAGCTCGACCTCCTGCTCGGCGTTGAGCAGCGGAACCTTGCCGATCTGCTTCAGGTAGTCCTTGACCGGGTCGGCGGTGGCACCCGCGACGGCGACCTGCTGCGCGGGAGCGTCGTCCTCGTCGTCGTCGGAGAGGACGAAGCCCTTGCTCTCGCCTTCGGTCTCCTCTTCGTCGCCCTTGCCGCCCGGCTGGACCTCGTCGAGGAGCTCTTCGCCCTCGACGGCCTCGTCGGAGTCCTTCTTGGCGGTGGTCTTCTTGGCCGCCGTCTTCTTGGCGGTGGTCTTCTTGGCCGCCGTCTTCTTGGCGGTGGTCTTCTTCGCGGCCGCCTTCTTGGGGGCGGTCTCGGAGGACTCGTCGGCGGGGACCTCGACGGTCTCGGCCGTCGGGGCCGCGGTGGCGGCGACGGTCTTGGCCGTGGCGGTCTTGGCCGCGACGGTCTTGGTGGCGGTGCGCTTTGCCGGGCTCTTCGCTGCGACGCTCTTGCGGGCGCGCTTCGGCGACTCCGCTGCACTGACCATCAGCGTCACACCCTCTTCCTCGAGGATCTGGTTGAGGCTGCGCAGAACATTCTTCCACTGGGTTGGCGGAATCTGGTCAGCCTCGAAGGCCCGACGCACGTCATCGCCGGCGATCTGCCCATCAGCCTTTCCCCGCTCGATGAGCGCCATCACAGACTCGGACTCGGCGATCTCCGGCGGGAGCGTACGGGATGTGCTGGCCGACACGAACAACCTCTCGGAACGATGGAAACGGCTTCCGGCCCCACCCATGATCGGGCCGGAGCCGACGACCACCGGGTTGCGGATGTACCGGTGGCGCGGGCGGAACCCAGGAGCTCTCACAGCGCCGTGTGCGGCGGCTGTATTCCCTCCTCGGCTGTCACCTCTTAGGTCATCGCGTTGCTTCGAGGAGCGTTACGCCCAATCCACGTGGCCCGAGTCACACCCCAAATGCCACGAAACAGTCAGACAGGCGGTTTCTCCCACAACATGCCGCCGGATCCCCCGTCGGAATCCGGCGACATACGACCGACCCGCCGGCGCGCTCCCCGACCGCCGACGCGGTCAGTGCTCACGCGGCGCGGGAACCACTCGCTCCACTTCCGGGTGAACGGTGAGCAGCTGCCGCATGGCGGATTCCGCGGCGTGAGCGTCCCCGGAAGCGAGGGCGTCGGCAATGCGGGCGTGGTGCGCCAGGGAGGCTTCGGTGGGGCGGTCACAGCCCGTGACCGGTCCACCGGAGACGTGGAGGGCGGCCGAGACGATCCCCGACAGATGCTCCAGCATGCGATTGCCGGCGAGCTGGATGAGCAGGGAGTGGAACTCGGCGTCGGCTCGCGAAAAGGTGAGCCCGTCACCCTGGGCGAGGGCGTGGCCCATGATCTCGACCATGTCGCCGAGACGCTGCTGGACGTCCTCGCGGCCGTGCCCGGCGGCGAGACGGGCGGCGAGCGGCTCGATCGTCCAGCGCAGCTCGCTCAGCTCGCGGCGCTGGTCCTCCCGCTGCGGGCCGAAGGCGCGCCATTCGATGATGTCGGGGTCGAGCAGATTCCAGTCGCTGACGGGCCGGACACGGGTTCCGACGTTGGGCCGGGCACTGACCAGGCCCTTGGCCTCGAGAACGCGAAGCGACTCGCGGACGACGGTGCGGGAGACCTCGAAGCGCTGACCGATCTCCTCGGGGACGAGCGGGCGATCGGCGCCCAGGTCGCCCGAGACGATCATCTGGCCGAGTTGCTGGACGAGTTGGCCGTGCAGGCCGCGGCCCCGACTGCCTGTCGCGCGGCGGCCGACCCGGCCCAACTCGCCGTCGGAGCCGTCCCAGGAGGGAGGGCCGACGCGGTCGGCGACGGGCGGCTCCGCGAAGCCGTATCGATCGAGTTCGCCCGGGCCGGCGAGACCGGACTCGGTGGGGCGGGCGGAGGTCATCATGGTGTGCGCAAGGGTACTCACGCATCCTTTGTCGGCCTGGCTTCCGAGCCCCTTGAGGTCTTTGGTGAAAAGCACACGAAAGGGTGATCGGCACCCACCCCGCAATTGACGCCTTATCGGAAGGAATCAGGCATTCACCAAGAGGTGCCGGGCAGTTCGGGTTCAGTCGATCCGTCGCGATCACCGAGAGCACCTGCCACGGACACTTGTGGACACAAACGTGCAGATCAAAGCCACCCAAGGCAACGCCCTTGACATGCCGAGAGGTTGAGCAGGCAGGCACCGGGCGCTCGCGCGAGGACGATCCGCCTGCCGCGGCAGCTCGATCCGGACTGCCCTCAGGAGCCCGTCGAGGGCCCCTGCCGTCGAACGGGCTGCCGGTACGACAAGCACCTTCTGTACGAGCGACATCACCCTCACCGGCCCTGTGAACGCAACGGGCACGGGAAGGCCTGCGGCCGACAGACCCACCCTTGCGCAGCAGACGAGGAGGGCGGCCCAACCGATACGCGCGGCAGGCAAGTTCTCCGCAACGGGGCCCAAGTCCCGGCCGAACACGAGACACAGGGCGTGGACATCAACGGCCACGGCCACGACGTCGAGCCGGTTCATCGCCACGGATGCGGGCCACCCCGGCCGCGGCACTCCGCGTCCACTGCGGTCGGCGGGCGGCGCGCGGCGGGCGCCGGTGGTCTGCCGTGCGCGTCGCCGAGGAGGAGGCCGAGCTGGCTCGCCCACGGCGGGCAAGTGCTCTCGGCGGCGGGTGCGGGTGAGTCCGGTGGCCTGGAGCATCGCTTCTCTCGCCTCTCTCGCGGAAGGTGAGACCGCCCAGCGACGACAGGGGTACCCCAGTACGATAACGCGACATTTCAGACTTTTTATGCATAGGCCGTAGCCCCGGGTGTCAGAGTCGGCCCGCTCGACGCGCCTACGGCAGTTCCGCTCCACGTTCCGACCCGTCGTACGGCGGGACGGCAGCCCCGCTCCCGCTGTGCGATCAGACCTCGGGGCGCAGCATCGGCGGGTTCAGCACCGTGGCGCCGCCGGCCCTGAAGAGCTGGGCCGGGCGCCCGCCCTGACGAGTCGTCGTCCCGCCCGTCGGCACCAGGAAGCCCGGGGTGCCTGTCACCTTGCGGTGGAAGTTGCGGGGGTCGAGAGCGACACCCCAGACCGCCTCGTACACGCGCCGCAGTTCTCCGACCGTGAACTCCGGCGGGCAGAACGCGGTGGCCAGCGACGAGTACTCGATCTTGGAACGGGCGCGCTCCACTCCGTCGGCCAGGATCAGCGCATGGTCGAAGGCGAGCGGCGCCTGCTGCTCGCCTTCGCGCGGGAACGCGCCGCCCTGGGCGAGGAGCTCCTCGACGGGAGCCCAACGGGCGCTGTTGGCATCGCCGCCCGCGCGGGGCGCCGGGAGGTCGGGCGCGAGCACGAGGTGCGCCACGCTCACCACTCGCATCCGGGGGTCGCGCTCGGGGTCGCCGTACGTGGCGAGCTGCTCCAGGTGAGCGCCGTTCCCGGGCGCCGGTGAAGCGGGGTCGTGCGCGCACAGCCCCGTCTCCTCGGCGAGCTCGCGCGCGGCTGCCGCCGCCAGGTCCTCGTCGCCCCTGACGAAGCCCCCGGGCAGCGCCCACCGCCCCTGGAACGGTGGCTCACCGCGGCGCACGACGAGCGCACAGAGCGCGTGCCGACGCACGGTGAGCACGACCAGGTCGACAGTGACGGCGAAGGGCGGGAAGGCCGACGGGTCGTAGGGCGACATGCCGCGATCATAGTCGTCTTCCTGACGATAAACACACCCGTCGCCACCTGCGACAACGGATTCCTCACTCGGGTGCGACGGCCCGCCGCCGTCGGTTCACACCCCCAACTGCAGCCCCTCGGCCGCCTGCTCCACCACACCGAGACCCAGTCGGCCGATCCGCACCGCGAAGGGTGCGCCCGCCACGGAGAGCCCCGAGAGACGGAGCGCGCCCAGCGGAGCACACCGCAGTGGACGCAGGGCGACCGTCCCTGCCGGCGCATCGGGCCGGACACCAGCGAGCGCGACGAGCAACTGGATACCCGAAGCCGCCGCCAGGGCAGCCGGCCTGCAGGCCGCCGGATGCGGCACCGGGACGCTGCCGGCCGTGCGCTGATGGCCCGCGAACATCTCCGGCAGCCGGTGTCCGAAGGCCGCCGAGGCGTCGAGGAGCCCACGGAGCAAGGCGGACGCTTCCTTCTCGTGTCCCGCGGCGGCGAGGCCCGCCACAGCGACGACCGTCTCGTGCACCCGCACGACTCCCGAGCGGTGGCCGAACGGATTGTGTCCCGGCTCGTTGCTGCCCAGGCTGCGCAGTCCCCAGCCGCAGTCCAGCGCGGGCCCGCCCAGCAGTCTGGCCAGCTGCTCCGTGTGTGCCTTGTCCAGCAGTCCGGGTGCCATGCGCCCTCCGGCGGTCAGTCCCGTGTCGAGGAGATGACCCGCGGCGCTCCCCAATGGGAGCACCGGTCGGCCGTCGGGCCGGCTGCCGGCTGCCGGACGTCCACCGGTCAGGTCGTCGATCCATAGGTCGTCCCGGAAGCGCCGCCTCATGCCGCCCGCCCGAGCACGCCACTCGTCGGCCCCCGGTCGGCCTGCGGCCTCGAGAAGGTCGGCCCCGAGCAGTGCGGCCCTGTGGGCATGGGCCTGGGTCTCGGTCCGCAGAAATCCGGAGCCGGGCTCGGGCAGCAGTCCGTCTCCACCGGCTGTCCGCCGCAGCCAGTGGAGACAGCGCTCCGCCGTGGGCAGCAGCTCGGCCAAGTCGCACTCCGGGAGACCCCAGCGCCATGCCTCTGCCAGGATCACTGGGAAGGCGAGGGTCGCCTCCGTGCCCGCGCAGCTCGGCGGAAGATGGGGGCCTGCGTCGCGCAACGGACCGGGCAGGCGGCCGAACTCCGCTCCACTGCCGGTGTGTTGCGTGCGGGCGAGGATGCGCAGGGTGGATGCCACGAGCCGGGTGGAGACCGGGAGCGCCATGCGCACGGCCCACAGCGCCTCGGCCGGTGCCTGCCCGCAACGCCAAGGCACTCCAGCGGCCGGGATCGCGTCCACTGGGTAGGCGGGATCCCGGCAGAGCAGGCCCCGGAGGTCGCCGAGACTGGTCTCGAGCAGAGCCGTCGACCGGTCGTCGTCGCCTTCCGCCCGGGCCTCCGGCAGTAAGCCACGGACCCCCCGGCCGGCCGGGCCGACGGGGCGGTCGGAGCGGTCGCCGCGCTCGGAGCGCACCCGGAGCTCGAGGGTGACCGAAGCACCCGGTGGCAGGTCCAGCTCCCACCGGAGCAGCCCCGCGGAGGCAAGGGTGTCGTGCGGCGGCGGCTGCGCGGTGATGATCGCCTGGGCACTGCCTCTGCCGTGACCGGCCGACCATCGCATGCCGTTCTCGTGGACGTGCGCGGGCAGTTCGGGTCCCGGGCGGCCGGCCGCGACGGCCGCGAGATCTGCGAGGTCGGTGCCGAGGGCGATCTCCACCGGGAGCCTGAGGTGCCTGGCGGCGGAGCTGCGCAGCGTGATCCGTTCCGTTCCCTCGGCATCGCGCGAACGCTCCACGGCGACCTCGGGATCGGGGCCGGCTCCGGACGGAGCGCGCACCACGGACGCGAATGCCGCGAGTCCGGTCGACACGGATCTGCCCTGGACCGCGATCGGTTCCCGTCCCGCGATCCGAAGCCGGCAGCAGGCCAGCAGCCGTCGTCCCGACCGGTAGACGCCTTCCAGTCCGCTGCCCGTGAGCTGGCCGTCCTCCGGGGAGATCGCCAGGCAGGGCATGGCGACGCAGACGATCGCGTGGTGCATGGGCGGAAGACCGGGGGACGAGGCGGACGCGGGCTGCGTTGGCCCCCTCCGGGTCTGCGACCGCCGGTCGTCCGGTGCGGTGTGTCGGCGAGATGCGCTGATGGCCATGAGTGGTCTGCTGTGCCTTCCGTGCACTCCGGACAGCCGTGGTGGGAACGACGGCACGGGTCGTACGACTCCGCCACGATCTTGAACGCCGACGCAGCTGCCCTGGTCACGGCCTTCATCGTCCGCTCCTCGTGCCGCGCTGCCCGCTGCGCCGTCGGGCGCGTGTCCGAGCCCGTGCGGCTGCTGTGCCGTTACGGGGCCGGGCGGGGGCACCGCTGCCGCGTGTCCGGGTCGGGGCCGTGCCCGACTCCGCGGCGGAGGGGCTGAGGGGACCGCTGCGCCGACGCCGGCGCGTACGGATCCCGGCACCGTCGGTGCGGGGCGGCGGCTCCTGAGGCCGGACGTCCCGCTGCTTGCGGAGGCAGCGGCGCACGGTCTCCGGGTCCAGGCCCTCGTTGCACGCCTGGTGCAGGAGACGTGCGAAGACGTATTCGGGGTCGGCCCGCAGCGCGAGCCCCAGTGCCACGCGCGCCCCCGGCTCGTCTCCCATGGACCAGGAGACCCATCCGGCGAGCGTGAGGGTCGCGGCGGCGTGCTCCGCGTACGGGCCGACGCATCGGCGTGACAGGGCGCGCCAGAGCCTCAGGGCCGGGGCCGCTTCCGGCCCTTCCATCCACTGGGCCGCGCGGTCCCTGATCTCCCGGTCCTGCAGGCCGAGGATCACCGCCGCGGCTTCCTCGTGCGTGATGAGCTTGTCGTCCGTCGCGTCGGGCCCGACACCGTCGTCGCGGTGAGGAGTTCGTGCGAGACGGTCGAGCAGGCGGCCGGCCAGCGTCACGGTCTCTTCGGCGACTTCCAGGCGTCCCTGTGCGTCGAGAATTCTGGGGGTCAGGGCCGTACCTGCCTCGTCGAGGGCCCTGATCTGATCCTCCGCTGCCGAGGCCGGCTTCGGCGCGAACCGCCCCTCCATACCCCGGAGGCTTCCGCGGACCCGGATACCGGCATAGGCGGCCGCAGCGGCCATAACGGACGTGCCCGACAGGGCGAGCGGCGTTCCGTCGGGCGGGCAGCAGCGCGTGTCGGGACAGCAGTAGCTCCAGAAGCGACCGTCGGAGATGCACAGCGCCTCGTAGACGGGGACATCGAGTCCGCCGCAGGCCGTACGCAGCCGCTGCGCGAGCGGGCGCAGGCGTTCCATCACCCGCAGGCTCGTCTCGCCCTCTGCGGGGTCCTGGCAGAGAAAGACCACGATGCCGTCGGGACGTGGTCCGCGGCGCTCGCTGCCCTGAATCAGGCACTCGGCGAGCTGCGAGGCGACGGGTGACCACTCGCGGGGCGAGCGGGGGATACCGAGCCGCAGCCGTCCGCCGAAGCGTCCGTTGCTGCCGTGCAGGGCGACGAGCACGATCGAATCAGTCGGATGGAAACCCAGCATGTACGGCAGCGCGTCGGCGAGTTCGGCGGGTCCGCGAAGCGTGATCTGCTGGTCGATGCCGGGGCCGGTGAGGTCGTGGTGCTTGTTCATGCGACGACGGTCCCGCGAAGGCCAGGACTCCGCGACCCCCTGTGGATAAGTTGTCCACAGGCTCGTGAGCCCGTTCGCGCTTTGTCGGTGCCATCGGGTTGCATGGGGGCATGACCAACGCAGACCGCGCGGAGCTCAGGGCTTCCGCCGATTCCGTACTGGCTCGGCTCGTCTCCGACACGTCGGGCCGGGCCCGGCTCCGCGAGGACCAGTGGCGGGCCATCGAGGCGCTGGTCGCGGACAAGCGCCGGGCGCTGGTCGTGCAGCGGACGGGATGGGGCAAGTCCGCGGTGTACTTCGTCGCCACATCCCTGCTGCGGGCGCGCGGCAGCGGCCCCACAGTGATCGTCTCTCCCCTTCTCGCGCTGATGCGCAACCAGGTGGAGGCTGCTGCCCGCGCGGGCATTCGCGCGCGCACCATCAATTCCTCCAACACGGAGGAGTGGGAGACGATCCAGGCCGAGGTCGCGTCGGGCGAGGTCGACGTGCTGCTGGTGAGCCCGGAGCGGCTCAACAACCCCGACTTCCGCGACGAGGTGCTGCCCCGCCTCGCGGCGGCGACCGGGCTGCTGGTGGTGGACGAGGCCCACTGCATCTCCGACTGGGGCCATGACTTCCGCCCGGACTACCGCAGGTTGCGCACGATGCTCGCCGACCTGCCGGAAGGCGTCCCCGTCCTCGCGACCACCGCCACCGCCAATGCGCGGGTCACCGCCGACGTGGCCGACCAGCTGGGCACCGGGGCGGGTACGGACGCTCTCGTGCTGCGCGGGCCGCTGGAGCGGGAGAGCCTCAGCCTAGGAGTGCTGCAGCTTCCGGATGCCGCCACCCGTCTCGCCTGGCTCGCCGACCATCTGGGAGAGCTCCCCGGCTCCGGCATCATCTACACGCTGACGGTCGCGGCGGCCGAGGAGGTCACCGCGTATCTGCGCCAGTGCGGTCACACCGTGATCTCGTACACCGGCCGCACGGAGAACGCGGACCGGCAGCAGGCCGAGGAGGACCTGCTCGCCAACCGCGTCAAGGCGCTGGTGGCGACGTCCGCGCTGGGCATGGGTTTCGACAAGCCGGATCTCGGGTTCGTCGTGCACCTCGGCTCGCCCTCCTCCCCCATCGCCTACTACCAGCAAGTGGGCCGCGCGGGGCGTGGTGTGGAGCATGCGGAGGTGCTGCTGCTGCCCGGGAAGGAGGACGAGGCAATCTGGCAGTACTTCGCCTCGGTCGCGTTCCCTCCTGAGGAGCTCGTGCGGCGGACCCTGGACGTGCTGGCGCAGGCGGACAGGCCGCTGTCCCTGCCGGCCCTGGAGCCTCTGGTGGAGCTGCGGCGCACACGGCTCGAGACCATGCTCAAGGTGCTCGACGTGGATGGCGCGGTCCGGCGGGTGAAGGGCGGCTGGACAACCACGGGTCAGCCGTGGTCGTACGACTCGGACCGGTATGCCTGGGTTGCCCGCCAGCGTGCGTCCGAGCAGCAGGCCATGCGCGAGTACGCGCGCTCCACCGAGTGCCGGATGGAGTTCCTGCGGCGCCAGTTGGACGACGAGGAGGCGACCCGATGCGGTCGTTGCGACAACTGCGCCGGGGCACGGTTCAGCGACAAGGTGTCGGCCGAGGCCCTGGACGCCGCTCGCGGGGAGCTGGGCAGGCCGGGCGTCGACGTCGAGCCCCGCAAGATGTGGCCGACCGGACTGCCCGCTGTCGGCGTCAGCCTCAAGGGCCGTATCCCGGAAGGTGAGCTGGCCTTCACGGGGCGGGCGCTGGGGCGGCTTTCGGACATCGGCTGGGGCAACCGGCTCCGCCCGTTGCTCGCTCCGCAGACACCGGACGGCCCCGTGCCCGACGACATGGCGGGCGCGGTGGTGACCGTGCTCGCCGACTGGGCCAAGGGACCTGGCGGGTGGGCGTCCGGGGCCGTGGACGCACCGCCGCGGCCGACGGGTGTGGTCACCGTCGCCTCCCGCAGCCGGCCCCGTTTGATCGACTCCCTGGGCAGCCGTATCGCGGAGGTCGGCCGGATGCCTCTGCTCGGTTCCGTCGAGTACGTGCCCGAGGCGCTGGACGCCCGGATCTCCCGTACGAACAGCGCCCAGCGGGTGCGGGCACTGCACGAAACTCTCGTCGTACCGCCTCAGCTGGTGGCGGCCCTGGCCGCGGCAGGCGGCCCTGTACTGCTGGTCGACGACTACTCGGACAGTGGCTGGACCCTGGCCGTGGCGTCACGGCTGCTGCGCAGGGCGGGTGCGGAGGGCGTGTTTCCGCTGGTCCTTGCCGTCCAGTCCTGACCCGGAGGGGTCGGTCGGGACGAGCCGGGGAAGGGATATGAGCGTCATACCCGCCGATTCCCGCCGGTGACGCCGAATTGCTCGTTGCCGCATCCCCACGCGGCAGGAAGAATTGGACTGCTCCCCGCACGGCCCGTTCTCGGTGTCGAGGGCCATGCCGTGGCGCGCCCTCACCCGACTCTGCCCGCACTGTGGGCGCGTATGCGAAGGGAGGACCGTGACCTTCGGATTCGCTTCGTCCGCAGCCACCTCGATCACCGCATCGGCCAACTCCGCCAACCAGCTTGCCCGGTTGCTCGAGCCGGCCGAGTGGGCCGCTGCCGGAATCCCGCTGCTGCGCAACCCGCGCGAAGTGGTCAGTGGACTGCACGCCCGCCATCGACCCGCACTGGCGACGGCTGTCGTCGCCGTGCTCGACCACGAGGAACGGCTTACGGCCAGCGCGTCGTTCTCCCGACGCTCCGCCGCTGCGGACGGCTGGGAGTTCCGTAACGCACTGCTCGCGCATCTGCGCCGTGTGATCCCGCACGACCTCCGGCGGCGTACGCCGGTGCGCACCGCCGTGCTGCTCTACTGCCGTGACGGCGACGAGCGGTGGACGGAGGAGGACGGGGCGTGGATGTGGGGGCTCAGGGACGCCTGCACGCTGCACGGGCTGCGCTGCGGCGCGTACATCACGCTGACACGCGGCGGTTGGCAGGTGCTGGGCGAGGGCCGCGGCGGCCGTCAGCCCAACTCGACATCGCCGCCAGGCCATTTGGCCGACGTCGGCGCCGACGCGGACCGGATGCCGCTGCGCACGGGCGGGGGCGCCATGGACGCGCTCCGTCGCACGGCAGCCCGCTGAAGGCCATCCGCCGGCTGCCCGCGGACCGGGCAGCCGGGTCGCGACCGGACCCTGCGGTCCGTACACGTCGTGTCGGTCAGACGCCCGCGCCGAGCACGGTGTTGATCTGCTGGGGGTCACCGCACACGATGAGGAGCCCTGAAGCCTTCTCCAGGGCGGCCGGCAGCGCGCGGGCGGCGGTGCCGTCCGGGCCACCGTTCACCGCGACAACCACCACGGGGCGCTCCGCGGCGCGACCCGCCGAGGCGGCGTCCGCGTAGAAGACGTCGTCGCGGGCGTCGTGCTGTGCCCAGTAGGCGTCTTCGCCGAAGGACAGTTCATGCGCGGCCCACGGGTGCTGGTCACCGGTGGTGAGCACCAGGACGTCACCCGGGGCTCGACCGGAGTCGAGCAGCAGGTCGACCGCCTCGTCGGCGGCGTCCAGCGCACCGCCCACGGGAGCGGGGATCAGCTGGATCTGCGGCGCGGAACGATGCTCCGGACGGCTCGGCTGCGGCTTCGCGGCAGCACCGGACGCGCGCTGCGTCGGCGGTGCGGGCGGTGCGGGCCTGGCCTGGCCGGGACCCGGGTTTCCGGGACGCGGCGAGGCCGCGGACCGCGGACCGGGTACGGGACGAGGGGTCGGCGCGGTGCGGCCTGCGGCCGGAGTGACGCGGGGACCCTGGGCGCTCTCGTGAATCTGAGGCTCCTCGGGAATGAGAGGCATGAGTGGATGTCTATCAAATGCCGGTGCGGAAGGCATCGGCGGGTGGGCACAAAAGTGCGACCGGACTGTGGGCAGGGCGAGTTCAGAAGTCGAAGCCGAGCTGGCCCCCGCTTTCCAGTTCGGCCGCCTCCGGCGAGATGCGGACCTTCTTGAGGTGCCGCCACTGGGGCAGCGAGTCGAGATAGGCCCACGAGAGGCGGTGGTACGGGGTGGGCCCCAGCGCCCGCAGGGCTGCCTTGTGCACCGGTGAGGGATAGCCGGCGTTCTCGGCGAAGCCGAAGACGGCGAAGTCCTCCGACAATCGCGCCATCATCGCGTCCCTGCGCACCTTGGCGATCACCGAGGCCGCAGCCACGGCCACGCAGGACTGGTCGCCCTTGATGACCGTACGCACCTGCCAGGGCACTCCCAGATAGTCGTGCTTGCCGTCGAGGATGATGGCGTCCGGACGCACCGGCAGCCCATCCAGCGCCCGTACAGCCGCCAGCCGGAGCGCCGCCGTCATCCCCAGGTCGTCGATCTCCTCGGGGGACGCGTGTCCGAGCGCGTGGGCCGTGACCCAGCCCTCGAGCAGTCCCGCCAACTCTTCACGGCGCTTGGGGGTGATCAGCTTCGAGTCGGTCAGCCCCAAGGGCGGCCTGCGAAGTCCGGTGATCGCCGCGCACACGGTCACCGGCCCAGCCCACGCGCCGCGGCCGACTTCGTCGATGCCGGCGACGATCCTGGCGCCTGTGGTGGCTCTGATCGAGCGCTCGACTGTGTGGGTGGGTGGTTCGTAGGGCATGGCGCCAGCAAGGGTACGCCGCGCAGGGCGCCGGGTGACAACCGGATCCCTGTCACGGTCCGCCCGGAGCCTCATGGGGACGGTAAGGCCGGAGCAGCGGGACCATGACCCGATCGACCATCTCCGCGATGCTCTTCTCGGGCCATTCACCTCCGCACACCTTCGAGGGATACATCTGCAGGCCGGGACCACATCGATGACGAGCTCGGATGCCGCGTCCACCCGCGCGTGTTGACGCTGGACGCCACGGTGCACCACCTAGTCGAGGAGCTGGATGGACGGCTCGACGACCCGAAGTCGACGATCACACCGGGGAACCGTTCGGCGGTGGCGCTGTCGCATTCGTAAAGCACCGATCGGAGCGCCACCCCACGGCGGGAGAACATCGCGTCACGCACCCGTCGGCTGAGCTGGAAGAGGTCCTCCCGGCGCCCCCGTGAGCGGCGGCCTAGCCGAGCCTCGGCAGCCCGGCCTCCAGCGCGTCGGCGACCAGATCCTCCTTGGAAGGCCGGCGCGGTTCGGCATGGGGCTGGTGTTCGTGACGGCGATGCCGACCCCGGTGTCGGGCGTGGCGCAGCTCGAGTCGGGGGCGGCGTCGAGACTTCTCAAGGCCACGCAGATGGTCCGCGGTTCCCTGGGAGTGTTGATCCTGGTGACCGTCTTCGGAACGGCGATCCGCAACGAAGTGGAGTGCCAACTTGCGTCGTTCCTCTCCGAATCGACTCCGCCCAGCAAGAGGCCTCCGCCGAAACCCACGAGCTGACGCCGCCCTGGGAGCACCAGGTTCTCGCCGAAGGCATCGCCACCGCCTCTCGGCCGGGGTGGGCCTGGTCGCGCACGCCGTGCTGACCGCTCTTCGTGTGGTCCGGGTACGCAAGAGCGACCTGGAGGCACTCGGCGGTGCTGCGGGAGCCGGCGGTCACGCCGCCTGACCGCGGGGTAGAGGCCGTGAACGGCGGGCGGCCTGTACCCCACTCCTCTCCACCGTCGCAGCCTGCGCCCGGTCAGGCGCCGAGGCCGGAGCACTCCGCCGCGCCTGCCCGCCGAGGTCGGAACACGTCCCGCCGGGCCCGCCCGTCGAAGTCAGCCCAGTCGAAGTCAGTCGAGCCGGTCGGACCCCGGTAGCCAGTCCGGCAGTTCCTCGGTCTGCTCCAGCCAGTGCGCCGGCGGCTGCCCCGCCTTGCCCGCGGCGACCACTCCACAGGCGATGGCGCACGTCGTGTCGACGTCGCCACCGACCTGCGCGGTCGTCCAGAAGGTCTGCTCGAAGTCCCCGAGCGACCGTGCCGCGGACCACAGCGCGAACGGCACCGTGTCATGGGCACTGGTACGCCGGCCGCTGCCCAGTACCGCCGCGACCGTACCGGCGTCGTTGTAGTCGAGCATGTCGCGCGCCCTGCGCAGCCCTGCCCCCACCGCGCTGCGCGGCACCAGGGCGATCACGCCGTCCAGCAGGTCCTCTGGCCCAGGGGGGCCGGCGGGGCTCGCCGCCAATGCCGCTGCCGCCGCCACGGCCATGGAGCCGACCACGGCCTCGCGGTGCTGATGGGTCGGATACGAGGAGATCTCGGCTTGGTGCGTGGCCTGCTCCGGGTCGTCCGCGTACCAGGCGCCGAGGGGCGCGATCCGCATGGCGGAGCCGTTGCCCCACGAACCCTGGCCCTTGAACAGCTGGGCCGCCAGCTCCCGCCAGTCGCCCCCTTCCCGGATGAGCCGGAGCAGCCGGTTGACGGCGGGACCGTAGCCGCGGTCGAAGTCGTGGTGTTCGGCGAAGGACCGGGCAAGGGCGTCCTGGTCCACGCGGTGGTGCTCGACGAGCACGGCCAGCACCGAGCAGGCCATTTCGGTGTCGTCCGTCCACTGCCACATGGACGGCGGCAGCTCGCGCCGTTTCAGCAGCGGATAGTTGGAGGGCACGAAGAACTGGGAGCCAAGGGCGTCTCCCACGGACAGGCCGCGCAGGCTGTCCAGAGCGCGTGCGAAGCGCCGGGCGCGAGAGGAATCAGCGGTCATCTTCCCGCCACTCTATCCGGTGGCGCCGTACGGCTCCGGGGTCCGCCACTGCTCGAAGGGCCGGTCCAGGGTGTACCGCGCGTCGTCGCCGAGCTGCAGTATGCGGGTCTCGCCGTTGCCCGGGTTGGAGAGCGACTCGAACTCGGCGACCGACCAGTGGAACCAGCGCATGCAGAACAACCGCATGGTCAGCCCGTGCGTCACCAGGAGCACGTTCGGCGGGTGATCCGGCGCGATGAAACTCCGGTGCAGGCTCTCCAGAAACGCCCCGACCCGGTCGTACACATCGGCGCCTGATTCTCCCTGGGCGAAGCGGTAGAAGAAGTGGCCGTACGCGTCGCGATACGCCTTCTGCAGTCGTACGTCCTCCCGGTCCTGCCAGTTCCCCCAGTCCTGCTCCCGGAGCCTCGGCTCCTCCCTGATCCGCACGAGCTCCGGGTCCAGACCGAAGGCTTGGAACGTCTGATGGGTGCGGCGATAGGGCGAGACGTACACGCTCACACGCTCGTGTCCGAACAGCTCGCGCAGCCGCTCACCGGTCTCCGTCGCCTGAGCCAGACCGACCGCGGTCAGCGGGAGCGCATGGTCGGGCTCGCGTTCGTACACCGTGTCGTCGGCGTTGCCCACCGACTCTCCGTGCCGGACGAGGACGATGCGTCGCGGTCGTGGCATACCTCGACCCTAGAGGGAGCCCTGATCAGTCGAGCAGCCGGCCCGAGTCCATCCGGCGTACGCGGCCGTCGAAGCTCCGTCGCAGCAAGCGGTCGTGGGAGACCACCACCAGCGCGCCGGTCCAGCGGGACAGGGCTTCCTCCAGCTCCTCCACCAGGCCGAGCGCCAGATGGTTGGCGGGCTCGTCGAGCAGCAGCAGGTCGGCCGGCCGGGCCAGCAAGCGGGCCAGCGCCAGCCGTCGGCGCTGACCGGCGGAGAGCGATCCCACGGCGATGTGGAGGTCCCTCTCCCGGAAGAGCCCGTACGACAGGAGCAGTTCCGCGCACTCCTCGTTGGTGAGCGCGAGTCCCCGGCCGAAGGCCGCGAGCACCGGCTCCGCCGGGCGGTTCACCGGGATCTCCTGTGCCAGGAAGCCGATCCTGCCTTTACGCGTCACGGATCCGGCGTCCGGTTCCATCAATCCCGCCATGACCCGCAGCAGAGTGGACTTCCCCGCGCCGTTGCCGCCGTGGATCAGCAGCTTCTCCCCGGCTTCGACGGAAAGATCAGCGACCGAGAGCCTGCTCCCCACTCGTACGCCGGACAGAGCGACCAGCTCACCGGCGGCCGCTCCCGACACCGGTCCCGCGGTGAACCGCAGCGGCTCCGGAGGCTTCGCGACGGGCTCCTCTCGGAGCCGGCGCAGCCGCTCCTGCGCATTGCGGACCCGCCCCGACACCGAGGCCTGGACCCTGCCGCCGGCCCGGTCGTACGCCATCTTGTTGTTGTCCTTGATGGCCCGGCCCACAGCGACACCATGGGCAGTGGTCGCCGAGAACTCCTCGAGGCGCGCCGTCTCCTCGCACCACTCCTCGTACGCCTGCTCCCAGCGGCGGCGAGCGGCCGCCTGCTCCGTGCGGAATCCTTCGTACCCACCGCCATAGCGCGTGACCGTGCGGCGATCGGCGTCCACCTCGATAACCGCTGTGGTGACCCGCTCGAGGAAGGTGCGGTCGTGCGAGACGGCGACCACCGTCCCTGGATGGTGGAGCAGCGCGCTCTCCAGCCAGTCGAGCGCGGCCTCGTCCAGGTGGTTCGTCGGCTCGTCGAGCAGCATCACCTCGGGTGCCGCGGCTACCAGACAGGCGATGCCGAGCCGCGCCTGCTCGCCCCCGGACAGACTGCCCAGCGTGCGCCCGCGGTCGATGTGGGCGATACCCAGCCCGTGCAGGGCCTTGTCGACCCGTGCGTCCGCCTCATATCCGCCGCGGAGCTCGAA
Organism: Streptomyces sp. NPDC096176; assembly: GCF_044763255.1. NCBI lineage: Bacteria > Bacillati > Actinomycetota > Actinomycetes > Kitasatosporales > Streptomycetaceae > Streptomyces > Streptomyces sp. NPDC096176. The sequence goes on along the minus strand of NZ_JBIWFV010000011.1, from coordinate 71,691 downwards.
GATGGTGAGCAGATCTCCGTACTCGTCGAGATCACCGTCCTCCGGCGAGCCGAGGCGCGCCTCGAGCTCGCGCAGTCTCGCCTCCATCGAGCGCAGCTCCTCCAGGGCGTCGTCGATGGCGTCGTCGACGGTGCTGCCGGGCGGCAGCTGCGGGGTCTGGGCCAAGTGCCCCGCCCCGTGTTCAGCGAAGGTGATCACCTCGCCCTCGTCCGGCCGGTCGACGCCGGCCAGCAGGCGCAGCAGCGTGGACTTTCCTGCGCCGTTCTCCCCGACGATGCCGACCCGCTCCCCGGGGCGCACGGTGAGCGACGCACCGTCGAGCAGTAGTCGGTCACCACGGGACAGGGTCACGCCGCGCATGGAGATCTGAGTGGGCAAGTACACCTCCGAGGAGAGCTAACGCAACGGTTGTCGCGTTACGCAGAGTGTGGCACACTCGAAGCCCCTAATGCAACAGGAGTAGCAATTGACCGGCAGATCCTCGGCCCCCGGCACGCTCCGCCCTGGTGGCCGCACCGCCCGCACGCGAGCTGCCGTCCGCGATGCCGTTCTCACAGGCCTGGGGGAGCACGGCTATCCCGGCCTCACCGTCGAATACGTCGCGGAGCATTCCGGCGTACACAAGACGACCCTCTACCGGCGCTGGGGCGGCATCGAGGGGCTCGTCGCCGACGCGCTCGACCTGGCGGGCGAGGACGACTGGACCCCGCCCGACACGGGAACGCTCGAAGGGGACCTGCGGGCCTTGGCCCGCGAGGCGACCCAATCCTTCGCCGATCCTGCACGGGCCGCCGCGCCCACCGCGATCATCGCCGCAGCCTTCCAGGCGCCCCGTGCCGCCGACGCTCTTCACGCCTTCTACTCGGAGCGGTTCTCCCGCTGCGAGGCCATCGTGCGCCGCGCCATCGCCCGCGGAGAGGCGCGACCGGGGACCGACGCCGGCGCGGTGGTGCGGGCCGTCTCGGCCCCGATGTACTTCAGGTTGTTCATCACCCGCGAGCCGATCGACGAAGCGCTCGCCGACCAGGCGGCCGATGCCGCTCTCGCGGCCGTGCGGGCGGGCGCCTTCGCCGCCGCTCCCGGCGGCTGATCACACCGTCCAGGAGGGTTCGAGCTCCACGACGTCTCCGGCCAGCGCCGCGACATCGGCCTCCGTCTGCGCGCGCAGCAGCAGTCGCTCGACGCGCTCGGTGCGGTACTTCCCGTGCTCCGCCGCCGACCGCCACATGGACATCACCAGGAACTCGTTGCCGGGGGCCTCCCCGAACACACCGCGCACCATCCCCGGCGACCCGGCCATGGCCGGGTTCCACACCTTCTCCTGCATCAGGGCGTAGTGCTCGACCCGATCCTCACGGACCCGGCAGTGCGCCACTCTGAGCACGTCGGCGTCCGTGAAGCGCGGTTCGAATCCCGTCTTGACGTCGAAGCGGTAGTCGAACAGCTTGGCCTGAATGTCCTTGTATGTGCCCGACTGCCCAGCCGCGAGCCGGTCGTGGGAGCGCGCCATGAACGAGTCGTAAAAGGCCCGGGTCTCCCAGAAGCCGAAGACGTGGGCAACGTTCGGCCGTATTCTGCTCCACCCTCCGCCCTGCCCCCGGAACCCCGGCTCACCCAGCAGCCCCGCCCATTTCCGCTGCCCGCGCTCGAACCCTCGGCGGTCGACCACCGTGCAGCGAATCCACTTGACCAGCACGGCGCCATCGTACGGCGCGGAACGTGGCCCGGGTCACTCTCCGCGTGAGTACATCCGTCCGTGACCCGGTGCGCCCCTCGAACTCGGGCATACCGTGGCGGGACGGCCCAGCACAGTGATCGCCATGACGGCCCTGCACGCCAAATCCGCTGTTCCGCCGCCTGCAATCCGCCGAGCGCTCTCTCGGCGCCCGGCGCAGGTGGCGGATTCGACGTCTGCACCGGCTGCCTCGCAGGGGTCGCACGCCGCCGCCTCTGTCTGGACCGTATCGAGAACACGCATCTGATCCGCCGGGTCAGCAGCGAGATCGAGCATTCCGCGACGAGGTTGTGCGCCGGCGGCCGCCTCGCCGCATCCCCCACTGAACGGATACGGTCAACGGACGCAGATTTTCCGGCAGTTACGGGGAAGGACGAAGCGCGTGAGCAGCCTCAACAAGGGCGTCCGCAAGGCCGAGGTGGCCCTCAGGTGGGATCCGAGCCCGCTGGGCGAGTCGCCTCATGACCTCGACATAGTGGCCGCGACATATCCGACGGAGGCTCCGCACGGCGAACCGGCATACGTCGTGCACTTCGACAGCCGCTCGCCCGACGGCACGATCATCCTGACGAGGGAGAGCAAGACGGGGCAGGGTTTCGGCGCGGACGAAGTCATGACGCTGGAGTTCGACCGGCTGGCAGCCGGGTACGGCAGGGTCGTCGTCGGGGTCGTGATCCAGCAGCGCAACGGTCGCACGGTGTTCGGCGACGTCTCGAACGTCCTGGTGCGGGTCCTGGAGGGACACGTGGAGATCGGCAAGACCGACTTCGCCGATGTCTCCGGCTCCACTGCGGCCACGATCGGGGAGTTCGTCCGCGGCGAGTCGGAAGACTGGGTGTTCAGCGAGTCGCTCGTCGGCCATGACGCGGACCCCCAGTCGTTCGTCACGGTGATGGGCGGCCGGGGGCGCTGAGCACGCGGCCCCTGCCCGAACGCGGAAGGGCGGGAAGCCTGTTCGGCTCCCCGCCCTCACCGGTTCGCGTGTCTCCGGCGCGGTGCGCGCCCTCCCGGGCACGGCCCTGGTGTGCCTACGACCGAAGGGAGGGGCGCCGGCCCAAGGCCGACGCCCCTCCCTTCCGGAGATCACGCTTCGTTCTCAGCTACGTCGGATGTCGCATCCAACGCGATTCCGCCCGGTTTCAACTGCAGCCGCTGGTCGAGCCGCAGCCCTCGCAGATGTAGCAGGACCCGGCACGCTGCATCTTCGTCCCGCAGGAGAAGCACAGCGGTGCGTCGGCGCTGATACCGAGCTGCATCTCGACGAGCTCCGCGGACGTGTGCGCCTGCTTGGGTGCCGGGACCTCCGCCTGCGGGGCGGTGAAGGCCTTCAGCGGCTCCTGCTGACGCGGCGCCGACTGAGCCAGTGCCTCGACATCCATCTCGTCGTCCTCGAGGGACGGCTCGTACGAACCGGTCTCCAGGTGGCGCTGGCGCTCCTCGGCCGAGTGGATGCCAAGCGCGGATCGCGTCTCGAAGGGCAGGAAGTCCAGTGCCAGGCGACGGAAGATGTAGTCGACGATGGACTGGGCCATCCGCACATCCGGGTCGTCCGTCATACCGGCCGGCTCGAAACGCATGTTGGTGAACTTCGAGACGTAGGTCTCCAGCGGAACGCCGTACTGCAGACCGACCGAGACGGCGATCGAGAAGGCATCCATCATGCCCGCGAGGGTCGAGCCCTGCTTCGACATCTTCAGGAAGACCTCGCCCAGGCCGTCGTCCGGGTACGAGTTCGCGGTCATGTAGCCCTCTGCGCCGCCCACCGTGAAGGAGGTGGTGATGCCCGGGCGGCCCTTGGGGAGGCGCTTGCGGACCGGCCGGTACTCGACGACCTTCTCGACCGCGGCCCGGATCGTCTCCTCGGCCTTCTCGGTCACCTCGGCCTTCTCCTGCTCCTTCTTCTTGGCAGAGAGGGGCTGGCCGACCTTGCAGTTGTCGCGGTAGATGGCGAGCGCCTTGACGCCCATCTTCCACGCCTCGAAGTAGACCTCTTCGACGTCCTCGACGGTGGCGGTCTCCGGGAGGTTGACCGTCTTGGACAGCGCGCCGGAGATCCAGGGCTGGATGGCGGCCATCATGCGGACGTGGCCCATCGCGGAGATGGAACGCTCACCCATGGCGCAGTCGAAGACCTCGTAGTGCTCCGCCTTCAGGCCCGGGGCGTCGATCACATTGCCGTGGTCGGCGATGTGGGCGACGATCGCCTCGATCTGCTCCGGCTGGTACCCGAGGCGGCGCAGCGCCTGCGGGACCGTGCCGTTGACGATCTGCATCGAGCCGCCGCCGACCAGCTTCTTGAACTTGACCAGGGCGAGGTCCGGCTCCAGGCCGGTGGTGTCGCAGGACATCGCGAGACCGATGGTGCCGGTCGGGGCGATGACCGACGCCTGGGCGTTGCGGAAACCGTTCTTCTCGCCGAGGCGGATCACGTCCTGCCAGGCCTCCGTGGCGGCGGCCCAGATCGGCGTGTCCAGGTCGTCCATGCGGACGGCCACGGCGTTGGCGTCGGAGTGCTGCTTCATGACGCGCTGGTGCGGCGCGGCGTTGCGGGCGTACCCGGCGTACGGACCGACGACGGCGGCCAGTTCGGCGGAACGCCGGTAGGAGGTACCGGTCATCAGGGAGGTGATGGAGCCGGCGAGGGCGCGGCCGCCGGCGGAGTCGTAGGCGTGACCCGTCGCCATCAGCAGTGCGCCGAGGTTGGCATAACCGATGCCGAGCTGGCGGAAGGCCCGGGTGTTCTCGCCGATCTTCTGGGTCGGGAAGTCCGCGAAGCAGATGGAGATGTCCATCGCGGTGATGACCAGCTCGACGACCTTGGCGAAGCGCTCGACGTCGAAGGACTGGAGACCCTTGCCGTCGTCCTTGAGGAACTTCATAAGGTTCAGCGAGGCGAGGTTGCACGAGGTGTTGTCCAGGTGCATGTACTCGCTGCACGGGTTCGAGCCGTTGATCCGGCCGGACTCGGGGCAGGTGTGCCAGTGGTTGATCGTGTCGTCGTACTGGATGCCCGGGTCGGCGCAGGCCCAGGCCGCCTCCGCCATCTTGCGGAAGAGGCCCTTGGCGTCGACCTCCTCGATGACCTCACCGGTCATCCGGGCGCGCAGGCCGAACTTGCCGCCCGACTCGACCGCCTTCATGAACTCGTCGTTGACGCGCACCGAGTTGTTGGCGTTCTGGTACTGGACGGACGTGATGTCGTCGCCGCCCAGGTCCATGTCGAAGCCCGCGTCGCGCAGGGCGCGGATCTTCTCCTCTTCCTTCACCTTGGTCTCGATGAAGTTCTCGATGTCCGGGTGGTCGACGTCGAGAATGACCATCTTGGCGGCGCGGCGGGTGGCGCCGCCCGACTTGATCGTTCCTGCGGACGCGTCGGCGCCCCGCATGAAGGAGACCGGGCCGGAGGCGTTGCCGCCGGAGGAGAGGAGTTCCTTGGAGGAACGGATCCGGGAAAGGTTCAGGCCGGCGCCGGAGCCGCCCTTGAAGATCATGCCCTCTTCCTTGTACCAGTCGAGGATCGACTCCATGGAGTCGTCGACGGAAAGGATGAAGCAGGCGGAGACCTGCTGCGGCTGGGGCGTGCCGACGTTGAACCACACCGGGGAGTTGAAGCTGAAGATCTGGTGCAGGAGGGCGTACGCCAGCTCGTGCTCGAAGATCTCCGCGTCGGCGGGCGAGGCGAAGTAGTTGTAGTCCTCGCCGGCCTTGCGGTAGGTCTTCACGATCCGGTCGATCAGCTGCTTGAGACCGGTCTCGCGCTGCGGGGTGCCGACGGCCCCGCGGAAGTACTTGCTGGTGACGATGTTGACCGCGTTCACCGACCAGAAGTCGGGGAACTCGACGCCACGCTGCTCGAAGTTCACCGAGCCGTCACGCCAGTTGGTCATGACGACGTCACGGCGCTCCCACACCACCTCGTCGTACGGATGCACGCCGGGGGTGGTGTGGACGCGCTCGATACGCAGGCCCTTGCTCGCCTTGGATCCCTTGGCTCGGGACCCTCGCGCCGGGCCGCTCGTCGTCTCGGTCATGCCGCCTCCCATATACGGGCAAAAACGCCCTGAAGTGCCCAGTTCTTCCCGTGGCACGGTTTCTGTCTGTTGCCCCGGCCGCCGCGCACAGCGCCCGCGAGCAGGTTCTTTGCCGCCCTGAGCCGACCGGCGGGTCCTGTCCGGACCCGTTCCGTTCAGCCGTGTCGCTCAGTCGGCGGCGGTGGCGGGCACGGGGACCTCAGCGGTCCCGCCGCTCCCGCCGTCCTCAGCTGGAGGCCGGCCGGCGCGGAGCTCCGCGATGGCGGCCTCGAAGTCTTCGAGTGAGTCGAATGCCCGGTACACGGACGCGAAGCGCAGGTAGGCGACGAGGTCGAGCTCCTGCAGGGGGCCGAGTATGGCCAGACCCACGTCATGAGTGGTCAGCTCGGCGCTGCCGGTGGCGCGCACAGCCTCCTCGACCCGCTGGCCGAGCTGGGCGAGAGCGTCCTCGGTGACAGGCCGCCCCTGGCACGCCTTGCGCACGCCGGAGATGACCTTGGTACGACTGAAGGGCTCGGTCACGCCACTGCGCTTGACCACCATCAGCGAGGCGGTCTCCACCGTCGTGAAGCGACGGGCGCAGTCCGGACACTGCCGGCGCCGCCGGATCGCCGTTCCGTCGTCGGTGGTGCGACTGTCGACGACGCGGCTGTCGGGGTGCCTGCAGAAGGGACAGTGCATGGCTCCCAACCCCTCCTTCACAGCACGACCGGATAGCCTCGGTGGGCTGTTTACGAGCCCCACGAAGCAGCCACCAGCATAGGCGATGCCCTCACCCCTGAAGCACCAGGGACACAACTTCTGGGCGGCGAACCCAATGCAACCACTAGATCTGGGGTTTGCTACATCCTCAGCTCGCTACGCGTGTCGCACAGGAGCGGCCGGAAAATCCTCACGGACACTGCCCGTGTCGACCCTCTGCACGGAGTGCATCGAGCCGCGCCCGGCGTCACGGCTGGCCCCTACGAACGGCGATGCGGCAGGGCGCGGAGATGGGTGGCGACGGGCGCGGCTCCACCGTTCGAACACGGTCGGATGCCAGACTGGCGCCACCCGCTGACGCGGTCGCCGACGGCGGCGGATACCGTGACGGTCTGCAGGATCCCGGTTCGATCATTCGCACATACACCCAGCTGAATGCCAACGTCAGGCAATCTGCGATTTTTCACTCGAACGTGTGTTTGGCGCAACCTTTCGAAACCAACTACCGTTGTCCAACTAGGGAGACCATTCGAGAGGGGCCGACGTGACCACCACCGCAGACAGTGCCACCATCACTGCCCAGGACCGCTCACAGAGCCGATTCGAGTCGGTGCATGCCATGGATGACGCAGCCACGAGCCCGGAGGGGCCCAAGCCCACCCGCTCGCTGCCCGGCCGACCTCCAGGAATCCGGGCGGACAGCTCAGGTCTCACGGATCGGCAGCGGCGCGTCATCGAGGTCATCCGCGACTCCGTGCAGCGGCGGGGATACCCGCCGTCAATGCGTGAGATCGGCCAGGCGGTGGGCCTGTCGAGCACCTCCTCGGTGGCTCACCAGCTCATGGCCCTCGAGCGCAAGGGATTCCTGCGCAGGGACCCCCACCGCCCCAGGGCTTACGAGGTCCGCGGCTCCGACCAGCCCAGCACCCAGCCCACGGACACCACGGGCAAGCCCGCCGCCTCCTATGTGCCCCTCGTCGGCCGGATCGCGGCCGGTGGCCCCATCCTCGCCGAGGAGTCCGTCGAGGACGTCTTCCCTCTCCCCCGCCAGCTCGTCGGCGACGGTGAGCTCTTCGTGCTGAAGGTCGTCGGAGACTCGATGATCGAAGCCGCGATCTGCGACGGCGACTGGGTGACCGTCCGCCGCCAGCCCGTCGCGGAGAACGGCGACATCGTGGCCGCCATGCTGGACGGCGAAGCCACCGTCAAGCGCTTCAAGCGGGAGAACGGCCATGTCTGGCTGCTCCCGCACAATGCCGCGTATCAGCCCATTCCCGGTGACGAGGCGACCATCCTCGGCAAGGTGGTGGCGGTGCTGCGGCGGGTGTGAGCCCACCCGCCGGCCTCGGACCGGACCCCGGGACCCACTGCGCCGGTCCCGGGTCCTGCTCATGTCCGGGTGCATTCTGTGCGAAGCGCGGACGGTGGCCCCAGCCTGCCCCCGAGCCAGCGGCTACTTGCCCTCCTGCTTCGCGGCGGCGTCGATGGCGGCCAGAGACCGGCGCACCTGGTTGCGGTCCGTGGTGTACCAGAAGTCGGGCAGCGAAGCTCGCAGATAGCTGCCGTAGCGGGCGTTGGCGAGCCGCGGGTCAAGCACGGCGACGACGCCCCGGTCGCCCGTGGCACGCACCAGCCGGCCGGCCCCCTGGGCCATCAGCAGCGCGGCGTGCGTCGCGGCCACGGCCATGAACCCGTTGCCACCCGCCTCCTCCACCGCCTTCTGGCGGGCGCTCATCAAGGGGTCGTCCGGTCGCGGGAACGGAATCCGGTCCATGACGACCAGCTGACAGCCGGGCCCTGGCACATCGACTCCCTGCCAGAGCGACAGCGTGCCGAACAGACACGTCTCCGCATCCCCGGCGAACGTCTTGATCAACTCGCCCAGCGTCTCCTCGCCTTGCAGCAGGATCGGCATGTCGAGGCGACCGCGTAGTTCCTCCGCGGCGGCCTGGGCCGCCCGCATCGAGGAGAAGAGACCGAGCGTCCGCCCGCCCGCCGCCTCCAACAGCTCGGCGAGCTCGTCCATCATGTCGCCCCGGGAACCCTCACGCCCCGGCGTGGCGAGGTGGCGAGCGACGTAGAGGATGCCCTGCTTCGGATAGTCGAAGGGCGACCCGACGTCGAGCCCCTTCCACGGGGGGACGTCCTCTCCTCCGCTGCCCTCGGGCGCGAGACCCAGGGAGGCCCCCACGCCGTTGAAGTCGCCGCCGAGTTTGAGCGTGGCGGAGGTCAGCACCACGGACCGCTCCGCGAAGAGCTTCTCGCGCAGCAGGCCCGACACCGAGAGCGGTGCCACGCGCAGCGACGCTCCGAAACGGTCGTGCCGCTCGTACCAGACCACGTCGTACTCGGAGCCCATGGTGATCCGCTCGGCAACGGCATGGACATTCTCGACGGCGGCCAGAGCCTGCTTGCGCACGGCGTCCTCATCCTGGACCGACTTGTCACGGGTGGAACCGAGCGCGCTGATCACGGTGCGTGCCGCGTCCCGCAGCGACATCAGCGCATACCCCAGATCCTCGGGGATCTCCTCGAGACGCCCCGGCAGGGCGAGCTCCATGAGCCGCTCGAAGGACTCGGCGGCCGTTTGAAGGGCGTCCGCGGCCTTCTCGTTGACCAGCTTGGCGACTCGGCGGACCGCACGGTTGACCTGGCCCGGTGTGAGCTCTCCCGTCGCCACACCCGTGACGCGCGACACCAGTTCATGCGCCTCGTCGACGATCAGCACCTCGTGCTGCGGCAGCACCGGCGCGCCCTCGATGGCGTCGATCGCGAGAAGTGCGTGGTTGGTGACGACGACGTCCGCGAGCTTGGAGCGCTCACGTGCCATCTCGGCGAAGCACTCGGCTCCGTAAGCACATTTGGAAGCGCCCAGGCATTCGCGCGAGGAGACGGAGACCTGGTTCCAGGCACGGTCGGAGACGCCGGGCGTCAGGTCGTCCCGGTCGCCCGTCTCCGTCTCGTCGGCCCAGTCCCGCATACGCAGGAGGTCCTGGCCGAGCTTGCTGGTGGGCGCCGCGGCCTCGAACTGGTCGAAGAGGCCGTCCTCGTCGTCCTGCGGCATGCCCTCGTGCAGCCGGTGGAGACAGAGGTAGTTCGACCGGCCCTTGAGCATCGCGAACTCGGGCCGTCGGCGCAGCAGCGGATGCAGGGCCTCCACCGTCCGGGGAAGATCACGCTCCACGAGCTGACGCTGCAGCGCGAGGGTGGCTGTCGCCACGACGACCCTCTCGCCGTGGGCCAGAGCCGGGACGAGATACCCGAGGGACTTGCCGGTGCCGGTCCCGGCCTGCACCAGCAGATGGGAGTTGTCGTCGATGGCCTCGGCCACAGCCTCGGCCATGGAGACCTGGCCTGGTCGCTCCACTCCGCCGACGGCGGTCACGGCGGAGTGGAGGAGCTCGGGGAGGGATGGCTTCGTCATAGCGCGACCAGCCTACGGGTCGCCACCGACATCGGGATCACGCGTCGCGGCACGGGGCCGGTGCCAAGGGGTTGGGGACCGTCCCGTGGACGGCCGCGTGAGGGCGCTCGGGGCGGTCCCGGTATCCGTCGAGATGAAGCCTGTTGCGGTTGAGGCACAGCCGCTCGATACGCGGAGTGAGGAGGTCGAACGTTTCGTAGCGTTCCTTGAGCTCGGGGAAGCGGGCCTGGTGCCGGAGGATCTCCGCCCGTACGAGCGAGAAGAACTGCTCCTCGGGCACGTCGAGTTGCTCGTCGCACAGCGGCGCCAGATAGCGGAACACGCCCACGAAGAGCCCCGAGTGGATGAACTGGGTGAGAAAGTCCGGCTCCTCGGTGAGGAGGACGCGTCGCACGTCGTCGGGCATCGAGGCGTGCTCGGGCAGCGACTGGGCGCTCACATTCACATCGTCGACGAAGTCCTTGATCGCGAGGCGGACGGGGACGTCGTGGTCGTCGAACACCACGATGGCGTTCTCGCCGTGGGGCGAGAAGACCGTGCCGTAGCGGTAGAGGAAGTGGAGCAGCGGCGGAAGCAGTGCCGCGAAGAGCCTCTGAAGCCAGACGGTGGGACTCAGGCCGGACCGGCTGACCAGTTCGGCGGTGAAGGCGCGCCCCTGCGGGTCGGTGTGGAGAAGGGAGGCAAGGGTGCGAGCCCGCTCACCGGCGTCGAGGCGGGGCTGGAGCGGTTCGCGCCAGATGGCGCCCAGCAGTTCCCTGTACTGGTACGGCACCTCGGGGAGGCGGTCGTACAGCGGATGCTCGACGGTCACGGAGGCGACCTCGCCGAGCAGGATCACCCGGCACTGGTCGCGCAGGAAGGGATCCGCGTCCCGCAGGGAATGCACCCAGGAGGTGACGGCGGGGGCCGCGAGCGTGCGTTCGGTGGGCAGACCCCGCCAGACCAGTGTGTTCAGGATGGACAGCGGCAGTTTCACCGTGTGGCGCTCGGGCCGGTCGACGTTCACGAAGGTCCGGATGGACTGCTGGGGCAGCCGCAGATCACCGTCGGTGGGGAGCGGAACGATCTCGCCACGGGCCACAGCGGGCGCGTACAGGGGAAGCAGCACCTCGTCCCACTGCCACGGATGGACCGGAAGGTACAGGTACGCGGCGGGGTCCAGGCCGCTGTCGCGCAGCACGGCGTCGAAGGCCTCTCGGGTCGGCGCGTCGAGCTCGCGGCCGTAGAGGTCCTCGGCATCGGCGAGTCCGGGGACGCCTCGGTAGGCCGCGAGGCCGGCGGAGACCGCTATCCAGGGGAGGCGTGCGGGACGGCGGGCTTCAGGAGCCCACTGAGCCGTGTCGGTCGCGGAGAAACCGATGCGTCCCTTGTTCAGGACCAGCCACGGGTGGCCCGTTTGGTGGCCTTCGATGTCGGCGTAGCCGAGATCGGCGAGCTGCGGGGTGGTCAGTGCGGTGTCCGCGAGCCGGGTGTCGGCGGTGAGGGTGAGGGACATTTCGCGCAGCAGATGACCGAGGGTCGCCCCGTCGAGGCCGAGCAGTTCCCTCGCGCGGGCGAGGAAAGCGAGCGGGTCGGTGAAGCGGTGGCCTTCGCACTCGACGGAGTCGGGGGCGATGCGCCAGCTTCCGTAGGCGCCCCGGCGAGCTCGGAAGGTGAGGACGCCTGTGTCGTCGATCCGGAGGGTGTAGAGGTCGCCCTGCGCCGCCGCTCCGGCGTGCACTGTGTTCGGCTCCGAGGCGGAGGAATCCGTCGGAGCCGGGACCCGGACCGGCTCGATGATCTCCTCGTAGGCGAATTCGCCGAGCATCTTGGCCAGAAGGCGGGCAGCCGCCCGGTCCCAGTTCCGGTGGTTGAGACCGGGCGGGGTGAAGGGCACGGCGGCCGGCCGGCCAAGGGCGTCGGGGCTGTGGTCGGAGGCGTCGTGGGACGCGTCGGCCGGGCCGGGTCGGCGGTCGGTCCGGTCGGTCTGGTCGGTCTGGTCGGTCTGGTCGGTCTGGTCGGTCGGAGTGGAGCCGGTGGAGCCGTGGCTGGCGGGAGATTTCGGCACGATGACTCCTCGCAGGGAACCGATACGGATCGAGCGGTGTATGGATGACAGCGGGTGGTTCACAGCAGGTTCCGCAGGGCGCGATCGCGGACCATGAGGGCGGCCCGTTTGTCGGGCAGGTCGAGCTCGGCCGAGTAGCGGAAGCCGGCGCGGAGGAACGCGGAAACGGAGGGGGTGTTGCGTAGGTCGGGCTCTGCGATGACGCGCGTGCACCGGGGCCGATTGTCGAGAATGAGATCGGAGACAGCTCGAAGAAGAGCGGAGCCGACGCCGCGGCCGCGGTCTGCGACGCCGCCCACGAGCAGATGGATGCCGATGTCCTGGGGGCGCGCGGGATAGTGGCGGGCCAGCGGGTCGAGATCGGCCCGGTAGAGCTCGAAGTAGCTCATGGGGACGTCGTCCAGGACGCCGAGGCAGGGGATACTGCGGCCGTCGCCGTCGTGCTGGGCGCACAGGTGGGCGGCGGTGACGGAGTCTGGTCCCGACAGGTCCCAGAAGGCGGCCACCGCTGGATCGTTCATCCAGCGCGTGATCACGGCGAGATCACGCTCGAGGGCCACGGGGACGAGTTGGAAGGCTCCGACGGGCGTAACCGCCTGCCCCCAATCGCCGACATTGCCCAGCAGGTCGCCCGTGGTGGCCTCGCCTGTGGGGCGCTGCCCGGAGGGTGCGAGTTCCCCGTCGCGGATCAGCGCCAGGAAACCCCCGGGGAGCCGTAGGTCGAGGGTGTCCTCCGCGCCTCCTCCCGGCCGGGGCGCGGGACCGTGTCCGCTCTCGGTGTACGCATCGGTGGGCGGCACAGCGGCGCTCTCCTCTCGCAGTCGGTCAGATCCTGGTGCCTCAGGAACGAAGGGGGTTGGCGATGGTGACGTAGACGGACTGGGTGTCGACGGGGCCGACGAGTTCGTCGAGACCGTGGAGTCGGGTGAGCAGATTGGCCTTGCAGCGCAGCGTGGGCGTCTCCAGCAACTGGCGGGGCAGCGGGGACCCCATGCCCGCCGCCGATGCCAGGAACTGCCGGAACGCCGCGAGGAGGACGCGCTCGTCGGCGAGCCGCTGCGCCCCGAAGGCGCCGATCAGGCCGAGCACGTTGTTGATTCCGAGGTAGTAGGCGAACCGTTCGTCGGTGACGGCGTCGGGTACGAACGTGTCGCTGTGGGTGCCGATGCCAGGAAGGCGGTCGTCGAGTCGCCCGCGGTGTGACTCGCGGAAGTAGTAGCCCTGGTTGTCCCGGTAGCGGCCACCCGTGGGCCAGCCTTCGGGGTCGAGCAGCACAAGCGTGTTCTGTTGGTGGGCCTCGAGGGCGACACCGGCTGTGGCATCCAGCCAGAGCACGGGGCGCACGACGTGGTCGAGGTAGCGCAGGAACCACTCCGTGGCCACGGCTGGGGCGGGCCTGCCGGTGCGGGCGGCGAGCCGCTCGACCGTTGCCGCGAGGCGCGAGTGCATCCCCACCCGCCTGGGCCATGGCCGCGGTGCCGTCAGCGCCGCAACGCAGACGGCATCGTCCCCCGGGCCGAACGGGTTGTGGCGGAGCATGACGTCGAGGCCGGGCAGCGGTTCCCCGTCGGGGGCGTCGACGGCGAGCCATGCCGGGTCGCGCACGATGTCGAATCCGGGGTGGGCCGCCCTCCACTGCTCGGCGAGGCCGGCGCGGAGCAGCCGGTGGACCTCGACGCCTCGGCGGAGTTCCTTGCGAAGGTTCTCGCGCCGGGAGTTGGTGATGCGCAGCCCGAGGGAGAGTTTGAGCATGGCCGGGGCGCCGGGCCGGTGCACCGTACGGACGGAGGATGTGGGGTACCAGCGATCGCCATGCGGGCCGAGGTCGTGCAACAGGCCGGCGCTCAGGAGAGCGGAGACAGCGGGTCGGTGCCTGATGTCCTGGGCCTGCCAGGGATGCAGGGGCAGGGCAACGGCGTTGCCGGGGACCGGAAGGTGTCCCGCCAGTCGTGAGGTGAGCTGTTCCGCGGGGACGACGCGGCCCTGTTCGGTCCATGCCGATTCAGCGGCCAGGACGGACCTGTCGACAGCCATCCAGTGCAGCGGAAAGGAGCCGTACAACTCGGGTGAATAGTTGCGGGTTTCGGCCTCGGTGAGTCCTTCACGGCTCTTGGGCGTCGGGTGCAGCGGGTGGCCGAGCAGCAGCGACTGTTCTGCGGTGAGGAAGAGGTCGGCCTCGGTCGGGGCCGTGGGGCGGTCACGCCGGTCGGCGACGAACTGGGCCGTACGGCGCACGGAGTCGGCGACCCTCGCGACGAGATCCACTCCGTCGCCGTGGCCGGCTTCGCGACCGAGGAGCGCGGCGACGGTCACGGCGTCTGCGCGGGTGGCCCCGTGCGGGCTGCCGTGCAGGGCGGGCGGCCCGAAGCGGTGCCATCCGGCGGCCGACCAGTAGTGGACGGGGACGAGTAGCGCGGTGCCGCTGGCCTCGAGGGGGATGCGCAGGACTCCCCCCTCCGGCCGGGGCATGTCGTTCTCCCGCACCCAGCAGCGGAGCAGGTTCTCCACGGTTGCCAGGTCCGCGGCGCGGTGTGGGTCCGGATCGTCGAGGTGATCGAGGCGACCGGACTGACGGGGGACCGTCATCGACTCCATCGTGAGAGGGCCGCTCGCTCCACCCTGTCTGCGGTGGTGGCCGTTGGTGCCGCCTGAGGACTCAGGCGCGTCGGGTGCGGGAGTGGGGTTCACGGGAGGCTTCCTTGAGACGTTGTCCGGGGTCAGTGGTCAGTGCGACTGCCGAGTGCCGCTGCGGCGGTCTGCGGAGTTGTGGGATGCCGAGCCGCTGGGGGCGCAGCGCTCTGCGGCGGCCAGCGCGTCGGCGAAGCGGTCGAGGACGGCCACGGCTTGTTCATCGGTGATCGTGAGGGGAGGGAGCAGGCGCACGACACCGGCCTGCCGCCCGCCGAGTTCGACGATCAGGCCCCGGGTCAGGCACTCCTGCTGCACGGCTGCCGCGAGTTCGGGTGCCGGAGGAGGGACCAGCGCATCCGGGTCCGCGCGGTCCGGATCGACGAGCTCCACGCCGATCATGAGGCCCCGGCCGCGGACGTCCCCGATGCACGGGTGCGTCGCGGAGAGGCCCTGAAGACCGGCGAGCATGCGCGAGCCGAGAGTCGCGGCCCGCTCGGCCAGTCGGTTCTCGCGCACGTAGGCAAGGGTGGCCGCACCGGCGGCCATGGCGAGTTGGTTGCCGCGGAAGGTGCCGGCGTGGGCACCGGGCTGCCACGCGTCCAGTTCCGAGCGGTACACGATGACGGCAAGCGGAAGGGAGCCGCCGATGGCCTTGGACAGCACCATGACGTCCGGCACCACGCCGCTGTGCTCGACTCCCCAGAAGGTTCCGGTGCGTCCCACTCCGGTCTGCACCTCGTCGGCGATCAGCGGGACGGATCGGGAAGCGGTGAGGGCGCGCATCCTGCGCATCCACGCGTCGGGCGCCGGAATCACGCCGCCCTCGCCCTGTACGGGTTCGAGGATCATCCCGGCCGGCCGGGGGACGCCGCTCTTGGGATCGTCGAGCAGGCTTTCCGTCCAGCGGGCGGCGAGTTCCGCACCGCGCTCGCCGCCGATCCCGAACGGGCAGCGGTAGTCGTACGGGAAAGGCAGGCGGGTTACCCGGACGTCGGTGGCGCCGCCCGAAGCTTCAAGTGCCCCGGCCGTCATCCCGTGATACGCGCCGGTGAAGGCCAGCAGGCCGCTGCGGCCGGTCGCCGCCCTGACGAGTTTGAGGGCCGCCTCGACGGCATCGGTGCCCGCGGGGCCGCAGAACTGGATCCGCGCATCCTCGGCCAGCGGTCCCGGAAGGGTGGCGAACAGCTCGGTGGTGAAGGCGTCCTTGACAGGGGTGGCCAGGTCGAGGATGTGCAGGGGCGCACCCGAGTCGAGGACTTTCCTGATCGCCTCGAGGACGACGGGGTGGTTGTGTCCGAGCGCCAGAGTGCCCGCGCCCGAGAGACAGTCGAGATAACGCCGGCCGTCGGCACCCTCGATCGTCAGCCCTCTGGCCCGTACGGGAACGATGGGCAGGGAGCGCGCATAGGTGCGGGCCGCCGATTCGCGGAGCGACTGCCTGCGCAGAATCCCCTCGTGAGCTGCGGTGGGCGCCCCCGGAGCAGGTTCCGTCACGGCCACGGCTGTTGGTCCTCCCGCTGTCACAGTTGCGTTGCACATCGGGAGGGCACTTCCGTGCCGCGCACCGGCGTTGAACGCTGTCCTTGTGTTTCCCGCACGTACCAACGACGCGGGGAGCCGGGGATCACGGGCAAACGGAAGATCCTTGCGGCCGGGGAACCGCCGACCTGCTGCATGCCGTCCCCATCGGCACCGGCATAGTGGGGGCCCGCACCCGGCTCCGAGCTCCAGCGGTGCGGGCAGGGACCTTGCTCGTTCCAGAAGTTCCTGCACCATTCCGACAGTTCATCAGTTCAGCAGCACCGAAGTCCCAGGGGGATCAAGAGATGCGACCCATTCGCCCGACGCTGGCAGCGGCCTCGATGGCCGCTGTGCTCGCGCTGGCTGCCACCGCCTGCGGCCCGAGCGAGGACAACGCAGGCGACAAGCCGAGTGCTCCAGCGAGCCAGTCCGCCAACGACAAGATCACCATCCCGGACGATCTCAAGGACCGGCTCAAGGAGCGCGGGATCGACCTGGACAAGTGGAAGAACGGCGAGTGGAAGAACTGGGACAAGGACAAGTGGCTGCGTGAGGCCCAGGACTTCGTCAATCCCATCATCGAAGACCTGTGGGACCCGGACCGGATGCGGGACGCCGAGAAGCCGCCGGAGAAGCCCGTCGACAACGACATCTCGGGGGACGACGGAGTCACCGACCCCACGCCGGCCCCGGTCGACGCGCAGGCCGTGAAGGCCCCGTACCACGCGAACGCCGCCGAGGCCGGCAAGGTCTTCTTCGACGGTCCGCAGGGTTCGATGGTCTGCTCGGCGACCGTGGTGAAGGACCCCGCCAACCCCGGCAAGTCCAACATGGTGTGGACCGCCGGGCACTGCGTGCACGCCGGTAAGAGCGGCGGCTGGTACCGCAACATCGCCTTCGTCCCCTCGTACAACAACGGCGCCAAGGAGACCTCCGAGCTGGAGAAGGCTCCCAAGGAGGAGATCGCTCCGTACGGTGTCTGGTGGGGCGACTGGGCCCAGACCTCCGACCAGTGGATCTCCCAGGGCGCCGCGACCGGCGGTCAGGGCGCGGCGTACGACTTCGCCGTCATCCATGTGACGCCGGAGAAGGGCAGCACGGGTAAATCGCTGGAGGAGACGGTTGGTACGGCCCTGCCGGTCGACTTCGACGCCCCGGCCGTGCCGAAGATTCAGAACATGACGGCCACCGGCTACCCCGCCGCTCCGCCGTACGACGGCCAGAAGCTCTTCCAGTGCGCCGACAAGCCGGGCCGCCTCTCCCTCAAGGCCGAGGAGCCGACCATGTACCGCATCGGCTGCACCATGACCGGCGGTTCGTCCGGCGGCGGTTGGGTCGCCCAGGGTCAGGACGGCAAGCCCGCCCTGGTGTCCAACACGTCCATCGGCCCGGTGACGGCCGGCTGGCTGGCCGGTCCGCGACTCGGCAAGGAAGCCGAGGGGGTCTACACCGCGGTGAGCAAGAAGTTCTCGGGTCAGTAGGACTCGGGCGCCCGGGGTCCGCAGCGAGTGACCGTGCAAGGGGCCTTCGGCGGATCCGTCGAGGGCCCCTGTTCTTCATCCTCGTGGAGACTCCGTGCAGTTGAGGCCCCGAGTCGGCCGATCGTCCGCGCATCGGCCTAGAGTGGTGCCGCACGCGAGGGCGGCCCGGGAGGCCGCCTTTGTCATGACACGTTCATGGCAAATCGCCGGGCCGCGTATCGACGTGCGCACAGCGCGCACGGACAGAGCACGCTCCTGGCACGTTTCGAAAGTACGTGAAGCACTTCAGGGGGAATCGTTTTCATGCGATCCATACGTCCGTTGCTGGCCGCCGCCGGCCTTGTCTCGGCTCTCGCCCTCACGGCGACAGCCTGCGGCCCGAGCGAGAACAGCGCGACCGACAAGCCGGCCGCGTCCAGCCCCGGCACGGGCAACGGTGACTCCGCCCTTCCTGCGGACCTGGCCGACAAGCTCAAGGAGCACGGTGTCGACCCGGAGAAGTGGAAGAACGGCGAGTGGAAGAACTGGGACAAGGACAAGTGGCTGCGTGAGGCGCAGGACTTCGTCAATCCGGTGATCGAGGGGCTGTGGAAGCCCGAGCGGATGACCACGGCCAAGGCCCCGGCGAAGACGATGACGGCGGGCGACATCTCGGGCGACCAGGACGTCACCGACCCGGAGCCGCGCCCGGTCCGGGCGGAGCCGGAGAAGAAGCCGTACCACAAGAACGCGGCCCCGGTCGGCAAGGTCTTCTTCGACGCCCCCGAGGGCTCGATGGTCTGCTCCGCCACCGTCGTCAAGGACCCGAAGAACCCGGGCAAGTCCAACATGGTGTGGACTGCGGGCCACTGTGTGCACGCGGGCAAGGCGGGCGGCTGGTACCGCAACATCGCCTTCGTCCCCGCCTACAACGACCAGGGCAAGTCCCCGGCCGCGCTGGAGAACGCGCAGCCGCACGAGATCGCCCCGTACGGCGTCTACTGGGCCGACTGGGTCGCGACGTCGGGTGAGTGGATCGACGAGGGCGGCCCCACGGGTGGCACCGGGGCACCGTACGACTACGCCGTGATGCACGTGAAGCCGGAGAAGGGCACCAAGTCCCTCGAGGAGACCGTGGGTGTCGCCCTCGACATCGACTTCGACGCTCCCGAGGCGAAGGACATCAGCGCCATGGGCGCCTGGGGCTACCCGGCCGCGCCGCCGTACGACGGAGCGCTCATGCACAAGTGCGTGGACCGTCCCGGATGGCTCTCCATCGCTCCCGGCACGCCGACGATGTGGCGCATCGGCTGCACCATGACCGGCGGTTCCTCCGGCGGCGGCTGGTTCGCGGAGCAGCCCGACGGAAAGCTGGCGCTCGTGTCCAACACCTCGATCGGCCCGGTCACTTCGGGCTGGCTGGCAGGGCCGCGGCTGGACGAGGGCGCCCAGCAGATCTACACCATGATGAGCGACAAGTTCGCCGGGCGGTAAGCACACGCCTTCGCACGAGCACACGGCGAAAGGCCCGCCCCTGGAAGGGGACGGGCCTTTCGCCGTGCGGTGTCGGGGACGTCCGCGTCAGTGCGCCGCGGGCACGTACGGAGACAGGGCCGCGGCCAGCTCCTCGTGGACCCGTGCCTTGATCAGCGTGCCCTCCGTGGTGTGCTCCTCGGAGATCACCTCGCCGTCGGCGTGCACCCTCGAGACCAGTCCGCCCTCGGTGTAGGGCAGGAGCGCCTCGACCTCGATCTGCGGCCTCGGCAGCTCGGTGTCGATCAGCTGCAGGAGCTCGTCGAGGCCCGCGCCGGTCCGTGCGGACACCGCGATCGCATGCCGCTCAATGCGCAGCAGCCGCTGCAGCACGAGCGGATCGGCCGCGTCCGCCTTGTTGATCACCACGATCTCGGGCACGTCGAGGGCGCCCACGTCGCGAATCACCTCGCGCACGGCGGTCAGCTGCTCCTCCGGGGCGGGATGCGATCCGTCGACCACGTGCAGGATCAAGTCGGAGTCCCCGACCTCCTCCATCGTGGAACGGAAGGCCTCGACGAGGTGGTGCGGCAGGTGCCGTACGAAGCCGACGGTGTCGGCCAGGGTGTAGAGCCGACCGCTCGGCGTCTCCGCCCGCCGGACGGTCGGGTCCAAAGTGGCGAACAGCGCGTTCTCCACCAGGACACCGGCGCCGGTGAGACGGTTGAGCAGGGACGACTTGCCGGCGTTGGTGTAACCGGCGATGGCGACCGAAGGCACCTTGTTGCGGCGGCGCTCCTGACGCTTGATGTCACGGCCGGTCTTCATCTCCGCGATCTCACGGCGCATCTTCGCCATCTTCTCGCGGATCCGCCGCCGGTCCGTCTCGATCTTGGTCTCACCGGGACCACGCGTGGCCATGCCGCCACCGCCGCCGCCGCCCATCTGCCGGGACAGCGACTGACCCCAGCCGCGGAGCCTGGGCAGCATGTACTGCATCTGCGCCAGCGCGACCTGTGCCTTGCCCTCTCGGGACTTGGCGTGCTGGGCGAAGATGTCGAGGATCAGGGCGGTCCGGTCGACCACCTTGACCTTGACGACGTCCTCGAGGTGGATCAGCTGACCGGGGCTGAGCTCACCGTCGCAGACGACGGTGTCGGCCCCGGACTCGAGCACGATGTCACGCAGCTCCTGCGCCTTGCCCGAGCCGATGTAGGTGGCCGGGTCCGGCTTGTCGCGGCGCTGGATGACGCCGTCGAGCACCAGGGCGCCCGCTGTCTCCGCGAGGGCCGCCAGCTCCGCGAGGGAGTTCTCTGCGTCCTGCACCGTCCCCGTGGTCCAGACACCGACCAGCACGACGCGCTCCAGGCGCAGCTGCCGGTACTCGACCTCGGTGACGTCTTCGAGCTCGGTGGAAAGGCCCGCCACGCGCCGCAGCGCGGCACGCTCGGAGCGGTCGAACTGCTCGCCGTCCCGCTCGGTGTCGATCTCGTAGCTCCAGGCGACGTCCTCTTCCATCAGGGCATCGGCCCGAAGGCTCTCTGTGCGCGTGTCCGCGAAGCTCTGCTGTTCCTGGGAAGGGGATGAAGAGGAGGTCATTGGATCCCTACGTAGAGATGAAGAGCGGCACGACGGGATGCGCGTGCGAGTGCTCTGGTATGTGGGTCAACGCGTGACGGTCCCGGATGATTCCCGCGAGGGCCCGGTCCCGGCAGTGGCGCCGACCCGCTGATGGTCGCACGTGGGCGCCGGGACCATCACCACGATTTTCAGCGGTTCGAGGTCTTCCCGGCCTTTTCCTTCCGGTCCTCGACGGGCTTGCTGCGCCAGTCGGTGTGGCCGGGCATCGGCGGTGTCTTCTTGCCGTACAGCCACGCCTTGAAGAACGCCGAGAGGTCACGCCCCGCGACGCTCGATGCCAGTCGCGTGAAGTCCTCGGTACTCGCCGTCGCGTCCCGGTACTCCTGCACCCATGCGCGCTCCAGGCTCTCGAAGGCGGCCTTCCCGATCTCCTGGCGCAGGGCGTAGAGGACCAGTGCGCTGCCGTCGTAGACCACCGGCCGGAAGATGCTGAGCTTCTGTCCGGGGACGGGCGCCTTGGGGGCCGCCGGCGGTCCGCCCGCCGCCCGCCAGCCGTCGGAGAGCCCGTAGGCCTCGCGCATATGCGTCTCCAGCGGCTGCTTGCCCTTCTCGTGGGCGTACAGCCCCTGGTACCAGCTGGCGTGGCCCTCGTTCAGCCACAGGTCGGACCAGCTGCGGGGGGTGACGCTGTCGCCGAACCACTGGTGGGCCAGTTCGTGAACCATGATCGAGTCCACGTACCACTCGGGGTAGGCGCCCGTGGTGAACAGGGAGCGCTCGAACAGCGACAGGGTCTGCGTCTCCAGCTGGAATCCGGTGTCGGCGTCGGCGATCAGCGCGCCGTACGTCTCGAACGGGTAGCGGCCGACCTTCTCCTCCATCCATGTGATGTGGTCGGGTGTCTTCTTCAGCCAGCGCTCCAGCTCACCGCGTTCCGCGGTGGGCACGACGTCGCGCAGGGCCAGTCCGTGCGGGCCCTGGCGCTCCACGACGGTCGAGCGGCCCATGGAGACCTGTGCCAGTTCAGTGGCCATGGGGTGACCGGTGCGGTACACCCATGAGGCCTTGTCGCCGGCCTCTGCCTTGGCCAGCCTGCGGCCGTTGGCCACCACGGTGATGCTCTTCGGCGCGGTGACGCGGAAGGTGAAGTACGCCTTGTCGGAGGGGTGGTCGTTGGACGGGAAGACACGGTGGGCGGCGTCCGCCTGATTGGCCATCACCAGACCGTCGCCGGTCCGTACCCAGCCGCCGGCGTCCTTCGGGCCGCGCGGGTCGCTGGTGTGGGTGACGGCGATCTCCATCCGGGAGTTCGCGGGGATGTTCGCCGGCGGATCGATGACGAGGTCCTCGCCGGCTGTGGTGAAGTCGGCGGGGGTGTGGTTCACCATGACCGAGCGGACGGTGCCATGGGTGAAGTCGAGGTTCACCCGGTCGAGGCCACGCGTCGCATAGGCATCGATCTTCGTGACGGCTTCCAGAGGCTTGTCATTGCGCCCTTCATAGGTGAGCGCGATGTCGTATTCGAGAACGTCGTAACCGGGATTGCCCAGCTCGGGGAAGAGCCTGTCGCCGATGCCGAGCGGTTCCGGCGAGGGAAGGGCAGCGGCGACGAGGGTGGCCGACGCAGCGGCCAGCAGGATGGCACGCAGTCGGCGCCTGGAGGTGTGCAGCATGCCCCACGGCTACCAGCGCCCTCCGCGATGATCATGGCGGCACGCGCCGCCGGGCGACTGGCCCACCCGAACGAGGTCAGGCGGTGGCCGCCGGATGCTGGGCGCGGCTCACGTCGTACACCCCGGGGACGTCGCGCATGGCGCGCATCAGGGCGGGAAGACCGGCCGCGTCGGGCAATTGCAGCGTGTACGTGTGACGGACCCGCTGCTGGGTCGGCGGCTCCACGGTTGCCGAGACGATCGCGGCGCCCTCGCCGGCGATGACTTCGGTGAGATCGGCGAGGAGGCGGGGGCGGCCGAACGACTCGGCGATCAGTGTGACCCGGCACCCGGGGGCGTCGCCCCAGCGCACCGGGACCGGTTCGCGCCCCACGCTCGTCATACGCGCCACGGCCGGACAGGTCTCCCGGTGGACGGTCACGGAGCCCCCGCGCACCGCGAAGCCGGTGACCGCATCCGGCGGTACGGGCGTGCAGCAGCCCGCGAGCCGTACCGCCGCCTCCGGCAGATCCACCACGGCGTTCGCCGACACGGGCCGGCCCCCGGTGAGCGGCGCCGGGCGGCGAGGCGCGGTGGAGGGGGCCGCGACGCCCTCCGGATGGGTGTCGAGCCAGCTGGTGATGGCGATGCGTGCGGCAGGGGTACGGGCGTGGTCCAGCCACTCCGGGGACGGCCCGGAGGAGCTGTCCTGGGCGAGCAGCAGATGCACGGTGTCACCGTCGCCGAGAACCGTGCTCATGGTCGCGAGACGGCCGTTGACGCGCGCGCCGATGCAGGAGTGGGCCTCCTCGCCGTACTGGGCATAGGCGGCGTCGACGCAGCTCGCTCCGGCGGGCAGCCCGAGTGCGCGGCCGTCCGCGCGGAAGACGGTGATCTCCTTGTCCTGCGCCAGGTCGGCGCGCAGGGAGGTCCAGAAGGTGTCGGGGTCGGGGGTGGACTGCTGCCAGTCCAGCAACCGGGACAGCCAGCCGGGTCTGGTCGGGTCGGCGCGCTCGCCGTCTGCGGGCTCCGCGCCCTCGACGGGGAGATACGGGTTCCCCAGCGCGACGACCCCGGCCTCGGCGACCTTGTGCATCTGGTGCGTGCGGATGAGGACTTCGGCGACGGCACCGTCCGGGCCGGCGACGGCTGTGTGCAGGGACTGGTACAGGTTGAACTTGGGGGCTGCGATGAAGTCCTTGAACTCGGAGATCACCGGGGTGAAGCACGTATGCAGTTCACCGAGTACGGCGTAGCAGTCGGCGTCCTCTGCGACGAGGATCAGCAGCCGGCCGAAGTCGGTGCTGCGCAGCTCCGACCTCTTGAGGCGGACCCGGTGCACGGAGACGAAGTGCCGCGGTCTGATGAGTACTTCTGCGTTGATGTCCGCCTCGCGCAGCGCGGCACGAAAGTCGTCCGCGATGGCGGCGAGGGCGTTGCAGGCGTCCGAGTTCTCGGCGATGAGCACGCGGGTGCGTTCGTACTCCTCGGGATGGAGGATGGCGAAGACGAGGTCCTCGAGCTCGGTCTTGAGCGCCTGGACGCCGAGCCGTTCCGCGAGCGGGATGAGGACGTCGCGGGTGACCTTGGCGATGCGGGCCTGTTTCTCGGGCCGCATCACGCCGAGGGTGCGCATGTTGTGCAGCCGGTCGGCGAGTTTGATCGACATCACGCGGACGTCGTTGCCGGTGGCCACGAGCATCTTGCGGAAGGTCTCCGGTTCGGCGGCCGCCCCGTAGTCGACCTTCTCCAGTTTGGTGACGCCGTCCACGAGATAGCTGACCTCGGCGCCGAACTCCGCCCTCACCTGCTCGAGCGTCACATCGGTGTCCTCCACGGTGTCGTGGAGCAGCGACGCGGTCAAGGTGGTGGTTTCCGCGCCCAGTTCGGCCAGGATCAGGGTCACCGCGAGCGGATGCGTGATGTAGGGCTCGCCGCTCTTGCGGAACTGCCCGCGATGGGAGGACTCCGCCAGCACATATGCCTTGTGCAGCGTGGCGAGATCGGCGTCGGGGTAATGCGCCCGATGCGCCTCCGCGACATGGCCGATCGCGTCCGGCAGGCGGTCGCGGGCCGCCGGGCCCAGCAGTGCGGCGCGGCCCAGCCGGCGGAGGTCGATCCTGGCTCGGCCGCGCCTGCGGCTCTGGGCACCTGGGTTGGTGGCCTCTGCGCTCATGGGGCACCTCCGGCAGCTTCGACCGGCGGTGGAAGACTGGTGTGCCTCCCGGCCGGTGCTTGATGCTACCGAGCCCACCACGTGGCGCAGTCCGCCTCTCGCTCAGCGTGAAACGGATCACCCATTCGAGGGAAGCGCTATGCGGTCACGGTTTCGAGGAGAGCGGGCTCGATGTACCCCTCGGCGACGATCACAGCGGCTCCGGTCATCTCGATCTCGCCGTCGGGCCGCTCCGTGACGAGAAGACGGCCGCCGGGCAGATCGACCGTGTACGTGACAGGAGTTCCGGTGGCCGCCGGATCCACACCGTCACGCCGCGCGGCAGCCACGGCCACGGCGCAGGCGCCCGTACCGCAGGAGCGGGTCTCGCCGGAGCCGCGCTCGTGCACCCGCATGGCGACGTGGCGCTCGCCGCGGTCGACGACGAACTCCACGTTCACCCCGTGCGGGTAGACAGATGACGGGGCGAACGGCGGCGTGGTCAGCAGATCCCCGGCGTGGTCCAGTTCATCGACGAAGGCGACCGCGTGGGGGTTGCCCATGTTGACGTTCCTGGCGGGCCAGCTGCGCTCGCCGATGGACACGGTGACGCCGTCGGCGGGGAGCACCGCGCGCCCCATGGAGACGGTGATGTCGGCCGCGTCGGAGCCGCTGCCGGAAACGGCCTTGGCGATGTGGGCCCGCTTGACCCCGCCCCGGGTGGCGATGGCCAGGTCACCGGCCTCGGCGAAGCCCGCGCGCTGGAGATAGCGGGCGAACACACGGACGCCGTTGCCGCACATCTCGACGATCGAACCGTCCGCGTTGCGGTAGTCCATGAACCACTCGGCCTCTGCGGCCATGTGGCGGGCGTCCGGGTGCGCCGCGGATCGCACCACGTGCAGCAGACCGTCACCGCCGATACCGGCCCTGCGGTCGCACAGCCGGGCGACGGCCGACGCGGACAGGTCGATGGCGTTGTCCGGGTCGGGGACGATCACGAAGTCGTTCTCGGTCCCGTGGCCCTTGAGGAAGGGGATCGGCGAGGTCTGCGAGGTGCTCACGTCCCCCATCGTACGAGGAGCGTCGGACAGCGCCCGGAACGGGTGCCCGGGCCGGAGCTCCCCATGACCGGCCGTCTTCACCTCAGCCGCGCGACCCGCCATACGGCGAGTGCGACGAGGACCGCGGCAACACCCACGTAGAGCGCGAGCACACGCCAGTCAGGACGCACGCCGGAGCCGCGCGACGGGAGGCCGGGCCAGGTGTGCCCGACGCGACGGGCGGCCATGACACCCCAGCCCGCGGCGCAGCAGCTGATCAGGAGCCCGAGCATGGCGACGACCGCTCCGCCGTCGCCGGTTCCGAAGGCCAGCGGGAAGGCGAACATGAGCGAGCCGATGGCGGCGAGGACGACGATCGGTGCGAGCTGCCAGATCCGGAGCCGCCGCGGCGGACGCAGTTCGACCTCGACTTCGTCCGCGAGCACTTCCTGCTCGTCGGGCCCGTCCGGGCTGAGGCCGGACGTACCGTCCGCCGCATCCCGCCGTTGCTGTTCCGTGTCGCGAGGGCCGGCCTCCATCGCCACGCGCCCTCCCAACTCGGACTCAACTGTCGATCGATGCTCGATGATGGCACGCCCCCGGGGGCGGGAATGACGGGCGGAGCGTCCCGATGCCATCACGTGATCAGGCTGTGACCGCTCGTTCGATCAACGCCAGCGCCCGATGCGGAAGTTCCGCTCTGTCGTCGACAGCGCCGCTCAGCCAGTGAACCCTCGGGTCACGCCGGAACCACGAATCCTGACGGCGCGCGAAGCGCTTGGTGGCGCGTACGGTCTCGTCGCGCGCCTCCTGTTCCGTGCACTCCCCCGCGAGCGCCGTGAGCACCTGCTGGTAGCCAAGGGCACGGGAGGCCGTGCGCCCTTCGCGGAGCCCCTGGGCTTCGAGCGCGCGCACCTCGTCGACGAGGCCGGCCTCCCACATACGGTCGACCCGTACCGCGATGCGTTCGTCGAGTTCGGGCCGGGCGACATCGACGCCGATCTGGACGGTGTCGTAGACGGCGTCGTGGCCGGGCAGATTGGCGGTGAAGGGTTTGCCGGTGATCTCGATGACCTCGAGGGCCCGGACGATCCGGCGGCCGTTACTCGGCAGGATCGCCCTGCCCGCCTCTGGATCGGCCGCGGCCAGTCGGGCGTGCAGGGCCCCGGGGCCACGCAGGGTCAGCTCCTCCTCCAGCCGCGCACGCACCTCGGGGTCGGTCCCGGGGAACTCGAGCGCGTCGATCGCGCCGCGCACATAGAGCCCGGAGCCTCCGACGAGGACGGGCGTGCGGCCCTGCGCGAGCAGCCGGTCGATCTCCGCCCGCGCCAGCTTCTGGTACTCGGCGACACTCGCGGTCTGGGTGACGTCCCAGATGTCGAGGAGCCGGTGCGGCACTCCGCCGCGCTCCTGCGTCGTCAGCTTGGCGGTGCCGATGTCCATCCCCCGGTAGAGCTGCATGGAGTCGGCGTTGACGACTTCGCCGTCGAGTTGGCGGGCGAGGAATACTCCCAGATCGGACTTTCCGGCTGCGGTGGGACCGACGACGGCGATGACCCGCGGTGCGGGAGCTGCACTTCTCACCGCCCCAGTCTCGCAAACACGTCGACATGTCCCCGAACGAGCTAGGTGACGAGAGTGGATCCGGTTCGTTGCCTGTTGCGAGGTTCCGAGCGCCGGTTTCGAGCCGGTGCCCGCGTGCGACGCAAGAGGACGCTCCGGGCGGCGCGGAACTTCGACCACACGAGTAGGCTATGGAGTAAATATGGGTGTTTTCTCATGGTTTCGCAGTAAGTCCGCAGCGGCCGAGGAGGCTCCCGCAGCAGGCGAAGCAGCCACGGCGCCGGCGGCCGAGGCCGAAACTTCGCCGCAGGAGTCCGAGGTGAGTGACGGCAGGGCGGAAACCGCGGTGACGGTGGAGCCCGCGGCGCCTACGGCCGAAGACACCGCTGAGGCTGCCGGGGAGCCCGTCGAGGACGGGGCTGCCGTTGAGGGAGTGGAGATTCCCAAGCAGCAGTCGGCCGAGGACGCGGCGGACAGCGAGGCCGGTGAAGGCGCCCGTCAGTAGGTCCCGCGACAAGGAAGGTGTCCCATGGGCTTCAAGGACAACCTGAAGGCCAAACTCGCCCCGGCCAAGGACAAGGTCGCCCACCTCGCCCAGCAGCACGAGGGCAAGATCGGGCACGGCCTGGAACGAGCTGCCAGGACGGTCGATCACAAGACCAAGGGCAAGTACAGCGACAAGATCGAGACGGGCACCGGAAAGGCCAAGCAGGCCTTGGGCCGTATCGCGCACAAGGACGACACCGGCGGGACGACGCCGCCGCCGGCCGGCTGAGAGCAATCGAACCGGTTCCGGCGGACGGCCGTGGAGTGCACAGCCCCGCGGCCGTCCGCCGCTGTCCGGAGCCGGCCGTGACCGGGCCGAGGCCGCAGGCCTCACCCGGCCCGCGACGCCCTCCGGGCGGAGGGCGGGGCTTCGCGCACCCCCATTACCGCGCCGCGGCGCTACGACCAGGCTGCGACGAAGTAGCCGACACCGTACGGAGCGGCCTCATGGAGGAGCCGGCCCGCGAGGCCCGCGCCCTCGGCCGCGCCGGCGAGGACCTGCCACGAGGCGCGGCCCGACACCTTGAGCTCGTGGGCGTACGACTCGTCCAGGCCCTTGAGAGTCTCGATGTCGGCCGCGCCGAGCGCATCGGCTGCCTGCCGGTCGAAGGCCGGCGCACGCTCGTCCAGGTAGCCGGGAGCCTTGAGCGTGCGGCAGGCGCTGCCGTCCCCCATCACCAGCAGCGCGACCCGTCCTGCCCGGGCCGCGAGTTCGCGTCCGGCGGCGGCACAGCGGTCCCGGCCGAGCAGGTCTCCCACACCGAGCGCCCCGACGGGTGCTGCCGCCCAGCGGGTGCGGTCCAGCAGCCAGGCTCCGACGGCCAGTGAGGGCGGCAGCGTCCGCTCCTGCGCCTGCCCCTGACCGAGCCGTACGTCGAGGTCCACGCCGAAACCTCGGAAGGAGCCGGCGGCACCCGCGGCATGCGGGACAAGGTCTTCGTGCCCCTCCGGCCCGATCACGACCAGCAGATCGGGCCGGGCGGCTGCGAGAACGGCCACCGCGTCGGCGCACGCGGCCCGGACCCCGTCGAGTTCGGATGCCGCTCCCGAGGCGACCTCGGGCACGAGGAGCGGCGGGCAGGGACAGACGGCGGCGGCTACGAGCATGATCCGCAGCGTAGCCCGCGCCCATTTCCCACGGGACGGTCACCGGGCGGGCACACGCCGGCTCCCGTCGCGCGGTGCACACCCGGGCGGCGTTCGGGCCGCCGCCCGATACGCCCTTGCGCGGCGTTCAGCCCGCCGCGCAGCCGCCCGTCGCCGGAGGCAGCGGGGCGGGTACCCCCACGGAGGGGAGCCCGAGCATCACGCCGGCCGGCTGCGGTGCCTCTGCGGCGTTGCGCTTCTCCCACGCGTCACCGGCACGGGTGCGCCGCACGGACTTCGTGGCGCCTTCCGCCAGGAGGTGGTGCGGGGCGGCGTAGGTGACCTCGACGGTGACGACGTCGCCGGGGCGCACATCGGTGTCCGGCTTCGTGAAGTGGACGAGACGGTTGTCGGGAGCGCGGCCGGAGAGCCGGTGCGTCGCTCCGTCCTTGCGTCCCTCTCCCTCGGCGACCATGACGTCGAGGGTGCGCCCGACCTGCTTCTTGTTCTCCTCCCAGGAGATCTCCTCCTGCAGGGCGACCAGGCGCATGTAGCGCTCCTGGACGACCTCCTTGGGGATCTGGCCGTCCATGGTCGCCGCCGGGGTACCGGGGCGCTTGGAGTACTGGAAGGTGAACGCGTTCGCGAAGCGCGCCTCACGCACCGTGTGCATGGTCTGCTCGAAGTCCTCCTCGGTCTCGCCCGGGAAGCCGACGATGATGTCCGTGGAGATGGCGGCATGCGGAATGGCCGCACGCACCTTCTCGATGATCCCGAGGAAGCGTTCCTGCCGGTACGAGCGCCGCATCGCCTTCAGGATCGTGTCGGAGCCGGACTGCAGCGGCATGTGGAGCTGCGGCATGACGTTCGGCGTCTCGGCCATGGCCGAGATGACGTCGTCCGTGAAGTCGCGCGGGTGCGGCGAGGTGAAGCGGACCCGCTCCAGGCCCTCGACGTTCCCGCAGGCGCGCAGCAGCTTGCTGAAGGCCTCTCGGTCGCCGATGTCGGAGCCGTACGCGTTGACGTTCTGCCCGAGCAGGGTGATCTCGCTGACGCCCTCGGCGACGAGCGCCTCGATCTCGGCGAGGATGTCCCCCGGCCTGCGGTCCTTCTCCTTGCCGCGCAGCGCGGGCACGATGCAGAAGGTGCAGGTGTTGTTGCACCCCACGGAGATGGAGACCCACGCCGCGTACGCCGACTCGCGCCGGGTCGGAAGCGTGGAGGGAAAGGCCTCGAGCGACTCCGCGATCTCGACCTGCGCCTCCTCCTGGACTCGGGCGCGCTCCAGCAGCACCGGGAGCTTGCCGATGTTGTGCGTACCGAAGACGACGTCGACCCACGGCGCCTTGGTGACGATGGTGTCGCGGTCCTTCTGCGCCAGGCAGCCGCCGACGGCGATCTGCATACCCGGGCGCTTGGACTTCATCGGCGCGAGCCGGCCGAGATTGCCGTACAGCTTGTTGTCGGCGTTCTCCCGCACCGCGCAGGTATTGAAGACGACGACATCGGCGTCTCCGTCGGCGCCCTCGGGCGCGCGGACGTATCCGGCACCCTCCAGCAGGCCCGACAGCCGCTCGGAGTCGTGGACGTTCATCTGGCACCCGTAGGTGCGCACCTCGTAAGTTTTCGCACTCATCGCGCCCACCAGGGTACGGGGTCGCCCCGGCCCCGCGCCCCTGCCTTCCGAGAGGCCGGGCCTGGCCATCACGGGGAGTGAGCTGGCAGGATCACGGCATGCTTTCCGCACTTCCGGTCCTTTCCCCCCTCGGCCGCCGCCGCGCCCTCCAGGGTGCGGCGGCGGCCCTGGTGGTCTTCGGGCTGCTGCTGTGGTGGCTCGTGCCGTTCGGGCAGTCGTCGCCCAGCGGGAAGCTGACGCTGAGCACGGGATCGCACAGCGGCGTCTATCAGCGCTACGGAGTCCTGCTGAAGGACGCCCTGGCGCGGGACATGCCGGACGTGGCTGTCGGCCTGCGCACCAGCGAGGGATCCCAGGAGAATCTGGCGCGCGTGGCTTCGGGAGAGGCCGACTTCACCATCGCCACCGCCGACGCCGTCGCGAAGTACAAGCGTGACGGGCTGGCGGGAGCAGACCGGCTGCGCGGCTGCGCGCGGCTGTACGACGACTACGTCCAGCTGGTCGTCCCCAAGGATTCGCCGATCGAGTCGGTGCACGACCTGCGGGGCCGGTCGGTGGGTGTGGGCCAGGACGGCTCCGGCATACGGCTGGTCGCCGACCGGCTGATGAAGGCCGCCGGGATCGACCCCGCCGAGGACATCTCAGCGCTTCCCTCCGGCATCAACGTGGCACCGGGGCAGCTGGAGAGAGGCACGATCGACGCGTTCTTCTGGTCGGGCGGCCTGCCCACCAACACGGTGCAGGACCTGTCCGAGCGGTTCCGCGTCCGCCTGGTCCCGCTGGAAGCGGCTCTCGTTGCGAAACTGCACGCGGCGGGCGACCCGACCAGCTACTACCGCTCCGCCGTGATGCCTGCGGACGCCTACCCGCAGGCGCAGGGCGGCCTGCCCGTCAAAACGGTCGCCGTGGCGAACCTGCTGGTCACCACGGACCGAATGAGCACCGCACAGACCGAGGGTTTCACCCGCACGGTGATCAACAGCCGGGACCGCATCGGAAACTCGGTGCACCCGGCCCAGCTCGTGGACCTCCGCACGGCGGTGTACACGGACCCCCTGCCGCTGCACGAGGGCGCCCGGCGCTACTACCGCTCGGTCAAACCGTAGGGCCCTTCCGCCACACCCGGTCACACCTCCGGAGGCGTGCGCGACGCCTCAGGCCTCGATGGACGTGCGCGACGCCTCAGGCATCCTGCCCCGTCTGGGACGCCTCACGCCCCGACCGCGCGACGCCTCACGCCTCACGCCTCACGCCTCCGGAGACGTGCGCGGCACGGTGACGGTCACCTTCAGACCGTGCGGCTCGTTGTGCGCGTACGCGATGGAGCCCCCGCCCGCCATGAGCAGCGCCCTCGAGATGGACAGACCGAGCCCCGAACCCTTCACGTTCTGGTGGCGGCCGCTGCGCCAGAACCGGTCGCCGATACGGGTCAGCTCCTCGTCGGTCAGCCCGGGCCCGCGGTCGGTGATCACCACCGTCGACGTATTGCCCTGCGACACGACCTCTACGGTGACCTCTTCACCCTGTGGGGTGAACTTGAGCGCATTGTCGATCACGGCGTCCAGCGCGCTGGAGAGCGCTACGGGGTCCACCCAGGCGGTGACCGCAGCGGCTCGGGAGGACAGCACGACACCTCTCTCGTCGGCGAGCGGTCGCCAGGCGGCGACCCGCTCCGCGGCGAGCTCCCCGATGTCGGTGAGCCGGAGCTCCGCGGAGGCGTGCTCGGCGAGCGCCAGGTCGAGCAGGTCGTCCAGCACCTGGGCCAGACGCTTGCCCTCGGTACGGACGGAGGCGATCTCCGCATTGCCCTCGGGGAGTTCGAGGGCGAGGAGCTCGATGCGCAGGAGCAGTGCGGCGAGCGGGTTGCGCAGTTGGTGGGAGGCGTCGGCGACGAACGCCCGCTGCTGTTCCAGTACTTCTTCGACGTTGTCCGCCATCTCGTTGAACGAGCGAGCCAGCCGTCTCAGTTCCGGCGGTCCGCTCGACGCCGCGACACGGGAGTTCATCCGGCCGGTGGCGATGCCGTGGGTGGCGGCGTCCAGGATGCGCACCGGCCGTAGCACCCAACCGGTGAGGCGGAAGGCCGCGCCGACGGCGACGAGCATCGCGGCGCTTTCACCGGCCGCGATCAGCAGCCAGCCCCGCAGGACCCGCGAGCGCAGCTGGTCGGTGGGCGAGTCGGTGAACACGACGGCGACGACGTCCCCGTCCCGTACGACCGGCGATGCGACGACGAGGCGCTCACCCCGCTGCCACGGCCACACCTGCGGCGGGTCGTCGCTGCGCCGGCCGGTGAGTGCCTCCTGGAACGCCTCGCGCCCCACGCCGTCCGCCGGCACGTACCAGTCGCGCGGGGCGCGCGCCATGGAACCGCCGTTGCGGTGGAAGACGCCGGCCCGGATCCCGTACGTGTCCTGGTAGCGGTCGAGCTGCTCCTGCAGCGTGGAGCGCCGCTCGTCGGGAGTCGCCCCCTGGTCGGTGACGAACTGGGCGAGCGCCGCGAACCGCACGGTGTCGTCGATCCTGTCGACGACGACCCGCTGCTGCTGTGCGGCGGCGACGCTCACGGCCAGCGGAAAACCGAGGGCCAGCAACACACCGGCCATGAGCACGATGAGCAGCGGAAGAAGTCGGGTACGCACCGGAGTCGAGTGACCTTACGCCCCGGCGGGTGCGACGAGCCGGTAGCCGACGCCGCGCACGGTCTCGATCAGGGCTGGCATACGGAGCTTGGAGCGCAGGGACGCCACATGCACCTCGAGGGTGCGGCCGGTGCCTTCCCAGCTGGTCCGCCACACCTCGCTGATGATCTGCTCGCGACGGAAGACGACTCCGGGACGCTGGGCCAGCAGCGCCAGCAGGTCGAACTCCTTGCGGGTGAGCTGTACCTCCGTGCCGTCCACGCTGACCCTGCGGGTGGGCAGCTCGATAGTCACCGGCCCGAGCCGCAGGGCGTCGTCGGCGGCGGGCGCGGCGGCCTCCTCACCGGTCGCCGTGCGCCGGCTGACGGCATGGATCCGGGCGAGCAGCTCGCCGGTGTCGTACGGCTTGACCACGTAGTCGTCGGCACCGAGATTCAGCCCGTGGATCCGGGAACGGATATCGGAGCGCGCGGTCACCATGATCACAGGCGTGGACGTGAGCTTCCTGATCTTCCCGCAGACCTGGTAGCCGTCCTGGTCGGGCAGGCCGAGGTCCAGGAGCACGACGCCGAAGGGCGGCTTCGCGGGGGCGGTCGCTGGGAGCACCGCCCGCAGCGCCTCCTCGCCGTTACGGGCGTGCACCACCTCGAAACCGTGCCTGGCCAGCACCGCGGACAGGGCGGCGGCGACATGGTCGTCGTCCTCGACGAGCAGCAGTCTCATGGCCCCCCTTCGGTGGTGCGGTCGTGCGGATTTCACCGTGCGGTCGCGTGGTGTTCCAGGGCAGTCCGGTCAAAGCTACCCAGGGCATCAAGGCTGATGGCCACCCGTGCAGTCAAGAGCGAAGCGGCCGCCACATGGTTCCGTTACCCACCCGGTATCGCCGATCACTGCCCTCTTCACGCATAGTGTCCGGTTGCAGCCGGATCGTTATGCTCAATTTCCCCTCAGATGTGATGACGCTGGTCGCACGGGGTGATTAGGGTCCTCCCAACCGAGGAGGATGGAGCTAAGAGGCCGATGAGCGAAGTGTCAGTGACCAAGAACCCCGAGGGCGAGCAGCCCCCGGCGGGCGACCTGGTCGTTCTGAACAACGTGAACAAGCACTTCGGCGCACTGCACGTGCTCCAGGACATCGACCTGACCATCGCCCGTGGCGAGGTCGTGGTTGTCATCGGGCCGTCGGGTTCCGGTAAGTCCACGCTGTGCCGCACCATCAACCGCTTGGAGACGACCGACTCCGGCACGATCACGATCGACGGCAAGCCGCTGCCCCAGGAGGGCAAGGAGCTCGCCAGGCTGCGCGCCGACGTCGGCATGGTCTTCCAGTCGTTCAATCTCTTCGCGCACAAGACCGTCCTGGAGAATGTGACGCTCGGCCAGGTCAAGGTACGCAAGGCTGACAAGAAGGCCGCGGAGACCAAGGCGCGCGCGCTGCTCGACCGGGTGGGTGTCGGCGCCCAGGCGGACAAGTACCCTGCCCAGCTCTCCGGCGGTCAGCAGCAGCGCGTGGCGATCGCGCGGGCGCTGGCGATGGACCCCAAGGTCATGCTCTTCGACGAGCCGACGTCGGCCCTCGACCCCGAGATGATCAACGAGGTCCTCGAGGTCATGCAGCAGCTGGCTCGGGACGGGATGACAATGGTCGTCGTCACCCACGAGATGGGCTTCGCCCGTTCGGCCGCGAACCGGGTCGTGTTCATGGCCGACGGCCGAATCGTCGAAGAGGCCACACCCGAGGAGTTCTTCAGCAACCCGCGCAGCGACCGGGCCAAGGACTTCCTGTCGAAGATCCTTCACCACTGAGTTCTGGATCAGCAGATCCCGGCACTTCGCGTCTGATCCACCACTTCGCCTCAACTTCTAGGGAAGTCATCATGAAGCTTCGCAAGGTCACCGCCGCTTCGGCCACCGTGCTCGCGCTCGCCCTGTCGGCCACTGCCTGTGGCTCCGGCGAGAAGGAGGGCGGCTCCGGCGGCTCGGGCGACAAGAAGATCACGGTCGGCATCAAGTACGACCAGCCCGGTCTCGGTCTGAAGACCCCCGACGGCAAGTTCACCGGCTTCGACGTCGACGTCGCCAAGTATGTCGCCAAGGAACTCGGTTACCCCGAGGGCGACATCGAGTTCAAGGAGACGAAGAGCGCCGACCGCGAGACCGCGCTGGCCCGCGGCGACGTGGACTTCATCGCCGCCACGTACTCGATCACCGACGAGCGCAAGCAGAAGGTCGACTTCGCCGGCCCCTACCTCCTCGCGCACCAGGACCTGCTGATCCGCGCCGACGACAACGTCACCAAGGGCGACGACCTCAACGGCAAGAAGCTCTGCTCGGTCACCGGCTCCACGTCCGCGCAGAACGTGAAGAAGGACTTCGCACCCAAGGCCCAGCTGAAGCAGTACCCCACGTACTCCCAGTGCCTGAGCGCCCTCCAGAGCGGCCGGGTCGACGCGCTGACCACGGACGACTCGATCCTGGCCGGATACGCCTCGCAGCCGCAGTACAAGGGCAAGTTCAAGCTCGCCGGCCTCAAGCTGAGCAACGAGAACTACGGCATCGGCGTCAAGAAGGGCGACAAGGAGATGGTCGACAAGATCAACGCCGCCCTCGAGAAGATGGTCCAGGACAAGTCCTGGGACAAGGCCGTGGCGGACAACTTCGGCCCGGCCAACTACAAGAACGAGCCCGCCCCGAAGATCGGCAACATCGTCAAGTGAAGCAGGGCTGACGTGGCGCGCCGCCGCTGACGGCGGCGCGCCGGGCCCTCCCACACGCGGAAGCGCGGGAGATCGTGTTCGACTTTCTTGAAGGTTACGACTTGCTCGGGGCGTTCTGGATGACGGTGAAGCTCACCGTCCTCTCCGGAATCGGCTCCCTGGTGCTCGGCACCGTCCTCGCCGCGATGCGGGTGAGCCCGGTGCCCCTGATGCGCGCGTTCGGCACGTTCTACGTGAACGTAGTCCGGAACATCCCGCTGACCGTGATCATCGTCTTCTCCTCGATCGGTCTCGCCGATGTCTTCGGCATGACACTGGGGGTGGCCGACGACTTCGACGCGCTGTCGTTCCGGCTGGCGGTCCTCGGGCTCTCGACCTACACCGCTGCCTTCGTCTGCGAAGCCGTGCGGTCCGGCATCAACACCGTGCCGGTCGGCCAGGCGGAGGCCGCACGCGCCCTCGGTCTCAGCTTCACGCAGGTCCTGACGACCATCGTGCTTCCGCAGGCGTTCCGCTCGGTCATCGCCCCGTTGACCAATGTGCTGATCGCCCTCACCAAGAACACCACGGTCGCGGCGGCCATCGGCGTCGCGGAGGCGGCTCTGCTGATGAAGGAAATGATCGAGAACGAGGCACAGTTGGTGCTCATTTCGGCGATCTTCGCCTTCGGCTTCGTGGTCCTCACCCTCCCCACCGGCCTCATCCTCGGCTGGGTCGGCAAGCGCATGGCGGTGAAGCGATGACATCGGTCCTCTACGACGCTCCCGGCCCCCGCGCCAAGCGTCGCAACATCGTCTACACGGCCGTCTTCCTCGCCGCGCTGGCACTGGGCATCTGGTGGGTCCTGCGCACCATGGCCGACCACGGACAGCTCGAGTGGTCCCTGTGGAAGCCGTTCACCGAGGCTCCGGCCTGGACGACCTACCTGCTGCCCGGCCTCGGCAACACGCTGAAGGCAGCGGCCCTCGCCATGGTCATCGCGCTCCCGCTGGGTGCGGTCTTCGGCATCGCCCGGCTGTCCGACCACCGCTGGGTCCGCATCCCGTCCGGGGCCGTGGTGGAGTTCTTCCGCGCGATCCCGGTCCTGATCCTGATGCTGTTCGCGAACGAGTTCTACGCGAGCTACACCGACATCAGCAGCGATGTACGCCCGCTGTACGCCGTGGTCACCGGCCTCGTGCTCTACAACGCCTCGGTCCTCGCCGAGGTCGTACGGGCCGGCATCCTGTCGCTGCCCAAGGGCCAGTCGGAGGCGGCCAAGGCGATCGGCCTGCGCAAGGGCCAGACCATGAGGAGCATCCTGCTCCCGCAGTCGGTCACCGCGATGCTGCCGGCCCTGGTCAGCCAACTTGTGGTCATCGTCAAGGACACTGCCCTCGGCGGAGCCCTGCTGTCCTTCGCCGAATTGCTCAGCACCCAGGGAACGCTGGCCGCGAACTACGCGAACACCATCCCCAGCTTCATCGTCGTCGCCTTGATCTTCATCGTCCTCAACCTGGTCCTCACCACCTTCGCTTCGTGGCTGGAAAAGAGGCTGCGGCGGGCCAAGAAGAGCACCGGCGCGGTCCTGACCGCACCCGGCGGCGCGGAGGAGCCCGTCGGGGAGCCCGGAGTCGCCAAGGCCGATGACAGGCCCCACACCTGACGGTTCATCGGATGTTCGACCGCTGAGGGGCGGTGGCCTGTGGGCCACCGCCCCTCGCCGCGCTCCCGTGGTCGCTTGACGCAGGCACCGGCAGTGGGTTGCATACGTTCTGTGATCGCGCACCGGGCTCCAACGGCACTTTTCCGCATGACCCTCCGAGCCCGAGGAGTCACGCCGTGGACCCGGTGATCGTGGTCGGCGCGGGCCCGGTGGGACTCGCGCTCTCCCTCGCCCTCGCAGCACAGGACATCCCCACCGTCGTGCTCGACGAGACCAACGGAAAGGACGAGCCGCGCCCCGCGCGTACGGTCGTGCTCCGCCCGGACACCGCGGCCCTGATGGAACGGCTCGGCTGCGGAACCGTCCGTGACGAAGGCTCCGTCTGGACCGGCTGGCGCTCCATGCGGCGCAAGCAGGAACTGCGGCAGCTGCCGCTCGGCGCCGGTGGCCCCGCCGCCCCCCTGCACATCCCGCAGCACGCCCTCGCACGCGGACTGCGCGACGCCGTCACCGGGCACCGGCTCGTGCGGCTGATCACCGACAGCCGTCTCGACTCCCTCGAGCAGGACTCCGGCGGTGTCGTCGTCCACACGCGTGGGCCCTCCGCGACCTGGTGGCGGGGAAGTTACCTCGTCGGCTGCGACGGCGCCCGGTCGACCGTCCGCAAGCTCCTCGGCATCCGTTTCCCCGGCCGTACGGCGGTGGAACGTCACGCCGTGGCCGCCCTGCGCACCGAACTGCCCTGGCCTGGCGAAGCGTTGCTGCACCGCCAGCCGTCCTGGGCGTCGGGCGGTGACGAGATCACCGCACGCCCGCTGCCGGACGGTGTGTGGCGGCTGGACTGGCTGCTTCCCGCCCGCGGCGAACTGGTCACACCGGAGTCCCTGGTGGCGCGGGTCCGCGACACCCTGGCCGGGTGGTGCGGCGGGACACCCGCGTACGAGCTGCTCGACACCGGCGTCCACACCCTGCACCACCGGCTCGCCCGCCGCTGGCGCGTGGACCGCGCCTTCCTCGCCGGTGACGCCGCCCATCTGTTGGGAGCGCTCGGCGCGCAAGGGCTGGAGGAAGGGCTGCGGGACGTCGACAACCTGGCCTGGAAGCTGGCGCAGGCCTGGCACCACGGCGCGTCGCAGACCCTGCTGGACAGCTACCAGGCCGAGCGACGCATCGCCGTCGCCGCGCGACTGCGCGCCGCCGACCAGTCACTGCCGATACTGCGCAGCGGCAGCGGGCTGCGCACCTACCTTCCGGGTGCGGCTCGCGGGCACGACTCGATGCTCACCGACGCCCATCTGGGACTGGGCGTACTCGGCGCCCCTCCCGTGTACGCGCACTCCCCCCTCACGCCTGAGCCCACCGGCCCCCGGACACCGGTCGGCACGGAGGTGGGCGCACCGGTCGCCGATGTGCACGTGACGGCTCCCGACGGCACGTCCACGCGCCTGCGGGACCGGTTGGGGCGGGGGCAACTGCTCGTCGTTCTGGTCGCACCCGGCACCGGGGTCTGGGACCGGCGGCACTGGGTGGGTGCCGGTGTCATGCCTCGGCTGGCGACGGCCGTGAGCGCCCTGCCGGCGCGGGCCGAACTGCTGGTGACGGAGAGCTACCCGGGCGCCTCGGCGCACACCGTGCTGCTGGTGCGGCCCGACGGGCATCTGGTCGCCGCGTTCGCGGGAGTGCAGCCCGCCGAACTGCACTCCGCCGCAGACCTGGTGCGCGGAGGCGCGCCGTCCGCGGCGACCACCGACCGCATTGCGGACACCGATTGATTCTTCCGACCCCCCGTGGTCTACTCCGGAGCGTGACCGACACCGATGTGCGCCTGTGGCGGAGGGTCCATATGGACCTCGTCCGCTATGCGGGCTGCGTGTGTCGCCCCTCCTGCTGATTCGCCTTCCTTCCGCGCTGCGGCCTGCTGTGCCCGCGCGTGCTCCAGCGACTCCAGGACGGTCAACGTGTCCCACCCTGCTGCACCTCTTTCCGCCCCGCCTGCTGCGGCCCCGCCCGGCGCGGTTTCTCGGCCCACTTCGAACGACCCCGGTGCGCCGACCTCCGCCGAGCTTCTCGACTTCGTGCGGCACGCCGCCACCGACAAGGAACTGATCGCTTCGCTGCCCCTCGACCCCGACGGCCGCACCTGGCTGCGGCTGGAAGGGCCGCGCGGCAGTGAGGCCTGGCTCATCGGCTGGCCGCCGGGCACGGGCACCGGCTGGCACGACCACGCCGAATCACTCGGCGCGTTCGCCACGGCGGAGGGCAAGCTGACGGAGAACTCCCTCGCCGTCAGGCTGCCCGCGAGCGGCTGGAAAACCGTTGAGCTGATCGAAGGCGTGGACCGGGAACGGCATCTGAGCGCCGGCCAGTCCCGCGCCTTCGGCACGCACCATGTGCACGAGGTGCTCAACGAGTCACCCGCGGAACACGCTGTCTCCGTCCACGCCTACTATCCGCCGTTGCCGCTGATGAGGCGTTTCAGCAGGTCCGGAGCAGTGCTCCGGCTCGAGCAGGTCGAGCGTCCGGAGGACTGGCAGTGAGTGCAACGCTGGGGATCGACGAGCACGTGGAGCGGGTGCGACAGGGCTTCGAACGCGTCGGACCGCAGGAGGCGTTCGCCGCGGCGGCCGAAGGGGCGCTGTTGGTGGACATCCGCTACCAGGCGCTGCGGGAACACGACGGGCTGATCCCCGGCGCCGTGGTGGTGGAGCGCAACGAGCTGGAGTGGCGCCTGGACCCTCAAGGCGGCCACCGCATCCCGCAGGCCGTCGGCCACGACCTGCGCATCGTCGTGATCTGCAACGAGGGATACGCGTCCACCCTGGCGGTCGCGTCGCTGCACCAGTTGGGGCTGCGCGGCGCGACGGACCTGGTCGGCGGCTTCCAGGCCTGGAAGGCGGCGGGGCTCCCGGTCACGCTGTAGAGGCCGGCCGCTCCACAGGCTGAACGGGTCCCGCACAACGGGTCTCACAAGCTGAACGGGCGGCGAGGGGCAGGCCGTACGAGGTGGGCCGGAAGCCAGCGAGCCGGGAACAGATGGGCCGGGCAGGCATGCGCTGCCGCCCGCCGGTCGCGCATCCCCCGTGCGGCCGGTCCCACCCCTAGTAGTCCGTCTCGTCCAAGTCCGCCGTGTCTTCGCCCTCTTCCTCGAGGGCGCGCCTGACCACCCGCAGCGCCATGCCCTCGGGGTAGCCCTTGCGGGCCAGCATCC
Source organism: Streptomyces sp. NPDC096176 (assembly GCF_044763255.1). Taxonomy (NCBI): domain Bacteria; kingdom Bacillati; phylum Actinomycetota; class Actinomycetes; order Kitasatosporales; family Streptomycetaceae; genus Streptomyces; species Streptomyces sp. NPDC096176. Next base: position 31,193 of record NZ_JBIWFV010000011.1, on the reverse strand, counting down.
CGGCCAGGCGGCGCAGGCGGCGGTCCCGGTCGAGGCCCCGAGTGGAGCGCAGCTTGCGCGCCACAAGTTCGCGGGCGGTCGCCTCCTCCTGGTCCGAGTCGAGCTGTCCCACGGCCTCGTCGATAAGAGCGGAGTCCACTCCCTTGGTGCGCAGCTCCCGCACCAAAGCGCGCCGGGCGAGGCCCCGGCCGTGATGCCGGGACTCCACCCACGCGTCGGCGAAGGCGGCGTCGTTGATCAGGCCCACGTCCTCGAAACGAGAGAGGACCTCCTCGGCAACCTCCGAGGGGATCTCCCGCTTGTGCAGCGCGTCCGCCAGCTGCTTGCGGGTGCGCGGGGTCCCGGTGAGCAGGCGCAAGCAGATCGCCCGCGCCCGCTCAGCCGGATCCCGGGGAGACAGCTCCTTCTCGGCCCTCGACGAGTCGGGGCTGTCACCCGGCCATTCGGTTCGCCGGGCCATTCCCGCTAACCCTTGGCCGCCGCCGCCTTGGCCGTCTTGGCCTTGGAGGCGGGCGCGGGCACCGACTTCGCCACGTCCTCTGCCGGCTCTGCTGCGGCCGCGTCCGCACCGGGCTCCGCCGCCGAGGCCTCCGGCCTGACGCCGACGCCGAGCTTCTCCTTGATCTTCTTCTCGATCTCGTTGGCGAGGTCGGGGTTGTCCTTCAGGAAGTTGCGGGCGTTCTCCTTGCCCTGGCCGAGCTGGTCGCCCTCGTACGTGTACCAGGCGCCGGCCTTGCGGACGAAGCCGTGCTCCACGCCCATGTCGATCAGGCCGCCCTCGCGGCTGATGCCCTGGCCGTAGAGGATGTCGAACTCGGCCTGCTTGAAGGGCGGGGCGACCTTGTTCTTGACGACCTTGACGCGGGTGCGGTTGCCGACCGCGTCCGTGCCGTCCTTGAGGGTCTCGATACGGCGGATGTCGAGACGCACGGAGGCGTAGAACTTGAGCGCCCGGCCACCGGTCGTGGTCTCCGGGGAGCCGAACATCACACCGATCTTCTCGCGGAGCTGGTTGATGAAGATCGCGGTGGTCTTGGACTGATTGAGCGCGCTGGTGATCTTCCGGAGCGCCTGGCTCATCAGCCGCGCCTGAAGACCCACGTGCGAGTCGCCCATCTCGCCCTCGATCTCCGCCTTGGGCACGAGGGCCGCGACGGAGTCGATGACGATCAGGTCGAGCGCGCCCGAGCGGACGAGCATGTCGACGATCTCGAGGGCCTGCTCGCCGTTGTCCGGCTGGGAAAGGATGAGGTTGTCGATGTCGACGCCGAGCTTCTTGGCGTACTCGGGGTCAAGGGCGTGCTCCGCGTCCACGAAGGCCACGGCGCCGCCCGCCTTCTGGGCGTTGGCCACGGCGTGCAGCGTGAGGGTGGTCTTACCGGAGGACTCCGGTCCGTACACCTCCACCACGCGGCCGCGCGGCAGGCCGCCGACTCCGAGCGCGACGTCGAGCGCGGTCGACCCGGTGGGGATGACCTCGATGGGCTCGTTCGGCCGCTCGCCCAGCCGCATCACGGCACCCTTGCCGAATTGCCGTTCAATCTGTGCGAGCGCGGCGTCGAGCGCCTTCTCGCGGTCGGTACCTGCCATGGGTTCCACCCGATTTGCTTGTGTCGATCGCTTCACGTCAAAGACGCTAACCCCTGCCACTGACAATGGGCCCCGCCGTCCGCCCAGCCTGTGGATAACTCACCGGAATCAGGGCCGGAACCCCATAAGAATGGATGTTCGATTTTACTGTCAAGCGCACCACGCGCGCACCACGCCGACCCGTGGAACCCCCGTGATCCCGCCTCGGCGCGCGGTCTGGTGACTGGGCGCCTGCCCGTCTCAGCCTTCGCCGTGGGCCTGCGGAGGCGCCGCACCCCGCGGGGGTACGGGCGCCTGCGGAGGCACCGCACCCTGCGCGTCCTGCCCTGCCGAGGGGCCTCGACGGCCGCTTCCCAGTGCGCTGCGCACCCGCGCAAGCGCCCGGCCGCCGCCGTGCCTGCTGTGGCTGTGGACCCGCGGGTCGTCGGTCACCGCGTAGCGCTTCACGTACGCGCCGAGGAACGCCTGGAGCGTCGCGACCGCCGGGATCGCGATCAGGGCACCGACCGCTCCCAGCAGCGCCGTGCCGGCGACGACAGAACCGAAGGCCACCGCCGGGTGGATGTCGACCGTCCTGGCGGTGAGCTTCGGCTGCAGTACGTAGTTCTCGAACTGCTGGTAGACGACGACGAAGCCGAGCACCCAGAGCGCGTACCAGGGGTCGACGGTGAACGCGATCAGCATCGGCAGGGCACCCGCCAAGTACGTGCCGATGGTCGGGATGAACTGCGACACCAGGCCGACCCAGACCGCCAGGGCCGGGGCGTACGGCACTTCGAGGATCTCCAGCAGGATGTAGTGCGCGATCCCGGAGATCAGCGCCATCAGGCCGCGCGAGTAGAGGTACCCCCCGGTCTTGTCGACCGCGATCTCCCAGGCGCGCAGCACCTCTGTCTGCTTGGCCGGGGGCAGTACGGAGCACAGCGCTCGACGCAGCCGGGGCCCGTCGGCCGCGAAGTAGAAGGAGAACAGGAAGATCGTCAGCAGCTTGAAGAGACCGCCGAGCACGGTGGCGGAGACGTCGAGCACCCCGCTGGCGCTGTTCTGGACATACTTCCGCAGCCAGTCCGAGCGCAGCAGGCTGTCTTGGACCTCCACCCGGGAGAGCTCCGTGTGGAACGTGTCGTTGATCCAGCGGATGACCGAGTCGAGGTACTTGGGGAAGTCCTCGACCATCTCGATGATCTGGCCGGCCAGCATCGAACCGAGCAGGACGACGAAGCCCGCACCCGCGACCAGCACCGCGAAGAAGACCAGGAAGGTGGCGAGGCCGCGGCGCATGCCGCGTGCCGCCATCCGTCCGACCGCGGGTTCGATCGCAAGCGCCAGGAAGAAGGCGATCAGGATGTTGATCAGGAGACCGATCAACTGGTGGAAGGCCCAGCTGCCGAGCTGGAAACAGGCGTAGAGCGCCAGGGCGAGGATCATCGCTCGCGGCAGCCAGCGCGGCATGCCGCCGGGCGCGCCGGCCGCGGTGGCGGCGTCCGCTCCCGGGGGCGGGGAGGACGGCGGAGTGGCGGGCGCCGCGGCGCTCTGCGCGGGAATGCCCACGGCGGCCTCGTCCGACGCGACCGCGTCCTGCGCGGTCCTCTCGTCAGCGGTCATGTCGTCAGCGGTCCCGTCCTGCGGTAGTGCCCTGCGCGGCGTCGGGTGCGACGTCCTGCACAGAGGATGTGCGGCGCGTTCGTGTCCCGGTCGATCTCGTCCGGGCGGTCCTGTCGGTCTGGGCCACCGGGCCAGTGTGACCCACCGCGGTGACCGCGGTGGGCCGTCCGGCGTCTCAGCGCTTGTCCGCAGGGATGTCCACGGCGGCGCACACGGCGCGCCACACGTCCTTCGCCTCCCAGCCCTCGGCCAGTGCCTCGTGGATCGTTCGGCCGCCCAATTCGGCCATCACATGGTCCCGCGCGAAGGAGTCCGCGTACACCGCACCGAAGTGGTCGGCCATCCGCTCCCAGAAAATCGTCAACCGCATGACGCCAGTATCCCGCCCCCAAGAGTGCAGCCTTGTCCGTCCTGCTTGCCGAAAGCCCTATTCGCTCTACCGTCGGAACATGGCTGGAACCGGAGCAACCACCGATCCCTCACCCGCGTCCGCGTCGGCACTCGCGCGCGCGGAGCGCTTCATCTGGCTGACCGCCCGGGTGCTCGAGCAGCGACGGTTCGCCTACCACTTCCTGGGCGGCAGCTCCGACGCCGTCGAAACGGCCCTCGCCGCCTACCTCAACGAGGACGGCGGCTACGGCCATGCCCTCGAACCCGATCTGCGCGGCCCGGTCAGCCAGCCGCTGCACACCGCACATGCCCTGCGCGTGCTCGACTCCATCGGCCGCTGCGGCGGTCTGCGGGTGGAGCGGATGTGCCGCTACCTCACGGAGGTGTCCACCCCGGACGGTGCCCTGCCGGTCGTCCACCCCTCCCAGCGCGCCTACCCCGCGGCTCCGTTCCTCCCGATCGTCGACAACCCGCCGAGCGAGCTGCTCGCCACGGGGCCGGTGGTCGGTCTGCTGCACCGCAATCAGGTGTGGCACGCATGGCTGTTCCGGGCCACCGACTACTGCTGGGCGGCGGTCGACGCGATCGAGAAGTCCCACCCGTACGAGGTCGAGGCAGCAATCGCGTTCCTGGACGGCGCACCGGACCGCTCGCGCGCGCAGGCGGCGGCCGCCAGGCTCGGCCGGATCGTGCGCGAGCAGCAGCTGGTCGCGCTGGACCCGGGACGCCTCGACGACCAGCCCGTCGCCCCCGGATACGCCCCCGGGGAGCACCACTTCGCGTACGACTACGCCCGCACACCCGATTCGCTCGCCCGCCGCTGGTTCACGGACCGGGAGATGGACCGATCCCTGGAGCACCTGGCGGGTGAGCAGAGGGACGACGGAGGGTGGCCCCTCACATGGCGCGAATGGGCCCCCGGCACCGCCCTGGAGGCACGGCCGATCGTGACGATCGAGGCGCTGCTGACCCTGCGGGCCTACGGCCACGGCATCGCATGAACGCCCTTGGCGGCGACCCGCACCCGCCACAGGGGGCGGTCACGGGGCGGTGGTGGCACCACCGTGGGCCGCCGGCCGGTCAGCCTCCCAGCGCCCGCACCCCCGCCGTCACGGCCACCGCGGCCCCGACCACCACCAGGAAGGGCGCGCGCAGCAGCAGAGCGAGCGCCGCGGCCCCGACCCCCGCGACCCTCGCGTCGAGCACCAGCGATTGGCCTGTACTGAAGGTCTGCTGCGCAGTCAGCGCGGCCAGCAGGGCGACGGGAAGCAGTGCAGCCAGTCGTTGCACGAGAGGCCGCTCGAGCGTGTCGGCCGGCACCAGCAGGCCGACGAGCTTCACGAGGTAGCAGCCGACAGCCGTCAGCGCGATCGCGATCCAGATGCTCATCGCTCCTCACCCTTCCCCTGCACGCGCGTCTTCTCCGGCGCAGACTTCGTCCTCTCCGTCCCTCCACCGATCGCTCGCCCCTTGAGCCACAGCACTGCGGGAGCGGCCAGCGCCGCGACGAGCACCGGCACTCCGGCGGGCAGCACCGGCAGGAACCCGAGCCCGAGCACCACCGCGAGCCCGGCCACGGCACGTTCGGTGGCCGTGCGCAGCATCGGCGCGAGCAGAGCGAGGAAGACCGCCGGACCCGCCGCGTCCATCCCCCAGGCGTCGGTGTCGCCGAGGGCCTCGGCTCCGAGGGCCCCGAGGAGCGTGGTCACGTTCCACAGCACGTACAGGGTGAGGCCGGTGACGGTGAAGCCGAGCCGTACGCTGCGCCGTGTGGGCTGGGCGAGGGCGACGGCCGTGGTCTCGTCGATGACCCAGTGCGCGGCGAGCGGCCGTACGAAGCGGGGCAGTGCGAGCAGCTGTGACAACCGCAGCCCGTAGAAGGCGTTGCGTACGCCCAGGAAGAAGGCACCTGCCGCCGCCGCCAGCGGGTTTCCCCCGGCCGCGATCGCGCCCACGAGCGCGAATTGCGACGCTCCGGTGAACACGAGCAGGCTGAGCGCGCAGGTCTGCAGAAGGGTCAGGCCTGATCCCGCCGAGGTCACGCCGAAGGCGAAGCCGGAGAGGCCGACGGCGAAGCCCACGCCGAGTGCGTCCCGGACGACGGCCGAGTCCGGCTTCGGCACCGAGGGCGGACCTGCGGTCCCTGCCTTGGAGGAGGCCGGCCCGCTGACGGTCCCGGCCCCGGACGAGGCCGCCCCGCCGACGGGCACGGGCCCGCGCGCGGACGCCTGGAGGGCCGCGGACGGCCCTCGGGCCGGAGAGGCCGCCCTGGTGGATATGTCTGGTCGAGCTGTCTGTTCTGGCACGTCCCGGAGGTTACGCAAGCCCGCTCCCCGCGGTCTTGTACGTTCTTGCGCGCTCCCGCTCCTTGCGGTAGGCCCCCGGCGTGACACCGACGATCCGCGTGAAGTGGCGGTTCAGATGGGGCTGGTCGGTGAACCCGACGGCGACGGCTGCCTCGGCCGGTGACGTACCTGCGTCCAGGAGGTGCCGTGCACGCCGCACGCGCGCGTCGGTGAGCCAGGTGTGCGGCGGCAGCCCGTAGGCGGCCTTGAAGGCGCGGAGCAGCGCGAAGGGGCTGACCCCGACCTCCTGCGCCAGTTCTTCGAGGGACGGCGGCTGCTCCATCCGCTCTTCGAGGAGCTGCTTCGCTGCGGCCGCGGTGCGTGACCCTGCCGCGAGGGGCGTGCGTGCGGGCAGTGAGCGCCCGTGGCGGTGCAGCAGCCTGGCGACGGTCAGACGCAGGACGCTGTCGGCGGCGAGCGCGTTGCCCTCCTCCGCGGCTCGGTGCACCTCGTGCACCAGGCGGGCGGTGTCGGGGTCCTCGACGATCGTCTCGGCGAAACCGGCCGTCCCGCGCAGGGTCGTCGTCTCCTCGGCGATACCGGCGACCAGCTGCGAGGACGGGTAGAGGGTGGAGTACACCCAGCCCTCCGGCACGCCGGCCCTGGCGGAGTGCGGCACCTCGGGATTGATCATGACTACGGTTCCGGGTCTCGCCCGCACCGTCCCCTCCGGCAGGAGGACGTCCTCGATGCCGCGGCGCACCGCACCGAAGACGAACCCCTCGTGGCTGTGGCGGGGGAAGGAGTGGCGCACGTAGCGGGCCCGCAGCAGGTCGAGGCCGGGTACCCCCGGGTACTGCCAGTGCCGTGCCCACTCGCCCTTCTTCTCCACCGCCGTGTCCCTCGCCATGCAGCCATTCTGCGCCCGGCTCCATGCGGCGGACCTGCCCGTCCATGTCCTGGACAGGCGTTGTCAGTGGTCGGGTGCACGATGGTGGACATGGCCAGGACTGCGCTCGACTCCTTCTCCCCCGCGACCCGAGGCTGGTTCACGGGGGCGTTCAGCGCGCCCACCGCCGCGCAGGAGGGGGCATGGCAGGCGATCGGCGAGGGCTCGGACGTGCTGGTGGTGGCGCCGACGGGCTCCGGCAAGACGCTGGCCGCCTTCCTGGCCGCCCTGGACCGGTTGACGTCCACACCGCCGCCCGCGGAGCCGAAGAAGCGCTGTCGCGTGCTGTACGTGTCGCCGCTGAAGGCCCTCGCGGTCGATGTGGAACGCAACCTCCGCAGCCCGCTCACCGGTATCCGTCAGGAGTCGGTCCGGCTCGGGCTTCCCGAGCCGGAGGTGCGTGTCGGTATCCGCTCGGGCGACACCCCTCCCGCGGAGCGCCGGACGTTGGTCACCAGGCCGCCGGACATTCTGATCACCACGCCCGAGTCGCTGTTCCTGATGCTCACCTCTGCCGCCCGGGACGCACTGGCGGGTGTCGAGACCGTGATCCTGGACGAGGTGCACGCCGTCGCGGGGACGAAGCGTGGTGCCCACCTCGCACTGTCCCTGGAGCGCCTCGACGAGCTGCTGCCCCGTCCCGCCCGCAGAATCGGCCTGTCGGCGACGGTGCGGCCGGTGGACGAGGTGGCCCGCTATCTGTCTCCACAGCGGCGGGTGGAGATCGTCCAGCCGCCCTCCGGCAAGGAGTTCGACCTCTCGGTGGTCGTTCCGGTCGAGGATCTCGGTGAGCTCGGTGGCTCCCCGGCATCCGACGCCTCCGACGGCGTCGCGGAGAAGCCCTCGATCTGGCCTCATGTCGAGGAGCGCATCACCGATCTCGTCCAGGCGCACCGCTCCACGATTGTCTTCGCCAACTCCCGCCGGCTGGCGGAGAGGCTGTGCAACCGCCTCAACGAGATCGCCTACGAGCGGGCCATGGGCGAGCCCATGCCCGACGGCGCGCCGCCGGCCGAGATCATGGCTCAGTCCGGGGCGGCTCAGGGCGCCCCGCCGCTCCTCGCCCGCGCCCACCACGGCTCGGTCTCCAAGGAGCAGCGCGCCCTCGTGGAGGAGGACCTCAAAGCGGGCCGGTTGCCCGCGGTCGTCGCCACCTCCAGTCTCGAGCTGGGCATCGACATGGGAGCCGTGGATCTGGTCGTCCAGGTCGAGTCCCCGCCGTCCGTCGCCTCCGGTCTGCAGCGCGTGGGCCGCGCCGGCCACCAGGTGGGCGCGGTCTCCACGGGCGTGGTCTTCCCCAAGTACCGCGGGGATCTCGTGCAGGCGGCCGTGGTCACGGAGCGGATGCGCACCGGATCCATCGAGTCGCTGCGCATCCCGTCGAACCCACTGGACGTGCTGGCGCAGCAGCTGGTCGCGATGGTCGCCCTGGACACCTGGCAGTTCGACGATCTGCTGGCGCTGGTGCGCCGTGCCGCACCCTTCGCGTCTCTGCCGGAGTCCGCCTTCACGGCCGTCCTGGACATGCTCGCCGGCCGTTATCCCTCGGACGCGTTCGCCGAGCTGCGGCCGCGTGTGGTCTGGGACCGGATCGCCGGCACGGTCACAGGCCGCCCGGGCGCGCAGCGCCTGGCGGTCACGTCCGGCGGCACGATCCCGGACCGCGGTCTCTTCGGGGTCTTCCTCGCGGGGGCCGACCCGAAGAAGGGTGGCGGCCGGGTCGGTGAGCTCGACGAGGAGATGGTCTACGAGTCCCGGGTGGGTGACGTCTTCACCCTGGGCACCACGTCCTGGCGGATCGAGGACATCACGCGGGACCGGGTGCTTGTCTCCCCCGCGCCCGGTGTGCCGGGCCGGCTCCCTTTCTGGAAGGGCGACCAGCTGGGCCGACCCCTTGAGCTGGGGCGCGCCGTGGGCGCCTTCCTGCGCGAGGTCGGCGGGCTCTCCCCCGAGGACGGCCGTCTGCGCCTGGTGGCCGCCGGTCTTGATGCCTGGGCCGCGGACAACGTACTGGCCTATCTCGACGAGCAGCGCCGCGCCTGCGGCCATGTGCCCGACGACCGGACGATCCTGGTGGAGCGGTTCCGTGACGAGCTGGGCGACTGGCGGGTGGTGATCCACTCCCCGTTCGGCGCCCAGGTGCACGCGCCGTGGGCGCTGGCGCTGGGCGCCCGTCTCGCCGAGCGCTACGGCATGGACGCACAGGTCATGCACGCGGACGACGGCATCGTGCTGCGCCTGCCCGACGCGGATCTGATGGGTCTGGATCTGCTGGACCAGGAGCCGGCCCGTACGGACACGACGTTCGACAGCGAGCAGGCTCCCGTCGGCGCGGGGGACGCCGTTTTCGACAAGGGCGAGATCAGTCAGATCGTCACCGACCAGGTGGGCGGCTCGGCCCTGTTCGCCTCCCGGTTCCGCGAATGCGCCGCCCGAGCGCTGCTGTTGCCGCGCCGCTCGCCGGGGAAGCGCACGCCGCTGTGGCAGCAGCGTCAGCGCGCGGCCCAATTGCTGCAGGTGGCGAGTGAGTTCGGCTCCTTCCCGATCGTCCTCGAGGCGGTCCGCGAATGCCTGCAGGACGTCTTCGACGTCCCGGGGCTCACGGAGCTGATGGGCGACATCGAGTCGCGCCGCGTCCGCCTGGTGGAAGTCACCACCCCCGAGCCGTCGCCCTTCGCCCGCTCCCTGCTCTTCGGTTACGTCGCCCAGTTCCTTTACGAGGGGGACTCCCCTCTGGCAGAGCGACGTGCTGCCGCCCTGTCGCTGGACTCACGGCTGCTGTCCGAGCTACTCGGCCAGGCGGAGCTGCGGGAGTTGCTCGACCCGGACGTGCTCACGGAGCTGGAGCGGGAGCTGCAGTGGCTGACGGACGACCGGCGGATCAAGGACCCGGAGGGCGTGGCCGACCTGCTGCGTGTCCTCGGCCCCCTGACGGACGAGGAGCTCGTCGAGCGCGGCGGCGATCCGGCCTGGCCGCAGGAGCTCGCCGCAGCGCGCCGCGCCATCCGGGTCCGCATCGCGGGGGTCGACCACTGGGCTGCGATCGAGGACTCCGGCCGGCTGCGGGACGCCTTGGGCACTGCACTGCCCGTGGGCGTGCCGGAGGCGTTCACCGAGCCGGTGAAGGACCCGTTCGGCGACCTTTTGGCCCGGTTCGCGCGCACGCACGGCCCGTTCACCTCCGCACAGGCCGCCGCTCGCTTCGGGCTCGGCGCGGCGGTCACCGAGGGCGGCCTGCAGCGTCTCGCCGCGAGCGGCCGGGTCGTACAGGGCGAGTTCCACCCCTCGGGCATCGGCCAGGAGTGGTGCGACGCCGGCGTGCTGCGCCGACTGCGCAGGCGTTCGCTCGCAGCCCTGCGCCACGAACTGGAGCCGGTGCCGCCCGCCGCGCTGGCCACCTTCCTTCCCCAGTGGCAGCACCTGGGCAGCAACAGTCTGCGCGGAATCGACGGTCTCGCTCGCGCCGTCGAACAACTGCAGGGCGCCGCGGTGCCCGCCTCCGCCCTCGAGAAGCTGATCCTCCCGTCCCGTGTCGCCCACTACAGCAGCACCCTTCTGGACGAACTGACCACCACCGGCGAAGTCCAGTGGGCCGGTGCCGGCGCCCTGCCCGGCAAGGACGGCTGGGTCTCCCTCTATCTGGCCGACGCCGCGCCGCTGCTCCTGCCCCAGCCCCATCCACTGGAGCTGACAGCGCTGCACGAGTCGATCCTCACCGCCCTCTCCGGCGGATACGGCCTGTTCTTCCGCCAGATCGCCGACCAGGTGCGGGCGACCACGCATCCCGACGCCACCGATCCCGCGCTGGCCGACGCCATCTGGGATCTCGCCTGGTCCGGTCGGCTCACCAACGACACGCTGGCCCCATTGCGTGCCTTCCTCGGCTCCGGCCGTACGACGGGATCCACCGCCCATCGCGCCAAGCGCGCCGTCCCCCGCGGCCGCTACGGCAGCCTCACCGCTGCAGCTCGCACCGCCTCCCGCACGGGCCCTCCGACGGTGAGCGGCCGCTGGTCCCTGCTCCCGCCCGCCGAACCCGAGCCGACCCACCGGGCCCACGCGCTGGCCCGCACCCTGCTGGACCGCCACGGTGTGGTGACGCGAGGCGCGGTGGCGGCCGAGGGGGTCGAGGGCGGCTTCTCCGCCACCTACCGCATTTTGTCCGCCTTCGAGGACACGGGACAGGCTCGCCGCGGCTATGTCGTCGAAGGGCTGGGCGCCGCCCAGTTCGCGATGGACGGCGCGGTCGACCGCCTGCGCGCGGCGTCCACGGCCCGGGACCGGGCAGAAGGGCAGTCGGCACCGCACGCGGTGGTGCTGGCCGCAGCCGACCCGGCCAATGCCTACGGGGCGGCGCTGTCCTGGCCCGAGCCGCCGGACGGCGCCGGTCACAAGCCCGGCCGCAAGGCGGGCTCCCTGGTGGTCCTCGTCGACGGGGAGCTGACCCTTTACATGGAGCGCGGCGGCAAGACGCTGCTGGCGTGGGCCACCGACCCGGAATCGCCCGCTCTGCGCGCGGCGGCCGAAGCGCTGGCCACCGCCGCGCGCGAAGGCGCCCTCGGCACCGTGACCGTCGAGCGGGTCAACGGCGCCCCCGCCCTGACAGCCCCGCCGGCCCGTGCGCTGGAGACCGCCGGGTTCCACGCCACACCGAGGGGGCTGCGTCTGCGTCCTTGACCCGGCCCCAGGGCACCACCACTGGCGCTGCCCGTCACGCATCATGGATGTCATGCCCGAAGGAGACACCGTCTGGCTGACCGCCCACCGCCTGCACGAGGCGCTGGCCGGTCGGGTCCTGACCCGGTCCGATCTCCGCGTGCCGCGCTTCGCCACGGCGGATCTCACCGGCCGGACCGTGCTGGACGTGACGCCGCGCGGCAAGCATCTGCTCACTCGCTTCGAGGGTGGGCTGACCCTGCACTCGCATCTTCGAATGGACGGCTCCTGGCGCGTGTTCGGCACCGGGGAGCGCTGGCGTGGCGGCCCCTCGCACCAGATCCGCGCGATCCTGGGCAACGTCGCCCACACCGCAGTCGGCTATCGCCTCCCCGTAGTCGAGCTGCTCCGTACCGCCGACGAAGAGCAAGCCGTCGGCCACCTCGGCCCCGATCTCCTCGGCCCCGACTGGGACCCCGCCAAAGCGGTCGCGAACCTGCTCGCCGACCCGGCCCGTCCCCTTGGCGATGCCCTCCTCGACCAACGGAATCTTGCCGGAATCGGGAACGTCTACAAGTCGGAGCTGGCCTTCCTGGCCCGTGTCACGCCCTGGCTGCCGGTAGGCGACCTGCCCGACGGCACCCCTGAGCGGCTCGTGGCCACCGCGCAGCGGCTCCTCGAATCGAACAAGCGGCGTTCTGACCGGCGCACCATGACCGGCGGCCTCGATCCGTCGCAGAAGCTGTACGTCTACGGGCGCGAAGGCCGCCCCTGCCCGCGCTGCGGCGCACCCGTCCGAAAGGCCGACCAGGGAGACGGGAGCCGAGAGCGGCCGACCTACTGGTGTCCCCGCTGCCAGAGCGGCCCCGCCGTCTGACCACCGCCACACCTCGGCGGAAAGGCCGTTCTCCACGTCCAAGCAGTTTCGATGAACAGGTAATTGACGCTCCGTCAGATCCGGTCGTACGGTCCCCTCATGGCCCTCACCGCGTACGACCTCACCGGCCGGACCGCGTTCGTCACCGGAGCGGGCAGCGGCATCGGCCGCGCCTCAGCCGTCCTGCTCGCCGAGGCAGGAGCCGTCGTGCACTGCGCCGACCGGGACGAGAAGGGACTTCGGGAGACCGGCGCCCTGATCGACGCCGCCGGAGGAGCAGCGGTCACCCACACCCTCGACGTCACTGACCACCCCGCCCTCGCGGCGGCAGTCGGCCAGGCGGGCCGCCTCGACATCCTGGCCGCCGTCGCAGGCGTCATGCACACGAGCTCGGTCCTCGAGACGAAGCCCGACGACCTGGACCGCGTCCTCGCCGTCAACTTCAAGGGGGTTTTGTTCGCCTGCCGGGCGGCGGCCCCCGCCATGATCACCTCGGGCGGCGGCTCCATCATCACCATGGCTTCCGGCGCCGTCGACGCGGCCACCCCAGGCCTGTTCTGCTACAGCGTGTCGAAGGCCGCGGTGGTCCAGCTGACCAGGACTCTCGCGGCCGAACTGGGGCCGCACGGGGTCCGCGTGAACGCCGTCGCACCCGGCTGGGTCCGCACCCCGATGACGGCCCGTCACGACATGGAACTCCAACACCACGCGGAGAGCACGATGGCACGGATGTCACCGCTGCGCCGCGTCGGCGAGCCCGAGGACATCGCCCACACCGTCCTTCATCTGGCTTCCGACGCTTCGTCCTTCACGACGGGTCAGATATTCCGCCCGAACGGCGGCGTAGCAATGCCCTGGTAGTCGCTCTGCGGGCCGCCGTCACATGCACGGGAAGCAGGCTCAGGCCCCAACCGCCCGCCGCCACCGCCCCTTCGACGACCCCCGCGTGCTCCGGTATCAGAGCCATCCGCAGGACGGCCCACCACCACACTGCGCCCAGAACGAGTCCGAACACGACAACAGGCACGAGGACCGCCCCGCGTACCGCCATGGCTGCCTCCTCCGGCCCACGCTAGTGCGACGCGAGAGGCCGCGGGGAGGGCGCGCGGTTGGCCGACCCGGCGCGTGAAAGCACCAGTTGTGCGCTCGGGGTCATGCGCTCTCGGCCTGGAACATCCAGGCATGCTTCTCAAGGTCCGCCGTCAGCTGGATCAGAATGTCCTGGCTCACCGGGTCGGGTTCGTCAGTGGCCTCGATGCGCTCCCGCATCCTCGCGATGACTGCGCCCAGAGCGTCCACCATCGTCCGCACCACGTCGACGTCCTTTATCCACCCCTCCGACACCGAGCCGATCGCGCTCTGTGCCGCCACCGACGCGGCGCGGCCATCGGGGCTCACGCCGATCGCGGAGCAGCGCTCGGCCACGGTGTCGGAGTGCTGCCGCGCCGTGTCGACGACCTCGTCGAGTTGGAGGTGGACGGACCTGAAGCGAGGGCCGACGACGTTCCAGTGCACCTGCTTGGCCACCAGACCGAGGTCCACCAGGTCGACCAGCGCGCCCTTCAGGGATCCACCGACCGTCTTGAGGTCCGCATCGGACAGAGAGCTCTTCACGACTGACATGCACGTCCTCCACTCGGTTCAGCGACTACCGTCCACCATGGCATAACTACCTAAAAGGGTCATTCGGGGACGGTGGCACCGGGGCAAACAAAAACCCCGACCGGTACTCGAGTACCAGCCGGGGCCCGGTGCAAACCAAGCCGTGCGGGATCGTGCAGGACCTGTGGCTCAGGCGGCGACGACGTCCACCGCTTCCGCAGGCGCCTTGATCGTCACCCGCTCCGTCGGCACACCTGCCACCGACGTCACGGAGACGGAACCCAGCATCGGGCGTACCGGTGCGGGCACCGGCTCGCCGGCGGCCGCCGACTCGGCCAGTTCGGCCAGCGACAGCTCGTCGCTCACTTCACGCATGAGCTCGGACATCCGTACGTCAAGCGCGTCGCAGATCGCGGAGAGCAGCTCGGAGGAGGCCTCCTTCTGCCCCCGCTCCACCTCGGAGAGATAGCCGAGCGAAACTCGGGCGGACGAGGAGACTTCGCGCAGAGTACGGCCCTGGCGCTGGCGCTGCCGACGCAGCACGTCACCAAGCAGGCGACGGAGCAGAATCATCGGTGGCTCCCTCCTCGGACCGCGTAGCCGCATCCTTCACGCCCCACCGTACCGCCTTGCGCCGCGGCCGTGCGGGGAGCGATGTCGTGTTCACTCAGGGCTGCAAACATCAATTCCCCCCGTTCTGTTCCGTATCCTGTGCCCGCGCGTTCTCATACAGTTCCTCACGGAGCAGCTCCAGCACGCTCCGTACACTCTCTCTACGGATTTCCCCGCGGTCGCCGTTCAACCTCAAAGCGGCCACTTTCCCTGTGCCCCCCGGCCCCGCGACCGCCACGAAAACCGTCCCGACGGGCTGTCCGTCCTGCGCCTCCGGCCCTGCGACGCCGGTGGTGGCGACGCCCCAGTCGGCGCCCATCAGTTCTCGCACACCGGCCGCCATCTGGGACGCAACCCGCGGATCCACCGCACCGCACTCCGCCAGAAGGGTCGCGTCCACGCCGAGAACATCCCTCTTCAGGGTGGTTGCGTAGGCCGTCACCGACCCCCGGAAGGAATTTGATGCCCCGGGTACGGCAGTGAGCTCCGCGGCCACCAGACCGCCCGTAAGGGACTCCGCGACGGCCAGCGTCCGACCACGCTCCGCAAGCAGCGCCAGGACCTTCGCCGCGTCGGTCACCTCGACGTGCCCTCCACGGCCCGCTGCGCGGCCAGCCCCTTGCGCCTCAGCACGATCGCCTGCCGTACGTAGTCGAGGCCGGTGACGACCGTCAGGACCACGGCGAGCGCCATCACCCAGAAGCGCAGGGTCGCCAGCGGCCCGGTCAGCACGAGCACGTACATCCCGACGGCGGTGCCCTGCGCGAGCGTCTTCATCTTTCCGCCGCGGCTGGCCGGAATCACAGCGTGCCGGATGACCCAGAACCGCATCAGGGTGATGCCCAGCTCCCGGAAGAGGATCACTCCGGTCACCCACCACGGAAGGTCACCGAGCGCCGAGAGACAGATCAGTCCGGCCGCCATGATCGCCTTGTCGGCGATCGGATCCGCGATCTTCCCGAAGTCGGTGACCAGGTTGTACGTCCGGGCAAGGTGCCCGTCGAAGATGTCGGTGATCATGGCGACGGCGAACGCCGCCCACGCCCATGCCCGCCATGCCGGGTCGTGGCCGCCGTCCTGCAGCAGCAGCAGGACGAACGCCGGCACCAGCACCAGCCGCACCATGGTCAGGATGTTCGCGATGTTCCACAGGCTGGCCTGATTGACGGCCGCAGCGCCCAGCTTGCCGCCGGGCGCCGGCCTTCCGGTGCCGCCCGCCGCGGATGCCGGCACTCCGGTCATCTGCCCGCCTCCTCGTCAAGGATCCGGGAACTGCCCCCCAGAACCTCGCAGAACTCCGCCACCAGGTCGACACCCTCAGTGCCGACAACCTTCGCCACGACCATACGGCCGGGCTCCAGACCCTCGCCGGAGGTGAAGACGACCTGGCCGTCGGTCTCGGGCGCCTGGTGAGCGGCCCGGCCCACTGCGCCGTCCTCGTCGTCGACGGACTCCACCAGCACCTCGAGCGTCTCGCCCAGGCGTTCCTCCGCCCGCTGTGCGGTGAGCTCGTCGGCGATCCGCGACAGGTGCTCGAGCCGCTCCGCGATGACGTCGGCGTCCAGCTTGTCGTCGTAGCCGACGGCCTCCGTGCCCTCCTCGTCGCTGTAGCCGAAGACGCCGATGGCATCGAGGCGCGCCGCCGAGAGGAAGCGTTCCAGCTCGGCGAAGTCCGCCTCGCTCTCGCCGGGGAAACCGACGATGAAGTTGGACCGCACACCGGCCTGGGGGGCCTTGCCGCGGATGGTCTCCAGCAGTTCCAGGAATCGCTCGGTGTCACCGAAGCGCCGCATCGCCCGCAGCACACCGGGCGCGGAGTGTTGGAAGGACAGGTCGAAGTACGGGGCGACCTTCGTTGTCGAGGTGAGGACGTCGATCAGCCCGGGACGCATCTCGGCCGGCTGCAGGTAGCTGACGCGCACCCGCTCGATGCCGTCGACCGCCGCGAGATCGGGCAGCAGGGTTTCCAGCAGGCGGATGTCGCCGAGGTCCTTGCCGTACGAGGTGTTGTTCTCGGAGACCAGCATGATCTCCTTGACGCCCTGCTCGGCCAGCCAGCGCGTCTCGCCGAGCACGTCGCCGGGCCGGCGCGAGATGAAGGAGCCGCGGAACGACGGGATGGCGCAGAAGGTGCAGCGCCGGTCGCAGCCGGAGGCGAGCTTCACCGAGGCCACCGGGCTGGTGCCGAGGCGGCGGCGCAGCGGCGCGCGCGGCCCGGACACCGGGGCGACACCCTCCGGCAGGTCCTCGGGCACCGGAGCGACGTCCCCGTGCCCGGGCAGGGCCACCTCGGTGGCACCCTGCCGCTCGACGGGGCTCAGCGGCAGCAGCTTGCGCCGGTCGCGAGGGGTGTGGGCGGCGTGGACGCCGCCGCTCAGGATGGTCTGCAGACGGTCGGAGATGTCGGCGTAGTCGTCGAATCCGAGCACCCCGTCGGCCTCGGGCAGGGCCTCCGCAAGATCCTTGCCGTAACGCTCGGCCATGCAGCCCACGGCCACGACGGCCTGAGTTCTGCCGTGATCCTTGAGATCGTTGGCTTCCAGCAGGGCGTCGACGGAGTCCTTCTTGGCGGCCTCGACGAATCCGCAAGTGTTGACCACGGCGACGTCGGCGTCGGAGGCGTCCTCGACGAGCTCCCAGCCGTCCGCTGCCAAGCGGCCTGCAAGCTCCTCCGAGTCCACCTCGTTACGGGCGCATCCGAGAGTGACAAGGGCGACGGTACGGCGTTCGGGCATGGGCTCAAGACTACTTTGTCCCGGCCCACACCCCCGCCCCGAGGGTCGAGGCCCTCCGTCACACGTTCCGCACGGGTGCCGTCAGCCGACCTCGGGGTCGCCCTTCGTGTAGGAGAGCCGCTCCACGCCGCCCATCTGGAATTCGTCCTTGACCTTCTTGCCGTTCACGAACAGCTCGATCGCCCCGGCATTCCCGAGGATCAGGTCGACGCGCTCGTCGTCCTGGAAGGTCTTGGTCTCGCCCTTGAGCAGCAGCCCGTCGAAGAGCAGCTTGCCGTTGTGCGACTTGGCGGAGATCCAGCTCTTGTCGCCGGTGGCGGAGAGCTTGACCGTGACCTTGTCCTTCGGCACTGCCGCGATGGCGCTGTCGGACGGATCGGGCTTGGGGTCGGCGGGCTTGCTGGTCGGCGTGGTGGGCTTCTTCGTCTCGGCCGAATCACCCTCCGCGACGGTGGTGCCGCTGCCCTCGCTCTCGCCGTCGCTGAACAGCGTAAAGCCGGCGAAACCGACCACGGCGACGATGGCGGCGACCATGGCCGCGGTCCAGTTGGGGCGGCGCCGCTCGGGACGGATGCGTTCGGCCTCGAACAGCGGCGCGGCACGTGTCGGCGCCGGGCGGCCGCCGTGCTCGGAGTCGTACTGCGCGATCAGCGGGTCGGGGTCGAGTCCGACGGCGCGGGCGATCATGCGGATGTGTCCGCGGGCGTACACATCACCGCCGGAGGGGGAGAAGTCGTCCTCCTCGATCGCGTGCACGATGGGGATGCGCACCCGTGTGGAGGTACTGACCTCGTCAACGGTGAGGCCTGCGCCGACACGCGCCTGCTGGAGCACGTGGCCGATCGAAGGCCGGTCGTCTTCGACTGAAGGCCGGTCGTCTTCGGGGGAGTTGCCGATGGACACGGGGGCGCCTTTCGAGCGTGTAACCACCTGCTGGAGGTTCAGTCTATGGGTGGTACGAAAGGGTGGGGCAAGCGGGCGGTGGAGGTTTGTACGCCATCGGAATGGACGGCCGATCCCGGGGTCGGGGACATCTGTACGTCCCTTCCTCCAACTTGACGTATAACCAAGGAAAACGGTTGCTCACCGAACCCTTACGAGTGAGTCTCTCCCCGGATCACGGCGAGCACTCCATCCAGTTCGTCGGGTTTCACAAGAACGTCACGTGCCTTCGATCCTTCGCTGGGGCCGACGATGTTCCGCGACTCCATGAGGTCCATCAGCCGGCCTGCCTTCGCGAAGCCGACCCGCAGCTTGCGCTGCAGCATCGACGTCGAGCCGAACTGCGTGGAAACGACCAGTTCGGCGGCCTGGCAGAGCAGATCGAGGTCGTCGCCGATGTCCTCGTCGATCTCCTTCTTCTGCTTCGTGCCGACGACCACGTCATCCCGGAAGACGGGAGCCATCTGGTCCTTGCAGTGCTGGACGACGACCGCGACCTCGTCCTCCGTCACAAAGGCGCCCTGCATGCGGGTGGGCTTGTTGGCGCCCATCGGGAGGAAGAGCCCGTCGCCCTTGCCGATCAGCTTCTCCGCGCCCGGCTGGTCGAGGATGACCCGGCTGTCGGCGAGCGAAGAGGTGGCGAAGGCGAGCCGTGACGGCACGTTCGCCTTGATCAGGCCGGTGACGACGTCGACGGACGGGCGCTGGGTCGCCAGTACCAGATGGATGCCCGCCGCGCGCGCCAGCTGTGTGATGCGGACGATCGCGTCCTCGACGTCGCGCGGCGCGACCATCATGAGGTCCGCGAGCTCGTCGACGATGACCAGCAGGTACGGATACGGCTGGAGCTCGCGCTCGCTGCCCTCGGGCGACTTGACCTTGCCCTGGCGCACGGCCTGGTTGAAGTCGTCGATGTGCCGGTACCCGTACGCGGCCAGGTCGTCGTACCTCAGGTCCATCTCGCGCACCACCCACTGCAGCGCCTCGGCGGCCCGCTTGGGGTTGGTGATGATGGGCGTGATCAGGTGCGGGATGCCCTCGTAAGCGGTGAGCTCGACCCGCTTGGGGTCGACGAGCACCATCCGCACGTCCTCCGGCGTCGCTCTTATCATCACGGACGTGATCAGGCAGTTGATGCAGGACGACTTGCCGGAACCGGTGGCGCCGGCGACCAGGACGTGCGGCATCTTCGCCAAGTTGGCCATCACGTAGCCGCCCTCGACGTCCTTGCCGAGTGCGACGAGCATGGGGTGATCGTCCTCCGCCGCGTCCGCGAGGCGCAGGACGTCGCCGAGGTTGACCATCTCGCGATCGGTGTTGGGGATCTCGATGCCGACCGCGGACTTCCCGGGGATCGGGGAGATGATCCGCACGTCCGGGCTGGCGACCGCGTACGCGATGTTCTTGGTCAGGGCCGTGATGCGCTCGACCTTCACGGCAGGGCCGAGCTCCACCTCGTAGCGGGTGACCGTCGGTCCGCGGGTGAAGCCGGTGACGGCCGCGTCGACCTTGAACTCCATGAAGACGTTGCTCAGCGAGGCGACGATCGCGTCGTTGGCGGCGCTGCGCGTCTTGCCCGGGCCGCCGCGCTCGAGCAGGTCGAGCGAAGGCAGCGAGTACGTGATGTCGCCGGACAGCTGGAGCTGCTCGGCACGCGGCGGAAGAGGTTCGGACTTCTCGGGCGCCGGCTTGGTCAGGTCGGGTACGGCCCCCTTCGCCGCGGGGGCGTTCGTCGCGGGAGCCTTCGGCTCACCGCGGTCGGCGCCCTCCGGCTCGCGGGCGGTCGGCACGGGCGTGGCGGCACGCTGCCGCTCTGCCGTGACGTCACGAGTGAGGTCCGCGACGAGCGGCGAGGGAGGCATGCCGTTCAGCACGGCTCCGTCGAGGGCGGCGGCAGCGGCCGCCGCGACGTCAACGGCGTCCATCTCGCGGCCGAGGGCCGGCTGCGCCGAGGGCCGGCGCGGGCGGCGGCGCCGGGAGAGCGCCTCTTCCTCCGCGGCGCCCGGGTCGTGGCCGGGCATCTCGCTGCGGCGTGAGGAGCGGCGGGGCCGGCCGGGCAGGGCCTCGCGCCACTGCTCGTCGTACCGCTCGTCGTCCTCGCCGGTCTCGCCCCGCGGCCCGGCCGCAGGTTCGACGATGCCGAGCGTGGAACCGAGCAGCCGCAGACGCTGCGGGATGGCCTTGACGGGCGTGGCGGTCACGACGAGCAGCCCGAAGACGGTGAGCAGCACCAGCAGCGGGACGGCGAGCACCTCGCCCATCATGAAGATCAGCGGCTTGGACGCCCCCCAGCCGATCAGGCCGCCCGCGTCCTGGATCGCCTCCGCGCCCTCGCCGCGGCCGGGCGATCCGCACGCGATGTGGACCTGGCCGAGCACGCCGATGATCAGGGCGGAAAGACCGATCACGATACGACCGTTGGCCTCGGGCCGCTCCGGATAGAGGATCAGCCGCACGCCGATCGCGCCCAGCAGCAGCGGCGCGAGCAGATCGAGCCGGCCGAAGGCGCCGGTGATCAGCATCTCGACCAGACCGCCGACGGGACCCTGCAGATTCGACCAGGTCCCGGCCGCGATGATCAGTGCGAGACCGAGCAGCAGCAGCGCCAGGCCGTCCTTGCGGTGCGCCGGATCGAGCCCCTTGGCGCCACGCCCTATGCCGCGGAACATCGCGCCGACGGTATGGGCGAACCCGAGCCAGAGGGCGCGCACAAGGCGGTACACGCCCCCGGTGGGGGACGGCGCGGGCTTCGGCGCAGCCGCCTTCTTGACCGCCGCCTTCTTCGCGGGCGCCCTTTTTGCGGGCACGGACTTCTTGGGGGCGGTCTTCTTGGCGGGCGCCGCCTTCTTCGCGGCACCGGTCGTACGGCCGGCGCGCGGCTTCGCGGTGCCCGCCGTGCCCTGGGAACCCTTGCCGGACGTACGTGAGGCCATGGTGGTGAGGTTACCGGTGTCGACCCCTGCTCACACGTGTGCCCACTGCTTCACCCGTACGTGTCGCGACGAATGAGGCGCCGAACTGACGACCCCTCAAGCTGCGGCAGCGGCCGTCAACTCTGCGACGGAAGGGTTGCCGAGCCCCCGCCCGTGCCGGGCTCCAGCGCGTCAAGCGCCCTGCGCAATCCGGTGAGTTTGCGCTCGAGGTGGGCGGCGGTGGCCACCGCCGCCGCGTCCGCCGAGTCGTCGTCGAGCTGCTTGGAGAGCGCCTCCGCCTGCTCCTCGACAGCGGCGAGCCGCGCGGACAGTTCCGCGAGGAGCCCCGCGGGCTCCCGGCCGGCACCGGCGTCGGCCTGCGCCCCGCCCTCGAGCTGAAGGCGCAGCAGCGCGGCCTGCTCACGCAGTTGGCAGTTCTTCATGTAGAGCTCGACGAAGACCGAGACCTTCGCGCGGAGCACCCACGGATCGAACGGCTTGGAGATGTAGTCCACGGCACCCGCCGCGTAACCGCGGAAGGTGTGGTGGGGTCCGTGGTTGATCGCGGTGAGGAAGATGATCGGGATGTCCCTGGTCCGCTCCCGCCGCTTGATGTGCGCGGCGGTCTCGAAACCGTCCATTCCCGGCATCTGGACATCCAGCAGAATGACCGCGAAGTCATCCGTCAGCAGCGCCTTGAGCGCTTCCTCCCCTGACGATGCCCGCACCAGTGTCTGATCGAGCGCGGAGAGGATGGCCTCCAGCGCAAGCAGATTCTCCGGCCGGTCATCGACCAGGAGGATCTTGGCCTTCTGCACCATGCCCCGTCCTCCTCGCCCCGGCATGGGGTCTCTCCGGCTCGAAGAGCCGGAGGACGCACCGGGCGCCGCCCCAGGGGACGACTCCGTTGCGCCGCCCGTCCTTGTGCCGGTCATGGTAGCCGCACCCCGCCCGTCGCCACACCCTGTCACCGCGATGTCACTGCGCACGTACCCGCAAACGCGGGGCGAGACCGGATAGTTCCCCGGATCCTCCGGTCTCACACGCGATCATCCACACCCGATCAGCGACCCGCGCAAAATCGCACGCGCAGCAATCACTCCCCGCGCATCCACTGCTCCATCACCGTCAGCAGATGGTCGGGATCGACCGGCTTGGTCACATAGTCGGAAGCGCCCGACTCGAGGGCCTTCTCCCGATCGCCCTTCATGGCCTTCGCGGTGAGCGCGATGATCGGCAGCCCGGCGAACTGCGGCATCCTGCGGATCGCCGTCGTCGTCGCGTATCCGTCCATCTCCGGCATCATGATGTCCATCAGTACGACAGTCACATCGTCATGCTGCTCAAGCACTTCGATGCCTTCCCGGCCGTTCTCCGCGTAGAGCACCGACAGCCCGTGCTGCTCCAGCACGCTGGTGAGCGCGAAGACGTTGCGGATGTCGTCATCGACGATCAGGACCTTCTCGCCGTCGAAGGTGAACACCCGCCGCTGCTCCGGCCCGTCCTGCTCGCCTGCAATCTGTCCCCACGGCTCCTGGCCCGGCGCCTCCGCCGGCTGCCCGGCAGTCCGCTTGGGCTCCGCGGCCGCCTGTGCCTTGCGCCGCCGCCGCAGCAGGGCCGCGGGGCCCGCGGTCGCGCGGGGAGCCGGGGCGGACCGGACGGGCGTCTGCTCGCCGCTGCCCTCCGCGGCGCCCTCCGCGCCCCGGCTGTCCGTGATACCCGGGCTCAGCTGCGGATACCCCTGCGGCGGAAGCTCGGCGGGGTGGAGCGGCAGATACAGCGTGAAGGTCGAGCCACGGCCGGGCTCACTCGCCGCATGGATCTCGCCGCCCAGCAGCCGCGCGATCTCCCGGCTGATCGACAGGCCGAGACCCGTACCGCCGTACTTCCGGCTGGTCGTACCGTCCGCCTGCTTGAACGCTTCGAAGATGACCCGCATCTTCCCGGCCGCGATCCCGATGCCCGTGTCCGTCACCGAGAAAGCGATCAGGTCCCCGTCCGCGTCCCTCAGCGACCCGGCCTCCAGCAGCTGCTCCCGGATCGACTGCGGCACGTCCGCGCCCGCCGGCCTGATGACCAGCTCGACCGCCCCGCTGTCGGTGAACTTCACTGCGTTCGACAGGAGGTTGCGCAGCACCTGGAGCAGCCGCTGCTCGTCGGTGTGCAGGGTCGCGGGCAGCTCTGGCGAGACGCGGACCGAGAAGTCGAGGCCCTTCTCCGCCGTGAGCGGCCGGAAGGTCGCCTCGACGTAGTCCACCAGCTGCACCAGCGCGATACGGGTCGGACTGACGTCCATCTTGCCCGCCTCGACCTTCGACAGGTCGAGGATGTCGTTGATCAGCTGCAGCAGGTCGGACCCGGCGCCGTGGATGGTCTCGGCGAACTCCACCTGCTTCGGCGAGAGATTGGCGTCCGCGTTGTCCGCGAGCAACTTCGCGAGAATCAGCAACGAGTTGAGCGGCGTGCGCAGTTCGTGCGACATGTTCGCCAGGAACTCCGACTTGTAACGCATCGAGACCGCGAGCTGTTCGGCCCGCTCCTCCAGCACCTGCCGGGCCTCCTCGATCTCGGTGTTCTTCACCTCGATGTCCCGGTTCTGCTGCGCCAGCAGCTCGGCCTTCTCCTCCAGCTCGGCGTTGGACTCCTGCAGCGCCTTCTGCCGGTTCTCGAGCTCGGCGGAACGCTCCCGCAGCTGTTCGGTCAGCTCCTGCGACTGCTTGAGCAGCACCTCGGTCTTCGTGTTGACGCTGATCGTGTTGACGCTCGTCGCGATCATCTCGGCGATCTGGTTGAGGAAGTCCCGCTGAATCTGGGTGAACGGCTGGAACGACGCCAGCTCGATCACTCCGAGGACCTTCCCTTCGAACAGCACCGGCAGCACGATCACATACGCCGGGGAGGCCTCCCCCAGACCGGAGGAGATCCGCAGATAGCCCGGCGGCACATTGACCTGGATGGTCCGCTTCTCCTCCGCCGCCGTCCCGATCAGGGTCTCCCCCGGCCGGAACGACGTCGGCATCAGCCCGGCCGAGTAGCCGTAACTGCCGCGCATCACCAGCTCGTACGACTCCCCGCCCGCCGACGCGTCCGAACCGGTACTCGTCGGCATCGCGAGGAAGAAGGCGCCGTGCTGCGCGGACACCACTGGCGTCAGCTCGCTCATGATCAGCGACGCGACGTCCTCGAGGTCGCGACGGCCCTGCATCAGACCGGAGATACGGGCCAGGTTGCCCTTGAGCCAGTCCTGTTCCTCGTTGGCGAGAGTGGTGTCGCGGAGGTTCGCGATCATTGTGTTGATGTTGTCCTGGAGGACCTGGATCTCGCCGGCCGCGTCCACGTCGATCTTGAGGTTCAGATCGCCGCGGGTCACCGCCGTCGCGACGGCCGCGATGGCGCGCACCTGACGGGTCAGGTTCCCGGCCATCTCGTTCACCGACTCGGTCAGGTCGCGCCAGGTGCCGTCGACGTCCCGCACCCGCGCCTGACCGCCCAACTGTCCGTCGGTGCCCACCTCGCGGGCGACCCTGGTGACCTCCTCCGCGAACGAGGAGAGCTGGTCGACCATGGTGTTGATGGTGGTCTTCAGCTCGAGGATCTCGCCCCGCGCGTCGATGTCGATCTTCCGGGTGAGATCACCCTTGGCGATCGCGGTCGTTACCGTGGCGATCTGACGCACCTGCCCCGTCAGGTTGGACGCCATCGAGTTCACGGACTCCGTAAGGTCCTTCCACGTGCCGGAGACCCCGGGCACCCGCGCCTGGCCGCCGAGGCGGCCGTCCGTGCCCACCTCTCGGGCCACACGGGTCACCTCGTCGGCGAATGACGACAGCGTCCTCACCATCGTGTTGACGGTGTCGGCGAGCTCGGCGACCTCGCCGCGCGCCTCCACCGTCACCTTCTTCGTCAGGTCGCCGTTGGCGACCGCCGCGGAGACCCGGGAGATGTTGCGCACCTGACTGGTCAGGTTGTTGGCCATCAGGTTGACGTTGTCGCTGAGGTCCTTCCAGATGCCTGTCACGCCGCGCACCCGCGCCTGGCCGCCCAGCACGCCTTCCGTACCCACCTCGCGGGCGACCCTGGTCACCTCGTCCGCGAAGTCCGAGAGCTGGTCGACCATCGTGTTGACGGTCGTCACCAGCTCGAGGATCTCGCCCTTGGCGTCGACGGTGATCTTCTTCGACAGGTCGCCCTTGGCAACCGCCGTCGTCACCTCGGCGATGTTGCGCACCTGGCTGGTGAGGTTGTTGGCCATGAAGTTGACGGACTGAGTGAGGTCCTTCCAGGTGCCGGAGACGCCCTGCACCTCGGCCTGGCCACCGAGGATGCCCTCCGTGCCCACCTCTCGGGCCACCCTGGTGACCTGCTCCGCGAAGTTCGACAGCTGGTCGACCATCGTGTTCAGCGTGTTCTTCAGCTCGAGGATCTCGCCCCGCGCGTCCACGTCGATCTTCTGCGACAGGTCACCACGGGCCACCGCCGTGGCCACCTGCGCGATGTTGCGGACCTGCGCCGTGAGGTTCCCTGCCATGCCGTTCACGGAGTCCGTCAGATCACGCCACACACCCGCCACACCGGGTACCTGGGCCTGGCCGCCGAGGCGGCCGTCCGTACCCACCTCGCGGGCCACCCTGGTGACCTGTTCGGCGAAGGCGGACAGCTGGTCGACCATGGTGTTGATGGTGTTCTTCAGCTCGAGGATCTCGCCCCGCGCGTCCACGTCGATCTTCTGCGACAGGTCACCACGGGCGACCGCCGTCGTCACCTGCGCGATCTGACGCACCTGCGACGTCAGGTTGCCGGCCATGAAGTTGACGGAGTCCGTCAGTTCCTTCCACGTACCGCTGACGCCGTCGACCCGCGCCTGGCCGCCGAGGCGGCCCTCGGTGCCCACGTCCCGTGCCATGCGCGTGACCTGGTCGGCGAAGGAGGACAGCTGCGCCACCATCGTGTTGACGGTGTTCTTCAGCTCCAGCATCTCGCCGGCCACATCGACGGTGACCTTCTGCGACAGATCACCGTTGGCGACCGCCGTCGTCACCTGCGCGATGTCACGCACCTGGCCGGTGAGGTTCCGGAACGCGGTGTTCACCGAATCGGTGAGGTCCTTCCACGTACCCGCCGCGCCCGGCACCTCGGCCTGACCGCCGAGGCGGCCCTCGACGCCGACCTCGCGAGCCACACGCGTCACTTCGGAACCGAACGACTGAAGTTGGTCCACCATCGTGTTGACGGTGTTCTTCAGCTCCAGCATCTCGCCGGCCACATCGACGGTGACCTTCTGCGACAGATCACCGTTGGCGACCGCCGTCGT